>NZ_JCAFUS010000001.1:0-724737 GCF_059371555.1 Stenotrophomonas sp. YJH_SMC_10 | reverse complement strand
TCGATGTCCGCAAGCAGGAGCAGTCGACTAACAGTCGACTCTACCCATCCAGGCGTTCCTGCATCACCGGCTCAGGTGCAGGAACTGCAGGTGCCGTTCGTACTGGCTGATGATGTCGTTGATGATCTGCTTGCGGCTGTAGCCGACCAGGTCATAGTCCTGGCTGCCTTCGAACAGGTGCACTTCAGCGCGGTAGTAGCGCTGGTTGCGCAGCTGCTGGGCGGCGAACGACGGGGTCAGGTAGCCGCTCAGGATCACCCGGTACAGGAAATCCTGCTGCTCGCCGTGGTTCACCGTCAGCTCCATGTCGCCGGCCTCGAAGCGGGTGGCCACGTCCCAGCCCTGCCCGCGCAGCTGTTCGGCCACCGCCTCCATCGCCGGCTTCACCGTGTCGTCCATGAAGCGGTATACCTGGTCGCGCACCGGGAAATGCATGGCCTGGCTCAGGCGCTGGCGCCAGCCCTGGTGGTGGCGGTCGTCGCCGATCAGCGGCGAGGGCCGGTACTGCAGCGCGCGCTTGCGGTGCGATTCATCACTGAAGGCGCGGGTCAGGCCCCACATCATCAGCAGCAGCACCGCCGAGAACGGCAGCGACGCCAGTACCACCGCGGATTTGAGCGCGTCGATGCTGCCGGCCAGCAGCAGCCCGGCGGTCAGCACGGCGATCACCGTGCCCCAGAACACGCGCAGCCAACGCGGGCCATCGTCCTCCGGTGCACCGCCGTGCGAGGACAGCGTGGACAACACCACCGCCCCCGAGTCGGCCGAGGTCACGAAGAAGATGAAGCTGACCAGCACCGTCACCGCGATCACCGTGCGGCTCCACGGGTAGCTGTCCAGCAGTGCATACAGCACCGTCGGCGGATCATCCACCGCCAGCTGTGCCAGCTGCTGCTGGCCGTGGTGCAGGACTTGGTCCAGCGCGCTGTTGCCGAAGATCGACAGCCAGGCCAGGGTGAAGCCCAGCGGGATGAGCAGCACGCCGAACACGAATTCGCGGATGGTGCGGCCACGCGAGATGCGCGCGATGAACAGGCCCACGAACGGCGCCCAGCCGATCCACCAGGCCCAGTAGAACACTGTCCAGCCGCCCAGCCATTCCGGCCGGCCACCGTAGGCGTACACGTCGAAGCTCTTGCCGACCACGCTGCCCAGATAGTCGCCCAGGTTCTGCATCAGCGTACTCAGCAGGTACTGGGTAGGCCCGGCGCACAGCATGAACAGCACCAGCGCGATCGCCAGCAGCATGTTGATGTTGGCCATCCAGCGCACGCCCTTCTCCACGCCTGATACCGCCACGGCCACCGCCGCGCCCATCATGCTGACCACCAGGATGATCTGCACCAGGTTGGAGTGCGGGATGTTGAACAGGTGTGACAGGCCCGCATTGAGATGCAGCACGCCGAAGCCCATGTCGGCGCCGATGCCGAACACGGTGGCGACGATGCCCAGCGCGTCCACGGTGTAGCCGATCGGGCCGTTGATGCGCTTGCCGATCAGCGGATAGAGCGCTGAGCGCAGTGCCAGCGGCAGGTTGTGGCGGTAGGCGAAGTAGGCCATCGCCATTGCTGCAAGCGCGAACACGCCCCAGCCGTGCAGGCCCCAGTGCAGGAACAGCAGCTGCATGGCCTGGCGCGCGCCGGCCTCGCCCGCCGCCGGGTCGCCCTGCGGCGGCTGCAGGTAATGGGTCAGCGGTTCGGATACGCAGAAGAAGAACAGGGTGATGCTGATGCCAGCGGCGAACAGCATGCCGGCCCACGAGAGATAGCTGAACTCCGGCTCGTCATGGTCGGCGCCGAGCTTGATGCCACCGTACTTGGACAGCGCCACGCCGACCACAAACACCAGGTACAGGGTCATCGCGAGCAGGTAGTACCAGCCGACATTCAGGGCGGCCCAGTCCTGGGCCTGCAGCAGCAGGCGGCCCGCACCGAGCGGATACAGGCTGACAAACAGCGCGAACGCCACGACAACGATCGCCGCGAAGGCGAACACAGGCCGAAGGGTGCGCACCGGGGATTGTTGCGGCTCCAGTGCATCCATGGGGCGGCGTTCTCCGGTAGATCAAAGGGTTAGCCGACCAATTCTGGCTGAACCGCAGTGGACGGCGCATGAAGTCGCGGCCTGCCTGCATCAGCCAGCCCCGCATTTCCGTGCTACCACGCGCGCGCCGGCACGCCTGTTTCGGGTTTGACCGCACGCGCCGGAACAGACCCGGACCGCGCGCGCCATCCCATCACGACAGGGCGTGCACTGCACACAGCTTGTTGCCATCCGGATCGCGCAGGTAGGCCAGGAACAGCTGGCGACCGGCCATGGTGCGGACGCCCGCCGGGTCTTCAATGGCGGTGCCGCCGTGGACCACGCCCGCATCCTGCCAACCACGCACGGCGTCGGCACTGCCAAGGCTGAAGCCGATGGTGCCACCGTTGGCACGGCACGCCGGTTGCCCGTCGATCGGCGCGGTCACGCCGAACATCCGCCCATCCTTGAAGTACAGCAGCCGGCCCTTCTCGTCGAACACGCCCGGGCGTGCCCCCATCGCGGCGAACAGGGCGTCGTAGAAGCGGCGCGCGGCATCCATGTCGTTGGTTCCGACGGTGATGTGGCTGAACATGCGGGCACTCCATGTGGAAAACCGCAGTGTCGATGAGCGCAGGTGACTTCGCAAATCGCCCGCACCGGTGCCGCCATGCCGCGAGCCGCCACGCGCGAAAGGACCCGGTGCTACTTGGCGGTGCTGAGCAGCAGCACCGCCGCGGTGACCAAGGCGATGCCAACCCAGCCGATCGGGCGCAGACGGTTGCCGAACAACAGGCGACCGCAGCTGGCCGTACCGATCACGCCGATCGCGCCCCACAGCGCGTACGCAGTGGCGAGGTCCATGTAGCGCACGGCCTGGCCGAGCAGGGCGAAGGCGATCCAGACCAGGACGATCGCGGCGACGCCCCAGCGCCAGCGGCGGAAGCCCTCCGACTTGGCCACCATCATGTTGGCGGCGACGTCGATCAGCGCCGAACAGATCACGAAAAACAGGGCCAGGGTATTCATCAGTGCGCCTCCCCAAGGGTGACGCAGACGATGCCGACCACCGCCAGCACCAGGCCGGCCAGCTGCTGCAGCGACAGGCTCTCGCCGAAGACGGTGAGGCCGACCACGGTCAGCAGGGTCAGGCCGAGGCCTTCCCACACCGCGTACGCCACGCCCACCGCGATGCGGCGCACCGACTGCGCCAGGAAGAAATAGGACAGCGCCAGCGCGCCGGCCATGATCAGATAACCGGCCCAGCCGCCATCGCGGGCGGCGTGGGCCATGAACGAGGTGCCGACCACCTCGGCGACGATCGCCACGGTCAGGCAGGCCCAGGCGACCAGTGCGCCACGGGCGGGAACGGTACGGGACATGTGAAACTCCTTGCGGGGCGGCATCGCGCACCGCCTTCAGTAGATCCACGCCGTGCGTGGATGATCTCGAGCGCGGTGCAGACACCGCTGATGGAGATCAGTATCATCGTCTTTTACGGTGGTATCAAAATGGATTCCATCGACTGGAGCGATGGATCAATGCCCTACTCCCCAGAATCCCTGCAGGCCTTCGTGGAAGCCGCCGCGCTGGGCTCGTTCTCGGCTGCAGCGCGACGGCTGCACAAGACCCAGTCCACGGTCAGCACCGCCATTGCCCACCTGGAGGCCGACCTGGGCGTGAGCCTGTTCGACCGCAGCGGGCGCTACCCGCAGCTGACCGAAGCCGGCCGCCAGGTGCTGGGTCATGCGCAGGAAATCCTGGCTGCCGATGCGCGCCTGCAGCAGTTGAGCGTGCGCCTGGCCGCACCGGTCGAGTCGCGCCTGACCGTGGTGTTTTCCGATGTCTACCAGCTCGATCCAGAGCAGCGGATCCTGCAGCGCTTCGCCGAGGCGTTCCCGGAGATCGAACTGGAATGGCTGGATGCCGAGGGGGAGGACGTGCTGGAACTGGTCGGCAGTGGTCGCGCCGGGCTGGGCCTGCTGCCCAGGCAGGAGCGCTATCCCGATGGACTGGTGGCGCGACCGCTGGCCCACCACAGCGAACTGTCGGTGTACGTGGCGCGCGACCATCCGCTGGCCAGCGCCGGGCGTCGCGCCGCCGCACAACTGGCACGGCATCGGCAGGTGCGCCTGAGCGCGGAAGTCGATCCTTCCCGCGTGGTCACCGGCCTGGCCTGGACCGCCACCGACTACCTGATGGTGATGGAGATGGCCGAGGACGGCATCGGCTGGGCCGAACTGCCGCGGGCGCTGGTGCAGCGCTATGACCGCGGGCGCCTGGTGGAAATGGTGCTGCCCGGCTGGCCGCGGCGCATCCACAGCGACCTGCTGTGGCGCCGCGACACCCCGCCGGGACCGGCTGCCCTATGGTGGGCCGACGCATTGGGGTGAGGTAGTGCCGGCCGCTGGCCGGCAATCCGGTCTCGCGTGGTTGCCGGCCAGCGCCCGGCACTACCGGTCAACGATGGGCGAGCGCATCATCCAGCGCCGCGACACGCCGCCGGAACCGGCCGCCCCAGGGTGGGCCGACGCATTGGGGTGAGGTAGTGCCGGCCGCTGGCCGGCAATTCCGGCCAAAGATGGGTGATCGCGTGACCCACCGCCGCGCACACCGCCGGGACCGGCCGCCCTATGGCGGGCCGACGCATTGGGGTGAGGTAGTGCCGGCCGCTGGCCGGCAATCCCGGTCAGCGATGGGCGAGCGCGTAACCCACCGCCGCGCACACCGCCGGGACCGGCCGCCCTATGGTGGGCCGACGCATTGGGGTGAGGTAGTGCCGGCCGCTGGCCGGCAATCCCGGTCAACGATGGGCGAGCGCGTAATCCAGCGCCGCGCACACCGCCGCCACCTGTGCGTCGTTGCACTGCTGCGGGGTCGCCCGTGGGCTGTCCGGGTAGACCTCGGTGGTGGTGGTGAACTTCGCACCGGTGATGCCCGCGCACAGTCCGAGCTTCACCAGCGGATACTCGATCACGCCGTGGGCGATCACCGGCGAACCGATGATCTCGCCTTTGTCATCGGCCGGGGCGATATGGGTGACCTTCTCCACGGCGGCGATGACCGTCTGCTGGAAGGCCGGCTGCGGGTTCTCGCTGTCATCCACCAGGTAGAAGCCATCGGGGATCAGGCCCGGCTCGAACGGCTTGCCGTCACGGGCGGCCAGCGCCGGGCGGAACTCGCTCTCGTCGCTGTCGGTGGTCTCGTGCAGGTCGATGTGCAGCACGAACTGGCCCTTGTACGGCGCGATCAGGTCGATGACCGCAGTTGATTCACGCGCAGGGCCATCGGTACGGAAGTTGCGGTTCGGGTCGATCGCATCGAAGTTCCAGCGGTTGATGCGCTCAAAGCCCCACGGATTCACGCACGGCGCCACCAGCAGGTTGGCCTTCCCGGCATAGTCGGCAGCGTGCTTTTCGAGGAACTCCAGCGCGCCCATCACGCCACTGGTCTCATAGCCGTGCACGCCACCGGTGACCAGGGCGGCCGGCAGCGCCGGGTTCCAGTCGCGGCTGCGCAGGGCGAACAACGTATAGGTCTCGCCAGCGTAGTCGAGCTGGCCGTAGGCCACCTTGTCGAAGCGCGAGGCCAGCGCGTCGATGCGCGGCAGCACCTCGTCGTCATAGCGACGCAGGCGCTGCTGGCGGCTCCGCCACGCCTCCCGTTCCGCTGCGCCCCACGGCTGGCCAGGGGTTCCAACGGGGTAGAAGGCGGCTTGGGACATGGCAGATCTCGGCGGTCAGGAAAGCAGTCGCGCACTTTACCACCGGGGCATCGGCATGACCCGGCAGCGCATTCCCTTGCACAACGGAATCGGCAATAATTCTCATTTACGACCTTCCGCAGCCCGAACCGATGCCCTTCCACGCCCTGCAACCGGCCCGCCTGCCGCTGGCCGCCGCCCTCGCCCTGTGCCTGTTCCCGGCTGCTGCCGCCTTCGCGCAGGACAGCGCCACCACGCTGGACAGCATCCAGGTTTCCGGCAGCTGGCTGGGCACCGGCCTGCACGACAGCGTCAAGCGCTTCGCTGGCGCACGCACGGTGGTCGACCGCCAGCGCATCGAGGCCAGCGGCGCGGCCAGCATCGGCGACGCCATGCGACGCATCCCCGGCGTGCAGGTCACCGACAACTCCGGCACGGCCGGCAGTTCGGTGTCGCTGAACATCGGCGTGCGCGGCCTGACCGGGCGCTACTCGCCGCGCTCGACCGTGCTGCTGGATGGCGTACCGCTGGCGGTGGCGCCCTATGGCCAACCACAGCTGTCGTTCGCACCGACCAGCCTGTCCAACATCGACTCGATCGACGTGGTGCGTGGCGGCGGCGCGGTGCGTTACGGCCCGCAGAACGTGGGCGGCATCATCAACTTCAGCACCCGCGCCATTCCGACCGACGCGGGCCTGCACGGCGAAGCCGGCGCGCGCTACACCGCCCATGACCATGGCGGCGGTGACAGCACCCAGTACAACATCTTCCTCGGCGGCACCGGTGACAACGGCCTGGGTGCGGCCCTGCTGTACTCCGGCCAGGATGGGCGTGGCTGGCGCCAGGGCAGCGATGACCGCTTCAACGACCTCGCACTGAAGTTCGCTTACGCGATCGACGAACAGCAGGAGCTGCGCGCCAAGCTCTCCTACTACGACGTGCGTTCACTGACCCCGGGCGGCCTGACCCGTGCGCAGTACGAGGCCGACCCGTTCCAGAACACCCGCCCCACCGATTTCTGGAAGGGCCACCGCACCGGCATCGACCTGGGCTACACCAACACGCTGTCGGCCAACAGCGAGTTCGAGGTGCTGGCCTATTACAACGAAAGCAGCCGCGCCAGCTCGTTGATCAACGCCGCCAACACCCAGCTGACCGTGCAGCCGCGTGACTACCGCGTGCTCGGCATCGAGCCGCGCTACACCCAGCGCCTGCACTGCGGTGCCAGCGTGCACGACATCACCGCCGGCTACCGCTTCCTGCGCGAACGTGGCAACGACCGCAGCTACACCGTCACCCGCCGCACCGGCGTGGCCAGTGCCACCACCCGCTTCGACAACGCCACCGATGCCCATGCGTTCTACATCGACGACCGCATCGCGATCGGCCCGTGGCGGATCACCCCGGGCGTGCGCATGGAATGGATCGACATGGACCGTCGCCAGGCCGGCGGCGGCGCCACCTTCAGCAGCCGCAACGACAAGGCCCTGCCCTCGCTCAGCATCGCCTACCTGCTGACCCCGCAGCTGACCTTGTTCGGCAACTACACCACCTCGTTCGGGCCGGTGCAGAACATCCAGCTCAACTCGCAGACCGCCCGCAATCCGCTGAACCCGGAAGTGGCAAAGACCGCCGAGCTGGGTGCGCGCTGGCAGGACGGCGCACTGCGCGCGGAGGTGACCGTGTTCAAGATGCGCTTCGACAACCAGATCCTGCAGGTGCCGGGCATCACCCCACCGACCTTCCAGAACATCGGCGCCACCGACCACAAGGGCGTGGAAAGCGCGCTGGAGTACCACTTCGCCGAGGACAGTGCGCTGGCCGGGCTGGAGCTGTACGCCAACTACACCTGGACCCAGGCGATCCAGCAGTCCGGTGACAACCGTGGCCTGGACGTGCCGTTCTACGCGCGCGACACCGACAGTGTCGGCGCCCGCTATGCGCTGGCCGGATGGACCTTCAATGTCTCCAGCACCCACCAGAGCGGCCAGTTCTCCGATGCGGCCAACACCTGGGACGAAAGCGCCGATGCGCGCGTGGGCCGCGTGCCGGGCGTGCGCCTGTGGAACGCGCAGGTGGCCTGGCAGGTACCGGGCCTGGGCGACAGCGAGATCGCACTGGGCGTGAACAACTTGGCCGACACGCGCTGGTACACCCGCAACGTCGATGGCAACGCCGGCCGCATGGTGGCCGCGCCGCGCACCTTCTACGTGCAGGGCCGCTACCGCTTCTGACGCGGTAACCGCCCGATGCAGTGACGGTGGCGATCACGGTGGCGGCGTATGATGCCGCCACCATGTCGCTGCCTGTTTCGCCATCGCGCCTGCACCTGGCCTTCCAGGGCCTGCGGCTGCGGCTGCGCGGCAGCGACCTGTGGTTCATCGCGCTGGCCCTGGTGGTCGGACTGATCGCCGGCTACCTGACCCTGCTGCAGTCCGGCATTGCGCGCTGGCTGCAGGGCACCCTGTACGGGCTGGACGACGGCATGCGCCTGAGCTCCCTGCCCGCGCTGACCTGGACCGCGCTGCTGGTGCTGCCACTGGGTGGCCTGCTGGTCGGCCTGGTCAGCCTGGCGGCGGCACGGCTCAAGCGCCCGCTGCTCGACGCGGTGGAAGCCAATGCCCTGCATGGCGGCCGCATGTCGATGCGCGACAACCTGATCGTGCTGACCCAGACCCTGCTCTCCAACGGCTGTGGCGCCTCGGTCGGGCTGGAGGCGTCGTATACGCAGATGGGCGCCGGCAGCGGCTCGCAGCTGGGCCGGGTGATGCGCCTGCGCCGCAACGATGTGCGCATCCTGGTCGGCGCCGGGGCCGCCGGTGCGATCGCCGCCGCCTTCGGTGCCCCCTTGGCCGGTGCGTTCTACGCCTTCGAGATCGTCATCGGCGCCTACACCCCGGCCGCACTGGCGCCGGTGGCGGTTGCCGCACTGGCCGGTGCGTTCGTGGCCGACCAGGCGGGCATCGAGGCCTACCTGCTGCCAGCCGCTTCGACGATTGATGTCCGCGCCGCCGACTATGCCATCTACGGCCTGCTCGGCTGCTGTTGTGCAATGGTCGGCATCCTGGTGATGCGCTTGATCGCCTCGATCGAAGGCACGGTCAAGCGCAGCCCGCTGCCGCTGTGGGGACGGCCGGTGGTCGGCGGCCTGCTGCTGATCCCGCTGGCCCTGGCCAGCCCGCAGGTGCTGTCGTCCGGCCATGGCGCGCTGCACCTGGACTTGACCACGCAGCTGCCGCTGATCTGGATCGGCGGGTTGCTGGCCCTGAAATGCCTGGCCTCGGGCATCTCGCTGGGCTTCGGCTTCCGTGGCGGCCTGTTCTTCGCCTCGCTGTTCATGGGCACCCTGGTCGGCGCGCTGTTCGCCGGCCTGCTGGCGCTGGCCACCGGCGTGCCGGTGATCGACGCCACCTCCGCCGCGCTCGCCGGCATGGCCGCGCTGGCGGCGGCCGTGGTCGGTGCGCCGATGACCATGGCCATGCTGGTACTGGAAGGCACCCACGACTTCCTGCTGACCAGCGTGGTGATGAGCGCGGTGCTGGTGTCCAGCACACTGGTCCGGCAGTGGTTCGGCTATTCGTTCTCGACCTGGCGCATGCACCTGCGCGGAGAGACCATCAAGAGCGCCCGCGACGTGGGGTGGGTGCAGAACCTCAGCGCCGGCCGGCTGATGCGCAAGGGCGTGGCCACCGCTCCGGCCGATCTCGACGCCGCCGCGTTCCGCCAGCGCTTCCCGCTGGGCTCAGGCAGCCGCGTGGTCCTGATCGACAGCGAGGGCCACTACGCTGGCATCGTGCAGATCCCGCGCGTCTACGGCGATGGCGTGAAGCCGGAAACCGCGATCGGCGAGCTGGCCGAGAACCGGGAGGTGTCGCTGTCGCCGGCCGCGGACGTCGTGAGCGTGATGCAGCGCTTCGACCAGACCCAGGCCGACGAACTGGCCGTGGTCGCCGCCGACGGCCAGGTACTGGGCGTCGTCTCCGAAGCTTTCGTGCGCAAGCGCTACGCCGAGGAGCTGGACAAGCGCCAGCGCGAACTGATGGGCGAGCGCGTCGAGGACACCGACTGACCCGCAAAAAGGGGACGGAGGGGATTAAGTCGTTTCCGGCACCTTGGCGATCGACATCCCGGATATCCACGCATGGCGTTGAGCCACTGTCACTTCGACGCGATAGACTCCGGCCATGCGCTTCATCGAGACCTTCCAGGCGGGCCCCTTCGCCGACACCGTCGTCAGCCTGCTGGCCGCCTTCGTGCTGGGCACCCTGATCGGCGCCGAGCGCCAGTACCGGCAGCGCACGGCTGGCCTGCGCACCAATGTGCTGGTCGCGGTCGGCGCCGCCGCCTTCGTCGACCTCGGCATGCGCATCGCCGGCAGCGCCGAGGCGGTACGGGTGATCTCCTACGTGGTTTCCGGCGTTGGCTTCCTGGGTGCCGGCGTGATCATGAAGGAAGGCATGAACGTGCGCGGCCTGAACACGGCCGCCACCCTGTGGTGCTCGGCGGCCGTTGGCAGCTGCACCGGCGCGGACATGCTGGCCGAGGGCGTGCTGCTGACCGTGCTGATCATCGCCGGCAACACCCTGCTTCGGCCCCTGGTCAATGCGATCAACCGCATCCCGATCAACGAGGCGGCGACCGAGGCCACCTACGAGGTGCGCCTGAGCGTAGACGCCGAAGCGGTGCCGCGGGTGCGCGAGCGCCTGGTCGACGCGCTGGAGGCGGCGCAGTATCCGGTGGGCGACGTACAGCTGGTCGAGCATGCCGACGCGCCCACCGACGTGATCGCAGTGCTGGTCAGTACGGCGGTCAGCGCCGACGAGCTGGACCTGGTCCTGGCGCGGATGGAGCACGTGCCGGGCGTGCTGCATGCCACCTGGGAAGTCAGTACCCGCGATTGATTCAACCGCCCATCCGCTGCTGCGCGCGCAACAGTTTCCGGAACGAACCGCACTTGCGGGCATCCTCCGCCTGCGGGCAGGCCGCCGCGCGCTGCAGGTGCCGGCGCACCCGCTGCAACCGGGTGATCTGCCGCTGCAGCACCTCGGCCTGTGCCAGCAGTGCCTCGCGGTCGAGTGAGATGCATCCCTGCGGCGACGGCAGTGATGCACCGATCTGCTGCAACGACAGCCCGGCCGCCTGGCCCAGGCCGATCAGCGCCAGCTGTTCCAGCACCTGCGCGTCGTACTGCCGGCGCAGGCCGCGGCGGCCCAGCGCCTGCAACAGCCCCAGCTGTTCGTAGTAGCGCAGGGTCGAGGCCGGCACGCCGCTGCGCTTGACCACCTCGCCGATATCCAGTTCACGCATGGGCTTGACCTCAAGTCACCTTCAAGCGCCAACCTAGGGCCAATTTCCCGGCGAGGCAAGGCCATGGCCAGTACATCCCCTGTTGATCAGAACACCCTGTGGAACGGTCCCGGCGGCCAGATATGGGTCGAACAGCAGGCCATCCTCGATGGCCTGTTCCAGCCGATGGCCGACCTGCTGGCCGCCGAACTGCCGCAGGCCGTCACGCAACTGCTGGACATCGGCTGCGGCACCGGCGCCAGCCTGCTGGCCGCAGCGGCAGCGCGCCCGGCGGCGCACTGCACGGGGCTGGACATTTCCGCGCCGATGCTGGCGCTGGCCCGCCAACGCGCCGAGGCCGCCGGACGGGCGGCTGACTTCATCCTTGCCGATGCACAGCGGCATCCGCTGCCTTCCGCGCACTTCGACTGGATCCAGTCGCGGCTGGGGGTGATGTTCTTCGACAATACCGAGGCAGCCTTCGCCAACCTGCGCCGCGCGGCACGACCCCGCGCCGGCCTGCACTTCATTGCCTGGCGCAGTGCCGAGGAGAACCCGTTCATGACCACCGCCGAGCGCGCCATCGGCGATGCGCTGGATCTGCCACCCCGCGTGCCCGGCGCGCCGGGACAGTTCGCCTTCGCCGATGGCGAACGCGTGCAGCGCCTGCTGCAGGCGGCCGGCTGGAACGATGTGGAGGTGACCGCCGTGGACCTGCCCTGCTCTCTTGCCCGCGACGACCTGCCCACCTATGTCGGCCAACTGGGCCCATTGGGCATGGCATTGCGGACGTTGCCGGACGAACGCGCCCATCCGCTGCTGTCCAGGGCGCTGGCAGCATTCGCACCGTTCATCGAGGGCGACCGCGTGCGCGTGGACGCCGCATGCTGGCAGGTACGCGCCCGCGCCTGATACAGGAAAAGGGGACGGAGGGGATTAAGTCGTTTCCGGCACAGCCGGGGCAAGAACGACTTAATCCCCTCCGTCCCCTTTTTCTTCTAGAGTGCCTCGCCGGCGTCGGCCAGGCGCGATTCGATCAGCGCGTACCACTGCTGCAGCACGTCGATCAGCATGTCCAGCTCGGCATCGGTGCGCTGGGCCCGGCCGCTGCGCAGGCACGCCTGCGCTTCCTGCAGCTGGGCCAGGAAACCGGCCACCGTATCGGCCTGCAGGATCAGGCCTGGCAGTCGCCGCCCGGGGATGCGCACCACGGCGTGGTTGCCGAGCTGCCCGTACACGCTGAGAGTGGCTTCCGTCTTCATGGAGAGGGGCAGGAATTGGGCATTCATCACGTGCACCGTTTGCAGACCTGAGCCGCCGGCAGGCGTGGACGACGGGGGAGACGTTGCCACGCCTGCCGGCAGTCAGGGGGGACTCGGGATGCCGGGGCATTGCCCCGGCGCAGGAAATTCAACGCGGCTGCGCCATGCCGGCGATCTGCACGCGCCGGTTCGGTGCCAGGCACGCAATCAGCTCACGCCGGTTGTGCTGCGCGCACTGCACGATCGGCTCGGCGGCACCGCGTCCTTCGGCACTGATGCTGGCGGCCGGCACGCCCCCCTGCACCAGCGCAGCGCGCACCGCCTCGGCACGCCGCTGCGACAGCGCCTGGTTGTAGCTGGCGCTGCCGATGCGGTCGGTGTAGCCGGTCACCCGGATCGACTGCACCTGTGCGGCCTCGCGTACCTGCGCCAGGATGCCCTGCACCGCGCGCTGCCCTTCGGCACTGAGCACTGCGCTGTCGAAGCCGAACAGCGCGTCGGCCGACAGCCGCAGCGGTTGTTCCGGCAGCGGCGCCGGCGCCAGTGCCGGTGGTGCCGGTGGCCGCGGCGGCTCGAGCACGGCCGCGCATGATTCCGGCTTCCAGTAGCCCGCCTGCGCAATGCCCTTGCTGTCGAAGCGGACCTGGAACTGGCAGGTGAAGTACTCCGCGCCCTGTGCGGTGCGGAAATTGAACAGGTAATTCCACTCGCGTACGCCCCACATGCCTTCGTTGAAATGCGGCGTACCCAGCAGTGTGTACAGCTGCCGCTTGCTCATGCCCGGTGCGAACCGGCGCAGGTCGGCAACGTCGGGATAGATGCCTTCCTTCAGCGAGGCCTTGGAGACCTCCGGGAAGTGCACGGTGGTGGCGTCGGCCGGACCCTCGGCGGCCGGCGCATGGCTGCGGCACGCGGCCAGCAGGCCCAACCCCAGGACCAGGCCCAGCGTTGCGGCGAACCGGCCGGCGCGGGCGATACGATGCGGTTTCATGTCATTCCCCCTGTAGACGTTTCCGCGATGCCGGGCCGCGCGTGCGGCCCGGCCGCGGGGATCACCACTGGATGCCGGCACCGACGGCCACGCCGGCCTCGCCTCGGCTGTTGGTCGAACCGCTGAACTTGTAGATCCAGCGACCGCCTTCGGAGACACCGGAGATGCCCACCGCCACGCCCGATTCGCCGTTGTAGCTGCCGGCCGCGATCGAGGCCATGCTGCGGCCCGCTTCACTGGGCTGCGGCAGGGCGGCGGTGGCCATCGCCGAAGCGATACCGGCCGAGGCGCGGTTGTCGGTCTTGCGCAGGTCGCGCTCGAAGCCGCCCATGCGCTCATCGGTATAGGCCTTGGACCAGTCCAGGGTCTGCGCCATGCCCGACTTCAGCTGGTCCACGTTGACCGCGTCGGTACCGGCGGTACCGGCAGCGACGTTGCGTACCGTGGTCGGCCCGCTGCTGGTGCTGCCAAGGGTGACGCTGTTGTAGTTGGTGGCCCCATTGACCGTGGTGTCGTAGCGGATCGTGCCCTGCTGCGAGGCCTGCAGCTGGCGCACGTTGACCGCGTCGGTGGCCTGCGAACCGTCGGCCACGTTGACCACCTGGCGTTCGGCACCGCTGGCACCCACCGAGACCGTGTTGGCACGGTTGGCCACCGAGCCCGCACCCAGCGCCACCGAGTTGTTGGCCTGCGCCTGTGAACCATTGCCCAGCGCGGTCGCGTTGGCCCCGGCCGCGCTGGAGCCTGCACCACCGGCGGCCGAGTTGGCACCGCTGGCGGATGGGTCGGCCAGGTTGTTGGTGTTGTTGGCACGGAAGCTGCCGGCGACGTTGGTGATGTTCTGGATCTTCTGGTCGGTGTAGGCCTTGGACTGGTCGATGGCGTAGTTCACGCCGTTCTTCAGCTGGCCGACGTTGGTCGCGTCATGGTCATCGGAACCGTCGGCGACATGCGTGATCTTGCGTTCGCTGCCACTGCTGCCGATCGACACCTCGCCAGCGGAACTGCTGGCGCCGGTCTGCCCGTAGGCCCCGGTATAGCCACTCTGCGCACCGACGCTGGCCACCGAACCTGCACCCAGCGCCACGCTGTTGCCGGCGCTGCTGCTGGCCCCGTTGCCGACCGCCACGCTGTTGGCGCCGGCTGCACTGGCCTGCGGGCCCACGGCCACCGCTTCGGCACCGGCCGCGCTTGCCGCCGCCGCGGTCGAGTTCACCGCCAGGTAGGCACTGCCACCGCCGCCGTTGCTGATGCGCTGGTTGAGGATCCTCAGCGAACCGTCCACGGCAGTGAAGGCCGCGGTGACGTTGTTGTAATCGCCACTGGTGAAGGTGCCATCGGTGGCGATGCTGGAGATGCTGAACGTCGGCGCGGTCCACACATTGGTGCTGCCGTTGTAGGCGGTGCTGCCACCGAAGTAGTTGGCGAGGGTGCTGTTCGTGTTGAACAGCTGGTCGCCGGTGATGGCATCAGTGCTGCCGGCCAGGATGCTGCCGGCGGCCACGTTGGTGATCTTCACCGCGCCGCTGCCGGTACCCGTCAGCGTCACGCTGTTGAGCACGTTGCCAGCGCCATCGACGTCGTACTTCACGGCCAGCTTGTCGATCTCGCCGGTCTGGTCGGCAACGTTGGCCAGCGAGTTGCTGACCGCATCGAAGGCGGTGCCGACATCGTTGTAGCTGCCCCGGGTGATGGTGCCGTTGGCGGCCACGTTGTTGATCGAGTAGGTCGGCGCGGTCAGCACGCCGTTGGCATCGACTGTGGCGCCACCCCCCAGGTGCGTGGCCACCGCCTGGTTGGCGGCGAACAGCTGGGCCCCGTTGATGGCCTCACTGCTGGTGGCGCTGACCTGGCCCGGGCCGAGGTTGCGCAGCGTGGTGGCGGTGCCAGTCTGGCCCAGCGTGGCGCTGGCATAGTTGACGCTGCCATCGGCGTTGAGGTCGTAGCGCAGCGCGCCCTGCTCCGATGCCTGCAACTGTCCTACGTTGACCGCATCGGTGGCCGCGGTACCGGCCGCCACGTTGACGACCTGACGCTCTGCGCCAGCAGCACCGATGGAAACCGTGTTGGCACGATCTGCAAGGCTTCCCGCACCCACCGCGATGCTGTTGGCCGCCGTCGCCCGCGCATTGGTGCCGACCGCAATCGAATCGGCGCCGCTGGCCACAGCCTCGGTACCGGTCGAGTTCACCCGCAGGTACTTGGTACCGCCGTTGCGGATATCGGTGATCTGCGTGTTGAGGTTGACCAGTGAACCATCCACCGCCGCGAACGCATCGGTGGCGTTGGTGTACAGGCCCTGGGCGATGGCGCCGGTGGTGGAGATCGTGCTGATCTCGAACAGCGGTGCGGTGAAGATGCCACTGGCCGGGTCAAAGGCTGCACGACCACCGAAGAAGCTGGCGATGGCGCTGTTGGTTGCCGCCAGCTGGCCACCGTTGACGGCCTCGAGGCTGCCCGCGGTGACCGCACCGGCGGCGAGGTTGCCGATGGTGGTGGTGCCCGTGCCTGCACCGAGGGTGACGCGGCGATAGTTCGGATTGCCGCCGGCGTCCAGATCGTAGGTCACTGCCGCATCCGCCACGCCGTTGATCAGGCTGATGGCCCCCTTCAACTGCGCGACGTTGACCGCGTCGGTGTTGCCGCTGCCCGCAGCCACGTTGGTGATCTGGCGCTCGCCCCCGCCGGCGGTGCCCACCGACACTTCACCGGCCGACACCTGCGGCGCCGTGAGGCCGTAGGCACTGTAGCTGGCCTGCGCGCCACGCAGTGCGGCCGAGCGGTAGCCCAGCGCGACCGAGTTGGCCTGGTTGGAGGTGGACTCGGCACCCAGCAGGGTCTGCCCGTTGGCGGTGCCGACGGCACTGTCGCCGACGATCACCGAATGGCCCATACGCGCGGCATAGTCGGCCGTCGGCACGCCGGTCGGGTTGCTGGGATCATTCACGCCATCACCGGGGAAGGCGACGTTGGCATCGACCTTCGGCAGCTCATGCCGTGCGTTGGCACCGATCACCACTTCCTTCGACCCGTTGGCAAAGGCGCCGTCACCCATCAGCACCTGGTAGTCCTGCGCGGCGTTGACGGCCCAGCAGGAGATGTCGGCCAGCGCGATGTCCAGGCACTTGGCCGCCCACGCCGGCGAATCGGTCGGCAGAAGAAGGCCCAGCAGGCCACCGGGATTGCCGTTGTTGATGTTGTAGATGTAGCTGTCGGAGGTCACGCCACCGATCAGGGTCAGGTGCGAGCTGCCGCCCGTGGCCGCGCCGCCCAGGCCATTGAGGGTGCTGCCGACCGGCGACAGGTTGACCACCGGCAGACCCAGCACGTTGACCGCCGAATAGGTCTGCATGACGTTGGCGTTGCTCAGCTTGAGATTGCCGTTGCTGACGTAGCCATCGCCGCCGAACAGGCTGGTGGTGGTCGGCCCGATCAGCTGGCCGACATTGCCGACCAGGCCGCCGGTGCCGATGATCAGGCCGGCATTCGGGTCAGCCGGCGCCGGCGCCTTCGGACTGGTCGGCGGGATCGCCGACGGCTGGGTCAGGCCGAGACTGCCGAGCGTGCCACCCACCAGGCCACCCACGGCGCTGCCCAGGTTGCCGACGGTGCCATTGAGATTGCCGTTGAGCAGGTTGCCCACCGCGCTGCCGACGTTGCCCAGCGTGCTACCCAGCACGCCGCCCAGCACGCCGCCCAGGCCAGTGCCGGGGCTGCCCGTGGTGCCGTTGAGAATGCCGCCGACTGCACCACCGACGGTGCCGACCGTGTTGTTGAGCGTGCCGCCCACTGCACTGCCGACCGTCCCGACGGTGCCGTTGAGTGCGCCACCTACTGCGCTGCCGACCGTGCCGACGGTGCCGTTGAGTGCGCCACCCACTGCGCTTCCTACCGAGCCAACCGTGCCATTGAGGGCACCGCCCACTGCGCCGCCAACCGCACCGACCGTGTTGTTGAGCGTGCTGCCTACCGCGCTGCCGACCGTCCCGACGGTGCCGTTCACTGCGCCACCCACGGTGCTCCCGACAGAGCCAACCGTGCCGTTGAGGGCACCGCCCACTGCGCCACCGACCGCGCCGACCGTGTTGTTGAGCGTGCCACCCACTGCACTGCCGACCGTGCCGACGGTGCCGTTCAGTGCGCCACCCACTGCACTGCCGACCGTGCCGACGGTGCCGTTGAGTGCGCCACCCACTGCGCCACCGACAGCACCGACGGTGTTGTTGAGCGTGCCGCCCACTGCACTGCTAACCGTGCCGACGGCGCCGTTGAGTGCACCGCCAACTACGCCACCGACAGCACCGACCGTGTTGTTGAGCGCGCCACCCACTGCACTGCCGACCTGGCCGACGGTGCCGTTCAGTGCGCCACCCACGGTGCTCCCGACAGAGCCAACCGTGCCATTGAGGGCACCGCCCACTGCGCCACCGACCGCGCCGACCGTGTTGTTGAGCGTGCCACCCACTGCACTGCCGACCGTGCCAACGGTGCCATTGAGGGCACCGCCCACCGCGCCGCCGACAGAGCCGACGGTGCCGTTCAGTGCACCACCCACGGTGCTCCCGACAGAGCCAACCGTGCCGTTCAGGGCACCGCCGACTGCGCCGCCGACCGCACCGACGGTGTTGTTGAGCGTGCCGCCCACTGCACTGCCGACCGTGCCGACGGCGCCGTTGAGTGCACCACCCACTACGCTTCCTACCGTGCCAACCGTGCCATTGAGGGCACCGCCCACTGCGCCACCGACAGCACCGACCGTGTTGTTGAGCGTGCCGCCCACTGCACTGCCGACCGTGCCGACCGTGCCGTTCAGTGCGCCACCCACTGCGCTTCCTACTGAGCCAACCGTGCCGTTGAGGGCACCGCCGACTGCGCCGCCGACCGCACCGACCGTGTTGTTGAGCGTGCCGCCCACTGCACTGCCGACCGTGCCGACCGTGCCGACGGTGCCATTCAGTGCGCCACCCACAGTGCTCCCGACGGAGCCAACCGTGCCGTTGAGGGCACCGCCCACTGCGCCGCCGACCGCACCGACGGTGTTGTTGAGCGTGCCGCCCACTGCACTGCCGACCGTGCCGACGGCGCCGTTGAGTGCACCGCCCACTACGCCACCGACAGCACCGACCGTGTTGTTGAGCGTGCCACCCACGGCACTGCCGACCTGGCCGACCGTGCCGCTCAGCGCGCCACCCACCGTGCTCCCGACCGCGCCGGCAGCGCCCTGCAGCGTGCCGCCCACGGCGCCCACGGCGCCGCCCACCAGATTGCCAACCCCGAGCGCGCTGTGCTGCGCGGCTACGGCCGTCTGCCCAGCCAGCTTCAGGTTGCGGTCGGCGACGACTTCCTGGCCGTCCGGCGCCTGCACGCGCACCTTGCCGGCGGCGCCGGTGTCGAACGCGGCGCTGATGGCACGATCGTGGGTTTCACCCGGCAACTCTTCCTTGGCTGGCAAGCGGACGGCCGCCGTCGCTCTGGCCTGGCCTTGCCCGTTGATGTGATGGCCGGCTACCGCCAGGCGCGCGTCGGTCCGGCTGTCGAGTGTGGTGTCCAGCCCGGGCAGCGACCCAGCGGTTGCGCCCCGCAGGCCGGCCGAGGCGTGCGTACCCGCATCAAGCGAAGCGATCTGACGGCCGGCGACGCCGACCTTGGCCTTGGCGCGCGCCCCAGCAGCGACAACCCCGGTTGACTGCGCGCCCGGCGCAACGTGCGCGGCCAGCGACGCATCCACCTGTGCCGCGCTGGTCGCGGCGTTGCCCAGGCCCACATTGGCGCGGACATCGGCCGCCAGCGCCGGCACGGCAATCTGCTTCGGTGCGGTGTTCGCTGCCAGCTTCACCTGCACCGTGGCCGGCAGCACGTCGCGCACCAGCGGCAGCGACGTGGTGTTCAGCTGCAGGCCCACGCGGGCGTCCGCGCTGAGTGCCGGGCTGCTCTGCGCCTGTCGTGCGGCAGCGGCCAGGGCGACTTCCGCGTCGACCTTGACCGGCATCGGCTGCGCATACTTGGCAGCCAGCGCCTGCAGGTCACGCAGCGATTGATTGGTCTCCGATGCTCCTGCGTGGCCGCTGGCCAGCACGCACAACAGTGCCAGAGCCAGCGCGGTGGGCATCAGCAGGGATGTGCGCGGATCGCGTGCGGCACTGCCACCGCTGTCGCCGGTGGCCAGTTCCGAGGCCACCACCAGAGCATTGAGCTGGCGGTTCCATACACGCCGGTAGATGCGGTTCATGAGCATTTCCCCCGTAGACGAACAACTGGAATGTCAGTGGACTTGCCGCGAGGCAGGTGACTGTCATTTCAGCGGTTGCAACGGAGCTGGCGCACTTCAATCCGGCACGGCAATCGCGCATTCCGGCAAATCCACGGCCGGAATCGGCAGCCGGTTATGCAGAAGCGGCAACACGATCGGCAAGCGGATGCGCAATTCCGGCACGAATGCCGGGTAAACCCTTGCAGGGCTTGGCTCAGGCCGGCTGGCCGATCTGCGCGGGGGCGCGCATCAGGGTGTCGCGCGGCAGCTCGCCGAATACCTTGCGGTAATTGTCAGCGAAGCGCGACAGGTCCCACAGGCCGCAGCTGAGCGCGATGGCCTTCACCGAGCGACGGCTGGAATCGGCCATCGACAGGCTGCGGCACGCCGCGCACAGGCGCAGCATGGAGAGATAACGATTGGGCGAAGTGCCGAACAGATCCTCGAACGCGTAGCGCAGGCCGCGTTCGCTGACACCGGCGGCATCGCATATTTCATTCATGTAGATATTGCGGCGCAGGTTGAGCCGCATGAAGTTTTCTGCCCGCTGCGCGATCAGATAATGCGTGCGCCGCGCGCGGCTGCACCCCGGGCGATCCGCCGCACCCGCGCCGAGCAGGGCCTGCACATGCTCGTGCAGAAGATGCTCGGTTTCTTCCGGCTGCAGGCCGGCGCCCTGCCCCAGTTGCAGGTGCAGCTGCTGGTAATGGCGCGCCAGCGGCGTGGCTTCGCTGCCCAGGGTGAACAGTGACAGGGCCTGGCCGGCCGGTGGCGTGCTGCGCAGGCTCAGCTCGGTCAGCTTGCGCTGCACCCGCGCCACCGGCACCAGCATCAGGGTCATGTGCGTGCCCGGGCTCAGGGTGAACTCACTGATGCCCTCCGGCATGATCGTCAACGCCATGCCCGCCGTCAGCGGTACGCCGTGGCACCAGCTCTGCGTTTCATCCGTGGCGTGCAGGTAACCGAGCATCGCCCAGTCCGGTGGCAGCATGAAGCGGCCACGGCAATGGAAACCGCAGCTGATGCTGCAGAACAGGGCTTCCTCGTGCACGCGCGAAGCAAACGCCGCACGTGGCCCGTTGCCATCCAGCAGCAGCAGTTCGACATCACAGACACGAAGCACCCCGCCCAGCGTCGCCAGGTCTATCGACCGCAGGCCGCTGTCGTCGCTGTCTCCTACCCCACCATCGACCATGACAGTGTTGTCCCCCCGTTGATCCGCCATCCGCTGCGGCCCCCACTGCCTGACAGGGCGCACAACGATCCAGAATCCATTTCCGTTGCCACGCCAGCCGCGCTGGCGTCGATGCGATCGTACAAATCAATGCAAGAGCTTGAATGCGAGTATGCCCGATAATCCGCAGCGGTAAAGCCATGGACCGGCATGAAGAAAGTAGATACACAGGTGAAGAAAATGTCGGAGCCGCTGGCATGGTTTTCGCATGCGGAATCACATTATCTACACGACGATGAATCGTTTTGCCTGGGAATGGATTTGCGTCACAGAAAAAATCTGAAAGTTTCAGGGCAGCGGGGTTTCTGCCGAATTTGCATATAGGTTCCTGTTGCAGCCAACTTCCATTCAGGCAAAGTCGATACCACGGTGATCCGGCCATCTGATCCGGCCGCACCCAGGGGACAGCATGACCAAGCACGCATCATCGGATGCCTCGACCAACGGCCCTGCGCCGTGCGGTCGCGACCGCGCGGCCCGTGTCCCGCCGGGAAACGATCACCCTGCTTGAGCACGGCGGGCCCGTCCCGCCGTGCCTCCCCCGCCAGGACGTGCGGGGGCCACGGACGATCCCGGCGGAGCCGGGCCACCGCCCAACGCAGGTGTACTGCATCCGCAGACAGGTAGAGGGAGACATTGGTCATGAACGCATCGGTCCGCAAATTCCTGAAGGAAGAAGACGGTGTCACCGCGCTCGAGTACGGGCTGCTGGCTGCCGTCATCGCTGGCGTCCTGATCGCGGTCGGCAACGACCAGATCAAGGGGTTCTTCGAAACGCTGTTCAAGAACCTCTCCGCACTGGCCACCAAGGCGTCCGGCTCGACGACCTAGGCGGCGACCGCGGGCCGCCTTGAGGCCCGCGGCCACGGGGGGCAGGGAACCAGGTGAAGACCGTCCAGTGACGGACGACGGAGTGTGCGATGACACTGCTGGGATTGTTGGCCATCGGCGTGTGCCTGCGGATCGCGATCAGTGATCTGTACGCCCGCAGGGTGCCCAATACCTGGCTGGTGGGTGCGGGCGTCATCGCTGCGCTCGCGATCATCGCCGGCCAGTTCAGCGCACCTCGCCTGCCCTGGCTGCCCCACGTCGCTGGCGCGGTGCTCGGCCTGCTGGCCCTGCTGCCGTTCTACGCCCTGCGCTGGATGGGCGCCGGCGACGTGAAGTTCTTCGCAGTGCTGGGGCTGATGCTGGGCTGGCAGGCGCTGCTGCCGGTCTGGCTGGTGGCCAGCCTCGCTGCCGGAGTGCACGCGGCGGTGGTGCTGGCGGGCCGCCGCTTGGGCGTGCTGTTGCCCGGCCACCTGCAGATGCAGGTCAGCCGCACCAGCACGCAGTGGCAATCCCATCCGGCGCTACGCGACATGCAGGCCGCCCGCCAGGGGCGACGCGGCATTCCCTATGCGGCGTATCTGGCACTGGCGGCCATCGGCTGGGTGCTGGTCCGCATCTACGGAGGTGCTCCATGAACGTCCACGGCCCTCGCCTGCAACGTGGCGCCGCCAGCATCGAGTTCGCCCTGGTGCTGATGCTGGGCCTGCTGCCATTGCTGCTTTTCACGTTTTCCGGCGTGATGATCATGGCGGCGCAGCAGACCCTGGCCACCGCCTCGGCCGAAGGTGCGCGTGCCTCGCTGCGCTACGGCACAGCCGGCGAACGTCGCACCGCCGCCTGCGTCGCCGCGCGCACATCGATGCAGTGGCTGCTGCAGTTTTCCAAGCAGAACGTCGACTGCAGCGCCGGCGGCAGCAATGCCATCGTGGTGTCGGCGCAGGCACCGTGCGCCGGCCTGGCCACGGCACAGTGCATGACCGTCACGGTCAGCTACGACTACGCCAGCCATCCCTTCCTGCCCGGCACCGCCACGCTGTACCGGTGGGTGATGCAGGCCCCCATCCGCAGCGTCGCGGTCGCCCAGCTCGATCTCGGCAGCGGCAATTGATGCTCGGTATTTTGGAGACGATTCCATGCTCAAGTTGACCCGCATCGCTGCCATTGCCCTGATAGGCCTGGCCGTGCTGCTGGCGCTGGTCGCCTTCATGATCGGACGCAAGCCGGCCGCACCCACCACAGTCGCGCCGGTGGCCCACAGCGAGGCGCAGGCAATCACCGTCGTGGAAGCCGTGGCACGCCTGCCCGCGGGCGAGCCGATCAGCGCCAACGGCCTGCGCCTGGCCCAGCGCACCACGCCGGTCGCCGGCGCCGCCACCAGCATCGCCGCCGTGGTCGGCAAAGTGCCGGTGCAGGACATCGCCGAAGGCAGCCCGATCAGCAGCAGCGCGTTGGCACAGGGTTTCTCGCTGCAACTGCGGCCGGGCGAGCGCGCATTGGCCGTGCCCGTGGACGAACTGGTCGGTGCTGGCAACCGCATCCTTCCTGGCGACTTCGTCGACGTCTTCCTCAACCTGCGCAACGCCCAGCCCAGCGTCAACGGCCCCGGCGAAGCCGGACAGACGCGCCTGCTGCTGTCGCGCCTGCGCGTGCTGAGCTACGGCCAGCAGGACATTGCGCCGGTCGCCACGGAGGTCTCCACCGGCAGCGACGTCGACACCCGCAACGATCCACGCGCAGCCGACATCACCGGAAGCGGCAGCAGCCGTGCCAACAACACTGAGCCGGCGCAGCCCGCGCGCAGTGCGGTGCTGGCCGTGCCCGTGGCCGATGCCAATCGCCTGCTGCTGGGCGCGCAGCAGGGCAAGCTGTTCCTGGCACTGCGCAATCCCGCCGACACCGGCCAGCCCGACCTGGCGCTGTTTCCGCAGTCGCGCGGCGTGATCGATCCCCTGCGCGGGCTGGATGCGGAACAGCAGCTGGCGCTTCAGCGCCCGGAAAACCATGCCTTCGCCGGCATCGACAGCGATGCGCTGGCCGGCCGTGGCACGGCGCCGGCGCGCACCGGCGCCGACACACCGGGCCGGGCGCAGGCGCCACGCCGCAGCGCGCCGCGCGCGTCCGGCATCGAGATCATCCGCGGCGACAGCTCCGCGCCTCGCGGCTCCCTCTGACCTGCATCGAGTGCATCCATGACCGAACGCCGCTGCCGTCCACGCATCTCCCCCCGCCAGCGCTGGCTGGCCCTGCTGCTGGTGCTGCTGGCACCGGCAACAAGCGTGGCCGCCGACGATCTGGTGCTGCAGGCGCGCGAGCAGCGCCCGTGGACCCTGCCGGCCGACCTGGAGCGCGTGGCCATTGCCGACCCCGGCGTGGCCGACCTCGTGATGCTGCGCGGCCAGCGCCAGGCGCTGCTGGTCGGCAAGACCCCCGGCACCACCACCCTGTTGCTGTGGCACCGCAGGCAGGCCGAGCCACAGCGGTTGACGGTAAGGGTGGAGAGCGCCGTGCAGGGCGCCGCGCGTACCGGCGGCAACGACCTGGTGTTCACCCAGCAGGACCAGCAGGGCCTGCTGCAGGGAAGCACCGACAGCGTGCTCTCGCACATGCAGGCGCAGCGCACCGCAGCGATGGCGCTGGGCAAGGATGGGGTCCTTGCCGATACATCCACCATCAGCAGCGGTGGCGTGGTCCAGGTCGAGGTCAAGGTGGTCGAGTTCAACAAGACCGCGATGAAGCAGATCGGCATCAACTTCCAGAACCGCAACGGCGGCTTCGCCTATGGCTTCGCACGGCCCGGCACCGGCCTGCCCGGCAATACCGGCCTGCTGCCCGGCATGAAGGAAGGCAACAGCAGCAACGAAGCAACGTCGCCCATTTCTTCGGCGTTCCGGCTGGTGTTCGGCTCGACCAAGGGGCTGTGGAATGCCGATGTCGAACTGCTGCAGAGCAATGGCATGGCGCGCGTGCTGGCCGAGCCGACGCTGGTGGCACTGTCCGGCCAAAGCGCCAGCTTCCTGGCCGGTGGCGAACTGCCGATCCTCGAACCGCAGGGACTGGGCACCACCACCATCACCTACAAGCCTTTCGGCATCGGCCTGACCGTAACCCCGACCGTGCTGGCCGCGAACCGGATCGCGCTGAAGGTGGCACCGGAGGCCAGCGATCTGGACTACAGCAACGCGATCGTGCTCAACAACGTGCAGATCCCTTCGATCACCACCCGCCGCGCCGACACCACGGTCGAGCTGGGCGATGGCGAGAGCTTCGTCATCGGCGGCCTGGTCAGCTCCAACATCGTCTCCAACGTCAACAAGATTCCACTGCTGGGCGACCTGCCGATCATTGGTTCGTTCTTCCGCAACTTCGACTACAAGCGCCAGGACAAGGAACTGGTGATCATCGTCACCCCGCGCCTGGTGCAGCCGCTGGCACGCAACACCGAACTGCCGCTGCCCGGCGAGCGCGAAGCCAAGCCGCATCTTCCCGAATGGGGTTCCTGGCTGCTGGGGCCGGTCAGCCAGGACCCTGTGCCCGGCTTCTCGCGCTGACCTCCATGACGCCTGCGGAACCACGCCCATGCCCTACGCCACCGCCCAGCCGCTGCATCCGCAAGGACCGCCGATGAACCTGGTCCTGTACGGCATCGACCGCGAACTGCTGCCCCGGCTGGCCGCCAAGCTGCCGCCGACCACCAGCCTGCACTGGCAGGACAGCAGTGCGCCGACCTCGGCGCAGGACCTGCAACGCGGCCCGCAGAGCCTGGTGCTACTGGACTTCCGGCCCGAGCACGCGGCTGCCTCGAGCGTGCTGGCACAGCAGCTGCAGCAGACCCAACCGGACCTGGCGCTGGTCGCGGTCGGCGCCACCAGCGCCGGCCAGGTCGAAGGCGTGGTGATTGCCCTGCGCGCCGGCCTGCGCGATGTGCTGGACCTGGACAGCGACAACGCCGGCATCGAGGCCGCCCTGCGCCGTGCGCTGTCACCACGCCCGGCCGCGGTTGCGCAGAACGCGCACAAGGCGCGCCTGATCGTGCTGCTGGGCGTGCGCGCCGGCGTCGGCACCAGTACCCTGGCCGCGCATCTTTCGGTGCTGGCGCAACAGACGCGGGCCCTGGCCCAGGGCGATGCAGTGCAGCAGGACGGCCTGCTGATGGAACTGGCACAGCCGTCCGGTGACCTTGCGCTGTACCTCAATCTCGACAGCCGCTTCCACTATGAGGATGCGCTGCGCAACGCCAGCCGCATCGATGCCACCCTCGCCCGCACCGCGATGGCGCGCCATGACTCCGGGCTGGTGCTGCTGGACCGTGCCGGCGGCAGTGACGCCGTGCCGCCGTCCGACCCTGGCGCGCTGCTGCAGCGCCTGCGCGGGGTGTTCGCCAGCGTGCTGTGTGATGCCGGCGGCTGCCCGCTGCGGCAGCTGCCGCCGCTGTTGCTGGACCAGGCCGACGAGATCTGGCTGGTCACCGATGCGTCGATCGCCACGCTGGTCTCGCTGGACCAGGCGCTGAAGCACCTGGCCGGCCAGCGCGAGCGCGAGAAGCGCCTGCAGCTGGTGATCAACCGCCACGACGACAGCAGCGGCATGAGCCCGGAGCAGATCGCACGCCGCTTCGAAGTGCCGTTGCTGGCGACACTGCCTGAACGACCGCGTGTGCGCTTGGCCGCCAGCCAGGGCCACCTGCTGCTGCAGGATGCGCCGCGCGATCCCTACCTGCGTGCCCTCGCCCCGCTCGTGCCACGGCTGGACCCGGCCGCCTGCCCGGTCCAGCCGCATGGCCTGCGGGAAAGACTCTCCCTTGCCCTGGGTGGATCGCAATGGAAGACAAGGTAACTCCTTTCCCGCATGCCGTTGCCCGCCCGGTGCTGCCCGAGAGTCCGCCGGGCCACCTGCCGTTCGCGCAGACCGAGCAGTACCAGAAGGTGCTGTCGGCCGCGCACGAGCATCTGCTCAACAGCATCGAGGACGAGCGCATCGACATCGATTCCTGGGCCCCCGACACCATCGCCCGCTGGGTGCAGGTGCAGACCGTGGGCTTCATCCAGGAATGGCGCATCCCGATCAACGAGGAAGAAATGCAGGTGGTCGCCGAGGGGCTGGTCAAGGAGCTGACCGGTTTCGGCCCGCTGGACGACCTGCTGCATGATCCCTCCATCGAGGACATCCTGATCAACGGCTTCAAGGATGTGCACGTTTCGCAGGGGGGGCAGCTCAAGCGCGCCACCCAGCGCTTCACCGATGACACCCACCTGCTGCGCATCCTGCGCCGCATCCTTGCCCCGCTGGGCCGCCGGCTGGATGATTCCAACCCGATGGTCGACGCGCGCCTGCCCAACGGCGGCCGCCTCAACGCGATCATCTCGCCGCTGGCGGTGGATGGCCCGATGGTGTCCATCCGCAAGTTCCGCAAGGACCCGTTCACCCCCGACGAACTGCTCGCCAAGGGCACCTTCGACGCGCCGATGCAGGCCCTGCTGAAGGCGATGGTGCTGGGCCGCTGCAACATCCTGGTCTCCGGCGGCACCAGTTCGGGCAAGACCTCGCTGCTCAACGCCCTGGCCAGCTACGTGCCACCCAGCGAGCGCGTCATCACCGTGGAGGACACGGCCGAGCTTTCGCTGAACCACCCGCACGTGGTGCGCCTGGAAAGCCGCATCGGCGGCGCCGAGGGCCAGGGCGCGGTCAGCATCCGCGATCTGGTGCGCAACAGCCTGCGCATGCGCCCTGACCGCATCGTGGTCGGCGAAGTGCGTGGCGCCGAAGTGCTGGAAATGCTGCAGGCGATGAACACCGGCCATGACGGATCGATGGCCACCATCCACGCCAACACACCGCGCGACTGCCTGTACCGCATCGAGATGCTGGCCGGCTTTGCCGGCTTCCAGGGCAGCGAGGACAGCCTGCGTCGGCAGATTGCCAGCGCCATCGATTTCATCGTGCAGATCTCGCGGCTGGGCAGCGGGCGCCGGGTGCTGGTCTCGATCACCGAGATCACCGGGGTCAGCGACAACCTGATCACCACCCAGGAAATGTTCCGCCACGAAGTGCAGATCGACGCCGCCGGCCGCGAGACCGACCGCTGGATCGGCCTGGGCTTCCATCCGCACTCGCACAAGCTGGAGCCGTTCCGCCAGCAACTGCGTGAATCGCTCTACGGGGACTTCTGAGCATGGGCACCGGCCTGCTGCTGGGCGTGTTGAGCATCATCTCGGTGCTGCTGGCGCTGGCGGTCTGGCTGTGGGGCGCTGCCAGCAGCCGCGAGCAGCGCCAGGCCTCGCTGCAGCATGCCGAGCAGCAGCTGGCGCGCGGCAGCGCGACCGGCGCGGTCCCGGCCGGGCCTTCCGTGGCCGCGGCCAACGACCCGGCCCGTCCGGCCAGCAGCGGCAACCGGGTGCTGCCCTGGGACGGCGTGCTGCAGCGCGCTGGGCTGCAGCCGGGCTGGAAGCTGCCCCTGATGCTGCTGGTGCCGGGACTGGCGCTTGCGATCATTGCGGCGATGCGTCTGGGCACGGCCTGGATGTTCCCGCTGACCCTGCTGCTGTACCTGCTGGGCTGCTGGTTGTGGGTGATGCGCCGGATCACCAGACTGCGCGCGCAGCTGCTGCACCAGATGCCGGACTTCCTCGACAACCTGGTCCGCCTGACCGCGCTGGGCAACAGCCTGCAGGCGGCGTTCCAGGTGTCCTCGATGCAGACCAGCGCGCCGCTGCGCAGCCTGCTGGACACCACGGTGCGCTACGCACGCAGCGGCATGGACCTGGACCGTGCATTGAGCCTGGCCGCACAGCCCTATCGCATGGACGTGCTGAAAGTGCTGGCGGTGGTGATCGGAGTGAGTGTGCGCATCGGCGGCCGGGCCGACCAGATCCTGCAGCGCATGGGTGATTTCATGCGCGACCTGGAACAGGCCCAGCAGGAACTGGCAGCCACCACCTCGGAAACGCGCATGTCGGCCTGGGTGCTGGGCCTGCTGCCACCGGCCAGTGCCGTGCTGATGGCGATCTCCAGCCCCGCATTCTTCCAGCCGGTGCTGCACGACCCGCTGGGGCACAGGATCCTGCTGATCGCGCTCGGCCTGGAGCTGCTCGGGGCGTTCCTGCTGTACCGCCTGGCCAAATCGCTATGACCGCCCGCAGCCACCCCGGAGGTGCCCGATGAGTGCCAGCGCCTGGTTTGCCCTGTCGCTGCTGGTGCTGGCGGCCGGTGTGGCCTTGCTCGGCATTGCCGGCTGGGTGCGCAGCCATCGCGAGCACCGCACCTCGGCCACATTGAAGACCGCCCTGCAGCCGCGCGACGACGCGCGCGACACCGAAGCCACGCGCCGCGACTCGCTGGGCTGGATCGAGCGCTTCGGCCGCTCGCTCAGTGGCGGCCGCCTGGAGGCGGCGCTGCTGGCCAACGAGGACAAGCTGCTGCTGGACCTGGCCGGCTGGAACACGCGCCGTGGCACCGCCATCTATCTCGGCCTGCGCCTGCTGCTTGCGCTGCTGGTGCTGGCCCTGGCACTGGCGTTCAGCAGCGCGCACGGACTGGCCCGGGTAATGGTGGTGATCGGGGCGCTGGCGGCCGGGCTGCTGCTGCCCAAGTTCGTGCTGTCGTCGTGGGTCAAGCGCCGCCGCCGCGCAGTCGAGAACGAGCTGCCCCTGCTGATCGACCTGCTGCGCCTGCTGCAGGGCGTGGGCTTCAGCATGGACCAGAGCCTGCAGACGCTGGGCGACAAGCTGCGCGATGCGCTGCCGGTGCTGGGCGGCGAACTGCAGGAGGCCAATGTGGCCTATACCCACGGCCGTACCCGCGCACAGTCACTGCGGCGGTTGAGCGAGGTCTACGCCGATGACGACCTGGCCAGCCTGATGCAGCTGATCCTGCAGGTGCATGCGCATGGCGGCGCGGTGCAGGAACCGCTGCGCCAGTTCAGCCTCCGCCTGCGCGAACAGCGCCGCAACACGTTGAAGGAGAAGGTCGGCAAGCTGTCGGTGAAGATGACCGTGGTGATGATGCTGACCCTGTTGCCGGCGCTGATGCTGGTGCTTGCCGGTCCAGCGCTGGTCGCGCTGGCCACCACCCTGTCCAAGATGGGATCGCCCTGATGCCTGCCCTGCGCACCACCGCCGTGTTGCTTGCCGTCGCCCTCGCCGCCCTGGCCAGCGGCTGCGCCTCGACCACTCCCAAGTACGTGCGGGCGCCCAGCCTTGCGCCACCGGAACCGGACCCGCAGGACAGCCGCAACGCGTATCTGGAACTGATCGAGCGCATGCAGCAGCAGGGCGCCTGGTACGCCTCGCTGGCCCATGTGGAGGCATTCCGCCAACGCTACGGCGATCGCCCGGCCCTGCGCCTGCTGCAGGCCGACGCGCTGCGCGAGACCGGCCAGTCCGACGCCGCAGCCGCGCTGTACCGCGAGCTGTCCAGCGGACCGCAGGCAGCCGCCGCCGCGCATGGGCTGGGCCTGATCGCCGCACGCCGCGATGACGACGGCGGCGCCGAACGGGACTTGGCGCGCGCGACCGAGTTGCAGCCCTTGAACACCGACTACCTGGGTGACCTGGGCTATGCACGGCTGCGTGCCGGCCAGTTCGACCAGGCCCGCGAGCCGCTGGCCAAGGCGCTGGAACTCTCGCCCGGTAACGCCAAGGCCACTGCCAACCTCGCGCTCTGGGCGGTACTGCGTGGCGACGCCGCCACCGCAGAGCGCTTGTCGGTGCAGGCCAACCTCACCGAAGAAACGCGGCGCAGCATCCAGCAGCAGGCCCAGCAGATCCGCACACGCCTGCAGCAGCGCCAGGCCGCTGCCAGCGTCAACGCCCACGGGGCGGCGCGCACTGCCAGCGAAGGCAGCGGACGCGCGCCCGGCAGCACGCGGCTGGCGGCAGAACCGCAACGCGACCCACCTGACCCGCGCAATCCACAGCGCCTGCCAGCGTCGATGCTGGAACGCTTCAGCGCCACCGATCACCCGACCGGAAGCACACCATGACCGCGATGCGCCTGACCCGACGCCTGTTGCCTGTGCTGTCCTGCGTGCTTGTTGCCGGTGCCGTGCAGGCGCAGCAGCCGCCCTTGACCGGACAGATGCTCGGCGGCCCGTCGCCGTCGGCAGCGACCACCGCGCCGATGCAGGCCGAGCCGCTGCCCACCGTGGAGCTGCCCGCGCCGGCCGGGAGGAGGGTGGCGCCACCGGCAACCGTTGCAACCGACATCGCACCCCCGCCGCCGGCGCCGCGCACGCGCCTGCAGAGCGGCGAGGCCACCCGCAACCTGTTCCGCCTGCAGGCATCCGGGCAGCACGCTGGCCAGCGCCTGCCGATCCTGGGTGACCAGGCCACGTTGAGCTATGCGCGGTACCTGAAGAGTTTTGAGCACGAGATCCCGGACTTCTTTGAGACCGATGTTGCCCGGTCCAAGGACGCCGCTTCCTCCGGACGCTGAGGTCGGTCATGAGACGCGCACGCCAGTTCAGCTTCAGCCGCCCGCGCGGCGGCATGTCGGTCACGATGATGCTGGTCATGCTGGCGCTGCTGGCCATGCTGGGCCTGGTCGAGATCGGCTACCTGTTCTGGGCCAAGCGTGATGCGCAGAAAGTGGCCGACCTGGCGGCGCTGGCCGGCGCACAGCGGCTGGAGCTGTGCACCGCGGACAACAGCGACAACAGCGCGGCCCGGCAGAACGCACTGGCCCAGAACAGGTTCGCCGGCACCCTGCAGATCCGCTGCGGCAACTGGAGCGCCAGCCGGAGCACCGGCAACCGCTTCGTTGCCAGCGTCGATGCCAGCAACCCGCGCAATGCGGTCCAGGTAATCGCCGAGCGCAGCGTGCTGCCGTTCTTCGGCCAGAATGCCAGCCTGCCCACGGTAAGCGTGCAGGCGGTGGCTCGCCGCGCCGAGCCCACGGCGGTGTTCGCGGTCGGTTCGCAGCTGCTGCGCACCAATGGCGATTCTGTGCTGCTGTCGACCCTGCGCCTGGTCGGCCTGGACGTCACCAATGCCACCGTGCTGTCCTATGACGGCCTGGCGCAGGCCAACGTCACCCCTTCGGGCCTGTTGAAGGCCCTCAACATCCCGGTGAGCGCCAACCTCAGCGTGGCTGACTTCAACCGCCTGCTGTCGGTCAACAGGGTTTCGCTGGCGCAGCTGGTCGATGCCACCGCCACCGTGGTCGGCCGCGACTCCACGGTGGGCGCGCAGCTGCGCGCCCTGTCCGACCTGGTCGCCACCCAGCTGGACATCAACAAGCTCAACATCGTGCTTGGCAGCCAGTCCGGCGGCGGTGGCCTGTTCGCCGAGGTCGTCTCGCCCGACGGCACCGTCGGCAGCGCACTGGAATCACAGATCAACGTGCTCAACCTGATCAACACCGCGATCTCCATCGCCAACGACGGCAACGGCGTGGCAGTCAAGGGACTGGACCTGCTGGGCATCAAGATCCAGGCCGGCGTGGTCGAACCGCCGTCGATCGCCATCGGCGGCGTCGGCAGCCGTGCCTACAACGCGCAGGTCCGGCTGCTGGCGGACGTGGACAGCAACAACCTGTTCGCGCTGGGGCCGCTGCTGAATCTGCTCGGCACCCGCCTGCATCTGCCGCTGCACGTCGATATCGCCAACGGCATGGGCACGCTGACCGGCATCCAGTGCGGCGCAAGTCCCCCCAGGGCGACGATCCAGGTGGACGCGTCGGTACTGCGCGCCTGCGTCGGCAATGTCGACCCTGCGCAGCGCTTTTCCAAGGCCAATGTCTGCGACGCCACCCTGCAGAACGAACAGTTGCTGAAGCTGCTGGGCCAGCCATTGATCAACGACAGGATCACCCTGCCCGCCCTGACCAGTTCGCAGAACCTGACCCTGGCCGCTGGCGAAACCGGATCCACCCGGATCAATCCGCTCGCGGTCGGTGACGCGGTCTCCGGCCTGGTCAACGAACTGCTGCGCGTGCTGTCGGGCATGCTCAGCTCGCCCAAGCAGGGCATGAGCGCCAATGACACCGCCAAGGCGCTGGCCGACCGCTACCTGCAGGCGGCGTTCCCGCCCAACACCCGCTACGACGTCGACAAACTGATTCCCCTGCTGCGCGATGGCGATCCCAGCAAGCAGCTGGCGCCGCTCAACAGCTGGACCGTGCCGGGGGGACTGCCGTATGCGTGCGGGCTGCTGAACCTGACCACCTGCCACAAGGACGGCCCGGTCTGGGATGCGCTGAAGGTGACGGTGACCGGCCAGGGCCTCGGCGTCCTCGACGGGCTGCTGGGCTCGCTGGTCGGCGGCCTGCTGATCAACCGCTGCGACAGCCTGCTCGGCAACCTGATCGACTACAACGGCTGCGTGCGCAACAACCTGGCGTCGTACATCCAGACCGCACCGGCCGGCTTCCTCGATGGCGCCGGCGGCAGTGGCGTCGCCAACCCCGACGGCAGTGTCAGTTGCAGCGGGCTGCTGTGCACGCTGCTGAAGCCGATCCTGGCCGCACTGCGGCCGGTGCTCAACAGCGTCGGCACCCTGCTGACCAACCTGCTGGCCAGCGTGCTTGGCCTGGAACTGGGCCGGACCGACGTCAACGTGCAGTCGATCCAGTGCAGCGCCGCACAGCTGGTCTACTGAAATCGAGCCGTGACGGGCGCCCTTGGCGACGCCCGCGCCCATGCTAGACTCCCGGCGGGGAACCACCTTCAACTCAACCCACACTCATCCGTGGATGGTCTAGACATGCGAGAAACTTCAGGGGGCGCGGTCTTCGCCCGGTCCGCGCGCAGCGCGGCAGTGCTGGCCGTGGCGATGATGCTGGTGGCACCGGCGGCGATGGCGGCCCGTGGCGACCGTGAGGCGGCCGCCGAACCGGCGCGCAGCGCGCCGGTGGTGCGCAACACCGTGGACGAGCTCAAGCAGTTGATGGATTCGCGCCAGCTGACCGAGCTGCGCACCACCTACAACGGCAACTACGGCGCCAGCCTGCTGTTCAATGCCAACACCCTGACCTACTACGTCGCCCTGTTCCAGGAGAAGAACTTCTGGCGCGTGATCAAGACCGACGCGGTGGACAACGCCGAGCGTGTCTATCGCACCTTCGCGCAGCAGTCCGAACAGCTGGCCCAGGTCTACATCGACACCACCCGCCTTGAAGCGGGCAAGCGCTACACCGAGCGCCTGGTGGCGTACAACGAGGAACGCCTGCGCACCCTGCAGCAGGAAATGGAACAGCAGCAGGCGCAGTCGGCACAGGTCAGTGCCGCCCTGCAGCAGGCCCAGCAGCAGGCGGTCAGCCTCAGCACCGACGTGCAGAGCACCAACAGCCAGCTGGACGCCCTGCAGCGCCGCATCCAGATCCTGCAGGCCGAACAGGGCAACCCGGAGCTGAGCCTGCCCAAGCCGGACAGCCTGCCCGCACCGGCCGCGGCCAGCGACGGTCGCTGAGACCTGCGCTCACGGCATTGCACACGACGGCGCCCCAGGGCGCCGTTGTTGTTTCCGGCATGTTCGCGCCACCGCCTCATCGGCAGGCGTCATGCACCGCGTCATCCCATTGCCGGCGCTGCACGAAGTCGGTGCGTCGGCGCTTGAGCAGCGCCTGCTCGCGTTGGCGCCGCGCGCGCTCACAGGCCACCGCATCCGAACTGATCGTGATCAACGCGCCCCGGGCCCGCGTCGCACGCCGCGGCCGGGCGGACGCCTTCGGTGCCGGAACCACGGGAGCCGCAGCGCCGCGGGACAGTGACTGCTCTGCCGGCACGTCCCAGCGCCACGCCGCACGCCCCTGGCAGGGCGTCTGCTGGTAGACCGGATGCGGTCCGTCCACGCATTTGTAGACAAGGGTCTGGGCCGGTGCCGCCATGGGCAGCAGCAGGCACAGCATCAGCGACCATCGCGTGGCAGGCATCCTGCGTTCCTGTGGCGGGTTGCGCTCATCCTCGGCACGTGGCACCGGTCCCGCCAGAGCGATACGCGTCACATCCGCTGCAATCCGCCACAGCGGTGCAAGTCCCTCGCCCGCGTCTGCGCTGTACTGCCGGAGGCACCGGCAGACCGCCGATGCCTTCCCTCCCTTCCGCCAAGGAACCTTCAATGAGCAACTTCGTCACCGTCGCCGACGGCGCCCGCATCTTCTACAAGGATTGGGGTACCGGCCAGCCGATCGTGTTCGCCCACGGCTGGCCGCTGTCTGCCGATGCCTGGGACCCGCAGATGCTGTTCATGGGCCAGAACGGCTTCCGCGTGATCGCCCACGACCGTCGCAGCCACGGTCGCTCCAGCCAGACCTGGGATGGCAACAACATGGACACCTACGCCGACGACCTGGCGGCGGTGATCGAGGCGCTGGACCTGAAGGACGCGATCCTGGTCGGCCATTCCACCGGTGGCGGTGAAGTGGCCCATTACATCGGCCGCCACGGCAGCAAGCGCGTGGCCAAGGTGGTCCTGGTCGGCGCGGTGCCGCCGCTGATGCTGAAGACCGATGCCAACCCGGCCGGCACGCCGCTGGACGTCTTCGACGGCATCCGCAAGGGCACCGGCGGCGACCGCTCGCAGTTCTTCAAGGACCTGACCACCCCGTTCTTCGGCGCCAACCGTGATGGCAACAACGTCACCCAGGGCATGCGTGATGCGTTCTGGCTGCAGGGCATGCTCGGTGGCGTCAAGGGCCAGTACGACTGCGTGCACGAATTCTCGGAAGTGGACTACACCGAGGACCTGAAGAAGATCGACGTGCCGGCGCTGGTCGTGCATGGCGATGACGACCAGATCGTGCCGTTCGACGCCTCGGCCAAGCTGTCCTCGCAGATCATCAGGGATGCCGAGCTGAAGGTGTATGCCGGTGCCCCGCACGGCCTGACCATCACCCACGCCGAGCAGTTCAACACTGACCTGCTGGCGTTCGCACGCAAGTGATGTCCCGCGGCGGCGCCCCAGGGCGCCGCCGCTTCTTGGGTAGTGCCGGCCGCTGGCCGGCAACCCGATCATCCGTCGTAATCACGCACAGCCGGCCAGCGGCCGGCTCTACCCGTGGCGGGTCAGATGATCGACGTGCCGGCGCTGGTCGTGCATGGCGATGACGACCAGATCGTGCCGTTCGATGCCTCGGCCAAGCTGTCCTCGCAGATCATCAGGGATGCCGAGCTGAAGGTGTATGCCGGTGCCCCGCACGGCCTGACCATCACCCACGCCGAGCAGTTCAACGCCGACCTGCTGGCGTTCGCACGCAAATGATGTCCCGCGGTGGCGCCCCAGGGCGCCGCCGCTCCTTCGGTAGTGCCGGCCGCTGGCCGGCAACCCGATCATCCGTCGTAATCACGCACAGCCGGCCAGCGGCCGGCTCTACCCGTGGCGGGTCAGATGTCGGTGTGGTGATGCGGTACGGTGGCGGGCAACGGATCGTGCCCACCCACGAAGTGACGCACCACCGGCGCACGCTCACCGCGATGCAGTGCCCGCAGGGCTTCCTGGATCGCCCTGTCATCGGCGGTGATGCGCTCATGCTGGCGCAGGTGCTCCAGCCACGATGGGGTCACGAAATACTCCAGGTAAATCCCCGGGGTTGCCACGTCCTCGACCACGCCCCAGACCACCGCGCCATCGCGGCGACGGATCGTGCCCAGCGCGCGCATCTGCGCCTGGAACGCCGCACGATCGGCATCGTCGATGCGGTACTCGAGTGTCACCAGCACCGGGCCCCGATCATTCGATACCGGCACCGACAGTTCCGGCGCCGGCCAGTGTCCGGCAGGGCGCAGATTCAGGTCCTCGGTGCCTGCAATGCGCACCCGCCACACCAGCAGTCCTCCGATCACCGCGCCGGCGGCCGCCACCAGCAATGCCAGCTCCGGCGAAGTGCGTTGCGCCAGCGCGCCCCAGCTCAGGCCGCCGGCGGCCATGCCGGCGGAAAACACCATGATGTACAGCGCCAGTGCGCGTGCACGCACCCACGCCGGTACCGCCGTCTGCGCGGCGATCTGCAACGACGACAGCACGGTGATCCAGGCAAAGCCATTGACCAGCATCACCGCCGGCAGCACGTACCAGCTGCGGGTCAGCGCCAGCCCGACCAGGCTCAGCGCCAGCGACAACGTCGCCAGCAGCACCAGCAGGTCGCGGTCCAGCTGCGCGCGCAGCTTCGGCAACAGCAGCGCACCGCCCACCGCACCGATCCCGATGCAGCCCAGCAGCATGCCGTACTGCCCCGCCCCGCCGTGCATCTGCCCGCGCACCACCACCGGCAGCAGGGCGTTCATCGCTGCAGCGAAGAAGAAGAAGCCGACCGACTTGATCAGCACCGCCTGCAACCGCCCGGCGCGGCTGGCGTAGCGCAGGCCCGCCTTCAAGCCGGCGCCAAAGCCTTCCGGCGGCAGGCTGGACTGCTTCGGGTCGCGTTTCCAGCCCCACACCACAAACAGCATCGCGGCGAAGGTGATCGCATTGAAGCCGAACGCCCAGACCGCTCCCAGCTGGGCGACGATCACGCCGCCGACGGCCGGGCCGATCGAGCGCGCGATGTTGATGCCGATCGAGTTCAGCGCCACTGCCGAGGCCAGCATCGGCTGCGGGACCAGCTCGGACACGATCGCGGCCTGCGCCGGCATCGCCATGGCTGCACCGCAGCCCATGCAGAACGTCAGCAGCACCAGCAGCTGCGGCGTCAGCAGGTCCATCGCGGTCAACGCTGCCATCGCCGCAGCGACCGTCAGCATCCAGCCCTGCGTCGCCAGCAGGTATCTGCGGCGGTCAACGATGTCGGCCAGCGTGCCGGCGGCCAGTGCCAGCAGCACGATCGGCACCGTGGTGGCTGACTGCACCAGCGCCACCATCAACGGCGAGCCGGTACGCTCGGCCATCACCCAGGCGGCGGCCACGTCATTGACCCAGGTCCCGATGTTGCTGGCCAGGATTGCCAGCCAGATCGATCGGAACATCTGGATCTTCAGGGGGGACCAGGCGCCTTCGGCCGGTACGGGTTGCGACGCGTTTGCGTTCACCATTGCCATGCTCCAACGATCGAGGCGAACAACGTGTCCTGGCCACCGGCCTGCTTCAGCGCAGGACCGGCGTCGACCCAGGCCAGCTGCAGCTGCCATTGCCAGTGTTCGCTGGCCTGCCAGCGGGTTTCGGATTTGTACTGCGTGCCGATGCGGCGCGCGCCACCGGCACTGCCCGGCAACGCCAGCAGCGGCGCCGGCGTGGTGTAGACCGCATCGGCCCGGCGATGCTTCCACGCCATCTGTACGCCCAGTTCCGTCGTCACCGCGTCGCGCAGGCGCAGGGTCAGGGTCGGCTGCACGTCCATCAGATTGGCGGGGGCCAGCAGGCTGGCCTCGCTGAAGTAGGCCGATTTCGGGAACAGTGCATTGAAGGTGCCCACGCGACCATCGCGAAGGTTGCCGTCGCCACTGGCGATATCCGCCTTCAGCCCCAGCCGTGGTTGCAGCGGCCGCTCGGTCCAGCGCCAGCCGGTGTCGGTGGCCAGCGTCCAGGCGCGGACATCCAGCGTGCCGGCGACCGTCTGCAGTTCACCGCCCTGCGCCACCAGCTCGGTGTTCCAGTCCAGCGCACCGGCCTGGCCGTACCAACGCGCACCGAGGGTCTGCCGCCGCTCGGTACCGGAGCCCGCCGCAAAGCGCGCGCCTTCACGACGGTAGTCCAGCAGGTACAGATCCCATTGCCCTGGGCCACGACCCCGCGCGGTGGTCGCATACGCGCCCCACAGGTGGGCACCGCGTTCGCCGCGGTCATCGAAGGCGCCGGGTCGGTTCTCCAGCGGTCGCAGCGCCATCAGGTCCAGCGTGCCGAGGCGGCCTTTCCAGCCTGCACGGGCACCATCGAATGCCAGCCGGATGTTCGGCCCATCGCGCACCGACAACAGCCGCGAACTGCCATAGCCGGCTTCCTGCCGGCCGAGCTGCAGATGGAACCCACCGCGCTGCCAGCGCCAGTAGGCCTGCTGCACGTCCAAGGCGCCTCGGTCGGTACGGCCCGGGCCGCCTGCCTTGCCATTCTCGGCATGCACGCCCAGCTGCAGCCGTGCCTGCCAGTTGTCCTCGACATACGTGGCCGACGCCAGTGCACGCAGCAGGCCGTAGCCGTCTTCACTGCCGCCGATACCGAATCGGGCCGGGTCGTAGTACATCCCCCTGAGGCGCAGCGAGGCGTCCCATTGCACTTGGCCGTCGCCCACGTCGGTGCAGCGGGGGGCGTCACAGGCCAGCGCCATCCATGGCATGGCCAGCAGCGCCAGGCTCAGAACGCGAAGCACGAGCATCCCATCGCACCCCAGAAGGCGCTCAGGTCGTCGGTGGGCGCCGTATGCAGCGCGGCATGGCCGTGAGCACCATGCGTACTGCAGGCCACACCGTGATGGTGGCGATGCGCGGCGGCCAACCCGGTGGCGGCGCCGCCAACGTGGTAGCCACCGAAGCGGTTGACCGGCGACCAGTCCGGCATCGCCGGCGGCAGCTGCGGCGCCAGGCCGGCGTAATCGCCGTCGGCGTGCACGATGCGGCCGCCGACCACGGTCAGCAGGCTGGTGATGTCGGCGATCTGCGCGTCATCAACGCGGAAGAAGTCGGCCGAAAGCAGGATGAAATCAGCCAGCTGGCCAGCTTTCAGTGTGCCCTTCACTGCTTCGTCGCCGGAGAACCAGGCACTGCCCTGCGTCCACAGGCGCAACGCCTGCTCGCGTTCGAGCAGGTTCTCCTCGCCATACAGCGCCAGGCCGCCCACGGTGCGCCCGGTCACCAGCCAGGACAACGCCACCCACGGGTTGTAGCTGGCCACGCGGGTGGCATCGGTACCGGCACCGACCGGCACGCCTTCGGCCAGCATGCGCCTGACCGGCGGCGTGTGCCGCGCAGCCTGCACACCGTAGCGCTCGACGAAAGCTTCGCCCTGGTAGGCCATGCGGTGCTGCACGGCGATACCGCCGCCCAGCGCACGGATGCGTTCGATGTTGCGCGGGGTGATGGTCTCTGCGTGGTCGATGAACCAGTGCAGGCCATCGAACGGCACCTCGCGGTTGACCTGTTCGTACACATCGAGGATGCGGGTGATGCTCTCGTCGTAGGTGGCGTGGATACGGAACGGCCAGCGTTTCTCGACCAGCAGCTTCACCACGTCGTGCAGTTCGGGCTCAAGCTCCGGCGGCAGTTCCGGGCGCGGCTCGTTGAACAGCTCGAAGTCGGCTGCCGAGAACACCAGCATCTCGCCGGCACCATTGTGGCGCAGCAGGTCGTCGCCCTGGCGCGGCTGCAGGATTTCACTCCAGCCACGGAAGTCATCCACTTCCTTGCCCTTGTTCTGGGTGAACAGGTTGTAGGCGATGCGCACTGTCAGCTGGTCATCGCGGTGCAGCTGCTCGATGACCTGGTAATCCTCGGGGTAGTTCTGGAAGCCGCCGCCAGCGTCGATCACCGAGGTGACGCCCAGCCGGTTCAGTTCGCGCATGAAGTGGCGCGTCGAATTGGCCTGGTACTCGATCGGCAGGCGTGGCCCCTTGGCCAGCGTCGCATACAGGATCAGCGCATTCGGCTTGGCCAGCAGCAGCCCGGTCGGATTGCCCAGCGAATCGCGCACGATCTGCCCGCCCGGCGGATCCGGCGTGTCCTTGCTGTAGCCGCACGCACGCAGCGCGGCGCGGTTGAGCAGCGCGCGGTCGTACAGGTGCAGCAGGAACACCGGCGTATCCGGCGCGATGTCGTTGAGCTCCTGCAGCGTCGGCAGGCGCTTCTCGTTGAACTGTGCGGCGGTGAAGCCACCGACCACGCGCACCCACTGCGGTGCAGGGGTGCGGTCGACCTGGGCCTTCAACATGTCCAGGGCGTCGCCCAGCGAACGCAGGCCGTCCCAGCGCAGTTCAAGGTTGTAGTTCAGGCCACCACGGATCAGGTGGGTATGGCTGTCGTTGAGGCCAGGCAGCAGGCGCCTGCCCTGCGCGTCGATCAGCGTCGCTTCATTGCCCCAGCCGCGCATGATCTCCTCGTCGCTGCCGACGGCGACGATGCGGCCCTCCTGCACGGCCAGTGCCTGGGCATGCGGCTGCTGCGGGTCGAGGGTGGTGATGCGGGCATTGCGGATGACCAGGGTGCTCATGCGACGCTCCTTGGAAGTGGAATCGAGTGCGGCAGCGGCGCGACCGGCCAGGCCGAGCGCAACCGCGGCGCCGCTGGCCAGCATCACGGTGCGGCGGCCGTGGTCGAGGGGATCGTGACTCATGCGAAAGCTCCCGGAAGTCGTAGGCCATCCAGCGCCCAGGCCCCCGGCCCGGCCAGCGCGAGGGCCAGCAGCACCGTGGTCCACATCAGCGGGTACTCACTGCCGCCGCGCATCCAGAACCAGCCCTTGGGCAGGGCCAACAGGACGGTGAAGCCGATGAAGGCAGCGGCGGCAAGCGCGGCGATGCGAGTCTGCCAGCCGAGCAGCACGGCCAGCCCGGACAGCACCTGCAGCAGGGACAACAGCAGCGGCAACGGCGCCACTGCCGGCAGCCCGAAACCGCGCAGCTCTGCAGCAAAGCCATGCAGCCCGGGTCCACCGAACCAGCCGAACAGCTTGCCCAGCGCGTGCGGCAGCAGGAAGCCGCCTGCCGCCACGCGCAGCATCAGCAGGGCCAGGTCGAGGCCATGGCCAGCCAGCATGCTCAGTGCCCGCCTTCCTGCGCGCCGAACATGCGCTTGGCGTACTGGATGCCGATGCCATAGCCGCCGGCGTGGTCGCGGGCGATGCCGGTGGTCAGGTCGTAGGTTTCACCCCGTGCCCAGTCGCGCTGCAGTTCGAGCAGGTACTGCACGCTGGTCATCGGCACCGCGCCGGCCTGCACCATGCGGGCGATCGCACGCTCGTGCGCTTCTTCGCTGACGTCGCCGCAGGCATCGGTGATCACATGGACCTCGAACCCCTGCGCCAGCGCCGACAGCGCCGGCCCAACGATGCAGACGCTGGTCCACAGGCCGGCAAGAACCAGCCGGCGCTTGCCGATGCGGTTGATCTCATCGATCACCGGCTGGTCTTCCCAGGTGTTCATCGAAGTGCGGTCGAACACCGGCTGGCCCGGGAAGATCTGCGGCAGCTCCGGGAACATCGGGCCGGAGAATGACGTCTCGGCCACCGTGGTCAACACGACCGGCACGTTGAACCCCTTGGCCCCCTTGCTGATCAGCGACACGTTGTTGCGCAGCGCGGAGATGTCGATGGTGTGGGTGGCGAACGCCATCTGCGACTGGAAGTCGATCAGCACCAGGGCGTGGTCGGTCGGCGACAGCAGGGCCGGGGCGGGCGTGGCGGTGGCAAGGCTCATGGATGGACTCCGTGGGAAACACGATCATGGGGAAGCAACAGGGCGGCGTCGCCGGCCCGATACTGGCCGGGGCTGCACCCGGTCTCCGCGCGGAAGCTGCGGACGAAATGGCTCTGGTCGAAGAAGCCCAGCTGCTGGGCCAGGCACGCCATCGGCAGCTGCGCACCCGGCAGCAACTGGCAGGCGCGCTGGATGCGGCGGCGGCGCACATAGCGCAACGGGCTGGCGCCGGTGCCGCTACGGAACAGGCGCACCAGATGGAAGCGGCTGACGCAGGCGGCGGCCGCCAGCTCGGTGACCCGCAGCGGCTGCGACAGGTGCTCATCGACATAGCGCAGGGCTCGCTGCAGTGCGGCGGCCTGCTGCGGGGCAAGCGGGATGGCGGACGGATCGGGCGGACTGACGGTGGCCATGCGGGGCGCCGCGAGGGGGTGGCCCATGGTGCGCGGCCGGCGTGCGATGCCCTACCCCCGTCGGTCGAGGCCGGCGCCTACCCGAATGGGGGAGGCCGACGGCCGAGCAGGCGGCGCCCGAACCAACGCGCGTCCAGCGAATAGGCCCCCGGCCCCACCATCAGCAGCGCCGGCGGCAACACCACCAGCGGCCAAGGCGCCTGCTGCGCGAACATGCCTGCGACCGCCATCATCGCCGCCAGGGGGGTCAACACCCCCAGCGCGAGCATGGCCGCCGCCAGCAGGCACAGCAGCCACCAGCCGGCGTGCACGCCGGGCGTGCACAACGCCGAAGCCAGGCACAGCCGCAGCCACAGCAGGCCAATGCCCGGACCGCGGTCGGGGAACATCACGAACAGGCGCTGCATGGATGCGCTCCGGGAGTCATGCCGGCGTGATAGCCGACGGCGACGCCCGTTGCCTACCCCGTTCGGGTCACCCCGGGCTGCCCCACACCTGCCAGAATGCGCGCCATGCGTGGCCGCCCCTTCCCGTTCCTGCGTCGCCTGCCGGCGCTGCTGACGTGCCTGCTGCTGTTGACCGCCCTGCCCGCCCTTGCCGTGCAGCGCCCGCCGGTGAGCGGTGGCCTGCCCGATTACGAACACACGGCCTGGCGGGTCGGCCAGGGCGCGCCCGGCGACATCTGGGACATCACCCAGGACCGGGACGGCCTGTTGTGGCTGGCCACGGGCTCGGGCCTGTACCGCTTCGATGGCCGCCGTTTCGAACGGCAGCCGGCCCCGGCCGGCAGCCACTTCCCGTCCACCAACATGGTCACCCTGGCCCATGGCCACGACGGCGCCCTGTGGATCGGCTACTTCCAGGCCGGCATCAGCCGCTTCGCGCAGGGTCAGCTGCACAGCTATGGCCGCCAGCAAGGCGTGCCGGTCGGCGTGGTGCCGCACTTCAGCCATGATCGCGAGGGCCAGCTGTGGGCGGCGATCAATGGCGGGCTGCGCCGGTTCGATGGACAACGCTGGCAGCCCATGCCGGCCAGCGCCGGGCTGCCCGAGCGCCGTGTGCAGTGGGTGCTGCACGACAGCCGGGGAACGTTCTGGGTAGTGGCCGACCTGAGGATCTGGATGCGTGCCGCCGGTCAGGCCACGTTCAAGGACACTGGCATCGCCGTCTCGCAGATGGCGACGCTGGCCGAAAGCCCGCAGGGCGAAGTGTGGCTGGCCGACCGCGTGCGCGGCACGTCGCCGCTGGCCAATGCGCAGGGCCTGCTAGCGGACAGCGAGCGTGAAGCGCGGCGGCTGCCGGCGCTGGTCGCCGCGCGCCTGCAATTTACCGCCGACGGTGCGTTGTGGGCCACGATGAGCCCGCACGGCGGCGTCGCCCGCGTCACCTTCGCCGGCACCCAGGCCGTGCGCATGGAGCGCTTCGATTCGCCGCACGGGCTGACCGCCACCTCGGCGGTGCCGATCATCGTCGATCGCGAAGGCAATCTCTGGGTCGGCACCAATCTCGGCCTCAACCGCTTCCGCGCACGCAGCGTGCACACCCTGGTGGTCGGCCCGAGCGACCCCTACCGCTCGCTGGTACGGGCCAGCGATGGTCGCGTGTATGGCTATGGCGAAGACCTCAGGCCCTATGACCTGCAACGCCAGCTGCTGGATGGCAGCGCGCCGCAGCTGCAGGCCGCCGCGCGCCAGGCGCCCACGCCGATCTGGCAGTTCGACTGGGTCAACCTTGCGCGCACGGTGGCCGGCCACACGACATTGATTCCGCTGCCGGCCCCGTTCACCGGGCAGCCCCTGCACGCCCTGCTGTTCCCCGACGACACCCAGGCCTGGGTCTGCACGGGGGAGCGTGGCGTCCTGCAGTACCTGCACGGCCAATGGCGGCAGGAAGGCCGTCTGCCCGAACAGGCCTGCTCATCGCTGGCGCTCGATGCCCGTGGCCAGCTGCTGCTCGGCTATGCCGATGGCCGTCTGCGCCGGATGGGAGCCACCCGCATCGACACCCTCGACGCCCGCCAGGGCCTGTCCGTCGGGCCGGTCACTGCGATACTGCAGCATCAGGAGCTGCTGCTGGTGGCCGGCGAGGCCGGCCTGGCCGCACGTCTGGGCGAGGGCCGTTTCGTTCCGGTGCGCACCGACATGGCCGGTGTGCTGGAAGGCATCACCGGCATGGTTGCCGATCCGAACGGGCACCTTTGGCTCAACGGCAGCCGCGGCCTGGTCAGGCTGGAAAGCGGCCCGTTGCGCGCGGCCCTGCGCAGCGGCCAGCCGGTCACGCCGCGCCTGTTCGATGCGATCGATGGCATGCCCGGCATCGCCCTGCAGAGCGGGCCGATCGCCACTGCCGTCCTGGCCGATGACGGCCTGCTGTGGCTGGCCACCAACCAGGGCCTGGCCTGGCTCGACACGACCCGTTCGCACGTCAATGCGATGGCGCCCAGTGTCCGCATCGGCGAAGTGCTCTATGGCAGCATGCATGCGCCACTGCGCGACGGCCTGCGCCTTCCAGCCGGCACCAGCCAGTTGCAGATCGACTACGTGGCGCTGTCGCTGGCGCGCCCGGAACGCAACCGCTACCGCTACCGACTGTCCGGCGTCGACGACGGCTGGCAGGACGCCGGCAGCAGCACCCGCGCCTACTACACCAATCTGGCCCCGGGCAAATACCGGTTCGAGGTCGAAGCGGCCAACGAAGACGGCATCTGGAGCACCGCACCGGCCAGCCGCAGCTTCCGCATCGCCCCCACCTTCGTGCAGACGGTGTGGTTCAAGCTGCTGTGCGCCGCCGCGATACTTGCGCTGCTGGTGATGGCGGTGCGCATCCGCAGCGGGCAGCTGGCCGCACTGTTCCGCGCGCGCCTGCAGGAACGCAATGGTGAACGCGAACGCATCGCACGCGACCTGCATGACACCCTGTTGCAGGGCAGCCAGGGCCTGATCCTGCGCCTGCATGCGATCAGCCAGTCAGCGCAGACCCCCGAGCCGGTGCGCAGCCAGCTGGAATCGGCGATGCAGCTGGCCGAACGCAACCTGGCCGAGGGCCGCGAGCGGGTCAATGCCCTGCGCGAGGGCCCCTTCGCCGGCCGCGACCTTGCCTCGGCGCTGGCCGATGTGCACGCCGAGTACGCCGGGCACGGCACCAACCCACTGCGCTTGACCGTCGAAGGCACGGCGCCACCGCTGCAGGCCGACGCGGCCGAAGAGGTGTTCCTGATCGGCCGGGAGGCCATCCGCAATGCACTGCGCCACGCCAGTGCCAGCGCCATCGAAGTAGAGCTGTCCTACGGCGCGCGTTGCTTCCTGCTGCACGTGCGCGATGATGGCGTGGGCATCGCCGACGAAAATGCAGGCCATGGCCATTGGGGCCTGCAGGGCATGCGTGAGCGCGCGCAGCGCCTCGGCGCGGAGCTGCAGCTGTGGACCCGCCCCGGGCTGGGCACTGAAGTCGCGCTGGCGGTTCCCGCCCGGCGCCTGTATCACCGCCGCCCCTCACGCTGGCGGTGGCCCTGGAGAAGAACGTCCCATGAGTGAGTCCCCTGCCCCGATCGGCGTGCTGGTGGTCGACGACCACCCGTTGCTGCGTGACGGACTGGCTGCGCTGCTGGGCGCCCAGCCCGACCTGCGCCTGCTGGGCGAAGCCGCCGACGGCGAGGAAGCCATCGCCCGCTACCAGCAACTACGGCCGGACGTAGTGCTGATGGACCTGCAGATGCCACGCCTGGATGGCGTCGAGGCCATCGTGCGGATCCGCGCGATGGACCCGCGCGCGCGCATCATCGTGCTGACCACCTACCGTGGTGACGTACGCGCGGTACGGGCACTGCAGGCCGGCGCCAGCGCCTACCTGCTGAAGGACATGCTGCGCCACGAACTGGTCGATACCATCCGCATGGTCGCCGGTGGCCGCCGCGCGCCGATTCCGCCGGCGGTGGCGGCCAGCATTGCCGCGCACGTGGTGGAAGACCGGTTGTCGCCGCGCGAGACCGAGGTGCTGCGGCATGTGGCCGGTGGCCTGTCGAACAAGCGCATCGGCGAGCGCATGCAGATTTCCGAGCAGACGGTGAAGGCGCACATGAAGAGCCTGATGGACAAGCTCGGTGTGGGTGATCGCACCCATGCGGTCACCCAGGCACTGCGGCGCGGCATCATCAGCCTGGACGACAGCGGGCACGATTAGCGAGTGTTCGGCAGGGCCTGCAGCCCTGCACCCGCGGTAGTGCCGGCCGCTGGCCGGCAACCTCGGCAGCAACGGCAACCACAACAGCAACAGCATGGATTCCGTGGGATGGCGGGTGGTAGGTGTCGACCTTGGTCGACACGGTAGATCCACGCCATGCGTGGATGGATCTCTGTCAGATATCGAAATACATCTGGGGTCAGATCCGCTTTCCTCCGGAAAACGGATCTGACCCCGAGAGCGGTTCCAACAGACCGCAGGTGCAGGGCTGCAGGCCCTGCCAATCACCCCTACTTCAAACGCAGCAGCAGGCTGCTGCCCGCACACACTGCCGCCAACCAGGCCACGCCGTGCCATCCCCATTGCGCCAGCGCCAGGCTGCCCAGCGCGCCACCGGCCGCCATGCCGATGAACATGCCCGTGAACAGCAGCGCATTGAGCCGGCTGCGCGCCGGTGGCACCAGGCCGTAGACCAGCGTCTGGTGCGCCACAAGCGCCGACTGGAAACCGAAGTCGAACAGCAATGCACTCACCACCAGCAGCGGCAGCAGCGCAGTGACCGGCAGCCAGCGCTCAGCAAGCAGCAGGCCGAAGCCCAGCAGTGCCACTGCGATCGCCAGCCGCGCCACCGCATGGCTGCCCAACCGATCGGCGAAGCGACCGGCGAACGGCGCGGCCAGAGCACCGGCCGCACCGGCGATACCGAACGCACCGGCCGCAGCACTGCCCAGGCCCAGGCGTGCGTGCAGCATCAACGCCAGCGTCGACCAGAACGCGCTGAAGCCCACGGCCAGCAGCGACTGGCTGGCCACGGCGCGGCGCAGTTGTGGCTGCTCGCGCCACAACGCCAGCAACGAGCCCAGCAGCGCCGGATAGCGCAAGGTGCTGGTCGGTGCAAAGCGCGGCAGCGCGCGCGCCATCACCGCGCCCATCGTCGCCACCGATACCGCAGCCAGTACGAACTGCGTGCGCCAACCCCATGCTTCAGCCACCACGCCACTGACCACGCGCGACAACAGGATGCCGAGCAGCAGGCCGGTCATCACCCGGCCGACGATCTGACCGCGTTGTGCATCCGGCGCCAGCACCGCCGCGGCGGGCACGATGTCCTGGGCCAGCGTGGCCATCAGCCCGACCAGTAGGCTGGCCATCAGCAGCCCCGGCAGGTGCCCGGCCATCGCTGCGGCGCCCAGTGCCAGCGCCAGCAGCGCGGACTTCAACAGAATAAGGTTGCGGCGGTCGAAGCGGTCGCCCAGCGGTGCCAGCAGCAGGATGCCCAGCGCATAGCCGAGCTGGGTCAAGGTCGGCACCAGGCCGGCGGCGCGTTCACCTGCGCCGAGGTCCTGGGCGATCAGGCCCAACATCGGCTGGCTGTAGTACAGCGAGGCGACCGAGAAGCCGGCGCCGGCCGCCATCGCCAGCACCAACGGCGTGGACGGTGCGGTCGCGGGTGCGGCGGCGACGGACAGCGAAGGGGTAGACATGGGGAAGTCCGGTGGAGGAGGTGGGCGTATCCTGCCTGTATTCGCTTGGCGTCTGTAGTAGGCTCCTGCACATACACTTCATACGTGCCACGCATGAATGACCTTGCCACCGGCGCCGATCGCCTGGATCTGCTGCGCACCTTCCTGCGCATCGTCGATGCCGGCAGCCTGTCTGCTGCGGCCGTGCAGCTGGGCACCACCCAGCCGACGGTCAGCCGGCGCCTGCAGGCGCTGGAGCGTCAGCTCGGCCTGCGCCTGCTGCAGCGCTCCACCCACGGGCTGCAGCTGACCGAGGACGGGCTGCGCTGCCAGCGTCATGCACAACGCGTGGTCGACGAATGGGAGTCGCTGCAGGCCGAGCTGCAGGGCGAACCGGAAACGCTGCGTGGACGCCTGCGGGTAATGGTGCCGCACGCCTTCGGCCAGGCCCAGCTGCTGCCGACCATGCTGGCCTTCCTCGCCCAGCATCCGCAGCTGAGCCTGGAGTGGATCCTGGAAGATCGCCGCCCCGACTTCGTCGCCGAAGGCATCGACTGCGCGGTGCGGGTCGGCCCGGTGGACGAGCCGCGCATGGTCGCGCTGCCGCTGGCCGAAGTGCCGCGCATCGTCGTGGCAGCGCCCTCGCTGGTGCAGGCCACGGTGGTGCGCACGCCGGAACAGGCGCAGTCACTGCCGTGGATCTCGCTGGTCACCTATTACCGCGAGCGCCTGCTGCTGCATGACGCGCAGGGGCGCGCGCACACGCTGTCGATCAGCCCACGCCTGCTGACCGACAACCTGTTCGTGGTGCAGCAGGCCGCGCGCGCGGGGTTGGGCGCGGCGGTGGTCTCGGCCTGGCTGGTCGCAGAGGACCTGGCACAAGGGCGCCTGGTGCAGCTGCTGCCGGACTGGCAGGCACCGGCGCTCCCGGTGCACGTGGTGTTTCCTGCCGCGCGCCAGCAGCCGCCCCGGCTGCGCGCCTTCATCGACGCGATGAAGGCCGCATTGCCGCAGCTGCACGGAATGCGGCCGGCACCGCGCTAGCGCCCGCTCACATCATCCACGCATGGCGTGGATCTCCTGACGATACGGGTAGCTCCACGCCATGCGTGGATTCCGTTCGAGGCCACAGGGTCAGAGCGCTTCCCGGCGGGAAGGGATCGGACCCTGTCGATCATTGCGCCTTGGCAGCGTCGGCATTCCACGCCGCGACCTTTGCCTTGGTGTCGGCCAGCATCTTGTCCAGCGCGGCACGGTCATACACGTTGCCACGCAGCACCACGCTGTCGATCTTCTCGGTGGCGGCAATGTCCTGCAGCGGGTTGGCGGTCAGCAGCACCAGATCGGCGGCCTTGCCCTGCGCCACACCACCATAGCGGTCCATCTGGCCGAACCAGGCCGGGCCGGAACGGGTGGCGGCCGACAGCGCCTGCGGCGCGCTCAGGCCCTCCTTCACGAACAACTGCAACTCCTGGTGCAGGGCGATGCCCGGGAAATTGAACGAATTGAGGAAGCCCGCATCAGTGCCGGCGATGATCGTCACCCCCGCTTCCTGCAGCATCGGCAGCACGGCAGCCACCTGGTGATACTGCGCGTGGCGCGCCTCGATCTGTGCCGGTGTGGCCTTTGCCGCACGATCCACGCGCCATTGGTAGGTCGCGCGCAGGCCCGGGCCGATGTAGGCCAGGTACGGGTCGTTGGCATGGTCATCCTGGTCGAGGAAGTCGAGGATGCGGCCGCCGTTGAGGGTCGGGGTCACGAACACGCCACGCTTGGCGAAATCACGGTAGGCATGCATCGCCGTGTCACGGTCGAAACTGGCATCGAGGCGGCGGTTGGCTTCGGCGCGGTCGATGCGGCCTGCGCCGAAGTCGGCGGCGATCTGCGCTTCGTCCTTGCTGCCGGCCTTGAATGCATAGTCCAGATGCTCGATCGAGGCCAGGCCGGCATCGACCGCCTGCTCCACGGTCAGTGCCATGGGAATGTGGCCCGAGGCCTTGAAGCCGGCCTTTCGCGCAGCGCTGGCCGAGTACAGGAACAGTTCCGGCGTCAGCGTGCTGTCGGTGATCTTCACGAAATCGACCTTGTCATGCTGCAGGCGGGTGATCGCCTGGTCGACGTCGGCTTGGCTGCCGACTTCGATCGTCCCCTTCCACACCGGCTTGATGCCTTCGATCTTCGCACCCGAGCTGAGCAGGCGCGGGCCGAACAGCGTGCCCTTGGCAATTTCACCGCGCCACTGCAGCACCTGCCCGGGCAGGTCGCCGGAACAGTCACGCACGGTGGTGATGCCGTGCGCGATGTACAACGGCAGCAGTGCCTTGTTCTCTTCGATCAGCGCCGGGCCACCGCCGAAGTGCACGTGCATGTCCCACAGGCCCGGGATCAGGTACTTGCCCTTGGCATCGATCTGGCGGGCTGCGCTCCACTGGCCGCGCAGCTGGGCGTCCGGGCCGACCGCAACGATGTCCTCGCCACGGATCACCACGCTCTGCCCGGCCCGGGTGCTGGCATGTTCCACGTCGACCACGGTGGCGTTGCGGATCAGCAGGTCGGCGCGCTCGGCAGCAGACGCCGACAGCGGCGCCACCGCGAGGAGGATGGCAAGGGACAACGGACGGGAACGGAACATGGACAGCATCCTGGTGGGCACGCCCAGCGTGCGGGTGGAAGGGGTTTGCATTCAGCGCGTCGCGCCGTGCTGGCGCAACAGGGTTTCAATGCCGGCATAGCCGCGCTGGCGCGCGTGTGCCAGCGGCGTCACGCCATCACCGTCGGCCAGCTCGGGATCGGCACCGGCATCGAGCAGCAGCTGCACGATCTGCACGTGGCGCGCGCCGCCATCGCCGAGCAGGATCGCTTCCAGCAGCGCGGTCCAGTGCAGGCGGTTGACATGATCCACCGCGACGCCGGCGCGCAGCAGCGTGCGCACGGTGGCCACGTGGCCACGCTCGGCGGCGGGAATCAGCGCAGTGCCGCCATAGCGGTTGGTGCTGTGCAGATCGGCGCCGTGCGCCAGCGTCATCGCCAGGATCTCGTCCAGCCCACGCGCACCGGCATACAGGTAGGCGCTGTCCTGCAACGCATCCTTGGCGTTGACGTCGGCGCCGGCTTCGATCAGCGCGCGCGCGGCCTCCACGTTGTTGCCGTGCGTGGCCAGCAGCAGCGCCGTGCGGCCCTGGCCATCGCGCGCCTCCAGCGTGGCGCCCTCCTCGATCGCCTGTCGCACCGCATCGGCGTCGCCGCGACTGGCGGCATCACGCAGGCGGCCATCGACGTCGGCTTTGGACGTTGCGGTGCAGGCGGGCGTGGCCATGGCCAGCAGGCACAACAGCAGCACGCGCGCGAACGGCGCAGGCCTGGCAGCAGAACAATGGAAGCGCATGACGTGTCTCCTCGTGTCCGTCGCACGGAATGCCGGGCGGCGGTGGCAGCAGCCGGGCATTGCCGGGCCGTGGCCTGCATGGTAGAAGTCGGCCGGGGTATCCAGAAGTGAAATGTTCAAATGGCTGACAGTGCCAAATCGAATAGAACGCTGTTCGAACTGGACCTGCTGCGGGCGCTGGTGATGGTGGCCGACTGCGGCAGCTTCACTACGGCAGCCACGCGCCTGCATTCGACCCAGTCCACGGTCAGCCAGAAGGTGCGCCGGCTGGAAGCGTTGGCGGGGCATCGCCTGCTTGAACGCGGCCACCGCGATGTCCATCCCACCGATGCCGGCCACACCCTGCTCGGCTATGCCCGGCGCATGCTCGACCTGAACGAGGAAATGGCGCAGGCACTGGCCGGCGCCACGGTGGAGACCGCGGTGCGCATCGGCGTTCCCGAGGACTTCGTCAATGCGCAGACCACGCGCATGCTGGCCGCCTTCAGCCGTCGCCACCCGCAGGTGAAGCTGGAGATCAGCAGCGGCCTCAGCCGCGACCTGGCACAGGGTTTCGACCACGGCGAGCTGGACCTGGTGCTGGTCAAGCAGCGCCGCAACAGCCGCCAGGCGGTGCACTGCCGCCGCGAGCCGATGCACTGGATCGACAGCCTGCGCAGCAGCTGCCTGCAGCAGGATCCGCTGCCGCTGGTCACCTTCCCGCCGCGCGGGCTGTACCGCGACGAGATGATCCACGCCGTGGAAGCACTGGGCCTGCGCTGGCGCATCGCGTTCACCAGCTCGTCGCTGAGTGGCATCCAGGGCGCGGTGGCCGATGGCATCGGCATCAGCCTGTTGCCGCGTCGGGCGGTCACCCGCGACCACCGCATCATCGATGGCGATCGCGCGCTGCCGGTGATCGACAATTACGAGATCGGCCTGTTGCACCGCGCGGACGCTGATGACGCCGTGCGTGCGCTGGCCAGCGAGCTGTGGCGGCAGGTACAGCGCGAACCGGAGTGACCACAGTGGATCCACTCCATGCGTGGATGCATCCCGATCGACGTCGTCCGTTGCGGAGGCAGGCGGGAAAACCGGCGAGCATGGCCGGCGCTGCAGCGATTGGCACGGCGCGGCGCTACAGCCAGCGGCCGTCGACCACCACCCGGCGCTCCACCGGTACCGCGGCCACCGCAGCCGGGCCGTGGTCCGCACGTACGGCGACGAAGGTCGCCGGCAGGCCTTCGGCGATGCCATGCTGCGGCAGGCCGATCACCTGCGCGGCATGCGTGGTGACCATGTCCAGCGCCAGCATCAGGTCCGCATCGGTGTAGAAGCCCGAGCGGTAGCCCAGCAACATCGCACGCTGCAGCAGGTCGCCGTTGCCGTAGGGCCACCAGCAGTCACGGATGTTGTCATTGCCCGCGAACACGCGCACGCCGGCATCGTGCAGTGCACGCAGTGGCGGGAACGGATGATCGCCCGGCGCGTTGCTCATGATGGCGACACCGGCGGTGGCCAGCGCCTCACCCACCTGCAGTGCGCGCGCCAGCGGCACATCGCCCAGCGAATAGGCATGGCTGACCGCCACGCGCCCCTGCAGGCCGGCAGCACGCGTGCGCGCGGCAATGCGCAGCAGCTGCGCCAGTCCGGTTTCAGCGGGCTCGTGCAGATGGATGTCCAGCCGCACGCCATGGCGCTCGGCCAGCCCGAACAGCAGCGCCAGCTGGCCTTCGGCATCACCATCGAGCGTGGTCGGGTCGATGCCGCCGAGCACTTCCACGCCCGCGGAAAGCGCCTGCTCCAGTACGGCGGCGGTACCCGGGCAGGACATCACCCCGGCCTGCGGGAACGCCACCAGCTGGATGCGCATGATGTCGGCACAGCGCCGCGCCGCTTCGCGGACCGCCTCGAGATGGCGCAGGCCGGTGCTGCCATCCACATCCACGTGGCAGCGCATCGCCACGGTGCCGAAGCGGCTGCATTGGCGGATCAATGCCTCGGCGCGGTCCGCCATCGGCGCGGCGCCGGCTATAGCGGCCTTCTCCACCGCCAGCCGCTCACGCAGGCTGTTCACCGGCTGGTGCGGATGCCAGCGGTCCCCGACGAAGCTCTTGTCCAGATGGATGTGGCCGTCGACCAGCCCGGGCAGCAGCGCAAAACCGTGCAGGTCGATGTGTTCGGCCCCTTCGGCCGGCACTGCATCGCTGCCGAGGCCGCGGATGCGCCCGTCCTGGATATGGAACTGCAGCGGCGCACCGTCGCGGTCGACACCGCCATGGACAAACTGGAGGGTCATCGGGAACTCCCGGAAAGCCAAGTCAGGGCGCCATCCTGCGCGCAGCAACCGCCATCGGCCAACGAAATATCTGGATGCCACATATTCACCAATCCGATGAACGCGGTGGCGACGGCACGCGACGGCCACGCCGTACAGACGCCTGAACGGGTAACATAGGCGCCTGTTTCCGCTGTGATGCCGCATGGGCCCGTCCGACCGCCACGACCGTCTCCGCCGCTGGCAGGCCGCGTCACTGCTTGCGGCTGCACCGATCGCCAGCCTGTCCGCCACCGATGCCGCCGCCAGCGCGCCGCTGCAGGCGCCGCCTGGCCAGCAACGCATCGCGCCGGCGGCACTGGTCGAGCGGCTGCACCAGCGGGTACTGTCCGGGCAGAGTGCCACCGCCACCCTGGAACACTGGTGCGCCGAGCATGGCTTGGCCGAGCAGGCCCGGGTACGCGCGGTGCGCGTGCATGGCCAGGACAAGCCCGCACCCGCCGACGTGCTGCAGGCGCTGGGCGCCACGCGATCGGGCACCCCACTGCGCTACCGCCGCGTGCAGCTGGTCTGTGGCAGCCGTGTGCTCTCCGAGGCCGACAACTGGTACCTGCCGGAGCATCTCAGCCCTGCCATGAACCAGGTGCTGGACAGCACCGACGAACCCTTCGGCCGTGTGGTCGGCCCGCTCGGCTTCCAGCGCCAGACCCTGGCCGACCAGACCTTCTGGCCGCCGCGCGGCGAAGGCGACCACGGCGTGATCCTGGAGGTGCGCGCCCTGCTGCGCGACCGCCAGCAGCAGCCCTTCAGCTACGTCATCGAATCGTACCTGCAGCAGGCGCTGCCCTAGGCCACCGGCGCGCGCCATCACAGCGGATATCGACACAGCAGAAGGCCCGGCATTGCCGGGCCTTCTGTCTGCCAGCCGGATCAGCGGAACCGGTAGTCCAGCTGCAGCCAGTACTGGCGCCCATACGGGTCGTAGTTGCCGACCGGGTAGAACGGCCAGCCGCCTCCGTTCTTGTCCGCCGGCGGGCGGCTGTCACGCAGGTTGTTGACGATCACGCCCACCGACAGGTTCTCACCGAGCTGGCGGAACACGCTGGCGTTGTAGGTCATGTACGGCGCGATGCGGCCACTGCCATCGGTCTTCGGCAGCGAGCCGAAGCGGTTGCCATACAGGGTGGTGGTCCAGTCTCCCTGGTTCCAGGTGATGCTGCCATTGGCCTTGCTGCGCCACTGGTAGTCATCCAGCGAATTGCGGATGTCGCGCTCCGGATCATCGGCGAACTGCCGGTACGTGTGTTCCAGCACCACGGTATAGGCCAGGCGCGTGGTGAAGCGGCCATAGCGGCCGGCGTCGAAGCGCCAGTTGCCCTTCAGGTCCAGGCCACGCACCGATTCGGAGGCCGCGTTGATCGGGTTGATCAGCACGCGGGTGACCTGGTCCGGCTGCACCGTGGCATTGGACGGGTTGCGGATCACCCGCGACAGCGCGTCCTGGCACAGCGGCGAGCCGATATCGCGCGCTTCGCCACCGAGCGTCCGGCCCAGGCGGCAATCGGCCTCGTCACGCAGGATGCGGCTGGTATCAAGGCTGGTCACCTCGTTGTCGATGCGGATGTCGTAGTAATCGGCACTGAAATCCAGCCCGGCCAACGGCGACCAGACCACGCCGAACCCATAGGACTTGGCCGTTTCCGGCTGCAGCTGCGCATTGGCGCGGTTGCTGTAGTCGATCGACAGGCCGTTGTAGTCGCAGTTGTCGTACGACTGGCCTGCGGTGCGGCAGCGCCAGTAATCGGTCATGCCCGGGTTGTAGCCCCGGGTCTCGGTGGCGAAAACGTAGTTCATGTCCGGCGCACGGAAACTGGTCGCGGCAGAGCCGCGGATCAGCAGGCTCTCGATCGGGCGGAACTCGACGCCGAAGCTCCAGGTCGCCTTGCCGATGTGCTCGCCGCCCGCACGGTACTGGTCATAACGACCGGCCAGCGTGGTGGTCAGCGATTGCAGCAGCGGCAACTGCAGCTCCACGCCGGCCGCATAGCGGTCACGGTCACCGCCGGCACCGATACCGGCGCTGGTGTTCCAGAACTCGCCGGTGCCCAGCCGCGGGTCCGGGCGGTTGCGGTAGCCCTGGCTGCCGGCCTCGACCACCGCTGCAAGCGCGGCATCACCGCCCGGCAGCGCGAACAGGCGGCCGTTGACGCTGGCGCTGAAGGTCTGCAACCACGCCGCGTTGCGGCTTTCCTGGTAGCCGGACAGGCGGCCGTACTCCTCCGGCGTCAGCGGCTGGAACAGGCGCGACGGGTCCGGTGCATAGACCTCCACGCCATTGCGCACGCCCAGCTGCGGGCCGAGCAGGTATTCGTTGATGCCGGCCAGCAGTACCGGGCGGCGGGTGCGGTTCTCATAGCGCGAACGGCTGTAGACCGCTTCGTAGTCCCAGCCGCTGTCGCCAAGCTGGCCACGCGCACCGATATTGAACGACCACGAATTCTCCAGGAACCGGTTGGCATTGCGCGGCAGGCCACCGATTTCTTCCGGCGCGAACCGGCGGTACCAGCTCTCCAGGGTGCCGGTGTTCTGGTTGTAGAAGTAGTTGCGCGAAGAGGTCCAGGCCGGTGCGCGGGTGTTGTTGCTGATGCGTGCGCTGCCTACCGCCAGATCGGCGAACAGGTCGGTGGTCTCGTTGAGGTGGAAGGTCGCCAGGCCATAGCCGTTGAGGTTGCGCTTCTCGGTCTGCACCGTCCAGTAGCTGGCCGCGGCCTCGTTGCTGCCGCAGTACCAGCCCAGGCGCGGGTTGCTGGCGCGGAACACGCTGCCACCGTAGATGCCGGACGCAGCATCGCAGCCGTTGAGGCCTGGATCGATGTTGCGGCCGGTGGCGGCGTTGCGACGGTAGGCGATCGCCGTTGCCTGCGGCGCCTTGCCGGCTGGATCATCATCCAGCGAATCCATGAAGTCGCGCTGGCGCGCGTGGATCGCCTTGCGCACGTCGAATTCGAAGCCGAACAGCGCATCCCATCGCTCACCGGAACTGCCGCCCACCACCTGCACGCGCTGGTTGTCACCGCCGCCCTGCTGGGTGCCGCCGGCGCGCACGTTCACGTCCACGCCTTCAAAATGGTCCTTGAGGATGATGTTGACCACACCGGCAATGGCGTCGGAGCCGTACACCGCCGACGCACCGGCAGCCAGCACTTCGATGCGCTCGATCAGCGCACTGGGGATGTTGGCCAGGTTGACCACGTTCACCGAGCCTTCGTAGGCCAGCGGGTAGTCGGCCTGGCGACGGCCGTTGACCAGCACCAGCGTGCGGTTGGGCCCCAGGCCACGCAGATTGATCGTGTTGGCGGCCGGGGTGAACGTATTGCCGAAGTCCTCGCCCTGTACGTTGCCGGTATTCTCGGTCAGCGCACTGAGGGCGTCGAAGGCATTGCGGTAGCCCTGCGCGTCGATCTGCTCGCGGCTGATCACCGTCACCGGCGAGGGCCCCTCGACGCTGGCACGTGGAATGCGCGAGCCGGTGACCTTCACTTCCTGCAATGTGGTGGGTGCGCTTTCCTGCGCGAAGGCCGGCAGCGAGGCCAGCATCAGGGACGACAGCGCGAGCACCAGCGGACGCGGGCGCAACGCCTTGGGGGAGGCGGACATGGGCTTCCTGGGGGAGTGGGTGGTGGACGGGGAGCCGTGCCTGTGCGGCGCATAACGATCCCGTAACGAAAGTGTCCTGAATGGACGGTTTCAACGGAAATGACCAGCCCTGATGGGCTTATGCCTGAACCGAATCAGAGCGGTTCGCGGCAGTAGGGCGTTTTTGCAAGGATTTGCATGGCATGCCAGGCGCGATGCTTCCATGGTGGGCGAATGACCCACAGCGCCCCTTTCCTCCCTCTTGACCCGCTAAGGCCCGTGCTGCGCCGCCATCTGCTGCACCTGCAGGCCGCGCCTGTCACCCTGCGTTCGTTCCAGCGCACCGACCTGCCGCGCTGGCGCGTCTTCGATGACCGCCGCCAGCGCGTGCAGCGGCATGCGCCCGGCGTCGACGAAGAAGCACGCTTCCTTGCCAGCGTCTATCGTTCGCGCCTTCAGCAGGACAACGATCTGCTGGTGCTCGGCGTATTCGATGACGCCGAGGGCGCCCTGCTCGACCAGCTGCATGTACGCCTGCACTCCCTGCACTCGCGCTGCGCCGAGCTGCACTCGCTGCAGCACGGCCAGGCGCATCCGCAGGCCGCGTTGCGCGCGCTGTGCCCCTTTCTGTTCGACGACGTCGGCCTGCACCGCCTCTTCGTGCTGCTGCCACCGGGCTGCACCTCCCCGTTCGCCCAGGCGCTGCAGGCCCAGGGTTTCAGCTGCGAAGGCATCCTGCGCGACCACCACCTGGATGCGGCCGGATGGCATGACCGCCAGCTGCTGGCGCTCACCGCAACCACCTGGCGCAACGGCCGGTAGCGAACCGGCTAACGCACCCGCTCCAGTGCCGCTCCGGCACCGGTCAACAGCGTGCAGGCATGGTCCTGCAGCTCTTCGCCACTGGCGTCGTTGCCGTTGGCCGCGTCCACCCGGGTGGCCAGCAGGATGAAGCCAGGGTCCCCCTGCACGTCGTCGCGGCCGGCCACCACCAGGCTCCACTGGCCGACATCGCCCACCCCGCTCAGGCCATAGGCCAGCAGGTTGAGCGGATTGGCGGTCAACTCTGCGCCGGGCAGCAGGTAGGCCTGGTACTGGTGCCCGCGCAGCGGTACCGGCAACGGGGACCAGTGCGGGCCCAGGGTGCCGGCGTGCGCGTCCAGCGCCTGCAGCACGTCCGCGCGCAGGCAGTCGACATGGATGTGCAGCTGGTGTTGCGAGCGGCCATGCGGTGAATTCAGCGCCAGGCTGGCCACGCTGCGCGGCAACGGCCGGCCCAGGGCGCGTTCGGTATGCGCGCGGGCCTGCCAGGCCGCGGCAAAATAGTTGGGCGCTCCACGCCGGTACAGGCCGTGGCTTTCGATGCCGGTGACCTTGTCCAGCGGCATCAGCAGGAACTGGTAGTCACCATGCGCGTCCTTGACCAGCACGTCGCGCCGGTCCGCCGCTGTCTCCACCCGCAGGCAACTGCCCCGCGGGCCTTCCGCCGCCCGGCAGTCGCGCTCGATCAGGCGCCACAGCGCGTCGGAATGCGCCGGCGGTGGCGGCGGCGCACTGGCACAGGCGGACAGCACCAGCAGGGAGGGCAGCAACAAGGGGCGCAGGGACACGGCAGCAGCTCACGGAACAGGCACGGCGGACAGCGCCGTGCTGCATTCTAGCCAGTGCCGTACTGCAGTCAGTAGGTGCCGAACGGCACTTCAACCACGATCGGGGCAGCGCCCTCGCCGGCCTGCAGGGTGTAGCGGTCCAGCGCGCCATCGTCGTCGGCATGCGGCTGCCGCTGGAAGTGCAGCAGATAGCGGGTGTCGCCCAGCCGTATGGCACTGCCATCGGGCTCCAGCGCGGCGCCCTCGGGAATCAGCAGGCCGCCCAGGTCACTGTAAGCGCCCGCCACATCGGCGAAGCCATAGTCGGCCAGTTCGTCCACCCGCTGCATCGCATAGACGTGCGGCAGATAGGGGCGCGCCGGGCTGCGGCCATTGCTCAGGTCGGTCACCCAGGCCTGCGGCAGGTGGTACTCCTCGCGCAGCGCGGCCACGCCCAGCGACGGGCTGGCTACCTGCAGGCAGCACACCGTGCGCTTGCCTTCACGGTCGACAATGGCGAACCGATCGCCGCGGGTGGCGGCCTGCGGCAGCATCGCAAAGGCCAGATCGCGCTGGGCCGGCACGTGGCCGGCTTCGGTCTGCAGGTTGCGCCAGGCACCGAACACCGGCGTTTCCGCAGCAGCGGCCGGCGCCGGTTGAGCCGCCGACGCGGCGAACGTCAGGCCCCATGCCGACAGCGCCAGTACCATTGCCCTGCTTTTGTCACGGAAACTGCCTGCCGACATACCTCTCCAGCACCCGCACCGGAATGGCCCGGCCTGCCCGCTGGCGTGCTGCCAGTCATTCCGCTCACTATGCAGTGATCGCGCTGTGCCGGCAATGACCGGGACGCTGACGCCTTTCGCACGCTGGGTGCTATCGTTCCGCCCATCTTCCCTGCGCAGGAGCGCTGCATGTCCGCCTTCCGTCTGTCCCTGTTGCTGCCCGCGTCGGCCCTGCTGCTGTCGGCCTGCGTCAGCACCCCCGGTCCGCAGGTCAAGGGTACCGGCCACTGCGACGCCAGCCAGCTGGGCTGGGCAATCGGCCAGCCTGCCAATGAACCCAACATCCGCCGCCTGTCCAGCGAAAGCGGTGCCGGCCTGGTCAACCCGATCGGCCCCAACACCATCACCACCAAGGACATCCGCCACGATCGCCTGCGCGTGTACGTGGACAAGGACAACATCATCACCGCCACCCGCTGCGAGTAGGCGCTGTAGAGCCGAGCCCATGCTCGGCTGCGCTTCCGTGACAGCCGAGCGCAGGCTCGGTGCTACAGCTCAGGGCTCGGTATACCCCGCGCAGTCCGGTAGCGCCTGGTCGGGGTGGCATGCTCGACTGCTGTCTGTCCGGACGAGCAGCCGAGCATGGGCTCGGCTCTCCATCATCCGCAGTCGCAGCCACCCCAGCCCTTCGCTTTCGAGGTCTGGCCGATACCGGGGTTGAACGTATTGCTCGGGTCCAGCTGCCGGTAGAACCCCGCCAGCGCCGGCTTGGCCGGGTACAGGTGGCCGACATTGTGTTCGGCCGGATATTCGGCGCCACGCTGGTCCAGCAGCGCCCACATTGCATGCTCGATCGCCATCGGGTCCTCGCCCTTGCGCGCGATGTAGTCCTGGTGGAACACGTGGCACAGGAAGTGGCCGTAGTAGAGCTTGTGCAGCAGGCGGCCGTCGAGATCGGCCGGCAACTGCTCGAACCAGTCGGCGTCATCGCGGCGCAGCGCGATGTCCAGCGCCACGATGTCCTGCACCTGCGCGCGATGCACTTCGCGGTAGCGCACCGCCGCACCGGCCACGGCGAAGCGGTGCAGGAAAGCCTTGCGCCCCTCCTCCGCCGTACAGTGGAAATAGCCTCCCTCGTGCGCGGCGAAGAAGTCGCGCAACCACGCTTCGGTCTGTGCTGCGTCCTGCGCAGAGACCTTCAGCAACAGGTGGTGCTCATAGCGCTGGCGGAACTCACCCATGCGCTTGGGCAGGTGCGAGGGCAGCAGGCCGGTCAGCCCCTGCATCACCCGGTCGGTGACCCCGCGCAGGCCCAACCGTTCGAACCAGCCATCGACCCGGCTCTTCAGTGCGAACGCGGCCGGCACGCGCGCAGTGCCCAGGCGGTCGATCAGCAGGAAGCTGTCCTTGCCGTAGCGCTCGCCGATGTCATACGCATCGCGGTGGATGTACTCACCGGCAATCGGCAGCCGCTCGAAGCCGGTCAGCAGCTGGCGCCGGATCGCCGTGAGGCTGTCGATGCGGTTGCTGCCGATGTAGAAGACCTCGGCGGCCTCCTTTTCGAAGGTATCCAGGCGCACCGCGAACACTGCCAGCTTGCCGGCCGAACCGGCCGCTTCGAAGTGGCGACTGGGGTCGGCGTTGAAACGCGCCGGCGTATCGGCATCAACCCGGCGCACGTCCTCGGCATAGCGTGAATCGGAGGCGGCGCGGCCATCGCCGTCGCCCACGTCGGCAGCCGTGTAGTCACCGGCCTGCAGGCGCTGCAGGATCTGCTCGGGCGTCTCACCCAGCGCGATGCCCAGATGGTTGACCAGCTGCAGCTGGCCCTGCGCATCGACCTGCGCATACAGCGCCAGCTCGGTGTACGCCGGGCCACGTCGCACCAGCGCGCCACCGGAGTTGTTGCAGATGCCACCCAGCACCGAGGCGCCGATGCAGGACGAGCCGATCACCGAATGCGGTTCGCGGCCCAGCGGCGCCAGGGTCTGCTCCAGGCGGTCGAGTGTCGCACCGGGCAGGCACAGCACCTGGCGGCCTTCGTTCAACAGCTGGATGCCGGTCAGGCGCAGCGTGCTGACCAGCACGATCGGCCGGTCATAGTCATCGCCGTCCGGGGTCGAGCCACCGGTCAGGCCGGTGTTGGCTGCCTGCAGGATGATCGCCGCGCCGCCCTGCACCGCCGCCTGCAGCACACGCCACAGTTCCAGCAGCGTGCCCGGGCGCACCACCGCCAGCACCGGGCCGTCGCCGAAGCGGTAGCCACGGCGGAAGCGGCGCGTGGCCTTGTCGCCGGTCAATACATGGCGGCTGCCCACCGCGTCACGCAACTGCGCCAGCAGGGCATCGTGGCCACTCATGGCAGGCTGACCAGCAGATCGCGGCCGATGTCGGCGATGCGGCGCGCGCCGGTCAGCGTCATCGCCACGCGCATCTCCTTGGCGATCAGGTCCAGCAGGTTGGCCACGCCGGCCTCGCCCTGGGCGGCCAGTGCATAGACGAAGGCACGACCCAGCAGCACGGTATCGGCCCCCAGCGCCAGCATGCGCACCACGTCCAGGCCGGTGCGGATGCCCGAATCGGCAAGGATCTTCAGGTCGCCCTGCACCGCATCGGCAATGGCCGGCAATGCACGTGCGGTGGACAGCACCCCATCCAGCTGGCGGCCACCGTGGTTGGACACCACGATGCCATCGGCACCGAACCTGACCGCATCGCGCGCATCATCCGGGTCGAGGATGCCCTTGATCACCATCGGGCCGTTCCAGAACTCGCGGATCCACTCCAGGTCCTTCCACGAAATGGACGGATCGAAGTTGCTGCCCAGCCAGCCGATGTAGTCCTCCAGCCCGGTCGGGTTGCCACGGTAGGTGGAGATGTTGCCCAGATCATGCGGGCGGCCGAACAGGCCGACGTCCCACGCCCAGTGCGGATGGGTGATGGCCTGGCCGATGCGGCACAGCGAGGCGTTCGGGCCGCTCATGCCCGAATGGGCATCGCGGTAGCGCGCGCCCGGCACCGGCATGTCCACGGTGAACACCAGCGTGGTCACGCCCGCAGCCTTTGCCCGCTCCAGCGCATTGCGCATGAAGCCGCGATCGCGCAGCACGTACAGCTGGAACCACATCGGCCGCTGGATCGCCGGTGCCACCTCCTCGATCGGGCACACCGACACCGTGGACAGGGTGAACGGAATGCCACGACTGTCGGCCGCGCGCGCCGCCTGCACTTCGCCGCGCCGGGCGTACATGCCGGTCAGTCCGACCGGCGCCAGCGCCACCGGCATCGCCAGTTTCTCGCCGAACAGCTCGGTTTCCAGGCTCAGGTCGGACATGTTGCGCAGGATGCGCTGGCGCAGCGCGATGTCGGACAGGTCGGAAACGTTGCGCTTCAGCGTGTGCTCGGCATACGCGCCGCCATCGATGTAGTGGAACAGGAACGGCGGCAGCCGGCGTTCGGCCGCAGCACGGTAATCGGTGGAGGCGGAGATGATCATGGGGTCAACCGTGTGGGGAAGGCAGGCGCGAGGCCCGCGCACGCCGGGCTTCGTTGTCATCGAGGGTGCGCAGCGTGGTGTGCACGAACTCGAGGTGGGCATGCGCGGCGGCGCGCGCGCGTTCGGGGTCGCCGGCAAGCACCGCGTCCATCATTTCGCGGTGCTGGTCGGACAATGGCGAGAAGGTCCGTGCCGAGGTATAGAGCTTCTCGCGGCTCTGCGAGATGTTGGTCTGCAGCAGCTCGAACAGCCCGCGCATCACCTGCAGCAGCACCAGGTTGTGCGACGCCTCTGCGATGGACAGGTGGAAGGCCGCGTCTGCCTCCGCTTCGCCGGCGGGGTCGTCCTTGCCGTGCGCGTCCATCATGGTCTGGAACGCCAGCGCGATGCGCGCTCGGTCTTCGTCGGTCGCCCGCAGCGCCGCATGCCAGGCGGTGGCACCTTCCAGCGCGTGGCGGATCTCCAGCACGTCGAAGCGGTATTCCGGATCGCCCTGGAACAGCGGCAGGTAGGGCGCCAGTGGTTCATCCAGCGCCTGCCGCGCGCGCGCCGCCGGTTCGGCCACGTAGGTGCCGCCACCGACCCGTGCGGTCAACAGGCCCTGGCTGGCCAGCTGCGCGATGGCCTCGCGCAGCGCGGTGCGCGAGACCCCCAGCTGCACCGCCAGGGTGCGCTCGGCCGGCAACCGGTCGCCCGGCCGCAGCCCCTGCTCCTGCACCAGGCCGCGCAGCTGCGCGGCCACCCTGTCCGAAATACGTTGCGTGCTCATGGCGCCATTGTGGCCCGAAGCGCGCAGCAGGGGGTCAGAGCGCACGGCATGGCTCAGGGAATCATCCAGGTCAGCCAGTAGGCCTGGGCCAGGGTGATCAGGCCGACCATGGTGGTGAAGACCAGGCTGTGCTTGACCGTGAAACGGAACAGGTCCGACTCCTTGCCGGCCAGGCCGACCGCCGCGCAGGCAATGGCGATCGACTGCGGCGAGATCATCTTGCCGGTAACACCGCCGGTGGTGTTGGCCGCCACCAGCAGCACGTCGGACACGCCGATCTGCTGCGCGGTGGTGGCCTGCAGTGCCGAGAACAGCGCATTGGACGAGGTGTCCGAACCGGTCAGGAACACGCCCAGCCAGCCCAGGAACGGCGAGAAGAACGGGAAGGCGTCGCCGGTGTGCGCCAATGCCAGTGCCAGCGTCGCCGACAGGCCCGAATAGTTGGCGATGAAGGCGAAGGCCAGCACCATGCCGATCGAGTAGATCGGCATGCGCAGCTCACGCACGGTTTCACCGAAGGTCTTCAGCGCCGATCGGGCCGGCATGCGCAGCGCGATGATCGCGATCACCGCGGCGAGGATGATCGAGGTGCCGGTGGCCGAGAACCAGTCGAATTTGTAGACCGCCTCATAGCTGAGCGGCGCGTCCACGATCGGCGGCATCTTCTGCACCCGCTGGTCCAGGCCCGGTACCGGGAGCTTCAGCACCCAGCTTTCCAGCGGGCCGCCCGCCGCGAACAGCGACTTGAACGGCTTGATGCTCCACAACGTGACCATCGCGGTGAGGATCAGGAACGGCGACCACGCCTTGGCGATCTGGCCGACGCTGTAGCGCGGTGCCTCCAGTGCCTGTGCAGCCGCCTCGGCGCTGGTTTCGGTATCGAAGCGGAAGATCCGTACCGGCTTCCAGCGGCGCAGGAACAGGGTCAGGCACACCAGCGACGCCAGCGACGCGGTGATGTCCGGCAGCTCCGGGCCGATGAAGTTCGAGGTCAGGTACTGCGCGAGGGCGAACGAGCCGCCGGCCACCAGCACCGCCGGCCAGGTTTCCTTGATGCCACGCCAGCCATCCATGATCGCCATGATCCAGAACAGCACGATGACGGTCAGGAACGGCAGCTGGCGGCCGGCCATCTGGCCGATCTCGAATGCGTCCAGGCCGGTCACCTGCCCGGCCACGATGATCGGGATGCCCATCGCGCCGAACGCCACCGGCGCGGTGTTGACGATCAGGCACAGGCCGGCGGCGTACAGCGGCTTGAAGCCCAGCCCGACCAGCAATGCTGCGGTGATCGCCACCGGCGCACCGAAACCGGCCGCCCCTTCCAGGAAGGCACCGAACGCGAAGCCGACCATCAGCATCTGCAGGCGCTGGTCTTCGGTCACCGACAGGATCGAAGCGCGGATGATGTCGAACTGCCCGGTCTTGACCGAGACCTTGTAGAGGAACACCGCGCCGATGATGATCCAGGCGATCGGCCACAGTCCGTAGACGAAGCCGAAGCCGGCCGCACCCAGCGCCTGGGGCAACGGCATGCGGTAGAACAACAGGGCCACGCCAAGCGCGATGGCCACGGTGATCGTGCCGGCCAGCCAGCCCTTCATGCGCAGCACGGCCAGGGCAACGAAGAAGAACGCGATCGGCAGCAGCGCGATCAGGCTGGACAACCACAGGTTGCCGGCGGGGTCGTACAGGTGTTGCCAGGGCTGCATGAAGACTCTCGACTGGAGGCGGAATGTACCCACCGCAGGCGGTGGATGGCCGTGGCTGGCGATTATTGGTACTACCAATAATGAATCCGATCAGACCACGCGCGACGGATTTAACCGCCACTCCGATGAAGAGCCTATTAGACCATAGGGTTACATATTATATTGGTCCTACCATTAGCAGCACCCTGGTAGTGCCGGCCGCCGGCCGGCAACTCGAGCTTCCTTATGAAATCCGCTTCTCCAACCGCCGCATCACCGCCAGCACCAGCACGCACAGCACGCTCACGCCGATGGCGATCACGTACTTGCTGATCCCCACCGCAATCCCGATGGCCGCGGCCATGATCAGCGAGCTGGCCGTGGTCAGGCCGCTGACCTGGTCCTCGCGTGAGCCGCGCAGGATGGTGCCGGCGGCCACGAAACCGACACAGGCCACCACCGCCTCGATCAGACGCACCGGATCAACCTGCAGCAGGTCGCGATAGCGCTCCTGCTGGAAATGCTCGGCGACCGAATCACCGAGGCCGACGATCAACGCGGCGGCCCCCGCGATCAGCATGTGCGTGCGCAGGCCAGCGGCGTGCTTGCCCATCTCGCGCTCGACGCCAAGCACGCCGCCGAACAGCATCGCCGTCGCCACGCGCAGCAGGATCGAGACATCCTGGGTAAGTTCCATGGGTCAGGCTCCGGGTGTTTTTCCCGGAGCCTTGCTCGGCGGTCGTAGGGCGGGAGTGAAGACGATGGCACGCCCTCTTCACCGCACGTCCTCATCCACGCAGGGCGTGGGTCCACCGGTCAGGCATCCACGCCCTGCGTGGATCTGCTGACCGCGCGCGCTCATTGCGCCAGGTAGCCGCCATCGATGGCGTAGTACGTGCCGGTCGCGAACGAGGCATCGTCGCTGGCCAGCCAGGCCACCAGCGCCGCCACCTCCTCCGCCGTGCCCAGCCGCTTCAATGCGTGGCGGCCCTCCAGGGTGGCACGCACCTTCGGGTCCATCTTCTCCAGCAGCGGCGTGCTGATGAAACCCGGGCCCACCGCGTTGACACGGATGCCGTCTGCGGCATGTTCCCAGGCAGCGGTCTGGGTCAGACCGACCACGCCGTGCTTGGCGGCCACATAGGCAGTGGAGCCGGCATAGCCCACCTGGCCCAGGATCGAAGCCATGTTGATGATGCTGCCGCCGCTGCCGGCCGCACGCATGGCCTGGATCTGCGCACGCTGGCACAGGAAGACACTGGTTAGGTTCACGTCGATCACGCGCTGCCAGCCATCGACCGGATAGTCGCCACTGCTGGCTGCAGGCCCGCTGATGCCGGCGTTGTTGACCGCGATATGCACGCCGCCGAGCTCCTTCACCGTACGCTGCACTGCGGCCTCCACCGCCGCATCATCGGTGACGTCCAGCGCCACACCGATCGCCTGTCCGCCGTGCGCCTGCAACTGCGCGACAGTGGCATCCACCGCATCCTGCTTGAGATCCCAGACCGAGATCCGGGCACCGGACGCCGCCAGTGTCTGCGCCACCGCAAGGCCGATGCCGGAGACGCCGCCGGTCACGACCGCGGTCTTGCCGGTGAGCTGGTAATCGATCATCTGTGTTCTCCACGTGTTGTCAATCGAAGCGGAATGCACCCGCCTGGCCAGCACGCTACGCCCCGACGTGTTACGACCGTGGCATATACAGGGCCTGCAACGATCCTTCCCATCGCTGCAACGCGTTCGCGCCTATGCTCAGGTCACGCATCTCCTCCCCATGGAATTCCCGATGACGACCCCTGCCGCCGATCTGCTGTTCACGCCCACCCGCCTCGGTGATATCGCCGTAGCCAACCGCATCGCGATGGCGCCCCTGACGCGCAACCGTGCCCTGCCCGACCGCGTGCCCTCACCACTGGCGGTCACCTACTACCGGCAGCGTGCCAGCGCCGGCCTGATCATCGCCGAGGCCACGCAGATCAGCCCGCTCGGCCAGGGCTATCTGGACACCCCGGGCATCTACAGCCGTGACCAGGTCGCCGCCTGGAAAACGGTCACCGATGCAGTGCACGCCGAGGGCGGACGCATCGTGCTGCAGCTCTGGCACGTGGGCCGCATTTCCCACACCAGCCTGCTGCCGGAAGGCGAAGTGCCGGTGGCGCCCAGCGCGATCCGTGCCCAGGGCAAGACCTTCACCGCCAACGGTTTCGAAGATGTATCCGAGCCCCGCGCGCTGGGCATCGAAGAGATCCCGGCGCTCATCGAGGCCTTCCGGACTGCCGCCCGCAATGCGATCGACGCCGGTTTCGATGGCGTGGAAGTGCATGCGGCCAATGGCTACCTGATCGACCAGTTCCTGCGCGACGGCAGCAACCATCGTGACGATGCCTACGGCGGCAGCATCGAGAACCGCACGCGCCTGCTGTTCGAAGTGGTCAGTGCAGTAGCCGATGCCATCGGCCCGGGCCGTACCGGCGTGCGCCTGTCGCCGGTCACGCCGGTCAACGACGCGCACGACAGCGACCCGCAGCCCCTGTTCAATCGTGCGGTGGAACGCCTGGATGCGATTGACGGGCTGGCCTTCATCCATGTCATCGAAGGCGCCACCGGAGGCGACCGTGACAATATCGCGTTCGACTATGCGGGCCTGCGCGCTCGCTTCCGCGGCCGGTGGATCGCCAATAACGGCTACGATGCCGCACGCGCCGGCCAGGCCGTAGCCAGCGGCTACGCCGACATGGTCGCCTTCGGCCGACCCTTCATCGCCAATCCGGATCTGGTCGCGCGCCTGCGTACCGGTGCGCCGTTGGCCGAGCTGGATGCGGACACGCTGTACGGCGGCGGCGAACACGGCTATACCGATTACCCACCGTTGGACCGCTGAGTTCAATGCGGTGCCTGCCCGGTTCCGGGCAGGCACCGGAGCCGGCAGTTTGGCCGTTTGGATCCCTGTTTTTGGCCACCCCGCCCCTCATCGAGGCGGCAGCAGCAGCGAAAATAACGCGATGTCACGCGAAGGGCGAGCGTGCACCGACGCCCCGTTTTCCTTGCCGAGCGCCGAGCGATGTCCCGATATTTCACCTTTGCCGATTACCGCCGTTTCGGCCAGCGCCATGGCTTCGATTACCGCGCTGATCCGGAACACCTGCGCGAGGACCAGTGGGCCGGTCGCGGCGAGGTCAACGAACAGTTCATGCGCGGTGGCATGAGCCTGATCGCCTCTGACGTGCATAACCGGTTCCCCTATGTGGCTACCGCGCAGCAGCGTCCCGGGCTTGCCATCCGCGTGATGCTGCAGGGGCAGGTCGACGTGCGTATCCCGCGACGCGGTGCATTTACCCTGCGTGCCGGTACCGCGATGACCGCCCAGCATCGCGACCAGATCGAGATGACCGGCGCGCACCCCGGCCAGACGCGCATGCGCGGGGTCAGCGTGATCGTGCCGGCGGGAGTCGATGCGGAAGTTTTCCGGATGCCACTGCTGGAAAAGGCGCTCGACACGCACCTGGAATGCCGCCACTGGGCCATTCCACACGCGATGTTGCCGGTGCTGGGCCAGTTGTTCGACCGCCCGTGGCAGGACGGCATCGATGCCTTGTGGCGCGAGGGCGTGGCACTGCAGCTGCTGGCGCTCGGCCTGCAGGCGGAGGACCTGCAGGCCGACCCGGTGCGCACGCTGCGCGCCGGCCAGCGCGAGCGCCTGGAACGCGTGCGCAGCTACCTGCATGACGACCCCAGCCATGCCCACAGCCTGGTCGAGCTGGCCCGGCTGGCCTGCATGAGCCCCAGCTCACTGCGCCGCCATTTTGCCCAGCAGTATGGAAGCTCGGTGTTCGACTATCTGCACGAGCAGCGCATGCGCCACGCCGAACAGGGCCTGCGCGAAAACGGATGGACCGTCGAACAGGCCGCCGCCGCCAGCGGCTACCGCCACCCCAGCAACTTCGCCGCCGCGTTCCGCAAGCGCTTCGGCCTGGTGCCCAGCCGATGGCGCACCGGTCCCTCGAAGGTGGGGTGAGGATCCCCGCTCCGGTAAGTGTCGATCTTGGTCGATCGGCATGCCATGGCCCCGCCTTGGTAGGTGTCGACCTTGGTCGACACTCCCAGAAGGCGACTGCACTCCCGGCACATCTTTGCGCATGTCGCATATGCCCATTGCCTCCAAAGATGGGCCGCGCCATCGTGGTAGGGCTGACCACAGGGACTCCGCGTGGAAAACCAGGATCAACCTCGCACGCCGATCTTCATCCGAAGTATCCAAAGCCCATGGATAGCCGAGGCGGGCGCGCATGCGGACGATCTGCGTACGCTGCAGGCGCATTGGGTCGAAGCTGCGATTCCCGAAGACTTCATGCGGCTCCTGCAGTGGTCAAACGGTGGGCGCTGCGTGTTCCCTCAGGCTTATGTCGACCTGTGGTCCGTCGCCAGCATCATTCAGCTCAACCGCAGCTACCAGATCCATCGTTATCTTGGCGACTCCCTGATGGGCATTGGAACGGACGGTGGATCGACGCTCATCGCGCTGGTTCTCTGCCCGCTCAGTCGCGGACAGATCGTCTCATTCGATCTGGGCGATCTCGACATCAGCCGGGGAAAGCCCATCGCCGAATCTATCGCCGAACTCTTTCGGAAGTTCGACAGCGGGCTGCTGACTAGCGACAACATTTATCCTTGAGCTTAGAAATGCCGGCCAGCGGCCGGCACTACCACGTGCTGCCGGGCCATGCCCGGCGTCATCCTCTCCGCCTCAATACACCGGCAGATCGATGTAGCTGGCCTGCCCCGCGCTGTGCCACACCCGCTGCGTGGCCTTCTGGTAATCGCCTGGCTTGGCCAGGTAGAGGTTGGGCACGTAGGTCTGCGGATTGCGGTCATACAGCGGGAACAGGCTGGACTGCACCTGCACCATCACCCGGTGCCCCTTCTGGAAGGTGTGGTTGGCGTTGGGCAGATCGAAGCGGTACGGCAGCACCTGGTTCGCCGCCAGCGGCTTCGGATCGCTGAAGCTTTCGCGGTAACGGCCGCGGAAGATCGCCAGCGACACGGGCAGCTCGTAGCCCCCCATCTCCGGCGTCGACGCTTCCTGGTCCGGGTACACATCGATCAGCTTCACCACCCAGTCGCTGTCGGTGCCACTGGTCGAGGCCTGCAGGTGAACCAACGGTGCGCCGCCGATGCGCAGCGGCGCCGTCAGCGGTTCGGTGATGAAGGTCAACACGTCCGGGCGACCATCGACAAAGCGCTGGTCCTTGACCAGCCAGGTGGTCCACATGTCGCGGTCGCCGAAGCGGATCGGGCGCGGCACGAACGGCACCGGCTTGGCCGGGTCGGACACGTACTCCTCGAAGTCGCCCTCGCCCGCCACTGGCGCTTGGAACGCCAGCTTGCCGCCGGCACGCAGATAGAGCGGCTTGCTGCTGGCGGCACAGCCCTTGTCGCAGCTGCGCGGCCACCCTTTCAGGCGGTCCCAGTGGTTTTCGCCGGTGTTGTAGATCAGCACCGGCGGCGTGTCGGCCTTCGGTGCACCGTCCACCAGGTACTGGTCGAAGAACGGCTTGAGCACATCGCGACGGAACTGCAGCGCGGTATCGCCATCGAACTTCAGCGCGCCCAGTTCGCTGCCGCTGTAGTTCACCTGGCTGTGCCGCCACGGGCCCATCACCAGGTAATTGCGGTTGTTGCCGCTGTCGCGCCCTTCCATCGCCTGGTAGGCGTGGTTGGCGCCCCACATGTCCTCCTGGTCCCACAGGCCCTGCAGCCACATGGTCGGTACCTTCAGCGGCGTCTTCGCCATCACCGCGTCCAGCGCCTGGCCCTGCCAGAAGCCGTCATAGGCCGGATGCTCAACCAGCTTCTTCCACCAGGTCAGCTGGTCCACGCCGGTGAAACGCGCGTAGTCGCCGGCCGAACCGAGGCGCAGGAAAGTGCTGTAGTCGTCGTAGCCCAGGCTGGGCAGCGGCGTGCCCTTGCCGCGCTTCTCGGTCTGCATTGCGAAATAGTTGAAATTGACCTGCCGGAACGCACCGTAGTTGAGCCAGTCGTCACCCATCCAGCCATCGACCATCGGGCTCTGCGGTGCGGCCACCTTCAGTGCCGGGTGCGGGTCGGTCAGCGCCATCACCACGGTGAAGCCCTCGTAGGACGAGCCGAGCATGCCGACCTTGCCATTGCTTTCCCGCACGTTCTTGACCAGCCAGTCGATGGTGTCCCAGGCGTCGGTGGCGTGGTCCACCTTGGTGTTGTTCAACGGCCCGCGCAGCGGCCGGGTCATCACGTAATCGCCTTCGGAGCCGTACTTGCCGCGGATGTCCTGGAACACGCGGATGTAACCGCCGTCGACGAACACCTCGTCGCCCTGCGGCAGCAGGTCGCGCATGCGCGGCGAATCGCTGCGGCTGGCGCGGCCGGCGGCATCGTAGGGGGTGCGGGTCAGCAGGATCGGCGCATTGTGGGCGCCCTTGGGCACCACGATCACCGTATACAGCCTGGTGCCATCACGCATCGGCACCATCACCACGCGCTTGTCGTAGTCACGACCGACATCGGGAGCAACGAAGGGCTTTCCGCTGATGTCCGGGGTCATCGGCGGGGTATCGGCGGCCAGCACGGTGCTGGACAGGCAAAGGGCAATGGCTACAGCGACGGCACGCACACGCATGGACAACCCCTCCCGGCAGGAAAGCTCCAAGCCTACTCCTGCCCTGCGCCGTGAAGTGTGTGCAGGCTTTGCATTCTGCGGTGGATGCAGGCAGGACTGATGGCACATGTGCCTGCGGTGCCGCTGCGCTCGCCGGCGAACGGTAGTGCCGGCCGCTGGCCGGCGACCGCGTAACGCGCCCCAGGAGCATGAAGTTGCCGGCCAGCGGCCGGCACTACCCGGTCAGGCCACCACCACCTCGTGCAGCGCCAGCCAGCGCCAGCGACCCTCTTCCTGCCTCAGCACCGCCAGCGATTCGCGCCACGCGGGCTGGCCGTCATCGATCGAATGCCCTTCGCGATAGCGCAGCACCGCCAGCGGCAATGGCGCATCCACCGCCTGCACGGCGTCGATGGAAATCCGCAGCCCGGGGCGCGCGCCGTGACCACCGGCGAACAACGCCTGCACGGCCTGCCGATCCAATCTGCGCCCGGCGATGCCGGCCATGCTGAAGTCCGCGCAGAAATGCGCCATCAGATCACCCAGCGCGTCGGTGCCGACGTCGGCACGGAACCAGGCCTGCAGCTTGTCATGCAGGTGGTGGATTTCATGTTCTGCGGTGGTTTCCATCAGGTGTTCTCCGGTTGCGAAAAGGTGATCCTCTGCGACCTGCGCAGCAATGCCATCGGCAGCAGGGTCAGCAGGGCGGCCAGCCCCAACGCTACGCGGGTGGCGTGGGCCGGCAGCCATTGCATGGCCAGTGCCAGCAGCAGCGCGATGGCCGCAGTACCGAGGCAGAAACTGAGCTGGCGGTTGAGATTCCAGAGAGCGCTGGCATCACCCAGCGCCTCGCCTTCCACGCCCTGGAAGGCCAGCGTCTGCGCGGTACTGCTGCACAGGCTGCCGCCAGCGCCCATCAGCGCGAACAACAGCGCGGCCGATGCGAAGGCGGGCGGCGGCAGCAGCGCCATCAACAGCAGCCCACTGGCCTGCAGCAGCATGCCCACGCGCAGTACCGTGGCCGGGCCGAGGCGGGCCAGCAGCCGTTTGCTGGCCGTGATCGCCACGGCCGAGGCCAGCGCCCACGGCAGCATCAGCGCGCCGATGCGTGCGGCGCTGTAACCGGCCTGGTGCAGCTGCAGGGTACTGACCAGCTGGCTGCCGATGAACACGCCGGGTACGGCCAGATACACCAGCATCGCCAGGCGCAGCCCGCGATGGGACAGCAGTGACCAGCGCAGCAGCGGTTGTGCCTGCCGACGTGCATGCTGCAGGTGGGCCGCCGCCAGCAGCAGTGCGACCAGCAGCAACACGGCACCTGCGCCGCGATGTCCGCACTCGCCCAGCCAGGTCAGCGCCAGCAGCAGCGCGCCCAGCGCCAGCATCGCGGTGGACAGCGCATAGGCCTGCAGGCGCGGTGCACTGCGCGTGCCGTCGGCCGGCATCCACGCCAGCACCAGCCCGATCGCCACCAGCGCCAACGGCAGGCTGGCCCAGAGCACGCCGCGCCAGGACAGCCACTGCACCAGCAACCCGCCCAGCGCGGGCGCCAGTGCCGGCACCAGCAGCGCCACCAGCAGGATGCGCCGGGTCAGCGCGCCACGCTGGTCGGGCGTGCAGTGCCGGTACGCTGCCGCCTGCGCCACGGGAATCAGCAGGCCACCGGCCAATCCCTGCAGCAGGCGCCAGCCGAGCAGCCAGCCGATCCCTGGCGCTGCGCCAGCCAGCGCAGCGGCAACCGCGAACAACAGCAGCGCCACCAGCAGCAAGCGACGCTCGCCGCAGCGCGCAGCCAGCCAGGGCGCCAGCGGAATCACCACGCTCAGGCCCAGCATATAGGCGGTGCCCACCCAGGCCAGGGTGCTGATCTCGGCGTGCAGTTCCGCTGCCAATGCCGGATAGGCCACCGTGGCGATGAACATGTTGACCAGATCCAGGGCGAACACCAGCAGGAAGATCGCCTCGTGGCGCAGGCGGGGGGACGGCATCGGCGGCGCTCCAGCGGGGAAGCGACCAGCATGCCGTGTGGGTCTTGTTGGAAAAACACGACGGCAGCTGCAACACTGTCAAAACCATTTTGACAGTGAGCCGCAATGGTCAGCCTCGACCGCTTCGATATCTTCCGCGCTGTGGTCGAGGCCGGCAGCCTGACCGCTGCGGCCGATCGCCTCGGCCTCAGCCGCGCGGTGGTCAGCTTCAACCTGAAGCGGCTGGAACAGGAGTTGGGCGTGACCCTGCTGCTGCGCAGTACCCGCCACCTGGCCCTGACCGAGGCCGGCGAGCAGTTCCTGCAGCACTGCGTGCAGGCGCTGGATGCCGCGCAAGCAGCGATCGATGCCGCACGCCGCGACCAGCACCAGCTGCAGGGTGTGCTGCGCCTGACCACCACGCCGGAGTACGCCCAGCTGCGCTTGATTCCTGCGTTGGAGGCGTTCCGTGCGCGGCATCCGGCCCTGCAGTTGCATCTGTCGACCTCACCGGCGCCGGCGGACCTCATTCCCGAGCGTTTCGACCTGGCGATCCGTCTTGGCCGCCTGCCGGATTCAGGGCTGCACGCCAGCGAACTGGAGCGCCATCCACTGTGTGCGGTGGCGGCTCCTTCCCTGCTGGCACGCCTGCCCTCGGCCGATGCGGCCGATGACCCCGTGCAGCTGGGTACCCTGCCCCGCCTGGGCTACCCACGCCTGGCCGACGTGCCGGTGGTTGCCCCCGATGGCAGCGACGCGCTGTTCGCCACTCATCCGGGCAATGCCGTGGTGCGCGTGGATGGCGCCAGCAGCCTGCGCGCCTTCGCCGTGGCCGGCGCCGGGGTCACCGTGCTGCCACGTTGGCTGATCGAGGACGACCTGGCCCAGGACCGCCTGCGCCCGGTGCTGCGCCAGCACCGCTTCCCGCAGCAGAGCGTGTATGCGGTCTACCCGCACAGCACGCAGCCCTCGCCGAAGGTGCGGCAGCTGATCGATTTCCTGCGCGGGTGGTTCGCCATATGAAAAGGGGACGGAGGGGATTAAGTCGTTTATGCATAAACGACTTAATCCCCTCCGTCCCCTTTTTCAGGCACGGCCCTGTGCGGGCCGTGCCTTCATGCATCAGCGCAGCACCTGCTCCACCAACTGCACGTCCACCGTCTGCAGCGGTTCGGCGGCGTTGCGCGACAGCTGCACCTGGTAGGTGCCACCGTCGATCTTCCACTGGCGCGCCTGTGCATCGTAGTGGGCCAGCGTCTTCGGCTCGGCTTCGATGCGGATGCGACGCTGTTCGCCCGGCTGCAGGGTCACCTTGTCGTAGCCGATCAGGCGGATCGGCGTGGTGCTGCCGGCCGGCAGCTTCAGGTACAGCTGGGCCACGTCGGCACCGGCGCGCTTGCCGGTGTTGCGGATGTCGACGCTGGCGACCAGGCGCGAACCTTCCACGCTCACCTTCAGGTTGTCATAGGCGAACGAGGTGTAGGACAGGCCATGGCCAAAGGCGAAGGTCGGGGTCAGGCCCTTGGCCGCCATCCACTTGTAGCCGACGTTGGCACCTTCGATATCGAAATCGAACACATCACCGAACGGCTTGGCCGGCTTGAAGCCCAGGCCATCGATATGCGGGCGCGGCAGCTGCGACTCGTCCGTCACCCAGGTCACCGGCAGGCGACCCGACGGATTGACCTGGCCGGTCAGCAGCGCGGCGATGCCTTCGCCACCGCGGATGCCCGGGTACCAGGCCTGCAGCATCGCCGGCACCTGCGCCAGCCACGGCGTGCGCACCGGGCCGTTGGTTTCCAGCACCAGCACCGTCTTCGGGTTGGCCTTGGCCACCGCCGAGATCAGTGCGTCCTGGTTGTCCGGCAGCTGCATGTCCGGCAGGTCCACCGATTCGGCCGCCCACTGGGTCGCGAACACGATGGCCACGTCGGCCTGCGCGGCGGCCTTGGCCGCGGCCGCGGCATTGGTCCCGTCCACATATTCAACGGTCGCGTCCGGGCGCGCCGCACGCAGCGATTCCAGCGGCGAGGACGGATGGAAGATCACCGGGCCCGGCCAGGTGGTCGGCATCACGCCCGGCACCGCGTTGGTGCCCTTGGCGGTCACACCCACCATCGACGAACCACCACCACCGATCACGCCCTTGTCGGCATGGCCGCCGATGATGACGATGCGCTTCACGCTGTCGGCCAGCGGCAACAGGTTGCCCTCATTGCGCAGCAGCACGCTGCCCTCTTCCACCGTGCGCTGCGCAACGGCGAAGCCGGCCTCGGCATCCACCTTCTGGTGCTGCGGCGGGTTGTCGAAGTTGCCATGCAGGAACATCGTGCGCAGGATGCGCGCCACCATGTCGTTCAGGCGCGCCTGCGGCACCACGCCGCCATGCACGGCCAGGCGCAGCGGCTCATCGAAGAACACCGCCGCGTCGAACACTTCACCGGCCGACTGCTGGTCCAGGCCGGCCAGCGCTGCCTTCGAGCCACTGTGCACGCCACCCCAGTCGGACATCACGAAACCGGGGAACTTCCATTCCTGCTTCAGCACCTGGTTCATCAGGTAGCCGTTCTCGCAGCCGTAGGTGCCGTTGATCTTGTTGTACGAGCACATCGCCACGCCCGGGCGGCCGGCGTCCAGCGCGATCTCGAACGCCAGCAGGTCCGACTCGTGCATGGCCTGTTCGCCGATGCGCACGTCGTGGAAGTTGCGCCGGGTCTCCATGTCGTTCAGCGCGAAGTGCTTCATCGAGGAGATCACGTGCTGGCTCTGCACGCCCTGGATCAGCGCGCCGACCATCGAGCCGGCCAGCAGCGGATCCTCACCGGCATATTCGAAGTTGCGGCCGTTGCGCGGGTCGCGCTGCAGGTTGACGCTGCCCGACAGCAGGATGTTGAAACGCTGCTGCCACGCCTCGCGGCCCATGGTCGCGCCACCGGCGAAGGCAACTTCGCGGTTCCAGCTCGATGCAGTGGACGGGCCCGATGGCATTGCCGTGGCGAAGTCGCCCGGGCGGATGCCCCCCGGATTGGTCACGCCGACACCGGCATCGGCCGACTGCTGCGACGGAATGCCCAACCGCGGGACGCCCGGCACGAAGCCGGCCGAACCGACCGCACCTTCCGGCAGCGGGCCACCGTCCTTGCCCAGCCCGAAGTAGCTGTGCAGCATCTGGAACTTCTCATCCTCGGTCATCGCCTTCAGCAGCAGCGCAGCGCGCGCATCGGCGTTGAGGGTGGTGTCCATCCATGGCTTTTCACCGTGCTTGTCGGCGGCATAGGCCAGGGTCAGCAGGGTGGCGCGCAGGGTGGTGCCTGCCACCTTGAACGGTGCGCTGCTGGCGGCCTGGAAACCGTCGCTGAAATAGCTGGCATCGGCCTCCAGCGCGACACGCGCCGGATCGAAACCTGCGGCCTTGGCCGATTCACCGGCCACCGCGCCGAGCAGCACCGCCGGGGCGCCCAGCCGCGAACGCGTGACCAGCGCCGGCAGCTGCGCCGCACCTGCGCCAGCATCGGTGTAGACCGCCACGGTGTGGCGGCCATCGTCCAGGCGCAGGTAGTTCAGGCCCGGCTGGTCGGGACCGGACTCGGCGGCGATCGGCAGCCGGGTCAGCACGGCCTGGCCGCGCTGGGTCTGGCCATCGTCCTTGCCGGCGGCGATGAAGCGGTATTCATAGCCCAGGCCATCGGCCAGCACCTGCAGCGGATCGACCTGGCCGATGCCGCGCTGTACCTGGCGCACGCTCACCGCGTCCACCTGCAGGGTCTTCAACTGCGCGGCCAGGGCCGGCATCGCCGTCGCATCCGGTGCCTGTTCCAGGGTCAGTACGGTAAACGCCGCAGGGTCGGCCCAGGCCGGGGCGGCCAGTGCGGCAGACAGGGCGAGGGACAGTGCGAGCGGCTTTGTAAACGTTTTCATCGGCAGGCGTAATTCCGTTGCCAAGGCAATCGGTCCAGGGAAAGTGCCGCCGAAGGGTGCAGCGTTCATGCCGCGCAGGGGTTGCCAGGCAACGCCCCACAGGCCGGAGGACGGGCCGGTCTGCGCGCGGGACCCTCCTCCCGGCGTGACAACCTGCCTGCCCGGGCCGCGCAGGGCGACCCAATCCTGTGAAGATTGTGCGAGGGCGTTCACACCTGTCAACAGGACCTAAGTCACAGGGGCAACCTGGCCCGCAGTTATCAGGCCATCACTGGCGGTCATCAGCGGGCCGCGCAGGGCTGCCGATAATGCAGGTCCCTGGCCACGAATCGAGCCCATGAACGTACATCGCGACTTCGACCATCTCTGGCGCGACCGCTGTGACACCTCCAGCCAGCGCGCACCGCGCGTGCTGATCCGGGTGTTCGTGGCTCCGGGCGAGCTGGAGCGCAGCGTGGCGTTCTACGAGCAGTTGCAGGGCGTGGTGGCCGATGCGGGCTTCCCGTTCCCGGAAGCCGGGCTGCGTCTGGCCATGGTCGGCGCCTTCCTGCTGATCGAAGGCAGCCAGGCGGCGCTGGCCCCGTTCACCTCGACCACGGGGACACTGTTGGTCGATGACGTTCGGCCCTATCACGACAAGCTGGTCGCCGCCGGCGCCGAGATCATCTTCCCGTTGCAGGTGGTCCCGACCGGGGCGGCGTTCAACGCCGTGCATCCCGATGGCACCGTGGTCGAATACGTGCATCACCGGCCGGACCCGCAGGGGCGCTGAGGGGGCGCCACAGCACAGCAGACCCCACCATGCGTGGATGCTTTACCCCTTCAGCAACCTGAAACCCGCCCCTCCGATTTCATTAGTAATTCTACTCACAGGGCGAGTAGCATGTCCGGTCTCAGCCCCTGATACCGGCCCGTCGATACTCGCGCCATGCCCGCCGTTTCCGCCCGCTCCCGTCGCTCCCAGCCTGCCCGGCGCCTCCCCTGGAGGATCGGCTGATGGGCGCCGTCGTCGCCCTCGACCGGCTGCTGGACGGCCGCCAGTTGTGGCGCGGCCCGGCCCGCCAGGGGCCAGCCAGCGACCACCTGGCCAGCGGCCACCCGGCGCTGGACGCACGCCTGCCCGGCGGCGGCTGGCCGGCCAGCGGGCTGTGCGAGGTGCTGCAGGCGGCGCCCGGGGTGGGTGAGCTGGCGCTGGTCTGGCCGGCGCTGGCCAGGCTGAGCCAGCGCGACCGCCCGATCGTGCTGGTCGCGCCACCCCATCGCCCGCATGCCCCGGCCTGGGCTGCGGCCGGGCTGGACCTGGCCCAGCTGCAGGTCATCCACGCTGCGCCGAAGCAGGCGCTGTGGGCCGCCGAACAATGCCTGCGCTCTGCCGCCTGCGCGGCGGTGCTGTGCTGGCCACACCAGGCCGACGACCGTGCCCTGCGCCGGCTGCAGGTGGCCGCCGACAGCGGCCAGTGCCTGGGCTTCGTGTTCCGCGAGGCACAGGCGGCGCGCAATCCCTCCCCGGCCAGCCTGCGCCTGCAGCTCGACCACGGCCAGGTACGGGTGCTGAAGTGCCGTGGCGGCCTGCCGCCGGCGCAGCCGTTGCCACTGGCCATCGCCCACTGAGGCCGCGCCATGCACTGGGCCTGCGTGTTGTTGCCGCAGCTGGCGCTGGACAGCGTGCTGCGCCTGCAGCCGGACCCGCAGCGGCCACTGGTGCTGCTGCAGGGCCCAGCGCAGCGCCGCGTGCTGCGTGCGGTCAGCCCTGCCGCGCGCGCAGCAGGGCTGCGCCCGGGCATGCTGCTGTCGGCCGCGCAGGTGCTGGTGCAGGACATGCACCTGCACGATTACGATCCCAACGCCGAACAGCACACCCGCCAGCTGCTGGCCAGCTGGGCCTACGCCTACAGTTCGCAGGTCAGCCTCGATTTCCCGCACGCGCTGGTCATGGAGATCGGTGCCAGCCGCGCCCTGTTCGGTGACTGGTTGACGATCCAGCAGCGGCTGCGCGGCGAACTGCACGAACTTGGTTTCCGCCACCGGCTGGTGGCGGCGCCTACTCCGCATGCCGCGCGCGTGCTGGCCAACGTCCACGATGGCCTCGGCATCGATGCGCAGCAGCTGCCGGCGGCACTGGCGCAGCTGCCCTTGCCGCGCTGCGGCCTGCCCAGCGAAGCGGTCACCGTGCTTGGCCGTTCCGGCCTGCGCACGCTGGGCGCGGCACTTGAACTGCCGCGCGACAGCCTGGCCCGGCGCTTCGCACCGGACGTGCTGCAGCAGCTGGATGCATTGCGTGGGCGACCCACCGCGCCCCTGCGCTACTACCAGCCACCGGACCGTTTCGATGCACGCATCGAATTCGAGTACGAAATCGAATCCAGCCAGGCCCTGTTGTTCCCGCTGCGCCGCCTGCTGCTGGACCTGGCCGCGTTCCTGTGTTCGCGCGATGGCGGCGTGCAGCGCTTCGACCTGCAGTTCGAGCATGACCTGCTGCCGGCCAGCGTGCTGACCATCGGCCTGCTGGCGCCCGAGCGCGATCCCGCGCTGCTGTTCGAGATCGCACGCAACCGCATGGAGGCTTTCGCCCTGCCGGCCGGCAGCCGCGCACTGCGCCTGCAGGCCGAGCAGTTGCCGCCGTTCGTACCGGCCGCGCGCGACCTGTTCGATACCCGGCCGGCGCAGGCGATGCCCTGGAACCAGCTGCGCGAGCGCCTGCGTGCGCGGCTCGGCGATGACGCCGTGCAGCCGCTGGCGGTGCAGGCCGACCATCGCCCCGAACGCGCCAGTGGCACCCAGCCCGCGGCCAAGCCTCCGTCGTACTGGCCGCTGCGCCCCGGCTGGTTGCTGGACACCCCACAACCGTTGCGTGACCCGCGCCTGCGCATCGTCGCCGGGCCGGAGCGGATCGAATCGGGCTGGTGGGACCAGGCCGACGCACGCCGCGACTACTACGTGGTGGAAACCGCACACGGCCAGCGCGGCTGGGCCTTCCGTGAGCGCAACGATCCGCATGCGCCGTGGATGCTGCACGGCTGGTTCGGCTGAGCCGCCATGCACAGCGCCATGCACAGCGAACTGCCCGGCTACGCCGAACTGCACTGCCTGTCGGCCTTCAGTTTCCAGCGCGGTGCTTCGATCGCCGAAGAGCTGTTCGCGCGTGCCGCCGGCCAGGGCTATCGCGCGCTGGCGATCACCGATGAATGCTCGCTGGCCGGCATCGTGCGCGCCTGGCAGGCAGCGAAGACGCATGGCGTGGCGCTGATCGTCGGTGCCGAATTCCAGGTCGAGGACGGGCCGAAGCTGGCCCTGCTGTGCACCGACCAGGCCGCCTATGCCGGGCTCTGCCAGTTGATCACCACCTGCCGACGGCGCGCAGCCAAGGGCCAGTACCGCTGCCTGCGCGAGGACCTGCTCGGCCTGCCCGACGGCCTGTTGTGCCTGTGGCTGGACCGGCAACCCGCCGCCACCGACCTGGAACTGCTGCGCGCCGGCTTCAATGATCGGCTGTGGTTGGCGGTGGAGCTGCACCACGAACACGACGACGCACGCCGCCTGCAGCAGCTGCAGGCCTTCGGCGAACGCCACCACCTGCCGCTGGTCGCCAGTGGCGACGTGCACATGCACGTGCGCCGCCGCCGCGCCCTGCAGGACACGCTGACCGCGATCCGCCACCGCTGCAGCGTGGCCGAGGCTGGCTGGCGCCTGTTCCCCAACGGCGAGCGCCACCTGCGCCCGCGCACCGCGCTGGCCCAGCTGTATCCGCCCGAACTGCTGGCCGAGACCCTGCGCATCGCCGAGCGCTGCCACTTCACCCTGGAACAGCTGCAGTACACCTACCCGCGCGAGCTGGTGCCCGAGGGCCACGATCCGGACAGCTGGCTGCGCGTGCTGGTCGAGCGTGGCATCGGGTGGCGCTGGAAAGACGGCATCAAACCGAAACAACGCGAGCAGATCGAACACGAACTGGCGTTGATCAAGCAGAAGAACTACGCCTCCTACTTCCTCACCGTGCAGGACATCGTGCGCTTCGCGCGCAGCCAGGACATCCTCTGCCAGGGCCGCGGCTCGGCGGCCAACTCGGCGGTGTGCTTCGTGCTGGGCGTGACCGAGATCGACCCGGCGCGCAGCAACCTGCTGTTCGAGCGCTTCATCTCCGCCGAGCGCGACGAGCCACCGGATATCGACATCGATTTCGAGCACGAGCGGCGCGAGGAAGTGCTGCAGTACGTGTTCAAGCGCTATGGCCGCGAGCGCGCCGCACTGACCGCGGTGGCCATCAGCTACCGTGGCCGCAGCGCGATCCGCGACGTCGCCCGTGCACTTGGCCTGCCGATGGACCAGGTCAACGAACTGGGCGCGGCGATGGACCACTGGGGCGGCAACATCCCGCTGCCGGAAACCCTGCGCGAGCGTGGCTTCGATCCGGACACGCCGTTGATGCGGCGCCTGCTGGCGTTGACCGCCGAGCTGATCGATTTTCCACGCCACCTGTCGCAGCACCCAGGTGGTTTCGTGATCTCCGAGCATCCGCTGTCGACCCTGGTGCCGGTGGAAAACGCGGCGATGGCCGACCGCACCGTCATCCAGTGGGACAAGGATGACCTGGATGCCACCGGCCTGATGAAGGTCGACTGCCTGGCCCTTGGCATGCTCACCGCCATCCGCAAGTGCCTGGCGATGCTGAAACAGCATGGCCTGCATGAAGGACGCATGGATGCGATCCCGCCCAAGGATGCAAAGACCTTCGACATGATCTGCGCCGCCGATACCATCGGCGTGTTCCAGATCGAATCGCGCGCGCAGATGGCGATGCTGCCGCGCATGCAGCCGCGCACGTTCTATGACCTGGTGATCGAAGTCGCGATCGTGCGCCCCGGCCCGATCCAGGGTGACATGGTCCATCCTTACCTGGAGCGGCGGCGGATCCTGCGCGAACAGGGACCGGGCGCATTGAACGACCCGGACAACCCGCTCTACCCGCCGCAGCTGGAACGCGTGTTCGCACGCACGCTGGGCGTGCCATTGTTCCAGGAACAGGTGATGCAGCTGGCGGTCGAAGCAGCCGGTTACACGCCTGGCCAGGCCGATGCCCTGCGCCGCTCGATGGCGGCCTGGAAACGCCGTGGCGGGCTGGAACCGCATCGCGAGAAGCTGCTGGCCGGCATGTTGGAGAACGGCTTCAGCCTGGAATACGGTGAGCACCTGTTCGAGCAGATCAAGGGCTTCGGCGATTACGGCTTCCCGGAAAGCCACGCCGCCAGCTTCGCCCTGCTGACCTATAACAGCTGCTGGCTGAAATGCCACCACCCGGCCGCGTTCACCGCCAGCCTGATCAACAGCCAGCCACTGGGTTTCTACAGTCCCGACCAGCTGCTGCAGGATGCGCGCCGGCATGGCATCGGCGTGCTGCCGGTGGACGTGCGCTACAGCGACTGGGACTGCACCCTGGATTTCAGCAGGGGCGCGGCCGCGATCCGGCTTGGCCTGCGCCTGGTCGACGGCTGCAATGAAGCGGCTGTACAGGCCATCATGCGCGAACGTGCGCGGCGCCCGTTCGAGGATGTCGGCGACCTGTGCCAGCGCACCGCACTGGATCGCCGCCAGCAGGGCCTGCTGGCCGATGCCGGTGCGCTGCGTGGGCTCAGTGGCCATCGCCATCGTGCGCGGTGGGACATCTCCGGCGTGGAAAACCGCCTGCCGCTGTTCGACCAGGCCCGCGCCACTGCTGAAGCGCGCGTGCCGCTGCCGCTGCCCAGCGCCTGGGACGACATGCAGGCCGATTACCGCAGCACCGGCACCACCCTCGGCCGCCATCCGATCTCGTTCCTGCGCGCGCAGCTGCGCAGCCGCGGCTGCCTGGATGCCGCGCAGCTGGCGGGCCACGGCCATGGCCGCCGCGTGCGCATCGCCGGCCTGGTCCGCATGCGCCAGCGCCCGCAGACCGCCAGTGGCGTTACCTTCCTCACCCTTGAAGACGAGACCGGCATGGTCAATGCCGTGGTCTGGCGGCACCTGGCCGATCGCCAGCACCGGGTACTGGTCGATACCCAGCTGATGCAGATCGACGGCCGCCTGGAACGCGTCGATGGCGTGCAGCATGTCATCGTGCAGCGCATGCATTGCCTGGATGAACTGCTGCAGGGGCTGCGCAGCCACAGCCGCGACTTCCATTGACGCCGGGAATCACCGCGTAACGGCCACTGGGTGATGTCGAGCAGGTAGAGGTAGAGTCGACTGTCAGTCGACTTGCGCGCGCCAGCGCGGGAATCTCCGTGATCTGATCGAACAGCAGTCGACTGACAGTCGACTCTACCCATCGCCTTTTGCATCCGCTATCGTCGGCACATCCAAGGAAGGACCACCCGATGCCCCGTGCGCTGCTGCTGACCACACTGGTGGTCTCCACCCTCGCCCTGCTTGTTTCCGGCTGGACCGCCTGGAACCTGCATCGCAGCCAATCGCCACAGCGCATCCTCGAAGCACGCGGGCTGATCATCCACGACGGCACGGGCCAACCCCGGGTGATCCTCGGCGCGCCGGTGCCCGACCCGGTCAGCCACGGCCGGACCCAGGGGCCGCGCGCCACGGCCCTGTCCGGCCTGATCCTGCTCGGCCCGGACGGCTCCGAGCGCGGCGGCTATGGCACCAGCGATCGCGGCGGCGAAGCCGTGCTGACCCTGGACGATGCCAACGGCACCACCGAGGTATTCAAGGTGGTGGCCAACCCGGACCGGGGTGCCAGCCTGATGGTCAAGCACCAGAACAACACCGGCGCCATGCTCACCTCCTGGCAGGGCACGCCGGAGCTGATGTTCATCGATGACAGCGGCCAGTCCTACTACGTGCGCCCCAACGCCAACGCCGCACCCTGATCTGCTTCTGGCGTCGAGCCATGCTCGGCGCTACACACCGCACACCGCCGCCAGATCATCGGCCAGCTGCCGCAGCTGCGCCGCACCCAGCGCCGCGCAGGTGATGCGCAGGCCATGCCCCGGCGCAGCCACCGCGAAAACTTCACCCGGGCGCACATGCCATCCGCGTGCGGCCAGCGCCAGTACCTGCGGATGGCTGTCGGCCGGCAACGGCAGCCACAGGTTCAATCCCTCCATCGGCAGCGGCGTCGGCACGCCCCGCGCGCGCAGCAGTTCCTGCAGCGACTGCAGGCGCTGCTGGTAACGCGCTCCGGCGGCGACGATCTTCGCCCGCTGCGCCGCCGAGGCCAGCACCGTGATGGCCGCATCCTGCAACAGATGACTGACCCAGCCGGTGCCTGGCGCCAACCGCAACCGCAACCGCGTCGCGGTCTCTTCATCACAGGCCAGCCAGGCCAGCCGCAGGTCGGGACCGAGCGGCTTGGACAGCGAACGCAGCAGCGCCCAGCGCCTGCCGTCCGGCGGCAACACCGAGTGGTAGGCCTGCTGCGAGAGCAGCGCGTAATGATCGTCGATCAGCACCGCCACCTGCGGGTAGGCCGCCAGCAACTGGCGCAGTGCCCGTGCCCGCTTCGCATCCAGGCACGCCCCGGTCGGGTTGTGCGCACGCGGCGTCAGCAGCACCGCACGTGCGCCGGCCTGCAATGCCTGCCGCAGCGATTCGACCTGCATGCCATGGGCATCCACCGCCACCGGCAACGGCGCGTGGCCCGAAGCGTTGAGCACGTTGAGGCTGCCGAGGAAGCATGGATCCTCCACCGCGATGCGATCTCCCGGCAGCAGCCACGCCGCCAGCAGGCGTTCAATGCCATCGACCGCGCCATGGGTCAGCTCCAGCGCATACCCCTCGGGGCAGTCTGCATCCAGCGAGGCGCGTGCCAACGCCTGCAACCTCGGGTCGACCGTGCCCACGCCGTACAGCCGTGGCGCCGTCGACGCCAGCCGCAGGTTCGGCAGCAGGCGCGGATCCGGATTGCCACCGGCCAGGTCCTGCAGCGCCAGCCCCGGCGTGCTGCCTTCGCGCGGCATCGCCGGCGGCAGTCCGCGCACCACGGTGCCACGGCGGCCCGCCGTGCTGGCCAGGCCCGCCGCATCCAATCGCTTGTACGCAGCAGCCACGGTGTTGCGGTTCACCCCCAACTGTTCGGCCAGCTCGCGCACCGGCGGCAGCACACTGCCGGCCGGCAGGCCGCCCTTGCCGATGCCATCGCGGATGCTGTCGAAGATCGACTCGGCGCTATGCCCGGTGATTTTCATTTTGTCCTATGCCAAACTATCTCTTGTCCTGTGCCAGTGTATCCGACCCTGGCCATCCTGCATTGGAGGTGCCCGCATGCCCCTTGCCGCTGCCGACTGGCCCGTCGCCCAGTCCGTTGAACAGATCGCCGCCAACCTGGTCACGGTGCGCCAGCGCATTGCCAGCGCCTGCGCCCGCGTTGGCCGCGACCCGGCCAGCGTGCGCCTGCTGCCGGTCAGCAAGACCGTCGATGAGGCACGCATCCGCATGGCGGTGGCCGCCGGTTGCCACATGCTGGGCGAGAACAAGGTGCAGGAAGCACAGCGCAAGGCCGAGGCAATGGCCGACCTGGACGTGCACTGGTCGGTGATCGGCCACCTGCAGACCAACAAGGCGCGCTACGTGGCGCGCTTCGCCAGCGAGTTCCAGGCGCTCGACAGCCTGCGCGTGGCCGAGGCCCTGCAGCAGCGCCTGCAGCTGGAAGACCGTACGCTGGATGTATTCGTGCAGGTCAACACCTCGGCTGAACCCAGCAAGTACGGACTGGAGCCCGACGCGGTCGAGGCCTTCGTGCACCAACTGCCCGCGTTCGATCGCCTGCGCGTACGCGGCCTGATGACGCTGGCCATCTTCACCCCGGAGGTCGAGCGCGTGCGTGCCTGCTTCGTGCGCCTGCGCCAGCTGCGCGACCAGCTGCAGGGCACTGCGCCTGCCGGCATCGACCTGTCTCAGCTGTCGATGGGCATGTCCGGCGACTTCGAAGTCGCCATCGAGGAAGGTGCCACCGTGGTCCGTGTCGGCCAGGCCATCTTTGGCGCGCGCGCCACCCCGGACAGTTTCTATTGGCCCAGCAATGGAGCCCCGGCATGAAGCATGCGGTCGTCCTGCAACACGTTGCCTTTGAAGACCTCGGTACCTTGCAGCCTCTGCTTCTGGCGCAGGGCTGGCAGCTGCAGGTGCTGCAGGCCGGTATCGACACGCTCGACGCGGCCGAGGCCGCCGACCTGCTGGTGGTGCTGGGGGGACCGATCAGCGTCAACGACGTTGATCTCTATCCCTTTCTCAACGACAGCATCGCGCTGTTGCAACGCCGGCTGCAGCAGCAGCGACCCACGCTGGGCATCTGCCTCGGCGCGCAGCTGATGGCACGTGCGCTCGGTGCCGACGTCACCGCCACGGGCGGCAAGGAGATCGGCTTTGCGCCGCTGCTGCTCACCGATGACGGCCAGCGCTCGCCGCTGCAGGCCCTGCAGGGTATCCCGGTGCTGCATTGGCATGGCGAGGCGTTCGAACTCCCGGCCGGTGCACGTCGCCTGGCCAGCACGCCGGCCTGCCGCCACCAGGCGTTCGCCATCGGCAACCATGCGCTGGCACTGCAATGCCATCCCGAGCTGGACGCACGCCAGTTCGAACGCTGGCTGATCGGCCACACCCTGGAACTGGCCCAGGCCGGCATCAGTCCCAACGACCTGCGTGCGCAGTCGCGTCGCTATGGTGCGCCACTGGCGGCGGCCGCCACCGCGATGTTCGACCATTGGCTGCAGGACCTGCCGGAGCAACCGCGATGAACTACCGATTGCAGATCCACCGCGATGGCGCCTACTGGGGCCACTTCGACTGCGCCGGCCCCGATGCCCTGCAACGCATGGACGCCATCGCCGCGCAGCTGCCTGCCGGCCAGGGCTTCCAGCTGAAACGGCAGAAAGGTGTCGGCGAAGAACGCATCCTGTCCAGCAATGCCGACGGCCTGCGCGTGCTGGCGGCGCAGGTCCAGTACCGCGACCTCTGACGATCCGATGGGGCACCGGCCGCTGGCCGGCACCTCTCTGCACGGCAAGCGGATGCGGGCGAAATACCACCGCTTGATGCAAATGATTCTCTTTTGCTGTAAGGTGCAGCCGCTGCCCTTGCCGCCGCGGGCTGTTCCCTTTCCCAGTTGTCGCCCGCCCCGTGTCCACGCCTGTCGAACCGACGGATGTCGCGCAGCTGTGCGCGGCCCATTACCGGCCGCTGCACGCCCATGTCCGCCGTAAACTCCCGCAACGCTGCGACGCCGATGACGTCGTGCAGGAAACCTGGCTGCGCGTTGTCAACGTCGCCGCCAGTGGCCTGCTGGCCAACGGCCGCGCCTACCTGTACCGCGTCGCCCACAATCTGATCGCCGATCATTACCGCCAGCGCAAGCGCCGGCGCGAAGAAGCGATGGATGAGGCGCAACTGCACGCGATCGCCGATCCTGCGCCATTGCCGGTACAGCGCCTGCTCAATACCGAACAGCTGCGTCACCTCGACGCAGTCATTGCCGCCCTTCCCCCTCGTTCACGCCAGGTGTTCCTGCTGGCACGGGTGGAGCAGATGGCACTGGCCGAGATCGGCCGCCAGCTCGGCATCAGCCGGCAGACCGCGCATGGCCATCTGCTGCGTGCGCTGGTCGCACTGCAGCAGGTCCCCGGCGCATGAGCCAGGAGGCGATCGCGCGCGAGGCCGCGCGTTGGTGGCTGGACGGGCATGAAGGCGGCCGCGACGAGCGTGCGTTCAATCAGTGGTACCACGCCGACGTGCGCCACGCCGCGCAGTACCAGCACCTGCAGGCGCTCTGGCAGGCCGGTGATGCGACGCCCAGCCTGCAGCGGCACCAGCACAGGCGGCAGCGCCGGCGCCTGCGCGAGGCCGGCACCGCGGTGCTGCTGCTCTGTGCACTGGGCCTGTATACCCGCCAGGCCGCACCGCCGGCCGCGCAGGTGATGCGCACGGCCGCGGGCGAGGTCCGCGAAGAAGTGCTGCCCGACGGTTCACATGTGCTGCTCTCGCCCGGCAGTGAAGTGCGTGTGCGCATCGATGCGCAGCGGCGCCAGCTGCAGCTGCAGCACGGCCAGGCGTGGTTCAAGGTGGCCGCCGATGCGCAACACCCGTTCCAGGTGCACACGACGCACGGCACGGTCACCGCGCTCGGCACGGCCTTCGACCTTGCCGTGCACGACAATGACAGCGTGGTCACCGTCACCGAGCATCGCGTCCGCGTGGACAGCGGCATCCGCAGCGAGCGGGCCACCGAAGGGCAACAGCTGCGCTTCGATGGCCGGGCTCCCATCCGGACCCTGGCGGCCCGCCCCAGTGCCCTGGACTGGCGCGAACGCCGCCTGCACTGGGTCTCCACGCCCTTGGCCGAGGTCACCGGGGACCTGGATCGCTGGCATGGCGGCCACACCTGGATCCTCGGCGCACACCTGCGCCAGCAGCCGGTCACCCTGCTCGGCAGCGCCGACGGTGCGGCGCGCAGCCGCGACCAGCTGGCCACGCAGCTGCAGGTGCGCGTGCTCCGCCTGGGCGCGGGCGTGCAGGTGTGGCTGCCGCCACGCAAGGGACATCGCGATGCACCCTGACATCGGCCCCGCCACTGCGTCTCCCCAGGATGACGACGCGCTGCGTCAGCCCCTGGAGCCCCCGATGCTGTTTCACCGCCCCCTTGTCCTGGCACTGTCACTGGCCTGCGCCAGTCCGCTTCCGTTGTTGCCTGCCAGCGCCTGCGCGCAGGCCGCCACGCGTCACTTCGATCTTCCTGCGCAACCGCTGGCCAGTGCGCTGGATGCCTACAGCCGGCTGACCGGTGTCGATCTGGTGATCGGCGCGGCATTGCCGGGCGGCCAGATGGCGCCGGCGCTGCGCGGACGGTTCGACGATACGCAGGCCCTGTCGCGCCTGCTGGTCGGCAGCGGCCTGCGCCCGCGCTTCATCGACGCACGCCGCGCCACCCTGGAACCGGCGCCGGCCCCCCCCGCCGATGGCAGCCGTCGAACCGGCCCGCTCCGCGTCCAGGGTGATGCCGCGCAGGGTCATTCTCCCGGTGCAGGGGCCAGCCAGTATGTGCCGGCCACCCGCGATGGCTTTGCGCCAGCGGTCGGCAGCGAGCGCGTGGCGATGGCCGAACGCCAGGACGGCAACAGCCTGCTGCGCTCGATGCCCGGCACCCACAGCTTCCACTCGCGCAGCCAGCCCGGCCTGCAGGTCAACATCCGCGGCATGACCGGTGCGGGGCGGGTCAACACCATGATCGATGGCGTCACCCAGACCTTCCGCAACAATGCGGGCCACGGCTCGGGCGGGCCGTTCGCCTATGTCGATCCGTTCCTGCTGGCCGGCGTGGACGTGCAGCGCGGCGCAGTCGCCGGTGGTGATGGCGCCGGCACGCTGGCCGGCAGTGCCAATTTCCGCACGCTCGACATCGACGATCTGCTGGGCGAAGGTCGTGACTGGGGCCTGCGCGCGGGCTACCGCCATGGCAACAACGGCTACGGCAATGGCCGTACCTTTGCCGGTGCCTGGCGCCACAGCGAGGATGGCGGCGACCGCCAGTTCGGCCTGCTGGCCGCTGCCAGCAGCAGCCGCAGCAGCGAATACGCCACCGCGCGCGGGCAGAAGAACACCGCCGACCCGGGCAGCCAGCAGCCCGGCAGCTGGCTGCTCAAGGCCCGCCTGCAGCCGAGCGACCAGCACCGGCTCGACCTGAGCCACATGCGTTACGAAAACGACTTCTACCACAACTACCCGTGGCAGATTTCCGCACACAACCAGCGCGCCCGCTACCACTACACGCCCTATTCGCCTTGGATCGACCTGCGCGCGACCTTCGCCGGCAACAAGACCCGGCTGTTCTATCCGCCCGTGGAGGATTCCAGCTACATCGGCCGCCGCACCCACAGCAGCCTGAGCAGCTGGACCCTGGACAACACCAGCCGCTTCGATGTCGGCGCACTGCAGGCGCGCTGGAACACCGGCATCAAGCACCAGTCGGATATCTATGTGGCCGACACCCCCACCCTGCGCGGGGCCAACCCCGAGGGCCGCAGCCAGCTGGACAGTGTGTTCAGCACGCTGGAGCTGCAGTACGAGGTCTACGCGCTGACCGCAGGCCTGCGCCAGGATCGCTATGGCATCCGTGGTCACGTTCCCTTGTGCTCGGATGTGCCCGGCCAGTGCGCCGAGATCAACGGCGGCGGCATCGATGTGCGCCGCACCCAGCGCGCACTCAGCCCCAGCCTGGCGGCAGCGTGGCAGGCCACCGACTGGCTGCAACTGTTCGCTGAAGTCTCGCGCACTTCCCGCCCGCCGCGGGTGCAGGAGATGTTCTTCGAGAAGATTCCTCTGGAAGGCATGAGCGATGCCGATGGCGTCGGCGCCAACCCGTTCCTGCGCCGTGAGCGCTCGCGCAATCTGCAGTTCGGCGCCAACCTCAGCGCCTCCTCGCTGCTGACCGACGGTGACCTGGCGCAGCTGCGCGTCACCCGCTTCGACAACCGCATCCGTGACTACATCAAGCCGCAGTACCTGCTGATCGTGCACCCGCCGGAGGTGGAGCCATTCGTGGTGCCGATCGACAGCGATCCGCAGCTCGCTGCCTGGACCGATGCGCTGGACGTGGACGACTTCAGCACCACCACGCGCTGGATGAACCACCCGGGCGTGGTGCGCATGCGCGGTATCGAGCTGGAAGCGCACTACGCCAGCGCGCACTACCACGCCACGCTGAGCTGGACCCGTTCGCACACCCGCGCGCCCGCCATCGAATTCGTCAACCTGGAAGACATCACCGCCCTGCCCGACCGCTACTGGACGCTGGACGTGGGCGGCCGCTGGTGGCAGCAGCGCGTGCAGGCCGGCCTGCGCGCCGAATACTCCGGGCCCACCGAGGAAGGCCATGACTTCTTCCAGACCCGCAAGACCGGCGGCACCGGCGTGTTGCTCGACTTCTACGCCAGCTTCAAGCCCCAGCCCAACACCACGCTGTGGCTGAACATCGAAAACCTGCAGAACAAGTCCTATGACAACAATGCCTCGATCGACAGCATCTTCAGCCCGATCCTGGACCGCGGCAACGGTCGCGGCCGCACCGTCTCGATGGGCCTCAACGTGGCGTTCTAGCCGCCGCTGGCTGCCGCTGTGCCTGCTCGCGCTTGCCGCACTGGTGCGCGCGCAGCCACTGCCCGGCACGGTGATCGATCTGGCCAGTGGCCAGCGCCTGGACGAAGCCGCGTTCGTGAAGCGCGCAGCGAATGCACCGCGACTGCTGCTGGGCGAACGCCACGACCAGGCCACTGACCACGCTGCCCAGCGCTGGCTGCTGCAGGCGCTGCAACAGCAGCGTCCACACGGCGCGCTGGTGCTGGAGATGATCGCCAGCGAGCGCCAGCCGCGCCTGGACCGCGTGCAACGCTGGCTGGCCAAGGGCAATCGTGCCGACGGCACGCGCCTGCAGGAACTTCTGGACTGGGATGCACGCTGGCCGTGGGCTGCCTATGGCGGGCTGGTACAGGACGCCACCGCGGCCGGCATCCCCCTGTTCGGCGGCAACCTGTCGCGTGCCGAGGTCAATGCGTGGCTCGCCTCCAACGCCTCGGTGCGGTTCCCGATGCCCACCGCCCGGCAACGCCTGTCGGTCGTGGTGCTGGCCCAGCACGCAGGCGCAGCGCCGATGCTGGAAGGAATGCTGGCCGTGCAACAGGCCCGCGACATCCGCATGGCACAGGTACTGGCCGCAGCCCCTGCACCCGCGCTGCTGGTGGCCGGCCGCTGGCATGTACTGCGCGGTACCGGCGTGCCGGGCTACCTGCCACCGGACGCACCGGCACTGGTGATCGCGCTGGCTTCACCCGGTGAAACCGTCGATGCGGCCGACGCCGACCTGCTGTGGGTGCTGGGCGATGAGTGAACGGCGCCAACACTGGCAGGCGATTGCCATCAGCATCGGCCTGCACCTGTTGCCCTTGCTGCTGTTGATGCACTGGGTGGCAACGCCGCCGCTGCCGCCGCCAGCTGAGCAGGACGTGCGCATCAGCCTGCGCCTGCTGGCACCGGCTACGCCGCCCCAGCCGGTGGAAGAGCGCCAGGCCGACACCCCCAGCCAGGCGCAGCAGGCGCGCGCGTCGCGGGCAACCAGGTCGCCCCCGCCACCGAAGCCCACCACCGCGCGCGAGGGAGAGTTGACCGCCAGCGCACGCGGCGGTTCCGGCGAGCACGCCCTGCCCCCCGCCCCGGCGGCGGCCGTGACCGATACACCTCCCGCACCGGCATCGATCACGGCCGCGCCGCCCACCCCGGACGCACCACCGGCGAACATCCAGGCCGGCGCCGCCAGCGACCAGTGGGACGCCCGCCTGATGGCGCGGCTGGAGCGCTACCGCTACTACCCTGCCGCCGCGCGCGCGCGCCGCCAGCAGGGAACGGCCTGGGTCAGGGCCAGCATCGACCGCACCGGCCGCCTGCTGTCATTGCGGCTGGAGCAGTCCAGTGGCCAGCCGGAGCTCGACGCGGCCGCGTTGCAGACGTTCCGCCGCGCCCAGCCGCTGCCGCCCATTCCCGATGAACTGAAGGCACCGCAGGAACGGGTGGTGCCGGTGGAGTACTACCTGCGCTAGGCGTCGCGGAACGGCGCGGCCGTCTGCGACCCCAACCGGGGTTGACGTCACGTACCTGCGCCACATCACAGCGGCCCGCCGCGCGCACCAATCCCGGCAGGGCCTAGAGCCGAGCCCGTGCTCGGCTGCTGCACACGGAAAGCAGCCGCGCAGGGATCCGGCCCCGCAGAAGCAGGTTCAGGTCCACGCCGGGTCCGCGGTGAAATCGATGGTCAGCCAGAACGTACCGCCACGCGCGTCCAGCCGCACCGCGATCTCATCGCGCATCGCATCGACCTCGCCCACAGCGCCCAATGGCGTCGCCGGGTCCGCCAATACGTGGATCTCGACAAAGCGCATCCGCCCCATCTTCGCCACATGGCTGGTGAAGCCGGCATAGCCCCGCTCGGCGACGAACGCCTGCATCACCTGCTGCACGCGCCGGTCCAGGTCATCCGGCGCCACCTGCAGTACCTCGCGCATGGCCTTCCACGCGCTGCGCGCCGGGACCGGCAGCACCGCCAGGCTGATCAACGCCAGTACCATCGAGTCCAGGTACGGCACCCAGTGGTGCCAGTCGCCCCCATGCAAGGCCAGCGCAAGCACGAAGGCCAGCACGACCGCCAGGCTCATCAGGCCGCCCAGCAGCCAGCCGCGCACATCCAGCCACAACAGCGCCGAGCGCAGCCGACGCGCGCGCTGCGCGACGAATGCCGCCATCGCCAGGTTGCTGGCACTCAACAGTGCCGCCCACCACAGCGCGGGCCCGAACTTCACTTCGTGCCCGCCCGTGGTCAAGCCGATCACCGCGTTGGCCAGCGCATACACGCAGGCCAGCGACAGGATCACACCGCCCAGTGCCTCGACCATCGGCTCCAGGTGCCAGTAGCCGTACTGGAAGCGCGGGCTCTGTTCCCGCGCCACCAGCCGCAGTACCGACAGCGACACCAGGGTCAGGGCAACATCGACCAGGCTGTAGACGCCATCGAACAGGATGGCCTGCGAGCCCACCAGCAGGCCACCACTGAAGCCGACCGCGCTCACCGCGATGGTGACCCCGATCGAGAACTTCAGGATGCGTTGCTCGCGCGCGGTGTCCATCGCTCTCCGAAGGGCCGACCGTCGCGGGTCAGGCCTTCAGCACCTCCACCCTGTACGAGGCCACATCGCCGTCATGCTCGATGATGAGCCCGTGCACGTCCGACTCGAAGCCCGGGAAGCGCGCGTTCTGCTCACGGGCGATGCGCAGCGACTGGATGATCGGCTCGTCGCTGTCGCCGAAGCGCTCGCCCGGCATGATGGTCGGAATGCCCGGCGGGTACGGCACCAGCATCGTCGCCGCGATGCGGCCGCTGAGCTGCTCGATGTCGACCCGCTCGATCTCCCCCTTCACCAGGTGGTTGTAGGCATCGGCCGGGGTCATCACCGGGGTCGGCAGGTCCACGTACATCTCACGCATGACCTTGGCCACGGCGAATTCCTGGTTGAACGCATGGAGCGCGTCACACAGATCGCGCAGGCCCCAGCCGGCGTAGGCAACCGGATAATCAGCCGCCAGCGTCGGCAGCGCCTGGCTCAGCGGTGCATTGCGGTCATAGAGTTCCTTGAATGCCATCAGCTCCGTCACCAGGGTGCTCCACTTGCCCTTGGTGATGCCCATCGAGAACAGGAACAGCACCGAGTACAGGTTGGTCTTTTCCACGGTGATGCCGCGGCCCCACAGGAACTTGCTCAGCACCGCCGCCGGAATACCCAGCTTGCCCATGCTGCCGTCCATTCCCAGGCCCGGGGTCAGCAGGGTCACCTTGATCGGATCGATCAGCACATAGTCGTCGACCAGGTTCTCGAAACCGTGCCAGTGCGCGTCCGGCTGCAGGTACCACTCCTCGCGCTTGGCCACCAGCGGCGCCGGCGTGTCGCCCTTGTCCAGGCTGCGCTCGACCTGGGTCGGCTGCCACACGCTGAACCACCAGTCGTCGCGGCCCAGGTCGTCGCGGACGTGCAGCATCGCGCGGCGGAAGGCGATCGCCTCGTCATGCATCTCCTGCACCAGCGAACGGCCGGCATCGCCTTCCATCATCTTCGATGCCACGTCACAGGCGGCGATCACCCCGTAGTGCGGGCTGGTCGAGGTGTGCATCATGAACGACTCGTTGAAGCGCTCGGCATCCAGGTTGCGCTGGGCGGAATTGCGCACGTGGATCATCGACGCCTGCGAGAACGCCGCCAGCAGCTTGTGGGTCGAATGCGTGGTGAAGATGATCGCATCCTGCTCGCGCGGCTTGCCCTTGGCCATGCCGTAGTGGTTCTCGTAGAACGGATGGAACGCAGCGTAGGCGTACCACGCTTCGTCGAAGTGCAGGAAATCGACCGCGCTGCCGATCTCGTCAGCGATCTTCTCGGCGTTGTAGCACAGGCCGTCGTAGGTCGAATTGGTCACCACCGCGATGCGCGGCTTGGAGCCGGCCTGATAGGCCTTGCTGGCCAGCGGATTGGCGGCGATGCGCTGCTGCAGCGATTCCGGCGTGAACTGGTCCAGGCTGATCGGCCCGATGATGCCGTGCGCATTGCGGCTGGGGGTGAAGTACACCGGTACTGCGCCGGTCATGATCAGCGCATGCAGCAGCGACTTGTGGCAGTTGCGATCGACGAACACCACATCGCCGCGCGCCACCGTGCCATGCCAGACGATCTTGTTGGCGGTGGACGTGCCGTTGGTGACGAAGAAGGTGTGGTCGGCGCCGAAGTTGCGCGCCGCCTCTTCCTCGGCGTCCTTGATCGGGCCGGTGTGATCCAGCAGTGAGCCGAGCTCGGGCACCGAGATCGACAGATCGCTGCGCAGGGTGTTTTCCCCGTAGAACTGATGGAATGCACGGCCGACCGGTGACTTGGTGAACGCCACGCCACCTGCGTGGCCCGGCGTGTGCCAGGAGTAGTTCGACTCGGCTGCATGGTGGATCAGCGCCTTGAAGAACGGCGGCAGCAGGTTCTTCATGTAGTCTTCGGCCGCGCGCATCACCTGCCGCGAGATGAAGCTCTTGGTGTCTTCGAACAGGAAGATGAAACCGTGGATGTACTTGAGCAGCTTGCTCGGCACCTTCTCGATGGTGCGGCGCTCGCCGTACAGGAACACCGGCAGATTGGCACGGCGCGCGCTCTGCTCGCGCAGGAAGGCGGTCAGGCGCTGGAACTCGCCATCCACCTCTTCGCTGCCATCGATCGAGATCAGCACCGCCGAGGCCGCCACGTAGGTACGGGCACCGGCCCGGGCGTCATCCAGGTTCAGCCCGCACAGCACGCGCTGGTCGTTGCTGCGCAGCTCTTCCACCAGCGCACGGATCAGGATGCCACCGATGCGCGGCGACTCGTAGTCGTTGTCGATGACAATGACCGGGTAGTCCAGGGACTTGAAGTACACGTTGATTCTCCTTGTCGAACTCAGGAATGCCGGGCGCCGGCGCTGATGGCCGAGGCCTCGCGGGCGCGCTGCCGCTGCTGGCGGCGCTCCTCGCTGAAGAAGGGATAGAACACGGTGATGAACAGCACGAACAGGAAGGCGTACTGCACGATGGTTCCCGACGAGCCGTAGATCGCCCACAGGCAGTACACGACGGTCAGGCTGGTCAGGGTCCAGAACGCACCGGTGTGGACCAGGGTGTGCGAACGCTCGACCACGAAGTAGCACGCCACGCACGAGTAGATGTAGGGCAGCAGGGTCAGCACCACGGCCGCCGACGTGATCACGTCGAACTGGGCCGACGCGGTTTCCGAGGTGGAGGTCACCAGCACCGCCAGGGTCATCAGCACTGCCACGATCAGCACGCCCTTGACCGGCACGTCGTCCTTGTTGGTCTTGCTGAAGATGCTGGGGAACAGGCCGTCATCCGACGCTGCCTTGGCACTCTGCGCGGTCAGCAGGATCCAGCCACCCAGCGAGCCGGCGGCGCCGATGAAGGCGCACAGGCTGACCAGCGCGCCGCCCCAGCCACCGACCGCCTTGGCCGCCGCCAGCGCGAACGGTGCGTCGGACACCTGCAGTTCCGCGTTCGGCACCATGCCCATGATCACCGACGAACTGGCGATGTAGGCAATGGCAGCCAGGAACACGCCGGCCAGCGTCGCGCGGGCGACGTTCTTCTCCGGATTTTCGACCACACCGGCCGTCACCGATGCAGACTCGACGCCGATGAAGGCCCACAGGGTCAGTGCCGCGGCGCTCGAGATCGCACCGAAGTTCGACTCGCCAGACACGTTGTAGGCGCCCTTGAAGATGTCGGCATCGAAGAAGAACCAGCCGAAAATGGCGATGCCCAGGATCGGCACCAACGCAAAGCTGGTGGTGACCGTCTGCACGCGGCTGACGAAGGCCGGGCCGATCACGTTGGCAAAGCTCAGCGCCCAGACCAGCACCAGCACCGCAACGCAGCGCACCAGCGGCTCGGACAGGATCGGGAAGAAATAGCTGAAATAGCCCACCGCCGCGATCGGAATGGCGACGTTGCCGATCCAGTTGGCGAACCAGTAGATGGTATTGGTCTGGAAGCCCATGTACGGCCCGAACCAGTCGCGCGCATAGGCGTAAGGGCCGCCCGCCTTGGGCGCAAGCTTGCCCAGCTTGGCGAACACGAAGGCCAGCAGCAGCGCGCCGGCGGTGGTGATCAACCAGCCCCAGATCGAGGCGGTACCGATCTTGGCGAGGCTGGACGGCAACAGGAACACGCCTGAGCCCATCATGTTGCCGGCGACGAGGAAGGTGGCTCCGACCACCCCGATTTTCTTTGCTTCTGCCATGACGATCTCCGGTACTGGCATGAGCCCGGCAGCACCGGGCGTGGGGACGGTTACGCTGGCGTACGACCGCTGGCGTCTATTTGATGAAGTTGTATTGCAGGCTGCCCTGCACCCGGACCGTGTCGCCGCGTGCGCCGCCCTGCTGTTCCAGCCGGCCGTACAGCAGTTCCATGCCCATCGTCCAGGACGGCGCCGGGCTCCATATCAGGTTGAACACGCCGTAGCGGCTCTGCCGGAATGCATCAGCGGCGAGTGCGGCGTTGCGCTCCAGGGTCAGCTGGCCAAAGATCAGGTTGGAGCGCCACAGCTCGGACCAGTAATGGGTGTAGCCGACGAAGCCACCGTGCAGGTCGAGCGCGTCGAGCCGGCCGTCGGCGCCGACCACCGCATCCAGTCCCGAGCCGGTCAGGTCGGCGGTATAGCGGCTGAGGCCGCGCCCGCCCAGCGCACCGAACAGCAGCAGGTCGCGTTCGCCCACCGATGCCGAGCCGCTCAACTGCAGGCCACCGGCCATGTGCCGGTCGCGCTCGCCCTCTCCGTCATAGGCCAGGCTGCGCGCCACCGCACCGAACTGCAGGTGGCCCCAGTCGCGCTCCATGCGCGCGGTTACCGTCACGTCGGGCAACCGGTTCACTGCCACCCGTGAATCACTGGCACCGGCAAGTTCGGTTTGCGGGTCTTCGGCTGCCACAGTCAGGGTGTTGCCCTTGCCCATCGTGAAACTGTGGTGGATGCCCGCCACCAGCAGGTAGCCGGCGCCGCCGGGGCCGGCGAAGTCCAGCGTATCGGGCAGGCTGTCCGGGTCCATGAAGCTGGAATAGCCATAGCCGGCGTAGGTGTTGCCCAGCTGGCCATAGGCATGGCGCAGGCGGAACTGGTATCCCTCGCTGCTGCCGAAGAAGTCGTTTTCCAGATAGAAGCGCAGGTTGCCGTGCGTGGTCGGGCGCCGCGCCTCGAAGCTGAAGCGGGTCTGCTTGGCGTGGATGTTGAAGTTGGAGACATCGCGATGGCTGCCGCCGACCGGCATCGACGAAGGAATGAACTGATCCTCGTCACCGGCGGCGCGCGAATCGGCAATCGCATCGAGCTTGGCGTAGCCGCCGATGCGGATCACCGTGTCAGTGCCAGGAATGGCGAAGAAGCCTTTCAGATCGGGATCGGTCGGACCGGCTGCACTGTCGGGACGCGACGCCGCCGTTGAGGGATCGGCCACCGATTCGCGCTGCGGCAGCACCGGTTGCGCCACCCCCGGCACCTGGGTCGGGTGCAGCATGCTGGCGCTGCCGCCCGCCGTTGCTGCCGGGGTCGGGGCCTGCGCCACGGAGGCAGGCGCTGAGCCCTCGCGCTGCTCAAGCCGCTCCAGGCGCTGCTGCATGCCTTCCAGTGCCTGGCGCATGGCCGCAATTTCCTGGCGCAGCGCCTGCGCATCCTCACGGGCGTCCTGCTGCGCATGGGCGGGCGTGATCGCCAACGCGGTCAAGCAGGCCAGACTCAGTACCGCAAAACGCATTGCATCCTCCCTGGACAAACACGGGCAATGCGCTGACGGGGCACAGGCACACAGCACCCTGACCACGCGTTGCCGTTGCTGGAAATGCGGATACTGCGTCCACGACATCGATCAGCCTGCCTGTCGCAGGCAACAGGACGATGACACTGCCCTGCCCGAATCGATGCCGAGTCCATCAAGGCCGCGCTGCCAGAGAGGTGGCGACCGCAGCGGTCTGGGTAACAAGCAGGGAGTGAGAACGTCGTGAATGGCTCTGCCGCCGATCCCGGATAAGTGCGTGAGAGGCGCGGCATCCCTCGCGCGTGGACGCTGTATTGCATGCGTCACAGGCTAATCCGACTGTCGTTTTTGGCCTTGATTGGAATCAAGGCGCGATGCTTGATGTCAGTCACGATTCAGACGTGACGACGAACAGGTAGTGCGCAGCGGCAGCGCGTGCATGCGCCAGGTAAACAACAGGCCCGCATGCTGCCATGCGGGCCTGTGCGTTACATCACGCTTTGCGCACCGGTCAGCGCGGACCCAGTACCGTCTGCAGGTCAGTGCCCTGGGGCAGGCCGGCGCGACGCTGCACCTGACCCTGCGCGTCCTGGAACAGGATGCCCGGCGTGCCCTGGAAGCCCATCTCGATCATCAGCACCTGGTTGGCATCGAGCTTGCCCGCGATCTCGCGGCTGATGCTCGGCAGCGCCTTGATGCCGCCGCGGTCGAACTGGTGCTCGTTCTCCAGCAGCGCTGCACTCGGGTCACGCGCCGACAGGATGGCAGCAGCCTTGGCCGGACTGTCCTCACGGATCACGCCGACCATGATGTGGCGCAGCTGCACCTTGCCAGCATCGACCCACGGCCGTGCCGCTTCCCAGAACTTGTGGCAGTACGGACAGTTGGCATCACTGAAGGTATAGACCACGCGCGGTGCATCGGCCTTGCCGTCGCGCACCCAGGCACTGGCGTCCAGCTTGGCCCACATCTTGGCCGACATCGGCGCGGCGACCAGCTTCTCCACCGCCTCGGCCGCCACGTCGTTGCCCTCGGCATCGAACAGGCTGCCTACCAGCACATGCTTGCCGTCGGCAGTCACGTACGCGGCGGCGGGCTGCTGTCCACCCACCACTCCGGCGAAGCCACGCAGGCCAGCCGGCGCATCGAACTCGGCGACAACCTCGAAACCGTGCTTCTCGATGCCTTTCAGCACTGCGGGCCGGTCCCCCTTGGCCGCGGCGGCCGGAGCGCTCGCTGCCGGTGTCACCGCTGTCTTGCCGGGCGGGGTCTGGGCCTGGCTGCAGGCGGCCAATGCCAGCATGACCGGCAGCAACAGCACCGCTGGAGCGATGCGCAGGGAAGTCGACAACATGGGAACTCCGTAATGAGATGCCCGCGCAGGCTACCGCAGCCGGCGCAGTTTGTGTTCAAGGCCCGCCGCGGTCAGTTCGCCAAGGTGCAGTTCACGCAGGCGTCCCTCGGCGTCGAAGAACAGCGTCGAGGGATAGGCCTGTACACCCAGTACGGTTGATGCGGAGGCGCTATCGTCCAGCAGCACGCTGTCCAGCCGCAGCCGTTCGGTGGCAAGGAAAGCCCGTACCTCGTCCAGGCTTTCCCCCTGGTTGAGGAACACGAACTGCACGTCGGTGTGGGTCTGCTGTGCCGAGGCCAGCACCGGCATCTCGCGCCGGCACGGGCCACACCAGCTGGCCCAGAGATTGAGCACCACCGGCTTGCCGCGGAACTGCTGCAGGTCGACCGTACGTCCCTGCAGATCAGCCACCTGCACGGCCGGCAGCGGCATCTGCCGTTCCTGCCACGCTGACAGCAGGTGGCTGCCCGTCGCCCACAGCCCCCCACCCGCCAGCGCGCCCGCCAGCACCGGTACCCACAACGGGCGCCAGGGCTTCAGACGCCAGGCTCCCCATGCCAGCGCGGCAACCAGAACGACCGGGAGGTGATACCCACCATCGGCGATCTGCAGGATGCTCCAGGGGGCCTGACGATAGAGCGCGAAGTTCAGGGCCACGAAGCTGATACGTCCGCACAGCAGGCCGACCAGCAACATGTCCAGGACCATGCTTGCGGCAGATGGCACTGCCATGCCGTTCTTCCGTCGCGGCCACAGGTGTGCCACGGCCATGGCCAGCAGCACGCATATCAGGATCAACACCACCGGCATCGGCACCGGCCCAACACTCGACATCAGCCCACCTGTCCAATCCGCCACTGCCTGCATGGTCGAAGCGTCGCGCCCGGGTTGCAAGTGCGACGCCCGCAGCGGGCTTCAGGCAACACTGCGTGGCATCTGCATGGCGGACGCCGGTTGCAGTCCGCGCAGGCTGCCGGCCACCGATGACAGCAGCGGCCGCTCACGCCGCTTGTTGCTGACCAGCCGGCGATAGTTGGCCGGCGTCATGCCAACAATGCGCAGGAACAGGCGTCGGAATGCGCTCTGGTCGGCATAGCCCACGCCCCACGCCACTTCATCGATACCCGCGCCCTGCTGCAGCAGCGTCTGCGCCTTGGCGATGCGCAGACGCTGGCAATACTCGATCGGGCGCAGGCCCGTGGCCTTCAGGAAGCGCCGTTGCAGCGTCCGCGGTTCCAGTCCGGACACCTCGCAGATCGCGCCGAGCGTGGCCCCCCGCGCGGCAGTGGTATGCAGCCAGCGCTGCGCCTTCAATACGTCACGATCCCCGTGGGCAAAGTTGGCGCTGAAGCGCTCAAGATCCTGCTGGATGGGCGCGGGCACGATAATCCCCAGCTGCTGCGCGACCGCGCTCGCCACGCCCTGCCCATGCAGCCGGTACAGCAGGCGCAGGCCGAGGAATCGCCAGGCCTGCGGACCGGCCACGGTCAGCAGGTCGCCGTCGTCAACGAGCGCACGCTCGCTGGGCACCCAGCTTGCCGACTGCCCCTGCAGGCCCGGATGCTGCCCGAGGTCCGGACCACTGACCGTGCGCCCGGCCAGCAGGCCCGCGCGTGCAAGCATGCTGACCCCATCGCTGGCCGCCGCCATCAGACTGCCACCGTCGTAGTGCGCGCGCAGCCAGTCCAGCAGGACCTCATCGGCGCGCAGGCAGACCCCTTGGCTGATCTGGCCGGGGACGGCGATCACGGCGGGAATGTCCGCCTCGAGCATCTCCGCTCCGGCAATCCGGTGCACGCCGGTCTGGCTGGCGGGCACGATCCAGCGGGTCACCAGGACACGCTTGAACGGTCGGCGCTGCTGCTGGGCAAGCCGGTTGGCAACATGTGCCATTTCAGTCAACACGGACGCGGCCGACGGGTCGCCTCCGGGATACTCGACCACCGCGACCTCGACGAATCCTTCGTTTCTGAATCCTTCCACAGACCATCTCCTCGGTTCGTTGCAGGCCATCCAGCGGCCGGTTCAGGCGCAGGGTAGGAACTGCCACAACGGCGGGGCTATGAAGAAAGTTGCAAAGTGCGCTGAATGCGCCGCCAGCGTCGGCAGCGTTGACCCTGGACCAGACTCAAGGCTTCAGAATGACCGGCAGCATCCGCAGGAATCCGTCATGAACATTGGTCAACTGGCACGCCAGGCCGGCGTGCCGATCGATACGGTGCGCTACTACGAGCGCCAGCAGTTGCTGCCCACGGCGGCCCGCTCGGCCGGGGGCTACCGCATCTTCACCGAGCAGGACCTGCGCAGGCTGCGCTTCATCCGCCGCGCCAAGACGCTGGGATTCACCCTGGAAGAAATCGCCGACCTGCTGGCGCTCAGCGACGGCCACCCGCACGACATGGGCGGCGTGCGCAACACGGCACAGGCCCGGCTGCAGGACATCGCGCACCGCATGGCCGAACTGCAGCGCATGCACACTGCGCTCTCGCAGCTGGTCGCCGCCTGCCCCGGCCATGGCACGCTGGATGAATGCCCGATCCTGGCGGCGCTGAGCGACGACACCCCGTGAGCGCAGACGGCCCTCCACCACCACGTCCCGCGCGTGAAGAAAAGTGCAACAAATGCTTGCCAACCCCCTGGGGCAAGGCTATTATTTCGCTCCTCAGCGACGTGGGGCCATAGCTCAGCTGGGAGAGCGCCTGCATGGCATGCAGGAGGTCAGCGGTTCGATCCCGCTTGGCTCCACCAATCTTTCGGCATTAGGCCGTCGAAAGGTCGCTAAAGAACATTGATGAGAATTGCGTCCCCATCGTCTAGAGGCCTAGGACATCACCCTTTCACGGTGGCGACCGGGGTTCGAATCCCCGTGGGGACGCCACTCATCACGAACAACGAGGACCCGGCCGATAACCGGGTCTTTTTTGTTCACCGCCTACCGGCATTCAGGTTGTGGCGTTGCGGTTCCCCTGCCCTCGTGGCCGTGGTTGAGCCGGAACGAAAAAAGTTCAAAAAAAACTTCCACAAACGTGAACACGCAGGTATGATAGGCGGCTCGGTAACACGGGGCCATAGCTCAGCTGGGAGAGCGCCTGCATGGCATGCAGGAGGTCAGCGGTTCGATCCCGCTTGGCTCCACCACTTTCGACATTAGGCCGTCGAAGGTTCTACAACATGAAGTTTTTCGTGCGTCCCCATCGTCTAGAGGCCTAGGACATCACCCTTTCACGGTGGCGACCGGGGTTCGAATCCCCGTGGGGACGCCAGTTTCAAAACGGACTCTGCTCCCGGCAGATCATCCGGAGTTTCACTGGGGCCATAGCTCAGCTGGGAGAGCGCCTGCATGGCATGCAGGAGGTCAGCGGTTCGATCCCGCTTGGCTCCACCACTTCGACATTAGGCCGTCGAAGCATCTACAACTTGAAGTTTTCGTGCGTCCCCATCGTCTAGAGGCCTAGGACATCACCCTTTCACGGTGGCGACCGGGGTTCGAATCCCCGTGGGGACGCCAATTCTTGAAAACCCCGACCCTGGTCGGGGTTTTTCTTTGCCTGTGATTCCTGGGAAGGCCCTATCCATGCCATGCGTGGATGGCTTCACCCCGCTCATGGCTCAGAACCGCCGGTACATTCCGATCGACGCCGGTGCCGTCGGCGCAAACCCGAACTGCGCATACAACCGATGTGCCTCGCCGTCGGCCAGCAGGCTGACATACGCCGATGGCGGCAGATTGGCCTGCATCCAGCCATCCAGGCGCCGCATCACCTCCTTGCCCAGTCCCTGCCCCTGCAACCGCGGCAGCACCGCGATGTCGCAGACCTGCAGATGGCAGCCGCCATCTCCCACGATGCGCCCCATCGCCACCAGCTCGGACCCTTGGTACGCGCACACGCCGAACAGCGTGTTGGGCAGCGCGCGCGTTGCCGCTTCCCGGCTCTTGGCACTGAGGCCTGCAAGCACACGCAACCGGCAGTAGTCCTCGACCGTGGGCACCGCGTCGCGGAACAGGCAGGTGACGGAATCGTTCATGCGGTATCTCCTGTGGGTCGGGCTATCCTGCCGCATCCACGTCGCAACCGCTGCGACCCTCGCCCGCAGAGTCCCCATGTGCTATTCCGCCCTGATCCGCGCCGACTACGCCAAGCTGGTGCGCGAGTTCGGCGCCATCCTGTCGCTGGAAGAGTTCGCCGAACTGTACGCGCACGATCCGGGCAAGAAACGGCCCAAGACCCCGAAGGCGATGGATGACGGGTTCGCCGGGGCACGTACCGAACAGGGCCGCGACATCGTGGCGAAGATCCAGCAATGGCACGCGCAGGAGCAACAGGCACTGGAGGCCGAACTGGCCCGCCAGCGCGAGCGGCGCGCCATCGCCCATGCTGCCCTGGCCACCCGTCCCACCCAGAAGGCGCGCAACGACCTGCGCGTGGCCGGCAACCGCATCGAGCGCGCGCAAGCCCGGCTGGAAGACCTGCACCGGGTACAGCTGCTGCCGCGCGACAACCGCATTTTCCCCGGCACCTACGCGCCGGTGATGGTCAGCGAGCACGGCCAGCGCGTGATCCGCCCGATGCGCTACCAATGCCGGCTCCCGGACAAGCCGGCGCGCAACGACGTGCTATACCCCGGCACCTACAACGCGAGGCGTGACAGCCTGGAAGGCTACTGGCGCGGTGCGTTCGGACTGCGCCATGGGGTGGTCGTGGTGCAGGCGTTCTACGAGCACGTGCCGCGCCACGCGATGGCGGGCCGCAGCCTGGAGGCCGGCGAGAAGGAACAGGACGTGGTGCTCGAATTCCGTCCCGATCCGCCCCGCGACCTGCTGCTGGCCTGCCTCTGGGCGGAGTGGGAGGGGCCGGAAGGCCACCTGCTGTCATTCGCTACGATCACCGACGCTCCTCCCAGCGATGTCGCCGCTGCCGGGCATGACCGTGGCGTGGTACCGATCCGCAGGGAACACCTGGACGCCTGGCTCAATCCCGACCCGGAAGACCTCGCGCGCCAGTACCGCATCCTGGATGACCGCGAGGAGATCCGCTACGTGTACGAGGAAGCGGGTTGAGTGCCACGCCCTGGCGGTCAGCAGTGGGGGAGGCTCAGGCCTTGACGCTGGTTCGGCCCACTGCTCGCGCCAGTGCACGCGACAGATCGGCCGACAGGTACGGCTTGACCAGCAGCAGGCCGGCCAACATCGGCGCTGGCAGCTGTTCGGCCAGCATCCCGGTGGCCAGCACGAAGGGAATGCCACGCGCCGAAAGCGCCGCGGCGACAGGCTCGCTCGTTTCGTTGCGGGCCAGCCGGTAGTCCAGCAGGGCCACGTCCGGGGCACTCTGTTCCAGCAGCCGCAGGGCTTCGGACACACTCGCTGCGAGCCCGACCACGGTCGCACCGGCATGCACCAGCTGCATCTGCAGGAGGGCCGCGCTCATCTCGTCGTTCTCGACCACCAGCACCCTCAGGTCCTGCAACACTGTCATCGGCTACCGCTCCTGGTGGCAATTGCACAGGGAGTATAGCCACCAAGGGGCCGATACCGACAGGAACCGGCCTGATAGGCCATCCCCCTAGGCATCTCCCGCCCACCTCGGTTACACTCGCACGCTGCCTGCCGGTGTGGCGGAATGGTATACGCAGCTGACTCAAAATCAGCCGGGGGTGACCCCATGAAGGTTCGAGTCCTTTCACCGGCACCACTGCATCAAAGGCCAGGTCCCCGACCTGGCCTTTTGCATGTTGCGGGCCGGGACGCCCGGCACCGACGAGGATGCCAACGCCAGCCCCACCCACGCTCGCCGCTGCCCTGCCCGCGCGGCTGCGCGCCCTGCCCCTGGAATCGACCTGCCGCATCGCCGCGGTGAACCCGTCCATGACCTCGATCCGCCTTGGCAGGGCCCGGTGCCGGGCACGCAGGCAGCCCACGCGGACAGCGCTGCGTCCCCCTGTTGCCACACAACTGCGACCTCCGACAAGGTTATAGATAGACGTAGCGCACACTTTTCTTGCCAGCCTCACGTACTTCTGCCTATCGTGATCCCAGCTGGATCTGGGGGCGGGGGAATGCATGACGTTGCGTGCGGCACTGTTTTTCATGGTCGCGCATGCGCTCGTCATTGCCCTGATCGGCCCGCAGGACCCGGTGGGCTCGTACCTGATGCTGATCACCGCGCCGCTGCTGGCCGCGCTGGCCTGCGTGCGGCGGGCTCGGGGCAGCCGCCGGGCGGCGTGCAAATGGCGGACGCTGGGCGCTGCCGTCAGCCTGTTCGCGCTCGCCCTGCTGGCCCTGCTGTATCGCAACGTGGCCGGCCTCACCCCTGCGCAGATGACCGCTTCGTCGCTGATCCTGTACGTGTTCTACCGGATTCCACTGACCTACGTCGCTGCCAGCCCGGGTGGCGGCAACCGCTGGATCCGTGCGGTGGACCTGTTGATCATCACGCTGCTGTGGTTGCTGTACTTCGTGCATGCACGCGCGATGGCGCCGTTGAACAGCGCGCTGTGGACACACTGCCTGCAGACGATGAGCAGCGTGCAGAACAGCCTGGTGTTCTGCTTCGCGCTGATCCGCTTCCTGGCCGAGGACGATGCCGATCGTCGCGACTTCTTCCGCGCGCTGTCGATCTACGCGCTGGGCTACTTCCTGCTGGCGCTCTACATCACCACCTGGCAGCCGCAGGTGCCCGACGGCGGCTGGGGAGACCTGCTGATCAGCGCACTGTTCGTATCGCTGGCGGTGATGGCTGGCAGCACACGACGCCGACCGGCGCCCGGCGTACCCCGCAACCTGCGGCGCATTGTCGACGCCGCCGGGCCGCTGATGCTGCCGTTGCTGTTGATGATGGTGGCGCTGCTGGTTGCACGCCTGCAGCCGACGCTGGCCACCGTGGGTTTCATCGGCGCGATGCTCGGCTATGCCCTGCGCAGCGTGCTGACCCAGGTCCAGATCCAGCGCGAGCGCGACGAACTGGCGTTGCTGGCCCGCCGCGATCCGCTGACCGGGCTGGGCAACCGCCGCAGCTTCGATGAATCGCTCGGCAGCGCACATGGCCGTGCGCGCCGCCATGGCATGGGACTGGCGGTGCTGATGATCGACATCGACCACTTCAAGCGGCTCAACGATACGTACGGCCACCCCGTGGGCGATCGCCGCCTGCAGGCGGTCGCGGCCATCCTCGACGCCTGCCTGCAACGCGGTGATGACCTGCTGGCCCGCTACGGCGGCGAGGAGTTCATCGCGGCGCTGCCCACGCACGGCCTGGACCACGCCCTTGGCCTGGCCGAGCGCCTGCGCACCGCCGTGGAAGCCGCTGCCCTGCCCGCCGCCGAGGCCCGGGTCACCATCAGCATCGGCGTGGCCTGGCAGGCCGCGCACGACCAGGGTGACCCGCGCAGCCTGGTCGAGCGCGCGGACCAGGCCCTGTACCGGGCCAAGCATGCCGGCCGCAACTGCGTGCACGCCGCCCCGGCCGTCGAGGCCGGGGAACAACAGGTCGACCGCCGCGCCTAGACCGCGCGCAGCACCGCCGCATGCGGCTGGCCGGCAACGCCATGGACGCGGAAGCTGGCCACGGTCTGCAGCAGCTGTGCCGACTGCTCTTCCATGCTGCGCGCCGCCGCCGAGGCTTCCTCGACCAGCGCGGCGTTCTGCTGGGTGCCCTGGTCGATCAGATCGACGGCCTGGTTCATCTGCTGGATGTCGTCGCTCTGCTGCTGCGCGGCCGTGCTGATCTCGGACATCAGCTCGCTGACCCGGCGCACGTTGGTGACGATCTCGTCCATGGTGCGTCCAGCGCTTTCGACCTGAGCGGTACCGGCGCCGACGTTGGCCACCGACGCATCGATCAGCTGCTTGATCTCCTTGGCCGCGCTGGCCGAGCGCTGCGACAGTTCGCGAATCTCGGTGGCGACCACGGCGAAGCCACGGCCGTGTTCCCCTGCCCGCGCTGCTTCCACCGCCGCGTTCAACGCAAGGATGTTGGTCTGGAAGGCGATACCGTCGATCACGCCGATGATGTCGACGATGCGCCGCGAGGACGCGTTGATCACCGCCATGGTCTCGACCACCTCGTGCACAACGCTGCCGCCTCGCGCGGCGACATCGGCGGCGCCACCGGCCAGCTGGCTGGCCTGGCGCGCGTTGGTCGCAGTGCGCTGGACGGTCTCGGCCAGGCCCTTCATCGACACTGCGGTCTCCTCCAGTGACGCGGCCTGCTGCTCGGTGCGCTGTGACAGGTCGCCGTTGCCCTGCGCGATCTCGGTGGCGCCGACGGCAATGGTGTCGGCGGCGAATTTGATCTGGCCGATGATCGCGCCCATCGCCTCGACCAGCGCATTCACGCCCTCGCACAACTCGGCGATCGGGCCGTTCTTGTCGGCGGTGGCCACGCGCCGGGTCAGGTCGCCCTGCTTGGCAGCCGCCACCACCTCGCGGGTCTGCGCCACGGCGCGCTGCATGGCCTGGTTCTCATGCACCTGCGCGGTGATATCGGTGGCGTACTTGACCACCTTGAACGGCTTTCCGTTGAGGTCCAGGATCGGGTTGTAGGACGCCTGGATCCAGACCTCGCGCCCGCCCTTGCCGAGCCGCCGGTATTGGCCGGCATCGTATTCGCCACGGCCGAGCTTTTCCCAGAACTGGCGATACTCGGCACTGTCGCGATGGTCGGGCTCGATGAACAGCGCGTGGTGCTGCCCGCGCACCTCGTCCAGGCGGTAACCGGTGGCGGCCAGGAAGTTGTCGTTGGCCGACAGGATGTGCCCATCCATGCTGAATTCAATCACTGCCTGCGACTTGTCGATCGCCGCCAGCTGCCCGGCCGAGTCGGCCGCCTGCAGCTTCTGCGCCGTGATGTCGGTGGCGAACTTGACCACCTTGTACGGGCGCCCCTGCCGGTCCAGCACCGGGTTGTACGAGGCCTGGATCCAGATCTCGCGCTGGCCCTTGCCAAAACGCCGGTACTGGCCCGCGTCATATTCGCCGCGGCCCAGCCGCGCCCAGAAGTCACGGTACTCGGCGCTGCGCGCGTGCTCCGGGTCGACGAACAGGGAATGGTGCCTGCCCTGGATCTCCTCCAGCCGGTAGCCCATCGCCTGGAGGAAGTTGTCGTTGGCCTGCAGGATGGTGCCATCGAGGGCGAACTCGATGACCGCCTGGACCCGGTGCAGCGCCGCGACCTGCGCCTCGAGTTCGGAACGGGCATCGGCCGCCGCATCGACGCCGGCGCGGGGATGGGGGGCCAGCGCGCCCAGCAGGGCACGCCACGGCGACCAGCGGGTATGCAGCTCGGCCGGCGCCTGCGCGCCTGCCGTGAAGCCTGGAATGAGCATTGTCTGATCCTCGGTGTCCGGTAAGCGGTTGCGACCCGACGGGCGGGATGCCCGGCGGCAACTTCAGTTGCTTGGGACTACAGGTGCCTGCAGGCACCCCGCGAGCGGCTGGCAAGCACGCCTGCTGCGGGCGCGGCCTGCATCCGGGGGCGGCGGAACACACAGCGCGGGCCACCCGTCAGGGGCAGCCTGGGGTCCTGCAGCGGGCGACGGGAGCGGGATCCAGAGGGAGTATCGGCGACGTGATCGTTGGCTTTAGCCGGATTACGCGACGTCCGTCGCAACTTCAGATGCAACGGCAGGGATGCGATAGACAATCGCGATCTTCATCACATTCCGCTCACGCACGCGGAAAGCGGGGATGCCGTTCAAGCAAGGAAGGTTTACATGACCAACGGGAGATTCCCGGCCCACGGGGAATGGCCAGCATGCAGCGGACTGCAGGACGTCACCTGACACGGAGATCGCATGTTCCCACGCTTGGCCAGCCTCCTGATCCTGGGCCTGTGCAGCGCCGGCGCGCTTGCCGCCGACGGCACCTATCGCCCGTCCTTCCAGCCGGACCTGCTGAAAGGACCACCGCCCGGCCCCCCGAACCAGGTGATGGTGCTGGGCAGCCCGCATCTCTCCGGCCTGCCGAAGACCTTCACGCGGGAGCATCTCGAGCCGCTGCTGGAGCCGCTGCTGGCGCGCCTTCAGGCATGGCAACCGACGGCCATCGCGGTGGAGAACCTGTCCGGCATGCAATGCGACTTCATGCGACGCAACCCCGCGCGCTACGCTGACAGTGTCGAGACCTACTGCATCGACCCGGCACCGGCCCAGGCTGCGACCGGCCTGGACGTGCCCAGCGCCAATGCCGAGATGGAGCGCCTGCTCGCGGATTGGCCGAAAGCCCCGACACCGGCCCAGCGCCGCCGCCTCGCGGCCGTGTTCCTCGCCGCAGGCGAGAACGGTTCGGCCGTGGTGCAATGGCTGCGCCTGCCCAGCGATGAACGTCGCGCCGCAGACAACCTGACGCCGGAGCTGGTGCAGTTCCTCGACAGGCGCTTGGCCAGGCGCGACGAGGCCGGCATGATCGCCGGCGTCCTCGCGGCACGCCTGGGCCTGGAACGGCTGTGGTCGGTGGATGACCACACCGCCGACACGCCTGTCCCGAAGGACCGGGAGAAGGCCTATGGCGCGGCGCTCCAGGCGGCCTGGGACAACCCGGCGACCACGGCGCGGTTCGTCGCCGACGAAGCGCTGCACGCCCACCTGTCCAAGCCCGACGGCCTGCTTGCGCTCTACCGCAACTACAACGCTGCGGACACGGCGATGACCATCTACCACAGCGACTTCGGCGCGGCCCTGGGCGAGCCGTCACCCGAGGCCTTCGGGCGCAATTACCTGGGCTATTGGGAAACCCGCAACCTGCGCATGGTCGCCAACATGCGCGACGTGCTCGGCCAGCACCCGGGCACCCGCATGCTCACCATTGTCGGTGCCTCGCACAAGGGCTACTACGAGGCCTACCTCAACCAGATGCATGATGTGCAGCTGGTCAGTACGGACGCCGTATTGCGCTGACGGAAGGGGTGCCGGCGCATGGCCGGGCCGCGCCGCCCCGGACATCCACTGCGCCAGCGGGCATCTCCAGCGGCCGCTGCCGCAGATCACTGCCTTCCGGCGCGCCCCATGCCGGCGCGTGCTGATGGATGCCGCGCTGGCATCGTGCCGGAAGCGATACGCCCACGATCACGGCGGCCATGCCGCCACAGCAACAGGCAGGCCGCAAACGTGCAGGCCAGACTGAGCAGCAGCAGCGCGAACGCTCCCCGCTGCAACACGGGCAGCAACGCCTGTGCGTGCAGGTCGCCGTGCAGCTGTTCGGTACGCAGGCAAGCGGCCAGCGCCAGGCACCAGCCGATCAGGGCCGGGATGAACATGCGTACCGCAGCCGGGTTCCAGGCATTCATGGGGTCACCTGCGTGAGTGGAGATGCGCGCAGTATTCGCGCGCGTCCTCTCACAGGCTGAGATCAGTCCTCGGCGGCGTCGGGATCGTCACCCGGACGTTCGGACAACTCGCCCTGCACCTGCACGTTGTTGCGCCCCATCGCCTTGGCCCGGTAGCACTGGGCATCGGCCGCAGCGACCGCCTGGTCCACGCTCATCCCGCCCGCCAGGGGCGCAATGCCGATGCTGGCTCCGACCCGCAACCGGTGCTGGTCCCAGGGAATGGACAGCGCGGCCAGGGTCTGCAGCAGCTCGCCGCCGATGCGCGCCGCACGCCGCGGCGTGCAACCGGACAGGATGACCGCGAATTCGTCACCGCCCAACCGCGCCACCACGTCCGAATCGCGCACGCCGTGGCGCAGCACGCTGGCCACCGCCCACAGCACGGCATCACCGGCCAGGTGGCCCCAGGTGTCATTGACCGGCTTGAAGCGATCGAGATCGATGTACATCAACGAAGCCGCCTGGCCGGTGCGCTCGACGCGGGTGATCGCCTGCTGCAGGTGCACCTCGAAGCCGCGGCGGTTGCTCAGTTCGGTCAGCGGGTCGATCTCGGCCAGGTGGCGCGCTTCGCGCTGGCGCGCGCGCTGCTGGGTGTCGTCGCGCAGCACCCACACCGCGCCGCGCACATGGCCTTCGTCATCGCGCAGCCAGGCACGGGTCAGGTCCACCGGCACCGTGGCCGTCCCCAGCCGCAGCAGCAGGTCGGCGTGCAGGTCCACCGCATTGCTCTCCGGGTCCAGCAGCACCGACACGTCCAGCACCGAGCCGGGTGCGTACTCTGTGGTCAGCGCCAGCACGTCCTGCACCTTGTGCCCGGCCAGCGACAATGCGCCATCACCGGCCAGGGTGCGCACCGCAGCCGCATTGGCGTAATCGATGCGCCCGTCCAGGCTGACGCTGATCACCAGGTCGGCCACTGCGTCCAGGGTGATGCGGCTGCGCTGTTCACTTTCGAACAGGCGCTGCTCGCTGCTGCGCTGGGCGGTGATGTCCTGGATCTGCGACACGAAATGCAGCGGCTCGCCGTGCTCGTTGCGCACCAGCGACACCGACAGACGCGCCCAGATGATGCGGCCGTCGCGGTCGAGATAGCGCTTTTCCAGGTGGTAGTGGCTGCGCCGTCCCGCCAGCAGGTCCTGCACCAGGGCCAGATCGGTCTGCAGGTCATCGGGATGGGTCAGGCGCTGGAAATCGACCTGCAGCAGTTCCTCGCGCGGATAGCCCAGGATCCTGCACAACGCGTCGTTGACGTCCAGCCAGCGCCCCTCCAGCGAGACCAGCGCCATGCCCAGCGCGGCAGAGGTGAACGCGCCGGCGAACTTCTCCGCCGACAATCGTGCCTCCGCGCGCGCCTGCAGGATCTCGGTGATGTCGATAGCCATGCCGACATAGCCGATCCGCGCGCCCCCGGCACCGTCCATGCGGCTGATCGACAGGCGCACCTGGCGGGGCTGGCCATCCTTGCGCAGCAACGTCCACTGCCGCGAATAGGTCTGTCCATCGGCACGCGCACTGAGTGCTTCGAACACATCGGGACGGTTGCCGTCGGCATCGACCAGCGGTTGCATCCAGGCCGCCAGCTCGCCCGGATCGTGGAAAGCATCGAGCCGGCGCTGGCCGACCACGTCCACCGCGCTGTAGCCCAGCAGCCGCTCCGCCCCCGTGTTGAACAGAGTGATGGTGCCATCGGTATCGGTGGCGATCACCGCCACCTCATCGGACGCATCGACCACCGCCTGCAGGCGTTGCCGGGTCTCGGCCGCGTCCTGCCGCGCCTGCTGCAGCTCGGTCACGTCGGCGTGGGCACCGGCCATCCACAACGGCCTGCCCTGCCCGTCCCACTCGAACACCCGGCCACGGTCCTGGATCCAGATCCACTGGCCGTTCTTGTGGCGCATGCGCAGCAGGCAGGCGTAGTTGTCGCTGCGCCCTTCGAAATGGTCGTCCAGCGCCGCATCCGACAGCGCGATGTCATCGGGATGGACCAGTTTCAGGAAGGTCTTCTGGCAGATCGGTTCCAGCTCTTCCAGGCGGTAGCCGACGATCTCGGCCCAGCGCGCGTTGACCCGCATCTCGCCGGTCTGCACGTTCCACTCCCAGGTTCCCGCAGCGGTACCGTCGATGATCATCGCCAGGCGGCGACGCTCTTCCGCCAGCTCATGCAGGCGGCGCTCCAGCAGTCCATTGCCGTGGGTGCCCTGGCCCGCCATCAATCCGGTCCCCTGCCGGCACAGGCAGGCGCCGACCGCAGCAGGGTGCTGCGGCCGCCGGTACAGGCGACGGGTGGTGCTGGCGTCATGGCCCTCCCCAGCGACAGCGGGGTGGCCGAACGCCCCCCTCAGGCGCAAGTGTGCGCAATCACGGGGAAAACCGACAAGTCCCCCGCCACGAGTCAAGCGTGACGGGGGGCACGATCCTCAACTGCGCTTGGCGCGGGCGAAGGCCTCGGCCAGGGCGTTGTTGGCCGGCGGAGCAGACTGGGCGGGACGACCGCCCGCCCCCTGGCCCCGGTTCGGACCGCGGTTCTGGCCGCCTGCGTCGCGGCGCGGTCCCGGCGCCTGGCCGCGTTCATCACGCTGGCCCGGACGGCTGGTGGCCTGGCCGGGGGTGTCGTCCAGGCGACGGGTCAGGGCAATGCGCTTGCGCGCCACGTCGACCTCCAGCACCTTCACTTTGACGATGTCACCGGCCTTGACCACATCGCGCGGGTCCTTCACGAACGTATCGGAGAGCGCCGAAATGTGGATCAGGCCGTCCTGGTGGACGCCGATATCGACGAAGGCACCGAAAGCAGCCACGTTGCTGACCACGCCTTCCAGCACCATGCCTTCGCGCAGGTCCTTGATGTCCTCGACCCCCTCGGCGAACCGCGCCGCCTTGAACTCCGGGCGCGGGTCGCGGCCCGGCTTCTCCAGTTCCCTGAGGATGTCACGCACGGTCGGCACGCCGAAGGTGGCATCGGTGAACTGCTCGGCCTTCAGGCCGCGCAGGAAGCTGCCATCACCGATCAGCGCCTTGATCGGGCGCGCGGTGCTGGCCACGATGCGCTCGACCACCGGGTAGGCTTCTGGATGCACCGCCGAGGCGTCCAGCGGTTCATCCCCGTCGGCAATGCGCAGGAAGCCGGCGCACTGTTCAAAGGTCTTCTCGCCCAGGCGCGCGACCTTGAGCAGCTCCTTGCGACGCTTGAACGGCCCGTTCTCGTCACGATGGCGCACGATGTTCTCGGCCACCGTGGCCGACAGCCCGGACACCCGCGACAACAGTGCAGCCGAAGCGGTGTTCACGTACACGCCCACGGCATTCACACAGTCCTCGACCCGTGCATCCAGCGCCCGCGCCAAACGGTACTGGTCCACATCGTGCTGGTACTGGCCGACACCGATCGCCTTGGGATCGATCTTCACCAGTTCGGCCAGCGGGTCCTGCAGGCGGCGAGCGATCGATACCGCGCCCCGCAGCGACACGTCCAGCCCCGGGAACTCCCTGGCCGCGAACTCGGACGCCGAGTACACCGACGCCCCGGCCTCGCTGACCACCACCTTCTGCAGCTTCGGGTTGGCGCAGGCCTTGATCGCTTCACCGGCCAGCTTGTCGGTTTCGCGGCTGGCAGTACCGTTGCCGATCGCGATCAGTTCAACGTTGTGCTTCACGCACAGCTGCTTGATCGTCTGCAGTGACTGCTCCCACTGCCGGCGCGGTTCATGCGGGTAGATGGTGTCGGTGGCGACCAGCTTGCCGGTGGCATCGACCACGGCGATCTTGCAGCCGGTGCGGATGCCCGGGTCCAGGCCGAGCACGGTCTTTGGACCGGCCGGCGCGGCCAGCAGCAGATCCTTCAGGTTGTCGCCGAACACCGCAATGGCCTCGGCCTCGGCCTTCTCGCGGGCCTGGTTGAACAGGTCCAGCAGCAGATGGGTGTGCAGCTTGGCGCGCCAGGTCAGGCGACAGGCATCCAGCAGCCAGCGGTCGGCCGCGCGGCCCTGGTCGGCGATGCCGGCCTTGCGTGCCACCCGACCCTCGGCGTACTGGTGGCCGGCCTCGGCATCACTGCCCGGGTCCAGTTCCAGGAACAGGATCTCTTCGCGGCGCGCGCGGAACAGTGCCAGCAAGCGGTGCGAGGGAATCCTGGCCAGCGACTCGGCATGATCGAAATAGTCGCGGTACTTGGCGCCTTCGGTCTCCTTGCCCTCGACCACGCAGGCGCGGATCACCCCGGTCTCGCCCAGCCAGGTGCGCAGTTCACCGACCAGCGCGGCATCCTCGCCCCAGCGCTCCATCAGGATCGCACGCGCGCCTTCCAGCGCGGCCTTGGTGTCGGCCACACCCTTGTCGGTATCGACGAAGGTGGCCGCGAACGTCTGCGGGTCCTGCGTCGGGTCGGCCAGCAGGCCATCGGCCAGCGGCTCCAGCCCTGCCTCGCGGGCAATCTGCGCACGGGTGCGGCGCTTGGGCTTGTACGGCAGGTACAGATCTTCCAGCCGGCTCTTGGTATCGGCCGCCAGGATGTCGTTGCGCAGTTCATCGCTGAGCTTGCCCTGTTCGCCGATGCTGGCCAGCACGGCCGCGCGGCGGTCCTCCAGCTCGCGCAGGTAGGTCAGGCGCACCTCCAGGTTGCGCAGCTGGGTGTCGTCCAGGCCGCCGGTCACTTCCTTGCGGTAGCGCGCGATGAACGGAACGCTGGCGCCCTCGTCGAGCAGGCCGACGGCGGCGCGCACTTGGGCGGACTGGGCACCGATCTCGTCGGCGATGGTCTGGGCGATCTGCTGGGCGAGCGCGCTCTGGGCGTTCTTGGCGTCGTGCATTGCTTCAGGTCTGAACCGCGTTACGGGAAGACCCCATTCTGGCAATCCACGACGGAGCCGGACAAGGCATTGACAGGGCGCGAGGTTCAGCGGCGTCGCCGGAGTCGACGCCGGCATCCTGGCAAGGAGCGGGCTCGGACTGGCCCGGGGCTGGGATGCCGGCGCGCGCGCGCGATGGTGGGCGCGCCCTGCCGCGTGTTGCGAAGGTCAGCGGTAGTGGCGGGCGGCACGCTGCATGACGATGTCGTCACGCATGCCTTCCAGGGCCATCAGGCGGACCTTGCCGACACCCTGCAGTTCCATGAACCGCTCCGTGTAGAACTCCGGCCCCAGCGCGGTGTCGGCGCGGGATTTGCTGAAGCCGTAGGGCACCACGCCCTTCTCGCCATCCTTGCTACCACCGACATAAAGAACGATTGCCATGTGATGTATTCCTCCAAATTGCTACTGCCTACTGCACTTGACGAGCGATGCTGCGAGCTCATCGAGGAAGAGCTTACCGCGTCGAACCTGACTGGAACGTCACGAAGGCTAATGACGATCGGTTGCATGCAGATGACTGCGGGATCGCAGCAGAATGCTTACGGATCTTTAACTTCCGGCTAACGAGTCGTGGGGATTTCAGCCAACGGCGCAGCCCCTCGTGGGTGGTTTGGTTGGTCGCGGAAAGCCGGTTTGCTGTGGGCTGGCCGGGAAGGTGGGTAGGCCGGGGACGCCGTGAACCCATCCATGGGGGCTTGGCCGCGGCATCCATGCCGCGGACACCCCGCCCTACCCACCCTCCCGGCCGCTGACAGATTTCTGGTGGCTGCCTCCACCCACGGAGAAGAAAAAAAGATCAAAAGCAAAAGCGGCCTGGCCGGCTGCTTTGTTGCTTCCTGTAGAGAGGGCCATGCTCGGCTGCGAGCAAGCGCAGCGCGCGACCCGCTTCTGCTGTTCTATTTCTTCTCCGTGGCTGGACGCGCACGGAAACTGTCAGGGGCCGGGCGGGGTGGGTTCGCGGGACCGTTGGCGCCATGGATGGCGCCATCGAGCCCCCATGGACGGGTTTACGGCGTGTCCCGCGAACCCATCCTGCCCGGCCCAATCGCATGAAACGCATTCCGCGACCACGCCACGAGGGGCTGCGCCGTTGGCTGGAAACTACGGCCACCAGCCGTGCCCGAACCGGGCGAAATGATCGGCCGCGCGTTCGAACGGATTGCGCGCACTCACCCCGCCGCACAACAGGTACACCGGCAGGTACAACGGCCCCAGCACCATGTACTGGTACACGTGCGCACGTTCGTGATCATCCAGCCGGATCAGCGGTTCCACGCCCCACCCCGCCTGATGCGCATAGGTGCGGCAGGAAATGCCCAGGTCATGCCCGGTGTGCAGGATCACGTTGCCCAGAGTGATCGCCCCGCCGGGACCCCAGGGCCAGCGGTCGAACACCAGCGCGCAGTCACGCGCGCTCCAGCGCAGCGTCGCACCACCGAGCATGCCGGCCAGCCCTCCGATCAGGCCCAGCAGGGTATTGGGCGATGTCCACGCCGCGCCCAGCACCTGCAGCGCGCGCAGCCAAGTCGGCCAGGGCGTTGCTCCAGTCTTCAATCGGCCTCGTTGGGAATCAGGAGCCACAGGATCAGGTAGACCAGGATGCCAGGGAAGGCGGCGGAGGCCAGCGAAACCAGGACGTAGATCACCCGCAGCAGGGTCGCATTCCAGCCGAAGCGATGGGCAATGCCGCCCATCACGCCGGCAATCATGCGGTCGTTCAATGAACGTGACAGCGTGCGCGGCGTGGTGTTCATGGCGGTTCTCCTGGGCTACGGGGAAAGCAGTCGGGCATGGCTCGACTCTACACCGCCCCCCCTGTCTACGGCGTGCGGTGGCGCAGCGCCTGCAGGCGCGCACCGAACCAGGCGGCAGCGGTCTGTTCAGGCTGCCCCGGGCACTGGATGCGATAGGCCTTGCCGCTCATGCTGCTCTGGCTGGCGGCGCGCTCGATGAACTGCTCGGCGCTGTCCACCATGTCCTTCTTCAGCAGATAGTCGTACTTGCGCTGCAGGTGCGCGCGCGCATCGCTGCCGTCGTACCAGCGGCCATTGCGCTGGAACCGGCACTGCGAGCCGTCCAGGCTGGAGATCAACTGGGCGATCTCCCGCCGCGCGTCTGCACCGGGTGCCGCCTGGGCGACCGGGGTGGCCAGCAGCAGCGCAGCCAGCAGCATCGAAATCCTGTGCGACATCATCATTCTCCCTGCCGTCGAGCATGGCTCGACGCTGCAAATAACGAAGCAGGCGCTACGCGTCGCGTGCCTTCAGCCACCCATCGATCGTGGCCGGTACTTCACGCTGCGCGCGACCGGACACGTAGATACCGATATGCCCGCCGCGGAAACTGGACTCGGTGTAGTCCTCAGTGCCCAAGCGTCCACGCATCGCGCGCGAAGCGTCCGGCGGCACGAGGTGATCCTGCTCGGCGTAGATGTTCAGCACCGGCAGCGTCACCTGCGACAGATCCACCGCTTCCTCGCCGATCCGCACCGTGCCCTTCATCAGGCCATTGGCCTGGTAGAACTGCTTGATGAAATCGCGGAACGCCTCGCCCGCCAGGTCCGGCGAATCGAAGATCCACTTCTCCATGCGCAGGAAGTCCTCCAGCGCCGCCTTGTCATCGAGGATGTCGAGCAGGCCGACGTACTTCTGCACGTTCAGGCGGAACGGCTTGAGCATCAGGTAGCTGGCGTTCATCAGGTCGGCCGGGATGTTGCCCAGCGTGTCGACCAGCAGGTCCACGTCCACCTGCCGCGCCCAGTGCGAGAGCATGTTGTCGGCGGTCTGGAAATCGACCGGGGTGACCATGGTGATCAACTTGCCCAGCTTCTGCTGGCGCAACGCTGCGTAGCAGAGTGCGAACACGCCGCCCTGGCAGATGCCGAGCAGGTCGACCGGGCCACCACTGCGCGCACGCAGCGCGTCGACCGCGCCGTCGATGTAGCGCAGCAGGTAGTCCTCCAGGGTCTGGAAGCGTTCGGAACGATCCGGGTAGCCCCAGTCCAGCACGTACACGTCCTGGCCCAGCGCCAGCAGCTTCTGCACCAGCGAACGGTCGGCCTGCAGGTCGACCATGTACGGCCGGTTGACCAGCGCGTAGACGATCAGCAGCGGCGTGCGCCGGGTCGGCGCCTGTTCGCCGACAAAGCGGTACAGCACCACCTTGCCGTCGCGCCAGACTTCCTCGCGCGCGGTCGCGCCATAGTCCACGTCTTCCACCTGCGGCAGCAGCTTCAGCCCTTCCATCAGCTTGCGCTGCATGGCCAGGGTTTCCTGCAGCAGGTCATCGGCATTGAAGCCCAGGGGTCCCTTCATCGGTCACGCGCCCGTGCGGAAGTGCGAGGCGCGGCCTTCTTTGCAGACGTCTTTTCTGCAGCCGCCGTCTTCGCCGGTGCCGCCTTCTTCGCGGCCTTGCGTGCGACCGGCTTCACCTTCGCTGGCGCCGGCTGTGCCACGGGATCCACCTCGGCGGTCCCGGCCAGCACCGCCACCTGCGCCTGCAGGCGACGCAGGCTGCGCTCCAGCTCGGCGATGCGGCGGTGGGCGGCGTCCATCTCGCTGCGGGTCGGCAGGCCGATGCGCTCGCTCATCTGTTCCACCTCGCGCTGCAGCCCGGCGCGCAGGCGCATCTGCGCGTTGCCCAGCAAGGCGTACACCTGCTGGAACGGTTCGGACATGGCGACCTTGGCGTAGGCCTCCTCGGCCGCATCGATCCACAGGTCGAACATCGCACGCGCACTGGTCAGCTGGCTGCCCGGCTGTTCGTGCTGGGCCAGGCGCTGCTCGAACAGCGCGAAGGCCTCGTCCAGCGCCTGCCTGATCTGATCGACGTAGGCCCGCGAATGCTGCTGGTATTCCTCCTGCGCCCGCAGCAGGGCCTGCCAGCGTGCCTGGTGCTCGCGCCCGGGGCCGAACGCCGGGCTCTGCAGCCACGGACCGGCCTGCAGTTGGAACTGCTGCAGCCACGCGGCGAATTCGGGCACGGCGGCGCCGGCATGGGTGCTGCCACGGGCACCCTGCAGCATCCACTGCAGCATGCCGTCGCCCTGCGCCTGCACCGCCTCGCGCCAGGCCTGGGCCACTTCAGCGCTGCTGGCGTCGCGGCCTGCGAAACGTGCGGCGACGTCCTGCATGGTGCCGTACCAGTTGCCCGCCTGTTCGCGGAAGCGCCGCACGGCATCGTCCGGTGCGCCCTGCGCCTGCTCGGGCAACAGCTGGCCCCACCAGTCGAACAGCCGCTGCCAACTGCCGGGATCGTCACCGGCGGGTGCGCTGGGCGTGCTCGCATGGCGCAGGGCGTCGCCCCAGGCGCCGAAGTACTGCCGGGCCAAGGTTTCGAAATCGCTGCTGCCGGCGTCGTGGGCCGAGCTGGTCATCGCAGGCCTCCGCTGGGCTGGCTCATGGCTTGGGGATGCGCAGGGTCTTGCTGATCATCAGCGACCCGGACAGCGCGAACAACAGCACCATCGGATGCAGCTGCCAAGGGCCGATCTGCCACTGGCCGAACCAGATGTGGTCGCCGATGGCATCGGTGCCGGCAGCGATGGCCAGCACGATCACCAGCACCAGGCTGGTCGGGATCGGGGTGCCCTCGAAGTACGTGACCTTGCCCTCGTCGCCACTCAACGCCTCGGCGGTGACGTTGTAGCGCGCCAGGCGGCTGACGCCGCAGCAGACGAAGTAGCTCAGCACCAGCCAGTCCCAGCCGCCCTGCATGCCGCAGGCATAGGCCAGCGCCGCCGGCGCCACGCCGAAGGAGATCACGTCGGACAGGGAATCCAGCTCGCGCCCCAGGGTCGAGCTGGACTTGCGCCAGCGCGCGATGCGGCCGTCGAGGGCGTCGAAGATGAAGGCCAACGGGATCAGCGCCATGCCGAACAGCAGGTAGCCACGCTCGCCGTCCTGCAGGAAGCGCATGGCGGCAAACACCGCACCGGTGCCGCAGAAAGCATTGGCCAGGGTGAACCAGTCGGCCAGCTGGAATTCGCGCAGCATCGAGAAGTGACGTTTCATGGGGTCTCACGGAGCATCAAGGCCCACAGGTTACCGCGAGCGCCGCCGCTGGCGACAGCGCTGACGGGGCCCACCCTTCACCGCCCCCTCACCCGCCCTCACCGGCGGTGAATTTTTCGCCACCCATCTTGACAGCCTAGGGGGGTGGCGCCTGTCGCGGCTTATCCACAAAGTTGCCCACGCGTAATCCACACCCCCTGTGGACAACCGGATCTCACCGACTGCGACCGTGGACATTTCCTCATCACCCCACAGCGGGGTTTCCCTACTTCCCAAGCCGCGAGGTCGGCGCTATGGTCACCGGCGGGCCCGCCGCCACGTCCGATTCCTGGTGACCGGCGATGATGATGCCGGATGCTTCCACCTGCTGCTGGCGCAGCGGCCCTGAAGTGGTAGAGCCGGCCGCTGGCCGGCTGCCCCTGCCCTTCCGGAATGCCGGCCAGCGGCCGGCACTACCCAGCGTGCACCCGCCGCCACCGGGCGAAACACATCACCTGCATCACCAGCATCGCCGCCAATCCCAGCGGCCACGCCCACCACAGACCCGCCAGGCCGTGCCGCGCCTGCAGCCACATCGCCAGCGGCAGCTCCACCAGCACGACCGCCATCATGCCCAGCAACGCTGGCCGCCATACCGTGCCGCTGCCGCGCATCACTCCCACCAGCACCGCGCTGACTCCCATCGCCAGCACGCCCCACACCACAGTGCGCAGCTGCGACGCAGCCAGCTCGCGCACTTCGGTCGCCGCCAGGATCAGCCCGGTCAGCCCGGGCGCCAGCATCACAACCAGCACCACCACCATGCCCAGCGTCGCCAGTCCAAGCAGCACCCCGGTGCGGGCGATGGCCGGCAGCCGTGCCGTCCGCCCAGCACCCACCGCATGCGCCGCGAGAATCGTGGCGGTGATCCCCAGCGACATCGCCGGCAGCTGCACCCAGCTCATCAGCTGGTTGACCGCACCGTAGGCGGCCGTAGCGGTGTAGCCGTAGCGGTTGATCCAGGCCAGCAACACGATTTCGGCGATGGCCAGGCTGAGCATCTGCAGCGAAGACGGCAGGCCGATGCGCAGCATCGAACGGATGAGTACGCCATCGAAACGAATCGCACGCAGCAGCTCACGGCCCGGTGCCAGCGGATGCCCTATCCGGCGCCAGCGCCACAGCAGCCAGCCCAGGGCCAGCAGGGAGGCCAACGCCGCCGATACGGCCGCACTGGCTGCCCCCTGCCGTGGCAGGCCGGCCCATCCCAGAATCAGCAGCGGCGTGCACAGCAGGCCGATCAGGGTGGCCAACAGTAGCGCCTGCAGGGGCGTCTTCGCATCGCCCACCGCGCGACTCACGGCGGTGGCCAGCCACAGCAGGAAGAACGCAGGTGCAGCCAGCAACAGCACGCGCGCGTAGACGATGGACTCGCCGAGGATCGGTGCCGGTGTGCCCAGCGCGGTCAGCAGGTGTGGCGCAACACCGCCGCCCACAGCCATCACCAGCACCGACAGCAGCAGGATCAGCGCCACCGCGCTGCCGGCCACCGCCCGCGCCTGTTGCGGCCGGTGCGCGCCCCAGGCCTGGCCGATCAGCACCATCGCGCCGGTCGCCAGGCCCATCACCAGGGCCAGCAGCAGGAAGAAGACCGGGAAGAATGCTGCCGCGGCGGCCACCGCCTGCGTCCCGAGCAGATGACCGAGGTAGATGTTGTCCAGCGTGCCTGCGGCCAGCTGCAGCGCGTTGGTCAGCAGCATCGGCAGCAGCAGGGCCAGGTAGGTGCGCCACAGAGGCGGCGCGACCGGGGGCGTGGGATGTACAGGGGCGTTCATGGGGTTCTCTGGGCAAGGCGCTGCCCTGCCCGGCGTTTCCGCCAGCAAAGCAAGCACAGGGGAGCGGGCCGTGGCCCGCGATCAGGTGGCGCCGCCGCGCGACGACGGCGCGATGGTTCAGCCGTCGGCGCTGTCGAACGCCAGGCGCAGGGCGTGGTCGCGCACATCCCTGGGCCAGGAATGCAGCACCGCTTCCAGGCCCGCGCGGTCATGCGCGAACAGCATGCGGATGGCCTCCTCGAAGCCCGGCAGGTCACCGGCGATGGTCTGCAGGAAGTGATAGGCGCGCTCGGCATCGCGACGCCGCCGGTCCTTGTCCGCACCGGCGCGGCTGGCCGCCTCCACCAGTTTTCGCAGTGCCACCGAGGCACCGCCCGGCTGCTCTGCCAGCCACGCCCAGTGGCGCGGCAACAACGTCACTTCGCGCGCTACCACGCCCAGCTTCGGGCGGCCACGGCCACGCGGGGCCGCGGGTGCGTCTTCGGCAATGACCTCGGCATCCGTCTCCACGGCGGGAAACGCTGCACTTACCCGCGACAGCAGTTCTGCATCACTGCCGCGCGTATCGAAATCACGGGTATGGCCGGTGGCGTTGTCGAACACCAGCAACGGCCCGGCCGCGTTGCTGGCGCGCAGTTGCTTGAGGGCAAGCGCAGCCACTTCCGGAGTGCCGGAAGCGACCAGGCGATGGCCGTCGAAACAACTGAAAGGAGGAAGACGGGACGCAGGCATGGCAAGGGCATCAGAGGCGATGCACAAATATTGCCCGGGTAATTTGTCGACGTCAATATTGCCCGGGTATTAATTATCCGGAAAAGCGTGCCAGCCTCGGTGCACCTCCCCGATTCGCCGGGTCACAGCCGACTGTAGGACCAACTGACCATGCGGCCGTCCTTGTACGGCATCACGCCGTGGAACGGGCGCGGGTCGGTGTCGAACACCAGCGGCAGGAAGTTGCGGTCGCCCTCCCACATCGGCAGCGTGTCCAGCTTGTCCAGGTCCACCCATTCCAGCGTGCCTTCATGGTTGCCGCCGTGCGGGGTGCCTTCGAAGGTGTCGATGACGAACACGAAGCCCAGCCAGTCTTCACCGTGCTTGCCGAAACCCGGCCAGCTGAGGGTGCCGCGCAGGCGCATGCCGGTGCAGTCGATGCCGGCTTCCTCGGCGATCTCGCGACGCATGCTGGCGGCCACGTCCTCGTCCGCTTCGATCTTGCCACCCAGCCCGTTGTACTTGCCCAGATGGTGGTCACCCGGACGGGTGTTGCGGTGGATCATCAGCACCTGGCGACGATCGGGCGACAGCACGTAGCCCAGGGTGGCGACGATCGGGGTGTACGGCATGGGGCGGCATCCAGCGGCAGGTCAGCCTTGGATTATGGCCGATCAGCGCACCAGCGACAGGCGGCGCTCGGCAGGCGCACCGGCGCCATCGGGGTCACGGCGCAGCGTGGCGACGCCATGGCCGCGCTCGGCCAGGTATTCCAGCCACTTGCCGAGGAAGGTGTTCATCCGCATGCGATGGCTGATCAACTCCGCCGGTGGCGGATACAGGCCCATGGTGTCCTGCCAGCGGCGGCCGACGTAGCAATGGGTGGTCTCGGCCTGGCGCGCATCACGGTACAGGCGGACGTAGGCCGACGGGTCCGGCTCACCGGTGACCGGGTCGGCCAGGTCGTAGGTCAGGCGCAGTTCCACCGTGTACCGGTGGCATTCGATCACGTCCAGGCGCACATCCAGGCCGTCACCGATCGAGGAGATGTAGCTGCCCGCGACCAGTCCCGCCGGCTCGAACAGGCGTACCAGATGACGGTAGTTTTCCGCGTACAGGCCCATGAGCCAGCTCAGCCGGCTCAGGCGGGGAATGCGTTCGGTACGGGGCAAGGCTCGGGCCATGGGTCGATCCTACACGTTGGTGCTTCAACGTGGGGGCGCCTCAAGCCACAGCCAACCCGTCGGTCGCTTTCATCGCGGTAGTGCCGGCCGCTGGCCGGCAGCCTCGCAGCGCGGGAGTCGCTGCCACCGCGGTAGTGCCGGCCGCTGGCCGGCAGCCCCGCAGCGCGGGGAACGATCAATACAGCTCGCGCTGCAGCCCCAGCGTGGCCAGCACCTTGCTGGAAATCTCCTCGATCGAGGTATGGGTGGTGCTCAGGGTCGGGATCCGCTCCATCTGGAACATGGTCTCGGCCGCAGCCACCTCGCGCTTGCAGGTCTCCAGGTTGGCGTAGCGCGAGTTCGGACGGCGCTCCTGGCGGATCTGCTGCAGACGGTCCGGGTCGATGGTCAGGCCGAACAGCTTGCGCCGGTAGTTGCGCAGGCGTGGCGGCAGGCGGTCGCTTTCCAGGTCCTCGTCGGTCAGCGGGTAGTTGGCTGCGCGCACCCCGTAGTGCAGGGCCAGGTAGATGCAGGTCGGCGTCTTGCCGGCGCGCGACACCGCCACCAGGATCACGTCGGCATCGTCGTAGTTCACCGCAATCCCATCGTCATGGGTCAGGGCGAAGTTCATCGCGTTGATGCGGCGATGGTAGGTATCGAAATCGACCATGCCATGGGCCTGGCCGACCCGGGCCAGGCGCGGGCTGGCCAGTTCGCGCTCCAGCGGCTCGATGAACGGCGCGAACACATCCAGCATCAAGGCTCCGCTGTCAGCCAGGATCAGGCTGAGGCTCTGGTCCACGCAGGAGTTCACCACGATCGGCCGGACCTGGTAGCGCTCCCCCGCCGCCTGGATCCGGGCACAGGCTTCACGCGCTTTTTCAGGGTCGTCGACAAACGACATCCGGTCGGTAATGAAGCTGAACCCGGAGAACTGGGTCAGCAGGCTATGCCCAATGGTTTCAGCGGTGATACCGGTTCCATCGGAAACGTAGAACACCGGACGGATGGTCGACATGCGCGCTTTTACCCCCTACGAAGCTTAAAAAGGCCGCCAGCACAAGCTTGTGCCGACGGTGCTCTGCCCGGCATCATATCGGCTTCTTCCTACGGACGCGGCCACTCAGCCCGCCTCGGGCGATGGCCAAACGGAGCATCGCGCTTGAACGAGAACATCCTGTGGTTGCACGAACTGCGTCTGGCCGATCTGGCCCGCGTAGGCGGCAAGAATTCGTCCCTGGGCGAGATGATCGGCAACCTGGCCGGTCTGGGCGTTTCGGTGCCGGGCGGTTATGCCACCACCGCTGAAGCCTTCAAGGACTTCATCGCGCACAACGACCTGTCCAAGCGCATCTTCGACAAGTTGGCCACGCTGGACGTCGAGGACGTCACTGCGCTGACCGCCGCCGGCAAGGAAATCCGCAGCTGGGTGATCGATGCACCGCTGCAGCCGCAGCTGGACCAGGACATCCGCACCGCCTACGCCAAGCTGAGCGCCGACAACGGCGGCGGCGACGTGGCCGTGGCCGTGCGTTCGTCGGCCACCGCCGAGGATCTGCCGGATGCCTCCTTCGCCGGCCAGCAGGAAACCTTCCTCAACGTCACCGGTGCCGACGACGTCGTGCACAAGGTCAAGGAAGTGTTCGCCTCGCTGTACAACGACCGTGCCATCGCCTACCGCGTGCACCACGGCTTCAAGCATGAGGACGTGTTCCTGTCCGCCGGCGTGCAGCTGATGGTGCGCTCGGGGGTCGGCTCCTCCGGCGTGCTGTTCACCCTGGATACCGAGTCAGGCTTCCGCGACGTGGTGTTCGTCACCTCCTCGTTCGGCCTGGGCGAAATGGTCGTGCAGGGCGCGGTCAACCCGGACGAATACTACGTCTACAAGCCCACCCTGCAGGCCGGCAAGCCGGCGATCCTGCGCCGCTCGCTCGGCAGCAAGGCGATCCGCATGGTGTATTCGGATGTTCCGGGTGAGCGCGTCAGGATCGAAGATACCCCGGCCGAACTGCGCAACACCTTCTCGATCAGCGACGAGGACGTGCAGGAACTGGCCAAGCAGGCGCTGGTGATCGAAAAGCACTACGGCCGCCCGATGGACATCGAGTGGGCCAAGGACGGTGTCAGCGGCAAGCTGTTCATCGTGCAGGCGCGCCCGGAAACGGTGAAGTCGCGCAGCCACGCCACCCAGATCGAGCGCTTCGCGCTGACCGAAAAGGGCGGCAACGTGCTGGCCGAGGGCCGCGCCGTCGGTGCCAAGATCGGTTCGGGCGTGGCCCGCGTGGTGAAGACGCTGGACGACATGAACCGCGTGCAGCCGGGCGACGTACTGATCGCCGACATGACCGATCCCGACTGGGAACCGGTGATGAAGCGCGCTTCGGCCATCGTCACCAACCGTGGTGGCCGCACCTGCCACGCCGCGATCATCGCGCGCGAGCTGGGCGTGCCGGCTGTGGTCGGCTCGGGCAACGCGACCAAGGTGATCGAAGATGGCCAGCTGGTCACCGTCAGCTGCGCTGAAGGCGATACCGGCTTCATCTACGAAGGCAAGCTGGGCTTCGAGCGCACCACCACCGATCTGGGCAACATGCCGCCGGCACCGTTGAAGATCATGATGAACGTGGCCAACCCGGAACGTGCCTTCGACTTCGGCCAGCTGCCGAACGCCGGCATCGGCCTGGCCCGCCTGGAAATGATCATCGCCAGCCACATCGGCATCCACCCGAACGCGCTGCTGGAATACGACCGCCAGGACGCGGCAACGAAGAAGAAGATCGACGAGAAGATCGCCGGCTACGGTGACCCGGTCAGCTTCTACGTCGACCGCCTGGCCGAAGGCATCGCCACCCTCACCGCGTCGGTTGCTCCGAACCCGGTGATCGTGCGCCTGTCGGACTTCAAGTCCAACGAGTACGCCAACCTGATCGGCGGCAGCAACTACGAGCCGCACGAAGAGAACCCGATGATCGGCTTCCGCGGCGCCAGCCGTTACGTCGACCCGAGCTTCTCGGCCGCCTTCGCGCTGGAGTGCAAGGCGGTGCTGCGCGTGCGCAACGAAATGGGCCTGGACAACCTGTGGGTCATGATTCCGTTCGTGCGCACCCTGGAAGAGGGCCGCAAGGTCGTCGAGGTGCTGGAGCAGAACGGCCTGAAGCAGGGCGAGAACGGCCTGAAGATCATCATGATGTGCGAAGTGCCGTCCAACGCACTGCTCGCCGATGAGTTCCTGGAGATCTTCGACGGCTTCTCGATCGGCTCCAACGACCTGACCCAGCTGAGCCTGGGCCTGGACCGCGACTCGTCGATCGTCGCGCACCTGTTCGACGAACGGAACCCGGCAGTGAAGAAGCTGCTGTCGATGGCGATCAAGGCTGCACGCGCCAAGGGCAAGTACGTCGGCATCTGCGGCCAGGGCCCGTCCGATCACCCGGATCTGGCCGAATGGCTCATGCAGGAAGGCATCGAGTCGGTGTCGCTGAACCCGGACACCGTGGTCGACACTTGGCTGCGCCTGGCCAAGCTGAAGGCCAACGGCTGATGCCACGAGGGGCTGACGTCGCTTTCATCGACGTCCGCCCATACTGCTGCTGCACGCAAGCCCCGCCTTTGCGGGGCTTGCTGTTTCTGGCGTCCACGCACGCCCTGCCCCACGCAGACATCGCTACGCAGCAAAGGACTTTCGCATGATCGCCGCCGCACCTCCCGCCCCCGCCGCAACGCCCTGGTTCCACTCGCTCAACTGGGAGCGCCTGCTGGAAACCTACGGTGTGCCGTTGCTGGCCGCCATCCTGGTACTGCTGGTGGGCCTGTGGGTGGCACGTCGCCTGTCCAATGCCATGCCGCGCGCCACCGCGCGCATGGGCGTGGACCCGATGCTGGGCAGCTTCCTGCGCAATGTGGTCTACGCAGCGTCGCTGGTGATCGTGGTGGTGCTCGCCATCGGCACGCTGGGCGTGCAGATCACTCCGCTGCTCGCCGTGCTCGGCACCGCTGGCCTGGCGGTCGGTCTTGCATTGAAGGATTCGCTGTCCAACATCGCCTCGGGTGTGATGCTGGTGACGCTGCGACCGTTCCGCGTGGGCGATGTGGTGACCGTGGCCGGGCAGACCGGCACGGTGCGCGAAGTGCGCATCTTCCAGACCGTGCTCACCGGTGCCGACAACCAGCACACCACCATTCCGAACACGCTGATCACTGCCGCACCGATCATCAACCTCACCGCCGAACCGACGCGCCGCGTCGAGCTGGTGATCGGCATCGGCTATGAGGACAACATCCAGCTGGCACGCGATACCGCGCTGGCGTTGATGAAGGCCGACCCGCGCGTGCTGCAGACCCCCGCACCGGACGTGGTGGTCTACGAGCTGGGCGCGCACGCCATCAACCTCGGCATCCGCTGCTACGTGAAGTCGGCCGACTGGTTTGGTACCAAGGTCACGCTGCTGGAGCAGCTGAAGCTGGGCTATGACAAGGCCGGCATCAACATCCCCTACCCGCAGCAGGACATGCATCTGTACCTGCACGGCAAGGATGGCGGCGTGGTTGAGGCCGACGCGCTGGTGCGCGACAAGCCGTGATCCGGCAGTGGAATGCCGGCCAGCGGCCGGTACTACCCCCTCGCCGCCTGACTGAAATGCCGGCCAGCGGCCGGCACTACCCCTCGCCCCCCTGACTGGAATGCCGGCCAGCGGCCGGCACTACCCACTCGCCGCCTGACTGGAATGCCGGCCAGCGGCCGGCACTACCCCCGCCGCCTGACTGAAATGCCGGCCAGGATCAGGCCGCGACGCTCTCTTCCAGCGTCGGGTAATCGGTGAAGCCGACCGCGCCACCGCCAAAGAACGTCGCGCGATCCGGCGGATTCAGCGCCGCACCGGTACGCAGTCGCTCCGGCAGATCCGGGTTGGCGATGAACGGACGGCCGAAGCCGATCAGGTCAGCCCAGCCTTCCGCCAGTGCCTGCTCGGCGCGCTCGGCGGTGTACTTGCCGGCGTAGATCAGCGTACCCGGGTAGACCATGCGCAGCGCCTGCTTGAACGCCACCGGCATCAACGGTGCATCGTCCCAATCCGCTTCGGCAATGTGCAGGTAACCCACGCCCAGCTCACCCAGCAGATGCGCGGCCGCCAGATAGGTCGCCTGCGGCGTATCGTCCACCGCGCCCTGCAGCGTGGTCAGCGGCGCCAGGCGCACGCCGACGCGGTCACCGCCGGCCACCGCGACCACCGCCTGCACGACCTCGCGCAGGAACCGCAGCCGGTTCTGCAACGCGCCGCCATAGCCGTCAGTGCGATGGTTGGCCTGCGAGTCGATGAACTGGTTGATCAGGTAGCCATTGGCACCGTGCAACTCCACGCCATCGAAGCCTGCGTCCAGCGCATTGCGCGCGGCCTGCGCGAAATCGGCGACGACGCCCGGAATCTCATCTTCGCGCAGCTCACGCGGCATCGAATGCTGGATCATTTCGCCCACCCCGGCTTCGGGACCTGCCCCGGTCGGGTCGACGAATACCTTCACGCCTTCCGCCAACAACGCCGACGACGACACCGGCGCGGCGCCACCCGGCTGCAGCGCCACGTGCGAGACCCGGCCGACATGCCACAGCTGGGCGTAGATGCGGCCACCGGCGGCGTGCACGGCGTCAGTCACCTGGCGCCAGCCCTGCACCTGTTCCGGGCTGTGGATGCCCGGGGTCCAGGCGTAGCCCTGGCCCTGCGCGCTGATCTGGGTACCCTCGCTGACAATGAGGCCGGCGCCGGCACGCTGCGCGTAGTACGTGGCCATTTCGGCAGTGGGCACGTTGCCGGCCGACGAGCGCGAGCGGGTCATCGGCGGCATCACAATGCGGTTGGGCAACGTCAGCGCGCCCAGGCGGTGGGGAGTGAACAGCATGGCGGCAATCTCTTGCAGGGGACTGCCGGCAAGGATGGGGATGGCGGCGGCCACGCAACAGGCACGCACTGGCAAAACAGTTGTTCCCTCAAGGCAAGGATGGCCGGCCGGCGGTCGGATCCCTTTGAACGGAACGGGCTCCGACCCCGAAGCCGGTTACAGCGTGGGTTCGATCAGCACGCCGCCATGCGCCACGCGGTCATAGCAGGTGCGTACCACGTCCTCGCCGTACTTGCGCTCCAGCCGGCGCACGATGAAGTGGCCGCGCGCCATGTCCTGGTAGTAGTCAGTGAACATGGTGTTCAGTGTTGCGCCGGCAGCGGCACCGACGATCGGCACCGCCTGCGCGGCGAACTTCTCGGTAACGACCACGCCAAAGCGCGCCGCCACCTTCTCCACCAGCTTCGCCAGCAGCTTGCCGGCTTCCTTCGGCGCCACGCCCAGGGTCAGGTCGCGGCCGGTCACCACGCGCCCGGCCAGCTCGGCCGAGAGATGGCGCATCACATCGGTCGTGAAGCCGCGGGCCAGGTAATAGCCCGTCTCGCTGGCGTCATCACGCGGCGAGTTGCCGCCCAGCGCGAATACCTCAAGGCACGCCTGGCGGGTGCTGAACTCGGACAGGTCAAAGCCCTCGCTGCGGGCCACGTCGGCCACCGCCCGCATCATGATCGTGGTCGATATCGGCAGTTCGATGAAAAGTGCCGCGAAGCCAAAAGCGCCTCCGACCGCGCCTGACGTCGCGGCCGCGACCTTGTGCCAGCGCGTGGATGCGCCCTTGCCAGGGGTGTTGTCCATGCTCCACAGGGCCGCCTGCGCGGACTTGGACAGCGCCGCCTGCACCGCGCCGTGGATGCGGCCCGAGACCGCCTTGGGCAGCGCCTTCACCGCGAACTCCAGTGGCGTGCCGACCAGGTTCGCCATGCGCGCGGTCAGGGTCGGCGCTTCCAGCAGCGCCACCGCCCGCTGCAGGTCGGACCAGTCGCGGGCGTCGTGGGCAATGTCGCGGGGAAGCAGGATCGGCTCGTTCATGGCGCCGATCTTAGCGCCCGGTAGTTGAACGGCTCGTCGCGGGTCACGCCAGAAGGGGCGGATCCGGCGCCTTGCCAGCCAGCGGCCGGCGCTACCCGTGGGCGTGTCACCCGGCGGCGTCGTTCAGGCAGCCGGCAACCCCGACAGCGCGCCCATGAACTGGCGGTAGTGGCGCAGTTCGGCGATCGAGTCGTGCACGTCGCTCAGCGCGGTGTGGTTGCTGTTCTTGCCGACGCCGGCAGCCACGCTCGGCGCCCAGCGCTTGGCCAGTTCCTTCACCGTGGACACGTCCAGGTTGCGGTAGTGGAAGTACTTCTCCAGCCTCGGCATCTGGCGGTGCAGGAAGCGGCGATCCTGGCAGATCGAGTTGCCGCACATCGGCGAAAGGCCGGCCGGGATCCACTGCGCCAGGAAGTTCACCGTCTGCGCTTCGGCCTGGCCCAGCGTGGTGGTGCTGTCCAGCACGCGCTGCCACAGGCCGGAACGGCGGTGCTGATTGCGGTTCCACTCGTCCATCGCTTCCAGCGTTTCCAGCGGGTGGTGGATGGCGAATTCCGGACCCTCGGCCAGCACGTTGAGCTGCGCGTCGGTGACCACGGTGGCGATCTCGATGATCGAATCGTTGTCGGTATCCAACCCGGTCATTTCCAGGTCGATCCAGATCAGCCGCTCGTTGGCCGCGCCGTTGTCCGCCATGTGTCGCCTCGGTGCTGGGCAGGCGCGCGGCCTACCGGTGAAGGAAAGGGGCGTCCATCATACCCTGTCACCCCTCAGCCCTCGCCGGCGTGGTCTTCCAGCAACAGCGGCGGCTTGCCGCGCTTGGCGCGGAAATAATTGGTCAGGCGCGTGCTCGCCTCCTTGGCCAGCACGCCGCCGTGGATCTCCACCCGGTGGTTGTGGCGCGCATCGCCCAGCAGGTCGAAGACGCTGCCGCAGGCACCGGTCTTGGGGTCGCTGGCGCCGTAGACCAGGCGGGCAACGCGTGCATGCACGATCGCCATCGCGCACATCGCGCAGGGTTCCAGGGTCACGTACAGAGTGCTGCCCAGCAGCCGATGGTTGGCCAGCCGCGTGCCACCGGCCCGCATCGCCACGATCTCGGCATGCGCGCTGGGATCGTGCGAGGCGATGTTGAGGTTCCAGCCCTCGCCCAGCAGCTGGCCATCGGCGCCCACCAGTACCGCACCGACCGGAATCTCATCGAACTCGCGTTGCGCGCGCTCGGCCAGGGCCAGCGCGTGGCGCATCCAGCGTTCATCGGCGTCGTGCACCGGCACACCCAGGGCATCGGTCATGGCGGTTCTCGCGTGTCTGCAGGGCCAGGATGGCCGCCGGGGCCGCATTGTACGCCCGCGGCCGTGCAGGCGCCGCTAGCGTGCGTCGAAGCGCTCGCGGGCGGCGTCCAGTGCCGGGAAGTTGTGCTCGGCCCAACGGTCCAGAGCGGACAGCGTGTCAACCAGGCCACGCGCGACTTCGGTCAGCCGGTACTCCACATGCAGTGGCTTTTTGCCCAGCTCACACCGCTCGACCAGGCCATTGCGCTCCAGCTGCCGCAGGGTCTGGGTCAACACCTTCTGCGAGATGCCTTCGATCTTCCGCAGCAGCGCGCCATTGCGCAGCGGCCCCTGCGACAGCGCCGGCAACAGCAGCATCACCCACTTGCCGGAGATCAGCGCCAGCGCATCACGTGCCGAGCAATCGGCGGCATAGACATCGCCCGGACAGGCCATGGTTACCTCAAGGTGCGTAATTGCCGGGGCACTCCGGCATCGCGAGGATGGTCGCACACTCCACCAACACCTCGCCCCATGCGCGCCCTGATCCTGCTTGCCCATCCCGAACCCCGCTCGTTCAACGCCTACCTGGCCGCGCAGGCCGCCGAACAGCTGCGCCATGACGCCCTGCAGGTGGACGTGGTCGACCTGTATGCGGAAGGCTTCGATCCACTGGAAGCGGCCCATCATCATTCAAGGCGCCTGCAGCCCGACCGCTTCGATGCCCAGCGCGAACAGCGTCACGGCGCCGAACAGGGCCGGCTACCCGCCGATGTGCAGCGCCATCTGCAGTTGCTGCGGGCTGCGGATCGGGTGATCCTGCAGTTCCCGCTGTGGTGGTTTTCGGCACCGGCGATCCTCAAGGGCTGGCTGGACCGCGTACTGGTCTACGGGCCGATGTACAACAGCCGCCTGCGCCACGAACACGGCGCGGTGCGCGGCAAGCGTGCCCTGCTCAGCGTCACCACCGGCGCTTCGGCGCGGGCCTGCGCGGTGGATGGCCGTGAGGGTGATACCCGCCTGTTGCTGTGGCCGTTGATGTACAGCCTGCGCTACGTCGGCTTCGATGTGATGGAACCGCATGTGGTGCACGGCGTGCGTTCCGGGCTGGCACCGGAGCGCGCGCAGGCACACGACGATGCCCTGGCTGCAGCAACCCACTACTACCGCGAACGCCTGGCGCACTGGACGCAGTGGCCCACCGTGCCCTTCAACGACAGCGCGGATTTCGAGGACGGCGTGGTGCTGCGCGCGGAGGCCACCACCTACAGTCCCTTCATCCGCCATCGCAACGCCGGATGAATCCAGGTCTGCACGCTGGATCGGGACGCGCGATACTACGTGCCCATTGAAAGCACCTGGGTGAACCCATGACCACCCTTCGCGCCTCGCGCGCCGACGACGGCGCCGCCCTCGTCGACCTCTGGCGCCGCGCCGTCGACGCCACCCACGACTTCCTCAGCGCAGAAGACCGCCAGGCCATCGACGCCGAAGTCGCCGGTTTCCTGCCGCTGGCGCCGATGACCGTGGCCGTCGACGCTCAGGACCGCCCCCTTGGCTTCATGCTGATCGATGGCACGCACATGGAAGCGCTGTTCATCGATCCTGACGTGCGCGGTACCGGTATCGGCCGGCGACTGCTGCAGCATGCGCTGGCCCTGCATCCGCAGCTCAGTACCGACGTCAACGAACAGAACGCGCAGGCCGTCGGCTTCTACCAGCGCATGGGCTTCGTCGAAACCGGACGTTCACCGCTGGATTCGCAGGGCCGCCCGTATCCGCTGATCCATCTCCGGTACGAGGGCTGAGATCAGCCCCGGCGGCGGGGGTCAATCCACGGGCGGGGCGCTTGCCTCGAATGCCGCTGAGTAGCGCACTTCGCCCTGCGCGATCGGCGGCACCAGGGAGAGGGCCTGGAAGTACGCTGCTGGAACACCCGGCAGTACCAGGCCCGGTTCGGCATGGAACCCGAATCGCCCGTAGTAGGACGGCTCCCCCAGCACCACACAGCCCTGCGCGCCCTGCCCACGCAATGCGTCGAGCGCCGCGTGCATCAGCGCAGCGCCAATGCCCTGCCCCTGGCATCCGGGCAGCACCGAGATGGGCCCCACGCCAAACCAGCCGGTGCTGCCATCGCTGATCGTCACCGGCGACAGGGCGATGTGCCCGACGACCTGCCCGTCCTTCTCGGCGATCAGCGAAAGACTCAGCTCTCCACGCGAACGCAGCGCATCGACAATGAACTGCTCGGTGTGGCTGCTGTGCGGCGCATCACGGAAGGCCGCCTCAGTGAGTGCGTGGATACTTGCACGGTCTTTATTGGACTCAGGCCGAATCGTGTAATGCATGGCGCCCGTCTCCGTGATGGAAATGTGAATTATTGATTTGAATCACACATCTGCAGAAGAGCCTGAGTCGCACGCAGCGCCAGCGGAAACACCGGATCGCCCACGGCACAAGCGATACGCCCGAGGTAGCACCCGCCGGCGCGTCAAAAACATGGCGCGCCGGGTGGCAATGGCTTGCCGGCACGCTCCATAATCGGAAAACCTGTCACCCAGGAAGGATATATGGACATGGACGCGCCATGCAGGACCGAGCCATGGATGTAGCACAGCGCGAACACAGGGGACGGCCGTTGTTGGCGTTGATCGCGCTATTGCCGCTGGCCGCGTGCTCACCTTATGCCGATGCCGAGCGCGACGTTGCTGCGGGTGGACGCGGCCTGGCCAGGCTCAACCCGGCGCCGAAGCAGGCCTACGAACTGGTGCTGACAGTGAAGGATGCACCGGGCCCGTTCGCGGTTGTTGAGGGCGTGGCCCAGTATGACGTCAGCAACTACGAAGACTGCGGGCGGGTCATCTGGTCCACCGGCACGGCCAGCCGCATCACCAGCCAGGAACCGGTGGAACTGCGCAAGACGGGCGAGAACGAATACCGCGGTACGTTCTACCTCGACCGCATGCAGGACCAGGACTATTACGATCGCGGTACGTGCCACTGGACGCTGACCGGCGTTGGCGCGATGTTGCGTGCCACGACCGGCGAAGCTGATACGCGATTCCTGACGTTCATCGACAAGAAGCGCATGGACGCGGGATCGCCGTTGACTCTCTACTATCCGAAGACTGCTTATCCCCGCGCCGAGCTCGCTGCCAACTTCCCTGCCAGCGGCAAAGAAGATCCGTCGGCCTACAAGGAGGAACTGCGCGACGCGCTGTTCTCGACCACAACCACTGTGCGGACGCTCGCGCCATGAGCTGCCAGTGCCACATTTCCCCCTACACACCAGGAGGCCGACATTGCGCCACAAGATGATTCCGTGCCTTGCTCTGCTTCTGTTGACCGCCTGCCATCCGGAGACCGCCATGAACCAGGAACGTGCCGCTGCTGAAGCCGATGTCGCCCAGGGTGGGCGCGGCCTCGCCAAGCTCAACCCCAGCCCGCGCAAGGCCTATGAACTGGTGCTGCGCCTGAAGGACGCCCCCGGCGATTTTGCGGTGGTCGAAGGCGTCGCACAGTACGACGTCACCAACGAAGACCAGTGCGGTCACATCGAGCCGGCCACCGGCACGGCCGCACGCATCACCAGCCAGGAGCCGGTGGAGCTGCGCAAGGTCGCCGATGGCGAGTATCGGGGCACGCTCTATGTGGACCGCATGCTGGATGAGGACTACTACGGCCGCGGCGTGTGCCACTGGGAGTTCACTGGTGCTGGGGCGATGTTGAAGGCGACGGGCGCTGAAGAAGAGACCCGCTTCCTAACCTTCGTTGACGCCAAGCCACTGACCGAAGGTGGCGCGCATACGCTCTACTATCCGGATCTGGTCTATCCGAAGGCAGATCGCGTTCCCAATTTTCCCGCCAGTGGCGAGCCCGATCGCAGCAATTACGCCCCTGATCTTCAGGACAAGCTGTTTACGATCACCCTCTCCGCAAGTGAGGTGGCGCCGTGACCATCACCTCCCAGGATTACGCTGCGTTATCTGATGACGCCTACAAGGATCGGGCCGTCGGCCGACGTGAACCCGGCCAAGAAGAGAAAGTCACCTTAAACGGCCATGAGTACAAGATTCTTGAGCATGTCAATAATCGTCTCAACGGCTATCAAGGGACCGTCTATCAGCGCGTAGACAGCAAAGAGATCGTCATTGCGCATCGTGGCACCGAGCAGATAGCTCGCGACGCGATTCTGACCGATGGCGGCATGGTGGTTGCGCGCACCAATGTGCAGGCGCCGGACGCGATCGCGTTGACACAGAGAACACTCGAAACTGCCGCATTGCAGGGACGCTTGAATGGCGGACATGCCCCCCAGGTCACCGTCACCGGTCACTCCCTCGGCGGCGCGCTGGCCCAGATCACCTCGCACCATTTCAACGTCAAGGGCGAAACCTTCAACGCCTATGGCGCGGTCAGCCTCAGCTACCGCATCCCGGAAGGCGGCAACACCATGATCAACCATGTCATGGCCTCCGATCCGGTCAGCGCGGCGTCGCCGCACTTCGGCCAGGTGCGCATCTACGCCAGGCCGAACGAAATCAGCACGCTTGCCGCGAACGGCTTCAGCAATCACTCATTGCGCGCCCTGATCCCCGACCGGCCGATCATCGCCGCAGGCAGCTCGTTCGGCGCGCACAAGCTGGGCAACTTCCTCGGTGACGGCTCGGTGCTGCAACACCCGGAAACGCAGAAGCTGGCAAAAGACAACGCCAGGATGATCGAGGAGTACCGCGACGACGTTGAATCACTGCGCCGCGGTGTCACCCGCGCGGCGCGCGGCATTCCGGGCGGCGCCGTCGATCTGTACGACCACATCCGCGGCCCGCTGCAGCCCGGTGAGCCGGCACGTCGCGAAGCCGAGAAGAATGGCCATCACACCAGCATGCTGCGCATGGACGATCCCAACCATGTGGGCAACCCACTGTTCAACGACGCGATCCGTGGCGTGCATGCGCAGGACGTCCGCGTCGGCCGGGTACCGGACGTAATGAGCACGCAGCTGGCCGGCAGCCTGGCCGCCGAAATGCACGCAGCGGGCGGCAAGCGCATCGACGAAGTGGTCATGAATGCCGATGCCTCGCGCAGCTTCGCCGTGCAGGGCCAGGGCGGCGATCCCGCCCACCTTCGCGTGTCGGTGGATACAGCAGTGGCGATGAACACCCCACTGGAACAGAGCAGCCAGCGCATCGACCAGCAGGCCGCAGGCCAGCGGCTTGCGCTGGAGCGCGACCAACAGCTGGAACAGCAGCAGCATCAGACCCGCAGCCTGCAGGTCTGATGGCGGCGCGGGAGCCACTCCCCCCGGCTCCCGCACCCTTCGGCACGCCGGCTCAGGGGCTGGAGGCCGCCATTGGCACGCCTACTCCGGCAGTCACGAACGGATCCGGGCCCGAATCCGGGAATCCGCCGCAGGCACGATCGCCGGGTGCCACCGGATCACAGGGCCGCTGGGCGCGTGCGACCTTCTCGCGCAGCTCGAAGCGATCACCGGTCCAGACCACAAACGCGATGTGCTCGCGGTTCCAGTCGCTGTAGGCGCGCGGACCGCCCTTCTGCGCCGTTTCCGGGTACTGCACGAACCAACGCATGGCCGGGCCGTACTGCAACTTGCTGTGGTCCAGGCTGATCCGGCCCTCACGCGACAGCTGTCGCGCCCGGTCGGCGTCCGTCACCGGCGGCATGGCCGGCATGGCATCGGCAGTCACATCCCGCGGCGCCGCGTCCCCACGAACCTGGTACACACGCTGGCCCACGTAGGCCTCGCGGCAATCACCCGCTGGCACGCGGACCGGCTCCGCGCCGTACTCACCGCGGTTGGCGACCTGGTCGCTGCAGGTGAACGGCGCCGACACCAGGTAGAACGTGCTGTCGGCGTCGCGCCCTTCCAGCGAGCGCACCCAGATATCACCCATCCGCGCGATGAAATCCGGGCGTTGGCCGTAGCCCGGCACCGCCTTGAACCAGGCCTTCTGCCGCACCTCGCGCTCGCGCCAGGCGCGCGGCAAGTGGATGTCCTGCTCGGGCAGCGCGACCAGCAGCGCGGCCAGATGCGCCGGCATCGTGCCCTGGCAGGCGCCGATCAGCAGGTCGCCCTGGCTCGCCAGCCGTCCGGCCAGATCCACCGGGCAGCGGGCACCGAGCGCCCGCTCGGTCGCCTGCTCGGGCGGCAACGGCACGATGGCCAATGCGGGCGGAGCGGGTGCTACCGCCGGAGCGGTGGGCTCGCCTGCGGCGGGAGGTGCAGCCACAGGCGCCGCCGCTGCGGGCGCAACGGGCGCAGGCGCCGGGTCCGCAGCCGGCGCCGGCTGCGTGTCCACCACGGGTGTCGCAGGGGGTATCACGGCAGCCGGTACTTCGGGAGCCGGCGCCACGACAACGGCGTCGGCCGCCGCGGGCGCTGTAACGGGCGCTGCCCCTGCAGGCGCGTCAACAGTTGCCTCCGCAGCGGGGCGCGTCTCCACGACGGGCGCCGCTGCCTCCTGAGCCTGTGCCGACGCTGCGGCAAGTCCAAGTGACAGCAGCCAGAGCGGCGGCAGGCGGCGCACGGGGGCATTGCAGCGGGCCGCGGCGTGCCGGGCATTCGGGGGAACGATTCGCATGTGGTGTCCTTACGGGTGGGTTTCCATGTCGGCGCCACAGGGCGCCACGCGTCGTACGTAAAGCGCCAGCGGGCACCCTGCCCGCCGGCATCGGTGTTACAGGGATCGAGAACGCTGCTCCTGCTCGCGGGCGAGCGCGGCCGCCGGGTCCTGCTGGGCGACATTGGCAGCCAACTGCTGGCTGCTCTGCGCCAGCGGCTGCTGCGCCGCTTGTTCGCGATCAACCGATGCGCGCAGCATGGCCGGATCGCCCAGCGCGCCCTGCACGGCAAACAGCGTGCGGCCGTCGTTGCCAGCCAGTAGATGATCGATGCGCGAAATCCCCGCCTTCTGCGCGCTCAGCGCCAGTGCGCCGGCAGCATTGTCCAGTTCCTGCACGCTGCGCAGACCGCTTTGCGGCCCCATCTGCTGCAGGTGCTGGCGCGCTCCCGAGAACAGCGTGTATCCCGGCTCGCCCGGTTGCGACATGTCGCGTCCCGTTGCCTGGTGGGCAGACGCCCCCACTTCGCCGCGCTCCAGGCGCGCCATCACATCGGGGGTCAGCTTCTGCTGCCACACGTCAAAACGCTGCTGGCGGGCTTCGATGCCGTTGAGCGCGCCATTCAGGGCACGCGTGGCTTCGCGCACATCCTCGCGCGCCGCCTCCGGCACCCGCGTCTGCCACTGCCACACGGCAATGCGACCTGCGTGCTCGGGCTGCGCGGCCAGTTCCGGGTGATTCACCAGGTCCAGTTCCAGCGCCTTGCCGGCACGCTCATAGTTCTCCTTGCCGACCAGCGGCAGATAGCCGCGGCCGTGATACTTCAGTGCGTCGCCAGGGGCATCGTTGCCCATGCGCCCGCCGTACATCAGCTCAGCCAGGTTTTCCGGGCGGCCACGCAGCGCTTCCTGGCGGGCGCTCTCCAGCGCAGCGTTGCCATTGCGCCACGCCGCTTCCACCGGGATCTGCGAGATGCCCCGGGTGAAGTTGAAACTCTCGTTGAGACGGCTCAAGCCACGGGATTCATGCCCGGCCTGCGCCATGAAGTTGGCCAGTTCCCGGGACGAAGTCATGCCGGCCTCCGTGGCCTGCCGCAACAGCAACGACTCCCTATCCTGCGACACGGTGAAACTCCTGCTCGATCATCGTTGGATACTCCCGCCTCCTCACAGGCATGGCACTCAGGGCAAGCTCACGTCGGCGACGACGGACGGATCGAAATCCTCGAACCGCACCCGGCCAAGCTCGGCCGCGGAGAAATCGCGCGTGTGGGTCGCTTCGGTTTCGGTGTCCACCACCTTGCGCTGCACGCCATGCACCCAGCACGCCTGCTCGGCAGGTGCATACCGGAAGGTGTAGACGCTGCTCCAGCGTTCGCGGCTGCCGCCGTTGGTGATCACGCTGAACGCGCCGTCTTCAATCGTCACGTAGGCGAAGGGATCACCGGCCATGCCACCGCGCGTTGAGCACGGCACCAGCTTGTCGTTGCGTGCCGCCAGCTGCCAGCGGCCCGTGGCATCACCCAGCAGCAACAGCAGAACCCGGTTCGGTCCGTGCTCGCCGGGCAGCAAGCCCTCCGGAGGAGGTTGGTCGATCACCAGGAGCTGGTCCTGGAAACCATTGCCGGTCAGATCGCCGCGTACAGCTTCCAGCAGGTTCGCGCCGGACGGAACGAACGCCAGGGCATTGTCCATGTGCGTGCCACTCCCCTTCTCCATCCCCTGCAACTCCTTCAATCCCGTCTTGCCAGTTCCCGAGCGGAGGCCGGAAACGGGGCGATGCCTCGCACGTGCCCGGCGGCCGCCATGGCGGATGATAGCCCCGAGCCCACGGCAACCGCGATGGTGGCAAGCGTCACCCGCACTGCGGGGGGACACAGTCCTCATGGACGGAAAAGCTCCTGCGTTCGATGGCACCGGCGCGTCGGGATTTTGACGCGCACGCAGCTTACTTCGAGGAGGCGGGGCTCGTCGAAGGGGGCTTGGGATGAAAAGCGCACTTGATCACAAAAAAGTGCGGTTAGCGCGACTAGTTGCCGAATCGAAGGCTGATAGCAGCCGGAACGGATTGAGTGTGCAAAGCCCAACGGAACTGGCCGGCGGCTTTCACAAGAATCAATGTCAGTCTGATCTGGAACTGAATCAGAGCCCGCAGGACCCTCTCTAACGGATGCCTCGAGGTACGTTCTGCTCAGTCACCCTGAAGACCAATCACAAGCAGGGAGCTCCTGCCGTGTCCGCAAACACACCTGTGGACGTACCAGGACTCGACAGGTCACAGCGTTCTTGCCGGCCAAACTTCTTCAACGCTGTAGCTCACCCTCTCACTAAAACGGGGAGACTGCACGCACTGTATACGACGTGGCATCCCTTCTGGGATGGATCGACACAGTTCTTTTTGGCCGCCACCACTGCGAGAACTTCCGAGGAACCAGTCCCCAAACCACCTGCAGCAGCCACTCTATTCTCCGAGGGCATCACCCAAGCGGCGCATTGGTTTCTGTATTTCAGGATCATCTTGCAGTCACGCGCCCCATTCCTACCACATTGTCGCAAGGCCTCGGACTCAGCCAGAGCCTCGCTATCGCGACCGACCACATCACCCGCGTCGCTCGTAGTCTCGGAAAACGCTATGGCCCCCCATTGATCCGCGTAGCGCATCCGTGGTTTCGAAGCTCCCCCCCGCTCCGTCGCCCCGGTATTGGCACCAGGAATCGGAGCGCACCCTTGAACACCCTGTCCTCCGATTGGATAGAAGCCAAGCGGACAATTTCCCTCTGCCGAGGCGGAATCAATGCTCCAAGCAGTTCCAACCATCAGGACCATCAATGCAGGCAACAGCGATTTCATGCGGACGGGATCCCATTGACGACAATTTTGGTCAATCAAGTGTTGCCGGAGGGAGCATTGCCCCGCAAACCCGGACCTGAAGTAGATTGCACTTCGCCCTGACCTTGGAGCCTAGGTGTCGCACTCTGGTTGGCCAACACACCGGTACTTGGGTTCAAAGCTGGCGCGGGAGGCGTAAACATACCACCCGACCCACTAGAACCCGGCGGCTGCCCAGTCGGTCCCGGCGAGGTCGGCACGGCGCTACCACCTATCTGCGAATCTGCCATGAAGGTACCCAGGGTGCCCTGGAAGAACATCGCAGCCATTGGGGGCGCAGTCAGGATCAGCGTCGTCAGGATCAGGCCCATGCCGCCCTGCTGCAGCGCCATGCTGCTCATGCCCTCGGTCAGGTTCGACCCCAGCAGTGCACCCAGCGCAGACGCGCCCCAGAACGAAGCCGCCACGCGCGCCACCATTTCCATGGCAATGCCGGCCATCGCGGCCAACACCGCCATCGAACATGGAGCCGTTGCCATAGAACAACCAGCGTTGGAAGATGGACTTCGTCTGCTCAAACAGCAGGCAGAGGATGAACAGCGGACCTAAACCAATGAGCAATGACCTTGCGATCCGGTACAGCAACAGCATGCGCCTGCTGTATCGGCCGGTCCACCGCTACCAAGCCGATGATCTGTCCGCGACACGCGCTGACCTCGTCTGAGTACATCTCCAACAACTTCCGCTGGCTCACCGAAGTGATTGCGACTCAATATAGTAGAGGTTCAGCCATCAAATCATCCGCACACAAAGCTGTCTCCTCCCCGAAGCACGAGATCTGACGCTTCATATGTAGAGTCCCGAGGTCCTCAGAACAGATTCAATTCTACTGTTTCAGTAAGTCCTGAATATGGGCTTTGTGCAGTCAGTGTAAAAGACCTTGCAGGCCCCAGCTTCGTCATTTGTGCAGCCCTTCTGCGCCTCCTGCTCCGCCAGCTCAAGTGTTGGCCCTCTTCCTATGCCAGAACCTCCCCGCCCCGTCTGTCCACTTGGCACCACCCACGCGGCACATTGATTGAAGTAGGCAAGCACCACTTGACAGTCCTTTGCACCCGCCGAGGAACATTTGCCAAGCGCCTCTTTTTCCGCGCCACTTTTCTTTCGCTGACCAGTGGATACACCAGCATCGGAAGTGCGCTTGGAGGTGGCAATCGCTCCCCAAGTGGTGATCCACTCACCGGAAGGTTGAGGCGGTGAAACAGGGGCGGTTGTACCACCGCCAGTTGCCCCGGGAATCGGCGCACAACCCTGCACCCCTTGGCCACCTATAGGATAGAAGCCAGGCGGACAATTCCCCTCCGCCAAGGCGGAATCAATGCTCCAAGCAGTTCCAACCATCAGGACCATCAATGCAGGCAACACGGATTTCATGAGGACGGGATTCCATTGACGACAATTTTGGTCAATCAAGTGTTGCCGGAGGGAGCATTGCCCCGCAAACCTGGGCCTGAAGTAGATTGCACTTCGCCCTGACCTTGGAGTCTAGGTGTCGCACTCTGGTTGGCCAACACACCGGTACTTGAGTTCGAAGCTGGCGCCGGAGGCGTAAACATACCCCCCGACCCACTAGAACCCGGCGGCTGCCCATTTGGACCCGGCGAGGTCGGCACGGCGCTACCACCTATCTGCGAATATGCCATGAAGGTACCCAGGGTACCCTGGAAGAACATCGCAGCCATTGGGGGCGCAGTCAGGATCAGCGTCGTCAGGATCAGGCCCATACCGCCCTGCTGCAGCGCCATGCTGCTCATGCCCTCGGTCAGGTTCGACCCCAGCAGTGCACCCAGCGCAGACGCACCCCAGAACGAAGCCGCCACGCGCGCCACCATCTCCATCGCAATGCCGGTCATCGCAGCCAACACCGCCATCGAGAACATGGTGCCGATGCCATAGAACAACCATCGTTGGAACAGGGACTTTGTCTGCTCAAACAGCAGGCAGAGGATGAACAGCGGACCAAAACCAATGAACAATGACATTGCGATCTGGTACAGCAATAGCATGGCGCCCGCCGTAACGGCTGGTCCGCCGGTGCCCAGCCCAATGAACCACATCGCACGGGTCTTTGCGCTATCCAGCGTTACGTCGCCGGCAACATCCAGCACACTCACCGACGTGAGCGCCAGCTGCATATAACCCAGGTTCTTGTCAATCAGTTCCTCGGCGGTCGACTTCTTTCCGGTCACGATATAGGTGATCTGGTCCTGCACATCGCCAGTCAGGAAGTTCTGCAGCTTGGTCCCAAACATGGCCATCGACGTAGCGACCGTAACAATCAGTGCCGCCCGTGCCATATTCGTCATCAACGCAGCCATCGAGTCACGGCTTCGCCCAGTCACGATGCGGAAGCCCTGGATGAGCACCCACAGCGTCATCAGCACCAGGGCCATCGTGCCGACCCAGGTCATCATCCGGCTCAGGATACCGTTGCCGAAATTGGTGATCTCTTCGCGCAGATATTCCAGGATCAGCCGGAAGAAGACGAAGTCGCCCACGGAGGCGAACAACGTGCCGTGCAACAGATCATTGAACACCATACCGTGCATCATTCCCTGACTCATCACATCACCCGCCCCGCGTCGGGGCCCTGCTGGAGTGCGTTGCGCACGTGATTCACTTGGTGGAGAGCGCGGCCTTCAGCGCGCCGGCCTTGATGACACTTCCAATCGGGTTCCGCTCGCCCCGCAACGCACGCTCGGCCAGATTCTTCTGCCGCCCCTGCAAGGCAGCGATCTGCTGGTCGTAGACCTTGATGGTGGTCTCCCACTTCTTGAAGGCCTTCTCAAGCTCGACCGAGGTTGCCGTATTGTTGGAGATATCCTCCTGCAGTGCGCCTTCATTCTTGAACGCGTTGCGGATCCGACGCAGCTGCTGAAGCATCTGCTCCATCGCCGGCATGGACATCTGCACGACCTCGACAGTCTCGTTGTACTTCTTGTTCTCAAGCACCTGGATGTAAGAGCAGATCGCACGCTGCTGCGCGCCGATGTCACCGCCCGGGCTCATGTTCAGCACTGCCATCAGACCATTCATGCTGATCATGGAATCGCCACCGCACTTCTCGGCCACGTTCCAGTTCTCGGGAATCTTCGTCAGCGCGGGAGTCGGCGGCATCAGCGGGGAAGCAATGATCTGGGTCCAGTTCTGGAGCTTGGACATCCAGTTGTCGATGGTCTTGGAGTACTGCTGAGCCGTTTCACTCCAACGCTGCGCAGTCTGAAGATATTCTTGACCGGCCTTCATCTCCTGCATGAAATTCATGATCCAGTTGAACGGGTCATAGACCGTCATCGCCTGCGCGGGACTGGTGCCCGTGCTGATGGTCATGCCCAGGGTCAACACTGCGGCCATCATCGGCGCGAAGCGCCTGCGTCGCATCGGAGTGCGGCGGAATTCAGTTGTCATGGCAGTTTCCTTGTTCGTATGAGCGAGCGTCGTCATGCCGTCTCCTCCTTCTCGGCCCGCTTCCCGGACCCTTTTCGATTTTTGTAGAAGTCTTCCAGCCACTGTTCCGGCGTAAGCTCATCCACGGTAATCCGGTTACGGACCGCAGCGGTCTGCAACACTCGGTGCATGATGTCGATGTTGTCGGTCGAGGCTGAGATCACCGACAGGATGTCGTCCATGCCGCGCAAGTTCAGCTGGCAGACGCTCGATGCGTGGCCCTGCTTGACCAGGAAGCAGCGCGAGCGCTCGTCGAGCGCGGTAACCACCTTGAACTCGGCCTCGGTCAACTTCAGGCCATCCATGTAATCGCTCTTGCTGGCGTTCGGGTTCGGCAGCAGGATCAGCGTGGCGGTCTGTTCGATCAGCGCGGCGGAGATATCGCTCTTCAGCGCGTCCTCCGGGCTCTGCGTCGCGAAGATGCCCAGACCGTTCTGCTTACGGATGGTCTTCTGCTTGTTCTTCGCGAATTCCTTCAGGCCACCCTCGCCGTCCAGGATCTTCCAGAACTCGTCCATCACGTAGATCAGCGGACGGCCGTCGATCAGCGACTCCAAGCGGTGAAGCAGGTAATTGATGACCGGCACGCGCACTTCGGGATTGTCGATGATGTCGGTGTAGTCGAAGCCGATGATATTGGCCCTGCTCAGGTCAACGGTGTCGACCGGATTGTCGAAGACCCAGCCCAGCGAGTTGCCCGAAGTCCAGCGGCGCATGCGCGCGTAGAGCCCATCGTCGCCCATGTTGGGCAGGCTCTTCTGGAAGTTGGTCATGCTGCGCAGGTGCATCGGCGTATCGAGCATGCTTTCCACTGCGCGGTAGATGTCCTCTTCCTCGCGCGCACTGTACTCACGCTTGCCGGCCAGCACCTTGATCAGGTCGGCCAGGAACTGGACGTTGGCTTCATTGTTCTCGCACTGGAACGGGTTGAACCCGGTCGGCGCACCGTTCTCCAGGGCCAGATAGTTACCACCGCAGGCGCGCACGAAAATCTCCGCACCACGGTCCTTGTCGAAGAAGAAGATGGTCGGTGACGGCTCGTACTTCTGAACCTGGCTGAGCAGGAAGTTGATCAGCGCGGTCTTACCGGTACCGGACTTACCAATCACCATGGTGTTGGCGATCGCCTTCTCGCCCAGCGAGTTCTCCGACGGATGGGTCGCGTGGAAATTGAAGTAGTACGGCTGGCCGTTGGTGGTCTGCAGCGTGGTGACGCAGTCGCCCCACGGGTTGTTGTGCTGCTTGCCGGTCGCGAAGTTGTGCAGCGGCGACAGGCCCAGGAAGTTCAGCGAGCTGACATTGGCCAGGCGGGTGCGGTAGCGCCAGTTGGCCGGCAGCTGCGAGTAGAAAGACGAGGTAACCGCGAGATCTTCCTTGGTCGACACAAAACCGGCATTGGACAGCTCGGCGCGCGTCGTGGCCACGTTCTGCGACAGCTTGGCCTGGCTGTCGCCGTAGACTGCCATGATGAAGTGGTACTCGCCCAGCACGAAATTGCCCGACGACAGCTGGTCCATCGCCTGGTCCAGCTCGACAATCTGGCTGACTGCCTTGTCACCGGAGGAGATCATCATGCCCTTGGTGCGGTCGAGCACCTTGAGCGCGTCCTGACGCCCCATCGGGCTGAACGAATGGGTGATGACGTACTCGTAGTCCAGGTACTTCAGGCCGTTGAGGATGCCCGGGTAAGTCCCTTCGGCATACTCCTTGATGTTCAAGATGGCGCCGAAGTGGTTGGCACCATTAGGGGTGTTGATGACGAAGTCACCGGTTTTGGCCGAGAACATGTGCCGGCTGACCGGCAGATAGTCCTTGATCGGTGCCGACAGCACCGGGACCGGCTCGTCGATGCGATTGATCAGGTAGCCGAACAGCTCCAGCGTTTCAGAGAACACCACGCCGTTCTTGGCCTCGTACATGCCCAGGCGATACGGCGCGTAATCGCGGATCACGGCCTCGACGTTGCCGGCCAGTTCCATCAGCTTCTCGATGGCCTGCTCCTGCTCGGCCTGCAAGCGCTCGACATTCGCCGACTTTTCCACGAAGCGTTTCCCGGCCACGACCGGGCGGTAGATCATGGTGAGGTACAGCTCGTTCTGCATGATGCGCTGGGCGGACAGCATGCCCATGTACTGGTCGGATACATCCTGATTGAAGCGCTGGCTGTAGTGGCTCTTGCCTTTCAACGTACGGCGACGGCGAATGTCGTGCACCCAGAAGGCGACATTGACGAAATCCGGCGCCCTCAGCGTCTGCAGCAGGCGGTTGAACGTATTGTGCCGGTGCTCCAGCTCCCATTCCTCGCGACCAACGAACGGCAGTCCTTCCAGGTACCAGGTCAACAGGTAGTCGCCGCCCGTGGTCTTGACCACGTTCGGGGCGACATGCGTCGACAGGGGAATGAACTCACTGATGGAGGTGTCAGGGCTGAACATACGACTGCTTCCAAAGAGGTACTGCCAAGAAGTTTCAACAGACCCGACGGACGCTTGCGCCCGCGGGCCGGATCCGGACCTCAATCCATTCGGGCCGGTTTGTCGCGGTAATGGTTGGGGTTGAACACCCACATACCATCGTGTTCCTGCACGTTGCGGACTTTCAGCTTGAACAGCAGGCGCAGACCCAACAGGCGGAAGATCATTTCGTCACGCTTGGCCATCTGCCGCATGATGAAGACCGCCACCGGAATGGTGAGCAGGAACCAGAAGTTCGTGTACATGCTGAGCAGCAGCAACCCACCTGCCACCATGAAGAATGGCAGGTAGGGAACGCCCAGGAACATTGCCGGACGTGTGCAGCCGCGGAAGACGACGTTCTTATGCACTGTAGTACTGGACAGCCTGCTGGATCAGCATGGAGGTCTTGCCCTCGCAGGTGCCATAGTCGTCACCCAGCAGCATACGTGCGATCTGGCCAGCGGCACCGATCAGTACGCCACCGATCAGGATCGGAGCCACATCACCAATGCGCTTATGCGCAAAAGCAATCTGGTAGCCGGCAAAGATGACGGCAATGGTCACCACGGCGATCGAGGCCATGTTCAGCAGACCATTGATGCTGTCGAAGAAGCCACATACCTTCTTCTCGGTGCCACCATAATTGACGCCGCCCTGATTGGCGAAGACCTCCGGAGCGAACAGCGCACCAACGAAGAGGGTGGCCATCAGCAGAGTCTTCAGCGTGCGCTGGGCCTGGACGAGGTCGAGATTGGATCGCTTCATGGATTGATTTCCTTGTTGATGGACTAACACAACTGAATCGGCCAGCCGGGGGACTGGCCGCACCACGACTTCGTCAGAACACGAAGGCCGCATCCCCTGCGGGAATCTGCTGCACCGGTGCGGGCTGCACCGGCGCGTTGTACGAATTGTCGGCACCCGCCACAGGCTGGTTGCGCTCGCTCCAGGGCCGCAGCATCACGGGCCCCTCATTGCTGGCACCGGCAGCGCCCGGCAACTGCTGCGGCATGGCCATCGCCTGCGCAGCACCCTGCTGAGGCAGCTGCTGCGGCATGCCACCGGCCTGTTGCTGGGGATAGGCGGGCCCTTGGCTGGGCTGCGCCTGGGGCTGCATCATCCTGTCCACTGAACCCAGCACCACCTTGGACAGCGCCTGGTCGGCGAGATTCAGCAGACTGCCCCGCGCCATCGCACCGGTGGACGGGTACACGACATAGGCGCGTGCGGGATCTTCCGACGGCACGTACACCGGGCCATTGGACTGCGCAACGATGCGCGCCTGCGCCGGCGAAGCGAGCTGCGGATGGTGCTCGACCTTCACTGCACGGCGCTCACCGCGACTGACCACGTCGATCGGTGCGACACCATTGCTGGCGACCTGCTGGCCGCGGCGGATCGAATCGTAGATCTTCTGCACGTAGCCATGACGGAAGCCGGTCTCGAAGTTGCCCGAGTAGTAGCAACTGAACGACTTGCCCCAGTCACCGCCGGAGCGCTTGTAGCACTCGGCGAGGATGCGCGAACCGGCCTGCAGGTTCGGGCACTGCTGGAAGGCCTTCTCGTAGGAATCCAGCCCGTACTTGCCCAGGTTGTAGCGATTGACCTGGGCCAGCCCGATCGAGAAGTTGTAGCCCTTCTCTTCCAGCATCCGTACCGTCGCCAGCGCTTCGTCCAGCGCCTTGGGCTGGCGCACCAGTGCACCGCCCACCACACCGATGGCGTAGGGATTGCGCGATGACTCGACGTTGATGACGTGCTGCATCACCTCCATCGATACGGCCATCTCCGGGCACGCCATCATTTCCAGTCCTGGCAGCATCCTTCAGCCCTCCTGCCCCTGGGCACGCCCAGGATTGAAGTCGATGCCGGTGATGTAGCGCGAACCGGCATGCGCCTTGATATGCACGACGATGTCGATGGTCATCATCAACAGCCGCTTGATGACGTTGAACTCCAGGCCCGAACCCTCGGCCGAAGCCTTCACCATCAGTGCCAGCTGGTCCCAGGTCTGTTCCGGACTACCGGCGTGGCAGCTGGTGATCGACCCTGGGTGGCCGGACGCGCAGTTACGGATGAAGTAGAACGCCTCGTCACCGCGCAGCTCGGCGAGGATGATGCGTTCGGGCTTCATGCGCAGGCAGGCTTCCATGCAGCTCTTGGCCGTCACATTGCTGGTGCTCTGCCCGCCTTTGGAATACAGCAGGTGCACCACGTTGGGCTGGGTCAGGAACAGCTCGCGCGCGTCCTCAATGGTGACCAGGCGCTCGTTGTCCGGGATATGGTTGACCAACGCCTTCATGAAGGTGGTCTTGCCACTACCGGTCGCACCGGATACCACGATGTTCTTGCGGTACATCACCGCACGCCGGAAGAACTCGGCGTACTCGCGCGAATGGCGCAGCTCCAGCAGCTCGCGATCCTGCTCGCTGATGCTGCCATCGGTTTCGAGGATCTGATTGAAGAATCCATCTTCGTGATACTGCGTGAGCGACTTGGTGTGCTTGGACGGCAGACGGATGGTGATCGACACCTTGCCAGCGTCGCAGGCCGGCGGAATCACGAACTGCGCACGCTGGCCGGTGGGGAACGTGAGCGACACCACCGGATCGGCATCGGTGATGCGCTGGCCGGTGTTGCTCTCGTTCACCACCGCCGTGCAGAACTGCCGGGCCCGCTCGAACGTCAGGCTCGGCACCTCCACCCGCTGCCATCCCGCCCGGGTTTCCAGGTACAGCTCGCCGGGACGGTTGATGCAGATTTCCGTCACTTCCGGAGAGGTCATGTACTCGGCGATGCCCAGCACTTCGTACTGATAGCGCAGGAAATCGCTGGAGACGAGGGCGAGGGGTGACACTTCGGCGTCCATGATCGTTCGTTGGGTTACCGGCGGGGGTTCAGCACGTTGGTGAAGTCAACGTCCTTGGCGACGTAGACATTCACGATCGTGCCCTGGTTGATCGTGACGGTTGGCGGACGGCGCTCGCTGAGCGCCTCATTGGCAAGTCTCTCCATGGTGCGAGCGGTTGCGCTCTCGTAGGGAGAGCGCACGGCAAAGCCGTTGCTGGCGACCGTTGTCGACTCTGGACCGTGCTCGGCTGCGGCGTACTTGAAGGCGTCTGCGATCAGGCTGATCATCAGCGCCGACGCGATACGGCTACCCCAGTGCGCACTGTACTGGCCAGGATGTCCTGCCCCGCCCAGGCCGTCCGTACCAGGGCTGGACATGGCCACGTCGATGCCATTCGGCGTGGTGATGCGATCCCAGATCACTTCCACCCGCTTGCCGATCGGACCACCGCCGTAGGAGCCATAGATCTTGGAGCCCTTCGGAAGCAGCAGGCTGCGCCCATTGATCGAGTACACCGGCTCGGTCAGCAGGCACGATGTGTAGCCGGCCACGTCGGTGATGATCCGCGTTTCCAGCACGCATCTCAGGTACGTGCCACGAACCAGCAGCGCGTCAGGGCTACGGATATAGGCGGCATTGGAGACATTTTCCACGTCGGGGCCACGACGGACCTTCTGCGGCTGGGCCTGAGGATTTGCTGCCGCCTGCATGGCAGCGATCATCGCCTGGTTGTAGTCAGAGTTCTGGCTGCCGGACGACGCGCCCGCGTCGCCCCCCCCTACCCCGGAACCGCCGCCCATGCGCCGGTCCATCAACGTCGGCCCGCGATCTTCTTGTGGCCTACTCGCCGACGGAAAACCGGGCATGGGCACTTCCTGCTGGGGCGCAGGCGGCAACATCGGAATCGGATCGGCAGCAGCCACCGGCGGCGCCGGATCAGCTGCGGTACCCACGCTCGGCAGCTGTGGTGTCGTCGCACGCGCCTCTTCCCGCGGCTTGTTCTGCTCGGTCGCATCATCCTGCCCCTTGCGGAACAGCAGGAAGCCCATTGCCATCAGCAGCAGCACGATGCCACCGAGGAACAGCAGCGCCTTTCGGTTCAGCCGCTGCTCTTCGGCCGAGCGCAGCTGCGGCGCGGCCGCGTCAAGATCCGGCGCCGGCTCGGCCTGGGCCGTGCCGAAGTAAGGATTCGACGGCGCGTCCGCGGCACCCTGTGCGCCGTACGGGCTCTGGCTCTCGTCGCGTCCGTTGTTCGGGTCGTTTCCGGGAGTGTTCTGCTGGCTCATTTCTTCACGTTCCTTCGCAGGCCGACGACGAAGTCGCCGTGGCGGATGACCAGGTACGGGTAGGTCCCGTGCACGATCAGCGTATTGCCTTCAACCGTGGTGTTGACCACGAAGTCTTCACCGTATTCCGTTTCGCGACCAAACACGGCCGGGAAGATGCCGGTCTTGTACTCCGGCGAGTTCGGCAGTTTCAGGTAGGTGAAACGGCCATCGTCATAGGCGTTGACCGGGATCAGCCACCCCATCTTCTTCGCCTTGCTGGTCGAATAGGAGTAGTTGAAGTTGTACTGGCGGTCCTTGGCCAGTTCCGAACTCAACAGCGGTTTGGCCTCTTCCTCCACCGCTTCCTGGGCGACACCGAACACGGTGTCGTTGGGATAGACGAAGGCGATCTTGTACTGCACGCCTGCACGACGGGCCTGCTCCAGCTGGCGCCAGTCGGTGGCCACCACCTTCAGTTCGAAGATGTAGGAATGGGTCTCGGTGCGCACCATCATGTTGGTGTCGACGTCGACGTTCTTCGGCTTGAGGTAGAACACATTCTCGCGACGGGTCAGTTCCCAGCCGCTGCTGAAGCCGGTGCTGTAGTCGAGGATCTTCTCGTTCGGGCTCAACTCGATCTGGGTGGTGAGGCCCAGGCCGGTGCGAACCGGGTAGATACGGTCCTTCTCGTACTCGTAGTGGTCCACCGCCTGCGCCATCGCCGCTGCTGAGAACAGCAACGACAACATCGACAGCAGCGCCAGCGCGCTTCCCCTGATATTTCGACTACTCATCGGTTGCTTGCTCCATCAGCAGTTCCGGTGGAATTGTTCTGCGCCGGCCTCATGGCCGGCTGTCCGGGCATGGCCTGCCCCGGCATTGCTTGCCCCTGCACCGGCTGACCCGGCATCGGTTGGCCCGGTACAGGCTGTCCGGGCATTGCCTGGCCCGGTACCTGGCCGTTGGCTGGCACCGCGACCGGCTGGCCGGTGGCCGGGTCGATCATGGTGGCCGCGGCCGGATTGTTGGGATCGTAGACACCCTGTGCCTGCTGCGCCGCCTGTGCAGCCTGCTGCGCCTGCGCCTGCATGGCGCCGTCATCCGGCACCGGCACGCCACGTGAATAGTCGTTGTCGACGCGGTACTCGGTGACCTGGAAGGCCAGCGGATTGAGGATGCGATCTTGTTCGGACAACGCCAGGTTCTGGTTGTACTCGAAGCGCATCGTCACCAACTGGTTGTCAAGGTAGCTGGATGCTCCGGTCCGCTTGTCCAACAGGCTGCGCTGGATGCGCACCGACGCACCGCGGAAGCTGCCGTTCGGCTCAGCCCCCAACGGCGTGATGCTCAGGATCTTGACCCGAATGGCCTTTTCGCGGCCGTACATCACAAACGGGTTCTGAGGGTTACTTCCTGCGTATCGCATACGCATGCTCTGAGCAACCGGGCTGCTCGACATCACGAACACCAGCTCCCAGTCACGCAGGCCCATCACCGCCGAGTCATACGATTCGCGCGCGAGCACGTACTGGGCGACGTTGCTGCGATTGATCGCTTCGTTGGTGGTGATCGTCTCGCCCTGGAAGGTGCCACTCAACCGCGCGACGGTCGCCGTACCCGTGTAGGCATCGGCCATCACCAGGAACGGCACCTTCTCCTTCAGCGGCAGCATGTAGTAGTAGCCGCCCGCCAGTGCGAGCGACATCAGCAACGAACCTGTGGCGACCCACCATGCGCGCCGCTCGCTGCGGCGTGCCATGTCGGCCACGGTGATCTCGTAGCTGACCGCCTTGGCGACCGACTGCTCGACCTTGGGACTATTGCCGGGATCCTTCTTGCGGAACATGGATTCTTCCGTACTGCTGAAACATCAATGGGCGTGGCACCCCTGCGACAGGCGCGGGGAGCGGCACGTTCGATGATTTCGAGGTGGACTCAGGTGCCGCTGTTGGAATCAGCGCCCTGTGCCGACGCGGTCGGCGTCGAGCCAGCGCTCTGCACAACGATCTGGTTGCCAACGATGGAGACGGAGATGCCCTGCGCTGCGTAGGCCGCCGTCAGATCGATCACGGCCTGCTGAGCGTTGGTGGTGTCGATGTTGGAGACCGCGCCGTACAGGGTGAAGTCCGAGCTCAGGCGGTAATCCAGCGTGCGTCCGGAATCCTTGGCCCAGCGCTCGAGCATGGCTTTGAGCGTGCCATCCATCGGCGAGGCCTGGTAGACGTAACTGGAGTACAGCGGGATCTCGGTGGTTGCCGCAGCAAAGCGGTTCACCGGCTTCCAGCGGCCTCCGAAATCGGGAGCGGACTTGGTGGCGCAACCGGCCACCATCAACGCCGCCACTGCGGCGATGGACATTTTCGCGATAAACGCCTGATTCATACGGGCTTCACTTTGACGTACGAAAAAGCAGTCCCGAGCATTGGTCCCCTGGTCGTCCGGCGCTGCGTCGCGCACACCGGAATCGGAGCGACGCACTGACTGGCAGCACACCTGCTCCGGCTCCCCTGCAGCCAACGGCTGCCAACCAAGTCGCGGGGCCGCCAGACACTGCCGACGACACACCCGCATACCTCACCAACGTCGAAACCATCCTTGTTTCATGGCACAAACTCCTGGCCACCCTGCTCTACAACATCTGCCATCCATCACACATTTCTGAACGACATGCACAGGGTCGCACAACCACGCGTCAATTCCATGTCAGACAAGTCTGAAAATCCATGAACAAATGCCAAATTCTTGACCGAAATCACGAATTCACCTTCATAACTGCGAATCAAGTTCACAAATTAAGCGTCGTGAATTAGACGTTCAGCATCGGAACATCCACCTTTGGTAGCAACCGGGCGGTGAAGTAGCGATCCTTGTAATAGCGAATCTTGTCGCATTTCACCGGATGTGGAATGCCTTCGTACAGGAACACTTCCATGTCCGGCCCCATCGCCTTCAGCTCCTGAGGCAGCATCAGCGCGCGCCGCTCCTCGGTGAAGTTGTGGGTCTTCTCGCGGGCATGGGTAACGTTCTTCTTGCGCACCGTGGTGTAGCCCAGCATGTCCGAGTAGTCGTTGGCATCCTGCTGTTCACGCGGCGCGTACAGGATCTGCAGGGCGTGGTTGGTGATGATCGTGCGCGAGACCTCCCGGCCATAGGTGGCATCGAGCTGGGACATGCTCTGGATGATCGGCAGCAGGCGGATGTTGTAGCCGGCCATGTAGGACACCGCCGAGGCGATGATCTCGACCTTGCCGATCGAGGTGAACTCGTCCATCAACAGCAGGCACTGGTACTTCAGGTCCGGGTTGGACTTGGGCAGCTCCTTGGTGTTGAGGTTGATCAGCTGGCTGAAGAACAGGTTGATGATCAGCCGGCTCTCGGCCAGCTTGTTCGGCTGGATGCCGATGTAGATGGTCATCTTCTTCTTGCGGACGTCGGTCAGCAGGAAGTCATTGCTGCTGGTGGCCTTGTCCAGCACCGGGTTGATCCAGGGATTGAGCGGCTCCTTGAAGGTGCCCAGGATCGAGGCGAAGGTCTCATCGGCCTGCGACAGCATGTTGGCGAACGCCGACCGTGCGTTGGCACTGAGGAACGGCCGCTCCGACAGGGTCTTGAGGTACTTCTTCAGGTCGGTGCCATCACCCGAGGACAACCGGTACACCGCGCCGAGCGTGGGCGTGCCGGCGCCGCCCGGGAAACCGCTGCTGCGTTCGTCGTCCCAGTTCTCGAACAGGTACAGGGTAAAGGCCATGAACGCGTTGCGTGCCTGGCTGACCCAGAACTTCTGGTCCTCGGCCCCGTCCGGATACAGCATCGCGGCGATGCTCATCAGGTCCGACACCCGGAAGGCCGGATCGTCGGAGACGTAGCTGAGCGGGTTCCAGCGGTGCGTGCGCCGGTCCTCGGCAAAGGGATTGAACAGGTAGATCTCCTGGCCCTGGCTGGCACGCCAGCCGCTGGTCAGGTCGAAGTTCTCCTGCTTGATGTCCAGTACCACCAGCGATTCGCCGTACTCCAGCAGGTTCGGGATGACCACGCCTACGCCCTTGCCCGAGCGGGTCGGCGCGGCCAGGATCACGAACTGCTGGCCGTCGAGGCGCACCAGCTTGCCGCCATGGCTGCCGACCACGATGCTCTGGCCGGTCTTCTTGAACATGCCGTGCTTGGCCAGGTCGGCGCCGGTGGCGAAGCGCGCGTCGCCGTGCAGCGAGCGCTTGTCCTTCTTCAGCAGCAGCACCAGGCCGGCCACCAGCAGCACCAGCAGCGGCAGGCCGAAGCCCACGTAGCCGGCCCATTTGATCTTGCCCACGAAAGGCGCGACCTGCGGTTGGCCGATGGCGTGGACGTACTGGTAGTAGGTGTTCCAGGTGAACAGCTGGGTGTCCAGCCCGAGGAACAGCAAGGTCAAGTAGCCGGAAAACACGAAACCAAGCAGCAGGGTCGCCAGCGTGATGATGGCGATGAGCAGATACTTCTTACTGGGCAACACCCGAATCCTCCATGATGCGCACGCGGCGCGACGGCTAGCGGTGGCGCCAGCGCGACGCCTTCTTCCGCAGATGGTTCTCGTTTTCCAGCCCGGGCTCCTCGCCCTCTTCACGCACCAGTTGCAGCAAGCGTTGGCGCGCTTCGGCCAGTGATATCAGGTCGGTCAGACGATCCCCATCGTCGGCGACGACCGCATGGCCGACCACATCGCCCGGAGCGTACACCGGCTCGTAGGACACCGCTACCAGCTGATAGCGGCCACGGGTTTCCAGCACGTGCCTGAATTCCTGCATCGCATTCCTCCTTGTCGGGGCAGCACTGTCCCCTCTGCCCCGCCATCATGCCCGTCGCAGTGTCATCGGCGTATGCACAAGCGCTGCGGTTTTGCGCGAAACTGTCCGCGGATATCCAAGGAGACTGCAATGGACTGGGTAGCACTTGCACGCACGCTGGCCACCGAGGCCCACGCGGACCAGATGGACAAAGCCGGCCAGCCTTACATCGGCCACGTGGCGCGGGTGGCAGCTGCGGTGCGCGGCGACGATGACGCCGAAGTGGTGGCCTGGCTGCATGACGTGGCCGAAGACTGCCCGGCGTTTGCCGCGCGGATCGAGGTCTTTCCCGCCCCGCTGCGGGAGGCGGTGCACCTGCTCAACCGCGACGCGGCCCCCGACGCGGACAGCTACTACGCGCGCATTGCCGCCCACCCGCTGGCACTGAAGGTGAAGCAGGCCGATCTGGAGGACAACGCCGATCCGCAGCGGCTGGCGATGCTCGACGCGGCGACGGCCGCGCGCCTGCACGGCAAGTACGCGCACGCCCGGGCAGCGCTGGGCATCTGAGCGGGCCGGGCGGCGACGCGGTGGGCCGGCGTGTCACCGATCAAACGCTGATTTACCCTGAGTGTGGCTGCCCTTGTTGCGGTGCAGCAGTACAATGGAGGGCTCCCCGCCCCATCGCGCCCCCGCATGAGCCCCACCTCTTCCCTGGCTGCGCGGCTGACGCCCCGTCAGCGCACTCTGATCATCCTTGCCCTTTCACTGGGCGGCTTCGCCATCGGCACCAGCGAGTTCGCCAGCATGGGCCTGATGCTGGAGATCAGCCGCGGCCTGTCGATCTCCGAGACCCAGGTCGGCCACCTGATCAGCGCCTATGCCATCGGCGTGGTGGTCGGTGCGCCGATCCTCGCCTTCGTCGGTGCCAGTTTCCCGCGCCGCAAGCTGCTGCTGGCGTTGATGGGGTTCTACGCAGTGGGCAACCTCGCCAGCGCGCTGGCCCCGAACTACGGCACCATGCTGGCGGCACGCTTCGTTGCCGGGCTGCCGCACGGTGCGTATTTCGGCGTGGCGATGCTGGTGGCCGCCGCGATCAGCCCCGCTGGCCAGCGTGGCCAAGCCATGTCCCGGGTTCTGCTGGGCCTGTCGATCGCGATCCTGGTCGGCAACCCGCTGACCACCTGGCTGGGCCAGCAGCTGAGCTGGCGCACAGCCTTTGCCCTGGTCAGCGTGCTGGCCATCGCCACCGTGGCGATGATCGCCCGCTTCCTGCTGCCGGATCCGGACGAAGTGCGCACCTCGCCGATGCGCGAGCTGCGCGCCTTCAACACGTCCCAGGTGTGGCTGGCGCTGGCGATCGGCGCGGTCGGCTTTGCCGGCATGTTCTGTGTGTTCACCTACCTGGCCCCCACCCTGGTGCAGGTCACCGGTGTGGCCGAATCGTGGATGCCGCTGGCGGTGGGCGTGTTCGGCATCGGCGCGATCATCGGCAACATCGCCGGTGGCTGGCTGGTGGACAGGTTCCACTTCAAGGCCGCCGCCGTGGTGCTGGTATGGTCGATCGTGATGCTGCTGCTGTATCCGCTGGCCGCACAGTCGGTGTGGACCATCGGCCCGATGATCATCGCCGTCGGCACCATGGGCGCGCTGGCGGCGGTACTGCAGACACGCCTGATGGACGTGGCCGGTGAAGCGCAGACGCTGGCGGCGGCCTCCAACCATGCTGCGTTCAATACTGCCAATGCACTTGGCCCGTGGCTGGGCGGCATGGCCATCAGCGCCGGCTTCAGCCCGGCCAGCACCGGCTATGTGGGTGCGGCCACCGCCATCGGCGGCCTGCTGCTGTGGTGCGTGGCGGTGACGCTGGACAAGAAGCGCAGGACCGCCGTCGCCGGCAGCCACTGAACATTGCGCCGGATCGTCAGTCGCTGCCTCTGCGGTGACGGCGATCCGGTCGCAGCAACGCCGTATCGCCGGCCGCCAAGGTCGGCCTTGCCAGTTCCCCACGCTTTACGCGCTCGAGCACCCGCCGCGAATTGGCCGCGCAGTCAATGCCGTCCGGCCGCGCCTGGATGTCCTGGATGAGCGCCAGCAGGTGCGCCCGGCTCTGCGCCAACCGTACCTGCAGCGCCTCGATATCGGCCACCTTCTGCTGCAGACTCGAGATCAGCGCATCGTGCTGCCACTGGCCCAGGTGCGGCGGCAGCAGGGCACGGATCTCTTCCAGGCTGAAGCCGGCGCGCTGCGCGCCGGTGATCAGCTCCAGCAGCAGCACCGCCTGCTCCGGGTAGTCGCGGTAGCCGTTGGCCTGTCGCGGCACCACCAGCAGCCCCGCTTCTTCATAGAAGCGGATGCGCGAGGCCGCCAGACCCGTGCGGCGGGCAAGCTCACCAATCTTCATCTGTATGAATCCTCGGCACCCAGGCCTGTTGACCTTCAATCAAGCTTGAAGGTTAGCGTAGCGTCATTCCCCTGTCCTGGAGCTGTCCGATGTCGCTGTTCTCCCCACTGGTGTTGCCCTCCGGTGCCGTCGTCCGCAACCGCATCGCCAAGGCGGCGATGGAGGAAAACATGGCCGACGCCGATCACGCGCCCTCTGCGGCGCTGTTGCAGCTCTACCAGCGCTGGGCCGATGGCGGCGCCGGACTGATCATCACCGGCAACGTAATGGTCGATGGCCTCGCCATGACCGGCCCCGGCGGCGTGGTGCTGGAAGATGATCGCCATCTTGATCGCTTCATCGCCTGGGCGGACACGGCGCGCTCGCGGGACGCGCAGATGTGGATGCAGATCAATCATCCCGGGCGGCAGATGCCGGCTGCACTCGGCCAACCCGCACTCGCCCCGTCCGCCGTCCCATTGCAGATGGGTGCGCTGTCCAAGCAGTTCGCCCCGCCCAAGGCGATGACCGAGGACGACATCGCGTCGGTGATCGCACGCTTCATCCGCAGTGCCGAGCTGGCCGAGCGCGCGGGATTCACTGGCGTGCAGATCCATGCCGCGCATGGCTACCTGCTCAGCCAGTTCCTGTCGCCACTGTCCAACCGCCGCGACGACCGCTGGGGCGGCAGCCTGCACAATCGTGCGCGGCTGTTGCTGGAGATCGTGCAGGGCGTGCGCGCTGCCGTGTCACCCGCCTTCGCCGTGGCGGTGAAGCTCAACTCCGCCGATTTCCAGCGCGGCGGCTTCTCTCCCGATGATGCGCGCGCCGTGGTGGAAATGCTGGCGCCGCTCGGCGTAGACCTGGTCGAACTATCCGGCGGCAGCTACGAAGCACCCGCCATGACCGGCGCTGCGCGCGACCAGCGCAGCCTGGCCCGCGAAGCCTACTTCCTCGAATTCGCGCGCGAGATCGCCACGGTGGCGACCCTGCCGCTGATGGTCACCGGCGGCATCCGCCGATACTCCGTGGCCGAACAGGTGCTGGGCAGTGGCGTGGCCATGGTCGGCATCGCCACTGCACTGGCGATCGAGCCGGATCTGCCGCAGCACTGGCAGCAGGGCCGCGATCCGGCGCCAACACTGCGCACCATCGACTGGCGCAGCAAGCCGTTGGCCGCCAGCGCACACATGGCTGCGGTGAAGTACCAGCTGGGGCGGCTGAGCAAGCGTCGGCCCACCGCACCCGGCGTCTCGCCCGTCTGGGCGCTGCTGCTGGCACAAGCGGCCGCCAAATGCCGGACCCGCCGCTACCGTCGCTGGGTCGCTGACCGGGCCGGCGCCTGTTGAGTCGTGCAGGCTTCTCATCGCTGCAGTGATGCGCCACCATCCGTGGATGGGCTGCCCCGCAGCCCATCCACGGACGCACAAGGACTGGATGTGGCTGGGCCGACCAGGAACCGTGAAAAACTGCTTGACGACCTGCTCTCGCTGGGCCGTAACTGGGCGCTGGCGATCGCCATCGCCGGTGCGGGTGCCGCCGTCCACTACAGTGAATCGGTGTACGAGGCCGGCCTCTGGCGCGGCCTGCTGCCCACGCTCTGCTTCCTGGTCGGGGTCATCTGGATCGTGCTCAGCATCATCCGTTTCGACCTGACCCTCCAGCAGCACGTCGAGCGCCGGCGGTCGCGCTGGCTCAGCCGCCTGCTGTACGTGGTGCTGCTCGGTACCGGCATCACTGCCGTGTTCTTCGTGACCGAGCTGGCCGCCAGCAACCACATCGCGCGGATGTGCGACTCGGTGGCCAGCGAACCGGCCAGCCGCATCCACAGGTCCGCCGAATGCCAGCGCCTGTACCAGCACCGCGCGGCGTACCGGCAGCGCCTGGAATCAGCCGGGGCTGAGTTCGACTGAACGCGCTCCACCGCGCTGTCGGCGCGCAATGAACACATTTTGTGGATGTGCGTTTGGGCACAGTGCAGCCGACGCCGCGTTCCCGGCCTGCAACGGACCCGCAATGCACCACGCCCGCGCACCTGCCCGCCATGATGCCATCGCCCTGCAGGCCGGCATGCTGGGCAGCGTACTGGGCGTGGCGCTGTTCAAGGCCATCGCGCTGTCTGCATTGGCGACCGGCTCGATGATGGGCATCGGACTCTGGGTGGTGGCCTGCGCGCTGCTGGCAGCGTGGGCGCTGGCGGCTTATCTGGCCTGCCTGGCGCTGAGCCGGCGGGTGTTCGTGCTGATGCTGGTGCTGTGCACGGTACTGATGATCTGCATTGCCTGACCCAGGGGCCGGACTATCACGCATCTGTTACAGAATAACAAGTGTGATCGGTCCGATTGTGCGTGCCGGGTGTCACGGATTTGAATCCCATGGCCAGCCCGGCATCAACCGAGACCCCCATGAGCCCGCACCCCGTCCTTTACGCTTCCGTCATTGCCGCCGCTCTGGCAACGCTCAGCGCCTGTGCCACCTATGACGACAGCGCCATGCATCCGGCCTGCCAGGACTCGCCCCTGCTGAAGGACCTGCCCCGCGAGGTCGCCGCCCGCGAGAGCCGTTGCAACAAGGGCCTGGAGGTGTGGTCGAGCGAGCGCAAGGGCAGCGACAGGCCGCTGGACCTGAGCGGAAAGAAAAAGGAACCCTGAAGAAGCGGCACTGCCGGTTGCCGCGCCCGCGTTGTCGCGCCGTTCTTGATCAGGCCCATGCATCCGGCTGACTGGTCCATCACGGCAGACGCGCGAGGATCGGGTTTCCCCACCCTGTCGAGATTCAGATGCCGGACACCGCCCACCCTGTCATTCGCGCGTTCGAGGCCGTGTTCGATCTCTCAGGCGGCGTGCAGCGCATCACCGCGCTCACCGTCACCTGCCGGCACTGCTCGTCGACCAGTTCGGCCAACGAAGACAATCTGGTGCACCTGCCCGGCGGGGCACTGTTCCGTTGCGACGGGTGCGGCTGCCACCAACCGGTCAGCCACGCCCGGCTGTCGGATTGGCAACCGGCATCGTTGCTGGGCATCTGAGGGCCAGTGCATGGACATGACGGCGCACCAGCGGGAAATCCTTGAAGCAATCGCCGCCGCGCAGCCGGTGCGCGGCGATGCGGCGACATGGGCGGTCAACGCGGGATTGGCGGTACAGGCGGAAGATGGAGATATCGATCTCACCGACGCCGGCCGCGACGCCCTGGCCGCGCGGGCCGGACGCAAGGACTAGACGCGCCGATCAGGCCGCCTTCGCGCCCTCCGCGCGGCGCAGTCCGCGGGCGTAGTGAGCAGCGCGCGGCGCCGCGATAGCGGCAACCTGGTGGACAGAGGCGCAACGCTGCACACCATCGACTCGAAGTGGCGATGCCCTTCATGCCGGTGGTGTGCAGGGCGCCATGACACGCGCTCGGCTATGCTGCGCCACCTTCCTGCGCCATCGGCGGCCATGCATCCTTTTCCCCTGCCTGTCTCTGCACCCGATCAGCTCGCCTACCGACTGCTGCAGGACAGCGACTGGGCCCGCTCGGCCAATGCTGCCAGCGCCCCCGCCGAGCTTCGTACGTTGCTGGCGATGATCCTGGATTCGCCCGAACCCCTGTGGCTCGCCTGGGGCAAGGAAGACAAGGCCTTCTTCTTCAATGATGCCTACCTGCCGATGCTGGGGGAAAAGCTGCACGGCGCGATGGGCAATCGCCTGGAGGATGTCTGGGCCGACGTATGGCCGGACGTGGTGCAGGCGGTCAACGATGCCTTTGCCGGCACCAGCCGCAGCTTCAAGAACCTGCCCCTGATGATGGACCGCGACGGCACGCTGCGCGAAACGTTCTGGACGTTCTCCTATTCGCCGCTGCGCGTCGGCTGCGGCAGTGTGGCGGGCATCCTGTGCGTGGTCAGCGAGCAGACCGAACGGGTGATCGAGCGCGACCTGCACAGCCGCCAGGTCGCGGCGATCACCGAGCAGGCGCGGGAGGCCCACCTGGAACTGGTCCGCGCCCGCGAGCAGCTGCGGCAATCGCAGAAGCTGGAAGCGATCGGCCAGCTCACCGGCGGGGTGGCCCACGACTTCAACAACCTGCTGCAGGTGATCACCGGTTCGGTGGACATGCTCCTGCATACGTGGCCGGCAGACGACTCCCGGCGCCGGTACATCCAGGCCATTGCAACAGCGTCGGACCGCGCCACCAAGCTGACCGCGCAGCTGCTGGCCTTCTCGCGTCGCCAGAGCCTGTCGCCGGAGGTCTTCGATCTCTGCGAGAGCGTGCACGCGCTCTCGGACATCATCACCACGGTTCTGGGCGCGCGCATCCAGGTGTCGTTGACGTTGCCCGGTACGCCGCTGCCGGTGCTGCTGGACCGCACCCAGCTGGACACCGCATTGATCAACATCGCGGTCAATGCCCGCGATGCGATCGAGGGACACGGCCGGGTGACCATCGAAGTGGAACAGGTCACCGCGGTGCCCTCGGTGCGCTTCGCCGCGCCGATGAAGGGTGACTTTGCTGCGATCAGCGTGACCGATACCGGAACGGGCATCGACCCTGACGTGGTCGACCGTATTTTCGAGCCCTTCTTCACCACCAAGAGCGTCGGCGCCGGGACCGGGCTCGGGCTCAGCCAGGTGTTCGGCTTCGTCAAGCAGTCAGAAGGCGAAGTGGACGTGCAGAGCCAGGCCGGCGCCGGGACCCGCTTCACGCTGTACCTGCCGTTGGCGCAGGCACGAAAAACGACGGAACGGCCGGCGGCGCAGCCGGGCCTGCAGCATGGTCATGGCGTGTGCGTGCTGGTGGTGGAAGACAACGTCGACGTGGCCGAATTTGCGGTCGGCGCCCTGCGCGAGCTCGAGTACAGCGTGGTCCTTGCGCGCAATGCGGACGAGGCCCTGGCCGAGCTGGAACGGGATGCCTCGCGCTTCCATGTGGTGTTCAGCGACGTCGTGATGCCGGGCATGAACGGTCTGGATCTGGCCCGTACCATCCGCGACCGCCTGCCAGAGCTCCCAGTGATCCTCACCAGCGGCTACAGCGAGTTGCTGGCGCGGGATCCTGGCCATGGCTTCACCCTGCTACGCAAGCCTTACTCATTGAAGCAGCTGGCCTCGGTGATGACCGAGGCCGCGCGCCGCGCGCCGGCTGTGGTGGCCTCGCCCTAGCCGGTCGCTCGCCGCGGCGGACCGAACCAGCGTTCCAGCGAGGACGCCAGCCCCGACGCATCGCCGCCGGCATCGCAGGCCCAGGCAACGATACCGTCGGGGCGGACCAGCACGGCGCCCAGTCCCAGCGTGTCGCGCGCCGTGGACATCACGCAGGTGACCGACCGCTGCCAGCGCTCACTGATCGGGCCGAGCCAATCGCCGGTATCGAGCCCCAGCAGCACGCCCTGCCCTGCACGCAGCAGCTTTCCCATGCGGCGGCCATCGGCCAGATGGACGTCAGGCACGCTTCGGCCAACCCACGGGTGGCCGCCGTCGAACACCGGTGGCTGCGCCACGCCCCACAACCGCTCGGCGAGATAGGTGGCACCGTCGCCGGTCGCGGCCAGGTCGGCGATGACCGCCGCCAGCGCGCGCGACCCGGGGCCTGGCCGCATCAACGCCACCTGCGCACGCGACCAGTCGAGCACCCGGGCGCCGATCGGATGGCGCTCAGCCTGATAGCTGTCCAACAGCCCCTCCGCCACGTCGCCTCGCAGCACGGCCGCCAGCTTCCACCCCAGGTTCATCGCATCGCCGATGCCGAGGTTCAGCCCCTGCCCGCCCAACGGCGAATGCATGTGCGCCGCATCACCGGCCAACAGCACGCGGCCGCTGCGATAGGCCGTGGCCTGGCGCGCGGCATCGGTCCATGTGGTGGCCAGATGCAACGCGGTGATCGTTGCCTGGCGACCGGACACCCTCCGCACCAGCGCCTGGGCGGCGTGCAGGTCCAATGGCAGGCGGTGGCCTGCACCACCGTCGAAATCGGCCAGCGCCAGCATGCCCGGCGGGTTGAAATTGCACATGCCATGTTCGGTGAACTGACGCCCCGGGGTGAGCACCGACGGGTCCGCCAGTTCGACCTGCAGCGTGTGCCCGGTGAACTCCGGCGCCGTCCCTGCGAACACGAACCCCGATTGCTTGCGTACCGTGCTGCGGGCGCCATCGCAACCGACCAGCCATCGCCCCCGCATCAGCCCGCGAGCGGTCTGCACCTCCATCTGTGCTTCGCGTGCGTGCACCGCCTGCACCGTGCAGCCCCGCTCGATCTGCACACCCAGTGACGCTGCGCGCTCGGCCAGCACCGCCTCCAGCGACTGCAGCTCCACCGCCATCTGGGTGGGTACCGGGGTCGGCAGGCGATCACGCCAGCGCCCGCTGTCCACGTCATCCAGGGCGAAAGGAATGCCGGCGAAGTGGCCTCCCAACGGCCGCGGTTGCGCCAGCCAATGGGCGGTGCCGGGCGGCGGTGCGCCCTTGTCCGGCTTCAGCACCTGGCGGGCCGCGACCGCGTCCAGCAGGCCGCGCCGATCCAGCGCTTCCAGCGTGGGCGCGTTCAAGCCGCGCAGGCCAAAGGGCAGGCGCTTCAGGGCTGAATCGGGCGACTCAGCCTGCTCCAGCAGCAGGACCGAACAGCCGCCCTGGGCCAGCTCGCAGGACAGGAACAGGCCGACCGGGCCGGCCCCGGCGATGACGACGTCGAACAACATGGGAATTCCCTGTGAGCGCCGGACCGGCGCTCTGGTGCGCACAATGTTACACTCGGTGTACGTTTATACAAGCCAACCGCCATGACCCCGCCCCAAGGCCGTCGCGAGCAACGCAAGGCACAGACCCGACAGGCAATTTCCGATGTCGCCACCGCGCTGATCATCCGGCGTGGCTTCGAGGCGGTGTCGATGTCCGAGATCGCCGAGGCCGCCGGAGTCTCGCGCAAGACGGTCTTCAACTATTTCGCCAGCAAGGAGGACCTGGTATTCGACCGCGACGAGGAGGCGCGCGCATTGCTGCGCGAGGGCATGGCGGCGCGCCGCGGCATGGCCCCGCTGGCCGCTTTCCAGGCGCTGGTGCGGGAGCTGCTCGACAGCGGCCATCCCCTGTTGCGGATCAATGCCGGTGCAGCGACCTTCTGGGCCACGGTGGCCGGCAGCCCGGCCTTGGTGGCACACGCACGACGGCTGCAGGCACAGCTGGCCGACGACCTCGCGCAGTTGATGGCCAGCGCCGTCGGGCGGCCGGCGGGTGACGCCGAGGCACGCCTGGGCGCAGTCATGCTGCTGGCGTCGATGGTGGCCGCCTATCAGAGTGGACTGGCCAGCCAGCAGAGTGGCGAGGATCCGCGCCAAGCGATGCTGCAGCTGATCGTGCGCGGCGGCACCGGCGTGCTGGTGGCCCTGGCCGGCACCCCCTATACCGACCCGGGCCTGCGTCCATAGCGCACTTGGGGGATAGGCCCCGACGCGCTGCAAATGCTAATCTTTCTCATTTGCAGCCCGCCCCGACCCCCTCATGCCGCTTCCAACCCCGCTCAAGCACGCCCTCTGCCTGGCGCTGCCCCTTTCCCTGGCTACACCTGCACTGGCCTCCGAGGCCTCCGCTGATGCCCCGAAGGATCTGGACAAAGTGGAAGTCCGCGGCCGCGCACAGACCCTGTACCGCGCCGACGATGCCGCTGTCGGCACCCGCACCGATACTCCGCTGGAGCAGGTTCCGCAGTCGATCCAGGTCGTGCCGCGCGAGCTGATCGACGACCAGGCTGCGCGCCAGGTCACCGACCTCTACCGCAGCATCAGCGGGATCAGCTTCTTCAGCTATGCCGGCGTCACCCTGCGCGGGTTCCGCCAGGAAAACGTGCTCTACGACGGCCTGCGCGGTGATCCCTATGCAGGCTTCTCGGTGCCGCAACTGTTCAACATCGAACGCGTGGAAGTGCTGAAGGGCCCGGCCGGTGCGCTGTACGGCGGTGGTGATGCGGGCGGTGTCATCAACTACGTGACGCGCAAGCCCAGGGCCACCGCCGAACGCCGCATCGAACTGCAGGCAGGCGACAAGGACTTCCGCGCAGGATCGATAGAAGGCACCGGCCCGCTGAATGCCAGCGGCAGCATCCGCTATCGCGCCGGCCTGTATGCCGACACCGAGCAGGGCGTGCGCTGGAACGCCGACAGCGAAAGCGTGATCGGCGATGCCTCGCTGGCCTTCGACGTTGGCCAGACCGGCGAGCTGGTGCTGCAGTTCACCGACATCACCCAGAACCTGGGAGGCAACCGGCTGCGCGGTGTGCCGGTGAACGATGCCGGCAGCTTCCTGACCGACCGGCGATGGAACCACAACGAGGCCAGTGATTTCCTCGACATGCGCGCCCGGGTCGCACTGGCGCAGTATCGCTTCGCACCGCTCGATACGCTGGACGTGGACATTGCTGCGCGCTGGTTCAGCAACAACGAGCACCAGATGTACCACGAACCGATGGGCCTGATCGATCGTGACCGCGACGGCGTAGCCGAATGGATGACGCGCCAGCTGCGCAACCAGATCCGCGACAACGAGGCCTTCACCGCCAGCGGCAATGCCGTATGGCGGATCAACACCGGCCGTATCGAACACAAGGTGCTGTTCGGCGCCGACGTCTACCAGCTTGACGCCGACTTCACCGCGCAGACCGCCAACAGTGCCGACCTGGCACGCGGCGCCGGCCCGGTGCGCGGCATCGATCTGTTCAACCCGGTCTATGGCGCGAGCACCTGGCACGACTACAACCTGGCCGCCCTGCCTTGGCGCAGCACCGCCACCCGCAGCAAGCGCTACGGCGGCTACCTGCAGGATGAGCTGGCCCTGGGCACGCGCTGGCACGTGCTGGCCGGGCTGCGCTGGGATGGTTTCAAGGATGAAGACCGCATGGGTGGCAACAGCGTGGATGGCAACGCGCTCAGCTGGCGCCTGGGCAGCACCTTTACCGCCCGGGACGGCGTGAACCTGTACGCCAACGTCGCCAGCGGCTTCGTGCCGCAGAGTGCCGCCAACCAGAATCCGGCGGCCGGTGGGCCCTTCGACGCTGAGCGCAGCAGGCAATGGGAAATCGGCATGAAATCGCTGCTGGCCGACCGTGTGACCCTGAACATGGCGGCCTACCGCATCGACCGCAGCAACATCGTGCAGGCCACCGGTGAAGTACGGGACGGCGTGAACCAGCTGGCCGCGCTGGGCCTGGTACGCAGTACGGGCATGGAACTGGACCTGCTGGCCGACGTGACCGAGCGCTGGGTGGTGAATCTGACCTACGCCTACAACGACGCACGGGTGAAGGATGCCGGACCGAACGGCATCACCAATGCCTCCGGCGACCGCTTCGCGAATGCGCCACGCAACAAGCTCGGCCTGTGGACACGCTACGACCTGCCGTCGATCAACTCGGCTATCGGATTCGGCGCCGACCATGTGGGTGAGCGTGTCAGCCTGGACGGGCAGGCGGTCAAGGCATACACGGTATTCGACATCAGCTGGAAGACCACGTGGAAGCAGTGGCAGTTCCAGGCCAACGTCAAGAACCTGTTCGACAAGGTGTACGCAGCCAGTGGCTTCATCGAACGCAATGGGCACTTCCCAGGCGAGCCGCGGCGGGTGTATGTGCAGGCGGCCTACCGCTTCTGAGAAGGCCTTCCAGCAGAGCCGGGCGTCCGCGCGGCTCTGCTGCGTAACCTCAGCCCATCCGCATCGCAGGGTTGTCACGCGCGTGGACGTCGTTGTCCTGCTGGCGCTGCATGGTCGCCTGCTGTCGCTCCAGGCTGGCGGCCTCGATCTGCCGCAGCGAGTGTTCGACCGGCGTCTGCACTGCCGTGTCCGTAGGCATGACGGCTCGCAGATGCGCGGGATCGCTCATCTCGCCCTGCACCACGAACACGTTGCGGCCGGCCGGATGCTCGGCGGTCTGCGCGCTCAGCAGGACGTGGTCGGCCCGTTCAAGCTGGTTGCGACGGGCCAATGCCATCACGCTCGCTACGAGGCGCTCACTGTTCTCGTCGTGGGTACGCCCGGCGCCGGCATCGATCGCGGCCACGCCTTCGCGCACCTGTTGCATCAGTGCGTAGTCGCGGTGGCCCGGACCAATGTCGGCCAGGCGGGTCGGTGCCTGCGAGGGATCCGGCACGTCGTCCACGGCTGCGGTCAGCGGGCTGCGGGTGATGGTCCGGTACGGGTCGTCCGGGTGGAACTGGGTGCGTTTTTCCTGGCGCTCCAGACGAACCTCGCGCGCGTCGTTGAGCTCGGCGATGCGGGCCGGATCGGTGATCTCACGCATCGACATGTGGCCACCACCCGCGCTGACACTGGCCCATTTCCTGTCCGCTTCGAAGTACATCGCGTAGTAGCTGTTGCCACCGATGACGTTCGGATCGACTGCTGAGCGCCCTTCCAGTGCCTGGGTGGCTTCCAGCACGCTCAACCGGGTCAGGTACTGCCCGCCCTTCGCCCATCCCATCTGGCTGATGGCATCGACGCTGGTGTTGCCTACGCGCGGGCCTCCGGCATAGTCGTTGTTGAGCATGTTGGTCCAGAGCTGTTCCAGCTTCTCGGGGCCGCTCTTCTGCTCAGCTGCCTGCAGCAACACGCGCGGCGTCCAGCAGTTGGGATCGAGTTCATGCCGTTCAAAGGCGCGGTCGTGAGCCAGCATCACGTCCTTGCCGGGGAGATTCAGTGCCAGGTCTGGACGGCGCTCGTTCATCCACTGCTGCCGCAACTCAAGATCTCTTTCGAGCAGGGTCTGCCCAAAGGACTCCCATTGCCGCTCCGTCAACTGTGCATTTGAAAACCGGGATCCCTCGTCCTGCTGGGTCTTTGCGTAGCTTTGTGCATACGCGTTCGCGACGCGTCCCGGCAGGCTGTCATTGCGTACAACACCCAGTGCCAGTGTCCCGTATCCATCGGCTCCCGGCAGTTGCGACAGGTAGTTCCAGTAAAGCTCGCGGTTGCCGTCTCTGGCATAGCTGCCAAGGACGCTCAAATCGCGTTCGGTCAATCCACTCATACCCTGCCCCTCTTCTTCCTTGAATCACCGATCACTTGGACCGGGTGCGCGCGATGACGTCCCTGACGGCCTCTTCCATGCGCTTCCAGTCCTTCAGAAACGCTCTCTTGTAGTCCAGGCTGACGGATAGCTTGTTGTCGATGTCCACGAAGTAATGAACGCAGCCCGCGGCCACTTCCCCTGGCTCACTGATCACCTCGCGCCCCTCCAGCCGCACGCCGTCGCGTCGGAATTCCTCGCCGTCACATTTGATGAATGAACTGATCCGGCCGTCGCCCTGGCGTGCGATGTACCAGTCTCTTTCGTAGGCGGGATTGCGCACAGGCGGCTTTCCGTAACGCGCCTCATACTTCTTCGCGTACACCACCATCTTCGCTTCATCGATTGCATAGGGCGTCAGGCCCAAGGTCTCCGGCTGTGCAACGCGTTGATCGAGACGGTCCCTGGGATCCTCCCTTTCCACAGAGCCCTCCTCCGTGATGGCTTCATTTGACGACAGCCTTGAAAGCAGTGTTTCAACGGGAACGCGATCAACGTAGTTGATCCGGATGGGAATCTCCTTCCGGAAATCATTCGTACGCGGATTGGCCCGCGCACCCGGCGGTGTCGGCGTCATATCCGGCCACTCGATGACCAGCGTCACGCCCTCGCCGGGCCACGGTGCGATCTGGCTGTCCAGGTAGTTGGCCGGGATGCGGAAGGTGTTCGGCCCGAGCTTCACGTCCACGGGCGCATCGGTATAGGTGTGGCCGTTGATCGTGCGGCCGGTCTGTGGGGCGCCGGACATGGCGGGATTCCTTTCGTGTTCGGTGGACGGCGCCCGCGCACACGCGCCGGCACTCACCGCGACGGCAAGTGCAAGCGTCAGGCAACGGCCGGGGGTCATCACGTGCATGGGCATTCCATTGCAGGGTTCCAGCGCCACTATAGGGAACCGGGCGTCAACGGAACAGGAACCGCATCGCAGCCCTTCATGGAACCAGGCAGCGCTCCACCTGAAGTGACAGCACCTGGCAGGCGTTGAACAGGCCCTCGACCACGGCTGCGGAGGGACAGCAGGCGGGATCGTCGCTCTCCCGCGCCACATGCGCAGCGTGCAGCACCGCAGTCAACGCCGTGATGCCCGAAATGCTGCGGGTCGCCAGGGCCATGTCGAAGGCGCGGCCAGGGCTCAAGTGCATTTCACTCCAGGCCTCGCCATCAGCGCGCAGGTTCCTGCCGTGGCCCGCCAGGTGTGCAAAGAATGCCGATGGCGTGACGAACTCGGCGGATTCGCGGAGCGCGTCCTCCAGCGTTTCGGCCAACGCAGCGGGAAGATCGCGCACGGCGGCGCCCAGCAGCGCATGCAGGCGGGGATGGTCGGGAAGACGTTCGGGCATGACGGCAACCTCACGATGTGGCCACCTGCAGATGCAAGGTGGCGGACGGTGCGGGTTGGCGTGCCGGATACATGATGCAAGAAGCCGGCGGATCGAGAGATCCCCACGCACCGTCCACCATGAACTGGCAGGCGATGCATTGTCACGGTTGCAACTCTGGCTGCAACCGTGACGCCGCACATCATGTAAGTTCAGGACGCCAATCCCGGCCACGGCGAATGCCTTGGCGCGGCCATGGTTACCGCCTGAACCGACGGTGGAAAGCAGGAAAATCCTGATCGATCACGTTGCTACGTTGGTTGCGTCAGTGGATGTCGAGTTGTCCATTGACTGGCGTTCTTCGCCAACCGATGACTCCGGTCGACGCGCACTTGCCGGACGCCCTGGCCAGCCGTAAGCGACACGCGCGCTCCCGGTGCCAAAGACCCCCGCCGGTAGCGGTGAGCATTCGCGAAACCCACATGCGGCAAGCGCAACGCTGCGCAGCCTTCAGCTATCGCCTTGGGTGCTCTGATAGCCGCGGTAGGTCTCGCCCCACTCGCGCATCGCCAGCAGCACCGGCGCCAGCGTGCGGCCGAACTCGGACAGCTCGTATTCCACTTTCGGCGGCACTTCCGGGTAAACGTGGCGGATCACCACGCCATCGGCTTCCAGTTCACGCAGCTGGCTGGTGAGCATGGACTGGGTGGCATTGGGCACCCGCCGCGTCAGTTCCATGAAACGCCGCTTGCCGGTCATCAGGTGAAAAAGAATGATCGGCTTCCACACGCCGCCGATCACCGACAGCGTGACTTCCACCGCGCAACCGCTCTTGCCGTCCCACCGTTTGCTACGCATGCATACTCCGGAAAACCATAGTACCTACGGAAAATCGTCGTTCTTGTTGCGATAGAAGCGCGAGCCTAGCATGGCCCCATCCCATGAATGTGAGGCCATCCATGACGTTCAAAGCACTGCTCACCCGCAAGACGAACAACCAGCTCTCGACCGAGCTGGTCGATTTCGACGAGGCCGACCTGATGGACGGCGACGTCCTGGTACAGGTCGAGTACTCCACGCTCAACTACAAGGATGCGCTTGCCCTCACCGGCAAGAGTCCGGTCATCCGGACGTTCCCGCTCATTCCCGGCATCGATCTGGCAGGCGTGGTGCTGGAATCCAGCAGGGCCGACTTCAAGCCAGGCGACCGCGTCGTGCTCAATGGCTGGGACCTGAGCATGGGCCACCACGGCGGCCTGGCCCAGCGCGCCCGGGTGCGCGGCGAATGGCTCAACCGGATTCCCGACAACTTGAGCACCCGCGATGCAATGGCCATCGGCACCGCTGGCTACACCGCGATGCTGTGCGTGCTGGCCCTGGAACATGCCGGGGTGACGCCTGCACAGGGCGATGTGCTGGTCACCGGTGCCAACGGTGGCGTCGGCTCGATCGCGGTGGCGATCCTGTCGAAGCTGGGTTACCGCGTGGTGGCCGCCACCGGGCGGCCGGAGCATGCCGAGTATCTGCACAACCTGGGTGCGGCCGAGATCATCGATCGTGCGCAGCTTTCGGAGCCGCGCGAGCGGCCGGTGAGTGCCGAGCGATGGGCCGGCGTGGTGGATGTGGCCGGCGGCCCAACGCTGGTCAATGCCATCGCCGAAACGAAGTACCGGGGTGCCGTGGCCGCCTGTGGCCTGGCCCAGAGCGATGCACTGCACGGCTCGGTGCTGCCCTTCATCCTGCGCAATGTGACCCTTGCGGGCGTGGATTCGGTGAATGCCCCACAAGAGGTTCGCCAGCGCGCCTGGGATCGGCTCGCAACCGAACTGGACCCGCAGAAGCTGGAAAGCACCGTGCAGCAGATCGGCCTCGCCGAGGTGCTGGATGTCTATGAGCAGATCATCCCCGGCAAGGTGCGCGGCCGCATTGTCGTGGATGTGAACGCCTGACGCCTGCCGCGCCGGCGGGGGTGCAATGCCATCGCTGGCGCGCGTGCGCGAGTGACCGGAGACCCAGCGCGCCATGCCAAGCCGCCTTATCATGGGGCGGCAAGGGCACTTTACGCCCGGTGACGTACGCAGGGCAGTATCTGGATGTCTATGGAATGGCGCCCCTCGGGCTGGGGCCAGCGTGTGACCCGCTCGCCGGACTGGCAGTTGCGGCTGGATGGCGAACAGCTCGCGCTTTTGATCGACGGCAGGCACTACCACCTGCATGTGGCGAACGAACACAGCGTGCGGGTCGTTCGCGGCGTGCTCTGGTCCCGGGTCGAACTGACGACCGAGCGCGGTGAAGCACTGTCCGTGGATGGGCTGCCCAACAGCCAGGGCTCCCGGCTTGCGGCTGCCGTGCAGCATGTGCTTTTCGCGCGCTCCAGGAGGGGGCGCAAGGCACTGTTTGAGCGCGTTCTGGCGCAGATCCAGGCGTGGCTGGCCGAGGCAGACACGCTTACCGACCGAGGCACCACCGGACGCCGCTGGATCACCCACGAACAGCAGCAGGCGTTGCTGGCCGACCGCCCCACCCTGCCCCTGCCGCCCGCCGAGCTGGAGCAGCTGTTCCTCGACGAGGAGGTGCACGACGACCTGCACGCGCCCGGCCACCGCATGGCGCTCGACGCGCTGCACGACTGGCAGCTGGATTGGCCCGCCCTGTGGGCGGACGCGAATGAGGCAATGGCGACCCGCGAACTGGGGCTGGCCAAGCCCTTCCTGGACCGGGTCGAGAGCAGGCCACTGACCGAGGAACAGGCCCGCGCCGTCATCTGCTTCGACAACCGGGTGCAGGTCGTGGCCGCAGCCGGCTCTGGCAAGACCTCTACGATGGTCGCCAAGGCCGCCTATGCCATCGATCGCGGCTTCGTGGAGCCCGAACGGATCGTGATGCTCGCTTTCAACAAGGACGCCGCGAACGAACTGGAGGAGCGCGCGCGACGATGCTTCGATCGGCTCGGCATGGGCGACATCGTGGTCGAGGCGCGGACCTTCCACGCCCTCGGCCTGGCCATCATCGCCAAAGCCACGGGACGCAAGCCTGATATCCCGGAATGGGCGATCGACGCGACGCTGGGCTTCAACAAGCTGGCTGAACTGGTGGACGACCTGAAGGACCGCTCGACCCACTTCCGCACCCAGTGGGACATGTTCCGCCTGGTGTTCGGACGCGATCTGCCGCCGTTGGGTGCCGACATGATGGCCGATGGCTACGACCGCGATGGTGCGCCCTACATGCGTACCCTGCAGGGCGAGCGGGTGAAGAGCCTGGAAGAGTGCGTCATCGCCGACTGGCTGTTCTACAACGGCGTGGCGTATGACTACGAGCGCCGCTACGAGTTCGATACCGCGACAGACACCCACCGCCAGTATCGTCCGGACTTCTACTACCCGGACGCCCGGCTGTATCACGAGCACTTCGCGCTGGATGCCGATGGCCAGCCGCCGCCGCACTTTGCCGATTACAGCGAAGGGATGCACTGGAAGCGCCAGCAGCATATGGCGCGCGGCACTGCCCTGGTCGAGACGACCTCGTTTGGCCTGCGCAGTGGACATGCGCTGCAGGATCTTGCGGAGCGGCTGGGTGCGTCTGGTGTCGAACTCGACCCGAACCCGGACCGCGAGCTGCCTGACCAGGGCACCAAGCCGATGCCGGATGCAGACCTGATTGGCCTGATGCGCACCTTCATTGCGCATGCCAAGAGCAACTGCCTGACGCTGGATGACATGGCCGCACGCCTGCGGCAGATGCCTGAGGATCAGTTCAAGGAACGCTACCGGCGTTTCCTGGAGATCGCCGGTCCGGTTTTCCAGGCTTGGGACGATGCACTGGCTGACGAGCGCAGCATCGATTTCGAAGACATGCTCAACATGGCCGCCGGGCTGCTGGAACAGGGCCACTATGAATCACCCTACGATCTGGTGATGGCCGACGAATTCCAGGATGCCTCGCGCGCCCGTGCGCGCCTCTGCCGTGCGCTGGTCAGCCAACCGGGCCGCCATCTGTTTGCGGTGGGCGATGACTGGCAGTCGATCAATCGCTTCGCTGGTGCCGACGTTTCGGTGATGACCGGATTCCGCGAATGGATGGGGCATGGCCAGGTGCTGAAACTCGAGCAGACGTTCCGCTGCCCGCAGGCACTGTGTGATGTTTCCAGCCGTTTCATCAGCCGCAACCCCGCGCAGATCGGCAAGAAGGTCCGTTCTGCTGCGCCGGCAATGGGTCCGGTGCTGCAGGCGTTCCAGATGAACCGGCGTGAGGAGGTGCAGGATGGTGTTCGCCAATACCTTGCGACGCTGCACCAGCAACTGCTGTCAGGTGCAATGCCGCAGGGCCGCAACGGGCGCGTGACTGTATTCGTTCTGGGGCGGTATCGCGCGGACCGCAGCGCGATGCCTTCGGATTGGAAGACCGCCTTCGGCAGCACGATGGACGTCGAGTTCCTGACCGTCCATCGATCGAAAGGGCGCGAGGCGGACTACGTGATCCTGCCGGGCATGATCAACCGCAGCTTCCCGAGCCTGCGCGCGGATGACCCGGTGCTTTCGCTGGCAATGCCGGACGGGGATACCTATCCACTGAGCGAAGAACGGCGCCTGTTCTATGTCGCACTGACGCGTGCGCGGCGGTCGGTCGCGATGTTCACCCTGCAGGGCAGGCACTCGCCGTTCCTGGATGAGCTGGTGAAGGATGGAGCAGTGGAAGTGACCGCGATTTCAGGCGCGGCCATCCACGAAGAGCGCTGCCCGGTGTGCAAGGTGGGCGTGTTCGTGGACCGCAATGGGCCGCACGGGGCCTTCCGGTCGTGCTCGAGTTATCCGTTGTGCCATAACAAGCCGAAGGGTGGGCGGCGTGGCTGAGGCCGCGGGTTTCCTCGCCGCCCAGTAATTCACGCCCTGAGTGGATCGGGGCGTTGGTCAGCATAAGGAGACCACGATGCGTTCATTTGTTCTGGCAGTTGTGGTGTCATGGAAGACGCCTCCAGTTGTCGTTCTCGAGCATCCGCGCTTCTAGCGTCCAGATCTGATGTAACGCTCAAAGTACGCTTGGAATTGGCGCGACTTAGCTGGGTCAAGCTCGTTGGCAATCGTGCCAGCGATCGCCTCGGCCTCAACCATGCGCGTGCTACCGCCAAGCTCTCGAGCAGCTTCAAGAAGTGCTCTTTGCCTCACACTCAGATTACCGAAGGGATCGAAATAGGAATCGACACGCTGGTTGTCACTCACGCCTGTCCAGCTGAAACGCGCATCTCCAGCAGCCGTTGCGATCGTTCTGTATCGCTCGACGGCTTGCTCTGAGGTTATGCGTTTACGGAGCAGATCCAGCCTGGTGCGATACAGATCAACCTCGGCGCTTGGCGTGCTCTGCGCCAGCGCTGCTACCGCTTCATCAACAAACGCGTAGTTGATATTCCCGGTGCCGGCCTGAACGCCCAGTAGATTGAAGCTGGCGATTGCATACCGGTACGCATCGCGATTCGCCGCAGCCCGTTGGGCATCGCTCGGTCTACCGATGGCAGTGGGCTGTACCAGAAGAATGCTGTCATCGTCAGAAAGAACGGCTTCCATATCACGCTTGTGGAACTCGCCGACAACTACAACGATGGTGCCACCAGGCCGCGCCTTCGCAGCTGCGGCCACTCTCTTCGCCTGCAAGTAGGTTCGATAGAGGTATAAGCGACGTGGCAGGTCATCTTTTGCTCGCTTTGAGGGGGTCACAGCCCACTGGGTAACCTTGGCAAGGTTAACCTCGGTATCCGCGTGGAAAATATCTCTGTTCAGCTGTGCCGGGCGTGGGAATGACAGGAAGCCCTGAAAACCCTGATCAGGGCGCACCTGCGGAATTGCTTCCAGATCGGTGCCAAAGCCAAGCTTGGCGTCTTCTGACGGAGGCGCCCAGTCTATTGGGCACAGATCCACGCCCCTGGCGCGGGCGAAGGGCACGATCACATCCTGAACTTCATAGGTGAATTCGTAGTAGTCGTTCCGAGCAAAGGCCTCCGGAGACCGCTCGATACAGATCGCGTCGGGTTGCGCACGATCCAAGAAGGCCGCCAGCATTGCCGGACTGTCATTGGATGAAACCAATTGAGCTGCATGGTCGACGCCCAATACTATCACTCGTGACGGATCGGGCTTTTCAGTACCACTGCCAGCAATGGCTTGCAGTGGAAAACAAAGAAGAACAGTGCGCAGCACCCATGCATTCATTCAATAGATCCAATGGCGAAAGCGCTTTCACGCTACGAAACGCCAACAGGCAGTGCCCGTGCCATTGGTTGTAGTCAGTCGGATCGCCCAGCTCGAACCACCGCATGCAGACCCAAGCGTCGCAAGCGCGGCCGACATTCCGGGAGACAGCCGGCAGCCCCCGTTCTTCGGCCAGGCGAACGGGTCATTCGAACGCGCCAGCCAGAGAAATTTCTTCGATCTACGAGCGATTGAAACGCGCGGCGCCCGCTTGTGCACCCAACACGGCAAGATCAGGGCCAGCCGCTTTCCGCGCTCCATTCGCATTGGTCGCGGGCACTGTGAATGCAATCCGAGCTGCAAGGCTGGGTTCGGCAGCAGATTGCGCAGAAACGAAAAAGCTCCTATCCCCAGGAGCTTTTTGAAATTGGCGGAGAGAGTGGGATTCGAACCCACGGAAGGTTTAACCCTTCGCCGGTTTTCAAGACCGGTGCCTTAAACCGCTCGGCCATCTCTCCAATCGGGTCCCGGTCGCCCGGGCAGCGGCGTATTCTCGCACGTGAAGGGCGTTTGCCCAAGACCACCTTGCCCCTGCCCTTCGCATCCGGCACGGTGGGGGCCTTCACCGCACCCGGAGCCGCCATGGCCCATCTCGATCTGGCCAACCTGCGCACCTGCCTGCTGGACGATACCCAGCTGGCCGCTGTGGCCCTGCACCGCACCTTCGCCGGGCACCTGCCGGTCAGCAGCGGGCAGCTGGTGGTCTGCGATCCGCTGGTCCAGGCCGAGGCGCCTGCGCTGGCCGACTACACCGCCCCGCTGGGCCGGCACCCGGTCGAAATCATCGTGCACAGCGGCCGCCCGGCGCTGGCCGTGGTCTGGTTCAAGCCCCGCGAAGCCCTCACTGCGTCTGCCCTGCACTGGCAGATGGCGCGCTGGACCACGCAGGACCTGACCGGCCTGGATGAGGACAGCTTCATCGGCTACCCGGTCGACGCCGGCATCGGTTGTTTCATGGATACCGACACCCAGCAGGCGCTGCTGGCCCTGATCGAACAGGCCGATGGCGACGAAGAGAGTGAATGGTCGGATGCACTGATCGACCACGATGGCCTGGACGAAGGCGCCGAGTACCGCCCCTGGGGGGAGGACTCGCCGCACGGCCTGGTGGTCTTCACCAGCGGCTGGGGCGACGGTGTGTATCCCAGCTACTGGGCGCTGGATACGTCCGGCATTCCGGTCGCCCTGGTCACCGATTTCCTGTGCATCGAGGGTGGCGATGGGCGCGACGAGCGCGAGATTGCCGACCAGGCCTATCGCGACAACCTGCCAGCTGCAGAAGCCGAGGCGCTGGCACGACTGGTGGCCGCCGTCGAACGAGACGACACGGAGGCATTGCAGGACCTGCTGAAGGATGCGCCGCAGCGCGCCAACCAGATCGAACCGGGCTGCGGCGGCACCGCCCTGTACGAGGCGATCCGCCTGGACCGCCCGCAGGCATTGCGGGTGCTGCTACAGGGCGGCGCATTGCCGGCGATGCCCGAGCGCCTGCACATGAGCAAGGTGACCAGCTATCTGGACTATGCGCGCTTCCTGAAGAAGCCGCGCAGCGCAGAGTTGATGGCGGTGCTGGAAGCACCCGTCGTTGCGGCCGAACCGCCACCGGCCGGAGCGCGACGCCGCAGTTTCTGGGACCGGCTGTTCGGCCGGAACTGATCAGCTGGAAAACAGCAACGCCGGGCATGGCCCGGCGCTACCGTTCAGCTCTCTCAGCCGGCATCCACCGCCAGAGCACCCAGTGCACTGGCCTTGATCCGCTCCTTGGCCTTTTCACAGGCGCCGCCGCAATCCAGGCGCGAGGCCTCCAGCTGCGGCGGCAGATGCTCGGCCAGGAAGTCGATGAACACGCGCACCGCCGGCAGCAGGCCGCGGCGCGAGGCGAACACGGCGTGGCATACGCCCTGCGGCAGCGACCAGTCCGGAAGCACCACTTCCAGCTCGCCGTTGCGCACCGCGTCGGCGCACACGGTTTCCGGCAGCATGGTGATGCCGAAACCGTCCTTCACCATGCTCTGCAGCAGCGGGAAGTCGAAGCCGGCCACGCGCGGCTGCAGGTCGACCCGGCGCACTTCGCCTTCCGGGCCATGCAGCTCCCAGCGCTGGCGGGCTTCGTCTTCGCTGATGCTGAGGGTGACGTGCTGGGTCAGCTCTTCCGGGTCCTTGGGGCGGCCGGCGCGGTCCAGGTACTTCGGGCTGGCCACCAGCAATTCCTGCACCTGGCCGAAGCTGCGCATCACCAGGCTGCCGTCATCGTCCAGGCGCGAACGCACGCGCAGGGCCACGTCGTAGCCTTCATTGATGATGTCCACGCGGCGGTTGCTGATGTTCAGCTGCAGCCGCACCTTCGGGTACTGCTCCAGGAACTTGGGCAGCAGCTTGGGCAGCTGCATCTGCGCCAGTGACACCGGCACGCTGGCGCGCACCACGCCGCGCGGTTCCGCACTGAGGCGGTCCACCACTTCGCGGGCAGCCTGGGCCTCGGCCAGCATCGTCTGTGCATGGCGGTGCACGCTGGTGCCGACGTCGGTGACCGCGAAACGGCGCGTGGAGCGCTGCAGCAGGCGCACGCCCAGGTCGGTTTCCAGCTGGCTGATGCGGCGGCTCAGTCGCGACTTGGGAATACCCAGCGCGCGCTCGGCAGCGGCGAATCCGCCGTGGTCGACCACCATCGCGAAGTAGTACAGATCATTCAGGTCATGCATGCCCGAGTTCCATATCTAGAACAATACGTGGCATTCAACCACCTTTATTCCGCCTTTGCAACAACCTATCGTTCTCTCCGTCGGCGGGGCACCCCCGCCCCTTCCTCCCAGAACATAGGTGACTGCCATGAAGCTTCTGCATCTCGACGCCAGCGTGCTTGGCGACAACTCCGTCTCGCGCCAGCTGTCGGCGGCCGTGGTCGCCCGCTTCACCGGCCAGATCGATGGCCTGCAGGTCGATTATCGCGATCTTGACGCCAATCCGGTACCGCACCTGCGCAGCAGCTCGCTGGCCAAGACCGACGCCGCCGAGGCGACCGATGCTGAACAGGTGATGCAGCAGTTCCTGGAGGCCGACATCGTGGTGATCGGCGCGCCGATGTACAACTTCAGCATCCCGTCCACGCTGAAGGCCTGGATCGACCGCGTGGCCGTGGCCGGCCGTACCTTCAAGTACACCGAGAACGGCCCGGTGGGCCTGGCTGGTGGCAAGCGGGTGATCATCGCCAGCAGCCGCGGCGGCATCTACACCGACTCGCCGGCCGACTTCCAGGAGCCGTTCCTGCGCCAGGTGTTCGCCTTCATGGGCATCAACGAGGTCGAGTTCGTGCGCGCCGAGGGCATCGCCTACTCGCCGCAGCACCGTGAAGACGCCATCGCCGGTGCGCTGGCAGCACTGCCGTCGCACGAAGCGGCCGAAGCCGTCGCTGCGTAACGCGTTCCAACGTTCGGCGCCCCTCTCTCCTCGTCTGGGCGCTGAACGCGGGCCGGGATCCCCTCCCCCATCCCGGCCCACCCTGGCGGCCCCGCTCTGCGGGGCCGTTTTCTTGTGGCGTCCGGCCTGGGGTCTGCGCCATCCACGCATGGCGTGGATCTGCTGCACGCGTGCGTGGAATCCGTGCCATGCGCGGCGCTCACCAGAACGTTAGGCTGGGGCGATGGATTACATCGTGACGGCTGCGCACCGCAGCGAATTTCCGCATCCGATCATCCTGCGCCGCGGCCAGGCGCTGGTGGTGGGCGAACGCTATGAAGGCCCGGAGGGCTGGGACGACTGGTTCCTGTGCGAGGCCGAGGGGCAGCAGCCCGGTTTCGTGCCGGCGCCGGTGATCGGTCGCGATGCGCAGGGTGGCGCGTTTGCCACGCAAGATTACTGCGCGCGGGAGCTGGATGTGGATCCAGGGCAGGTGCTGCGCGGGATGCGCACGCTCAATGGCTGGGCGTGGTGCGTGCCGGAGACCGGCGAACCGGGATGGGTACCGCTGGAGAAGCTGCGCGCTGTGGAGTGATCACGGTGGTTCATCCACGCATGGCGTGGATCTACTGTGGCATCGGCGAATTCATGCCGGGCGCGTGCAACATCCTCCAGTAGATCCACGCCCTGCGTGGTGCGGTGCCATGCAAGCATGCCACCTACCCGGTCAGGGAATCAGGCGATGGTTTCCAGGCCGCCCATGTACGGGCGCAGGGCTTCCGGCACGGTGATGCTGCCGTCGGCATTCTGGTAGTTCTCCATCACTGCGATCATCGCGCGGCCAACGGCCACGCCCGAGCCGTTCAGCGTGTGCACCAGCTCCGGCTTGCCGGTGGCCGGGTTGCGCCAGCGCGCCTGCATGCGGCGGGCCTGGAAATCGCCACAGTTCGAGCACGAGGAAATCTCGCGGTAGGTTTCCTGCGACGGCAGCCAGACTTCCAGGTCGTAGGTCTTCACTGCCGAGAAGCCCATGTCACCGGTGCACAGCAGCACCTTGCGGTACGGCAGGCCCAGCTTTTCCAGCACCACCTCGGCGCAGCGGGTCATGCGCTGGTGTTCGGCGTCGCTGTCTTCCGGGCGGCTGATCGAGACCAGCTCGACCTTCTCGAATTGGTGCTGGCGGATCATGCCGCGCACGTCGCGGCCACCGCTGCCAGCCTCGGCACGGAAGCACATCGAGTGGGCGGTCATGCGCAGCGGCAGGCGCTCGGCGTCCACGATCTCGTCGCGCACGATGTTGGTCAGCGGCACTTCCGAGGTCGGGATCAGGTACCGCGTGGAGTCGCCCACGGCGGTCTTGAACAGGTCGTCCTCGAATTTCGGCAGCTGGCTGGTGCCGCGCAGCGAATCGGCGTTGACCAGCAGCGGCACGTTGGTTTCCTCGTAGCCGTGCTCGCCGGTGTGCAGGTCGACCATGAACTGGGCCAGGGCGCGGTGCAGGCGCGCGATCGGGCCGCGCAGGACGGTGAAGCGCGAACCGGACAGCTTGGCCGCGGTCTCGCCGTCCAGCCAGCCGTTGCGGGCGCCCAGTTCGACGTGGTCGAGCACCTTGAAATCGAACTGGCGCGGGGTACCCCAGCGCGCCTGCTCGACGTTGTCGTTCTCGTCGGCACCGGCCGGCACGTCATCGGCCGGCAGGTTCGGAATGCCCATCGAGATCGCTTCGATCTTCTCGCGCAGCTCGTCCAGCGCCACTTCCGAGGCCTTCAACTCGTCGGCGAAGGCAGCGACCTCGGCCATGATCGCCGAGACGTCCTCGCCCTTGGCCTTGGCCTGGCCGATGGCCTTGGAGCGGCTGTTGCGCAGGCTCTGCAGTTCCTGGGTCCGCACCTGGATGCGCTTGCGATCCGCCTCCAGGGCCTCCAGGGCAGACACGTCGAGCTCGAAGCCGCGGCTGGTGCGCAGGCGTTCAGCGAGGTCGGCGGGCTGGTGGCGGAGCAGGGCTGGATCAAGCATGGCAGGTGTCGTGGTGGGTGTCAGGAACGGGATTATCGCCTGTTATACGGATTTCTGCCGCCCGGTTCATTCCCGCCGTGGCAGAATCGAGCCATTCCGTACTGGTCCGGTCCATGTCTGCACCCCGCTCGTCGTCCTCCAAGTCGTTCACTGTGCATATCCCGCGCAACGCCCTGAAGATCGCCGGCATCGCCTTCGGCGTGGGCGTGCTGCTGTTCGTACTGGTGTGGTTGACCGGTCGCGACAAGGAGTTCTTCCGCGCCGACCCGGCCGCGCAGACCCCGCAGGAGACCGCGCAGGTCGAGCCGCTGCCCGAACCGCTGGCGGCGGCTGCCGGTTCCAGCGACATGCCTGATGCCAAGCCGGCCCCGGTCGAGGAAGACGCCCCGAAGCTGGTCGAAACCGCCCCGCCGCCGCCGGCGCCCATCGCTGAACCGGCCCCGGCCGCGCCGACCCCTGCGCCAGCCAGCACCGGCAACAGCCAGCCGATGCCGATTGCCGGCCAGTCGCCGCCGCCGACCTACCCGGCAGCCGCCCTACGCGCGGGCGAGACGGGCAGCGTGGTGGTACGCGTGGACGTGGATGCCACCGGCTATCCGAACAATGCCACCGTGATCCAGCGCAGCGGCTCACGCGAGCTCGACCGCGCCGCGACCGATGCCGTGCGGCGCTGGCGCTTCACCCCGGCGCAGAGCAACGGCCAGCCCGTACCGGGCAGCATTGAAGTGCCGTTCGACTTCAAGACCCAGTAACTGAACGTTTCCCGGCAGGCAAACTGAACCCTGCCGGTGACGTTGACGCAACGCTGACACTTGTCGCCGCCGCCCCGCGCAACACTCTGCCCGTCGTCCATTGACGGAAGGAGTTTGCGATGACCGCCACCACCCACGAAGACCTTCACTCGCCGCAGCTGCAGCAGGAATCCGGCCCGCAGCACAGGTCCACGTCGCCCTGGATGTGGATCGCGCTGATCGTGGCGATGTTTGCCGCCGCCCTGCTCTGGCTGCGTCACGCGAACCCGGAAGACGTGGCACCTGCACCGGTCGGCGAGCGCATGCTGCCCGCCCCCGAACAGGCGCCGGTGGCCGACACGCAGGCGCCTGCCGCCCGCAAGGCCGCGCCGGCCAGCGACCCGCGCCACCCCGCTCCTGCCGTGCGCAATCGCGAGGCACGTCCGCTGGCGGGCAACATCAAGCCGACCTATCCCGCCGCCGCACTGCGCAATGGCGTCCAGGGCAGCGTGATCGCCAGCCTGAATGTCGATACCCGCGGCCAGGTCACCCGTGCAGCGATCGTTTCGCGCACCGGCGAGCGCAGCCGTGACCTGGATCGCGCGGTGCTGAGCGCCGTGCAGAACTGGAAGTTCCAGCCGGCGATGCATGAGGGCCGTGCAGTGGCCAGTGTGGTGCGGGTCCCGGTGGATTTCCGTACCGAGCAGCGTTGATCGCGGACGAGGGGTTCGTGATGTTTAGACGGAGGCTTCGGCCTCCGTCCTTTTATCTGGAGAGGCGTGCCAACCCAGGTTGGCACCTACCGGGCAATGCGATCCGCCGGGCATGGCCCGGCGCTCGCGATGCCGCTCAGGCCAGGTTGAACCCGGCGCTGCGGGCCAGGCCGTCGAAGTCCGGGAAGGAGGTGGCGACGTTGGCGATGTCGTTGATGCGCACTTCGCCCTCACTGATCTGTCCAGCAATGGCAAACGCCATGGCGATGCGATGATCACCGTGGCTTTCAATGGTGCCGCTGCCCAGGCGCACGCCGCCGTGCAGGGTGGCGCCGTCTTCGGTCTCGTCCACCTGCATGCCCAGCGCGCGCAGGCCAGTGGCCATCGCGGCAAGACGATCGGATTCCTTCACCCGCAGTTCGGCCGCGCCGCTGACCACGGTCTGGCCCTCGGCAGCGGCGGCGGCCACGAACAACGCCGGGAACTCGTCGATCATGTCCGGCACCAGTGCTTCGGGAATACGCGCGCCCTTCAGGGGGGCGTAGCGCACCACCAGATCGGCCACCGGCTCACCGCCCTGCTCGGCCGGATTCTCTTCGGTGATGTCTGCCCCCATCAGGCGCAGCGCGTGCAGCAGGCCGGTGCGGCGCGGGTTCAGGCCGACCTGCTTCAGGCGCAGCTCGGAACCGGGAATGATGCTGGCGGCGACCAGGTAGAACGCGGCCGAGGAAAAATCGGCCGGCACCACGATGTCGGTGGCGCGCAGGCGCTGGCCGCCCCGCAGGCGGGCCTTGCCCGGCGAGAACTCGATGTCCACGCCGAACGCGGACAGCATGCGCTCGGTGTAGTCGCGGGTCGGGTGTGGTTCCACCACTCGGGTTTCGCCCTGCGCGTACAGGCCGGCCAGCAGCACGGCCGACTTGATCTGTGCGCTGGCCACCGGCGAGGCGAAGTCGATGCCGTGCAGCGTCTGGCCACCATGCACGTGCAGCGGCGGTGTGCCGTCGTCCTGGGTATCGATCCTTGCGCCCATCTGCGACAGCGGGCCAGTGACGCGACGCATCGGGCGGCCGGACAGCGACTCGTCGCCGATCAGCGTGCAGTCGAACGCCTGCCCGGCCAGCAGGCCAGCCAGCAGCCGCATGCCGGTGCCGGCATTGCCGCAATCCAGCGGTGCATCCGGCGCCTTCAGGCCGTCGATGCCGACGCCATGCACGATGCGCTGCGACGGGCTGGGGGTTTCGATGCGCACCCCCAGCTGGCTGAAGATGCGCGCCGTCGCGCGGGTGTCCTCGCCTTCCAGGAAGCCCTCGATATGCGAAGTGCCATCGGCCAGTGCGGCGAACATCACCGAGCGGTGCGAGACCGACTTGTCGCCGGGAATGGTCAGGCTGCCCTGCAGCGGCTGGCCCTTGCGGGCGATCCAGTGTTGCGCGTTGCTCATCGTTCGATCATTCCGTAAACGCCGGCAACGCCGGCGATGCATCAGGGAGCGGCGGCCAGGACCACCGCAGCAGCACTCAGGGCACGGCCACCGGATAGGAGCCCAGCACCTTGATCTGTGCCGAGTGCGCTTCCAGTTCGGCCAGTGCCGCCTGCATCGGCGCGTCATCGATATGGCCGGCCAGGTCGATGAAGAAGCCGTACTCCCACTTGCCGTGGTGCGACGGCCGCGACTCGATGCGGTTCATGCTGATGCCATGGCGGGCGAACGGGCTGAGCACGTCGAACAGCGCACCGGGCTTGTCATGGATGAACACCAGCACGGACGTACGGTCGTGGCCGGAGGTCGGGAAGATGTTGCGGCCCACCACCAGGAAGCGGGTGGTGTTGTCGGCATCGTTCTGGATCGGCTTGGTGACCACCTTCTTCAGGCCATACACGTGGCCGGCGCTCTCGCCGCCGATGGCAGCCGCGTCGTCGGCGTTGCGCGCGCGACGCGCACCCTCGGCGTTGCTCGACACCGGGATCTTTTCGGCCTTCGGCAGGTTGGCGCGCAGCCAGGCCGAGGTCTGCATGAACGACTGCGGATGTGCGTAGATGCGCTCGATGTCCTCGATGCGGCCGCTGCGCGACATCAGGAACTGCTGCACGCGCAGTTCCACTTCGCCACAGATCTTCAGGTTGGAGGTCAGGAACATGTCCAGGGTGATCTGGATGGTGCCCTGCCCGGAATTTTCCACCGGCACCACGCCGAAATCGGCGTTGCCCGCTTCCACTTCCTGGAACACCTCTTCGATGCTGGCCATCGGCAGGCCCAGCGCCGAGCGGCCGAAGTGCTTGAGCACGGCCTGCTGGCTGAAGGTGCCTTCCGGGCCGAGGTAGCCGATCTTCAGCGGCTCCTGCTGGGCCAGGCAGGCCGACATGATCTCGCGATAGACATGCACCAGCAGCTCGTCGCTGAGCGGGCCTTCATTGCGGTCCACCACCATGCGCAGCACCTGCGCTTCGCGCTCGGGGCGGTAGTAGTCGACAGCGGCAGCCAGCTTGCCCTTGGCCTTGCCGACCTGGTGGGCGAAACGCGCGCGCTCGGCGATCAGGCTCTGGATGTCGCGGTCGATCTGGTCGATCTTCGAGCGCACATCGGCCAGCGCCAGCGGCGCCAGGGTCGGCGCCGGGTTCGAGGCGGCCTTGGCCTTGCCCTTCGCCTTGGTGGGCGCGCTGTCCTTGGCCGGTTCGGCCTTCTTCGGCGCCTTCTTGCTCGATTTGCTGCTTGCCATCGGAATTCCTTGTTGCGGGGCACGCACCCGACGGTGCGCGCCGTTCATTGCTCAACCGTGACGCTGCTGGAAATCGGCCATGAAGGCGACCAGCGCCTCGGCCCCGGCCAGCGGCATGGCGTTGTACAGCGAGGCACGGATGCCCCCGACCACCTTGTGCCCCTTCAGCGCCAGCAGGCCGGCGGCCTTGGCTTCGGCGACGAAACGGGCATCCAGTTCGGCATCGGGCAGGAAGAACGGGATGTTCATCCGCGAACGGGCCGCATGTGCGACCTCGTTGCGGTAGAAGCCGCCGGAGCCATCGATGGCGCCGTACACCAGTGCCGCCTTGGCGGCATTGCGCCTGGCGAATTCGGCCACGCCGCCTTCGGCCAGCATCCACTTGAACACCAGGCCGGCCAGGTACCAGTTCCAGGTCGGCGGGGTGTTGAGCATCGAATCGCGGGCGACGTGCGAGCGGTAATCGAAGATGTCCGCGCGCGGCTGGCCAGTGCGCTCGAGCAGATCGCGGCGGACGATCATCACTGCGATGCCGACCGGGCCCAGGTTCTTCTGCGCGCCGGCATAGATCACACCGTAGCGGCGTACATCCAGCGGCTCGCTGGCGATGGACGAGCTGAAGTCCGCCACCAGCGGCACATCGCCGGTATCCGGCACATCACGGAACTCGACGCCGTGGATGGTCTCGTTGGCGGTGATGTGTACATAGGCGGCGTCGGGCGAGAGCTGCCAGTCGGCGCGGGGCGGCAGCGTGCGGTAGCCGTCGGGCTCGCTGCTGGCGGCAATGTTGACGTCGACATAGACGCCGGCCTGCTTGACCGCAGTCTTTCCCCAATGGCCACTGACCACGTAGTCGGCGCGCTGGCCGGGGCGGGCGAAGTTGAGCGGGATCAGCGCCTGCTGGGTGGTGGCACCACCGGACAGGAACAGCACCGCGTAGTCGTCGGGGATATCGAGCAGGCGGCGCAGGTCGGCCTCGGCCTCGGCGGCCACGGACATGAATTCCGCGCCGCGATGGCTCATTTCCACGATCGAGGCACCACTACCGTGCCAGTCCAGCATTTCCGCCTGCGCCTGGCGCAGGACCGATTCCGGCAAGGTTGCAGGGCCGGCACTGAAGTTGAACGCGCGCGTCATGTCACACCTGTGGGGCAAGACCCCTAGTATGCCGCAGTGCACCAGCCTTGCGGCCTTGTGTGGCAAGGGAAATTTGGTTTCATTGGAATCCATCGGCCGCCAGCATGGCGCCGGTAGGCGCCGACCCTGGTCGGCGTACGCCGTCAGGCGTCATGGCCTCCTGGAGAGCGTGCCGACCAAGGTCGGCACCCACCAGAGCTGACCCTCCGGGTTCAGGTCAGCGCGCGCCGAACCAGAGCAGCAGGCTGAGCAGTGCGGCCAGCAGCAGTGCACTGACCAGCAGCCACGGCCAGCGCCGGACCTTGCGTGGCGCAGCCGGCATCACTGGCGCCTGCTCGGCCTCGTGGCTGGCGTCGTCCTCGACCGGCTGCGACCGCCGGCGCGGGTCGTGCGGCACTTCCAGCACGAAACGGTGCTGGCCATCGAATACCACCTGGTCGCCGGCCTGCAGCCAGCAATGGCGCACGGCCACGCCATTGACGCGGGTGCCGTCGGCACTGCCGAGGTCGCGCAGCAGTACGCGCTCGCCGTGCACTTCCACGCGCGCATGCTGTTCGGCGAAAGCCGGATCGTCGATGGCGATGTCGGCGTCGTTGCCGCGGCCGATCAGGCGGGCCCGCGACAGGGTGAAACTGCGGCCATGGTGGAGTCCACCGACGCCGCGCAGCAGCCGCTGCTGCTCGTCGCTGCCGTCATCGTTGTTCGGCGCAGGCGCCTGCAGCAGGCTCTCGACCTCGCCCTGCAGGACCATCTCCACACCATCCACGTATACCGCATCGCCTGCACGCAACAGCGCCATCCGGCGCACCGGCCGACCGTTCACGTGGATGCCGCGGATACCGTTGCCGACCTGCAGCCAGAGGCCGCGATCGTCCATGCAGAACTGCGCCAGCAACAGCGCGCCGTGACCGGCATCGCCTAGCCGCACGCTGCCGTTGGCCTGGCGCACGATGCGCTGCACCCCGGGCCGCAGCGGCTGGTCGGGCTGTTGTTGTTGACTGAAGTGGACAAGCAGGTTCTGCACGCGGCGCAGCCTAGCAGGTTGGCCGCCAACGAAGAAGAACCTGCGATGAGTGCTTGGCGCGGACGCCCCCGATGCGCACAATGCTCGCCCTCTCTGATCATCCCCGCCCAGCGCCAGGAGCCTGCATGTCCACCATCGATGTCCGCCACGCCCACGCCCTGCCCGACGCACAGGCGCGCGCCGCGATCGAACAGGTCGCCGCCAAGCTGTCCGAGCGCTTCGGCCTGAAGTCGTCCTGGACCGCCGATGTGCTGAACTTCTCCGGCAGCGGCGTGGACGGCGCGATCGAACTGCAGCCGGGCGCTGTGCGCGTGACCGCCAAGCTGGGCTTCCTGCTGTCGGCAATGAAGGGCATGGTCGAAGGCGAGATCCAGCGCGTGCTGAAGGAAAAGCTGGGCTGAATCCTGGCGGCGGCCATCACGGCCGTGCAACGCCACCGCGCGCTACTCTCGGGGCAGGCCCAACTCCCACGGGAAGAGCGATGAACCACTACGAGAACGACGACCGCCGCAACGACGACGCCTCTTTCGGTGACCAGGCCGAGCGCTTCTCGCGCAAGCTCAGCGACTCGGCGCAGCAGGTCTGGCTGGCCGGGCTGGGCGCCCTCGGCCGCGCCCAGGCCGAAGGCAGCCGCTTCTTTGATGGCCTGGTGAAGGAAGGCGAAGCCTGGGAAGCCCGCCGCCGTGAACGCAGCAGCGAACAGGGCCCTGGCTGGCGCGACAACGTGGAATCGTCCCTGGATGAAGCCCGCGAGAAGGCCTCGGGCACCTGGAACAAGGTCGAGAAGGCCTTCGATGACCAGGTGCAGGGCGTGCTCAAGCGGCTGCATGTGCCCACGGCCGACGAAGTCACCGCGCTGGAAGCCCGCATCGATGCCCTGCACGCGCGCCTGGCCAGGCTGGAAAACCGGGCAGCGTCGGGTACCGACGCCCCTGCACCGGGCAGCCATCAGTCGCCGGACAGCATTCCCTGAGTGCAATTGTTGCAATGCAATAAATTTTGATTGACAATCGCGAGCAACCCGCCAATCGCTTCGGCTGCCGTTTGTTCCCTCCCCTCACGGCTTCAGGATTGGCGGGTTTTTCGTGCCCGCCGTATACCGATCTGCGTGCTCCATCACGCTTCCTGTCAGGAACATCCTGACCCAGCCGGGCACTGCGGCCTTTACACTGTCGTTCTCCGCTTTCGCCCCTTCCGCCCTACTCCTGCATGCTCCCCTGGATCCTGGCCCTGTTGTCGGCCCTGCTTACCTGTTCCCTGGCCGTGGTCTATCTGTGGTGGATCAAGCGGCGGCAGAAGGAGATGCAACTTGGCCTGCAGGCCCTGGCGGGGATGCACTGGCGCGAATTTTCAGTACTCGTCAAGCGCATGCTGCGCGAGCAGCGTGGCCTGCGCGAGCTGGTCGATCCGGCCGAAGATGCCCGCGAGCCGAGCAGCGACTTCCTGCTCAGCGACGGTCCCAACCAGTGGCTGGTGTCATGCAAGCACGGCCTGGCCTACCGTATCGGCACTGCCGCAGTGAACGAACTGGGGGCGGCCGCGCGCCTGGCCGGTGCGAAAGGTGGCGTACTGCTCACGGAAGGCCGGATCGAGCGCGATGGCCGGGCAGCTGCCGAGAAGCAGGCGGTCGAGGTACTGGACGGCCCGCGCCTGTGGCCGCTGCTGCAGCCCTACCTGCCGGGTGACATTGAAATGCGTGTGCGCGCCACTGCCCAGCATGAAGCCCTGCGCCGCATCGCCATCGCCGGCCTGGGATCAATCACGCTGGGGCTGCTGGTCGGCCTGGGCCTGCAGGGCCTGCGCGTGGACGACGCCGCACCCACGGCCGACGCATCGATGGTGTCAGCGCCAGTGCCAGCGCCGGCCCCTGCTCCGGCCGCTACCGCTGCTCCTGCCCCCGGAGCATCCCCAAGCACGCCCGCCACCGCGACCTCGTCGCCGCAGGGTGTGGCCGCGACGGCGGTCGACCCACGGGGCAATCCCAACCCGGATGCGGCCACCCTGGATCGCTACCAGGCCGATCTGGCCCGTGCGCTGGCTGGCAAGCCCGGCATCGCCAGCGGCGTCTGGCTGACCCGGCAGACGCTGGCGATCAACCGCACCGGCGAACTTGACGCCGTATGGCCGCTGGTCTGCGAGGAAGTGCTGCACTACCCCGCCCTGCGCAACGTGCGCATCCAGCTCAATGCCCGCCCCGGCGTGGACGAGCCGGTGCGCTGGCGGCAGTGCGCTACGTATTGATGGGACAGCATCCACGCATGGCGTGGATCGACCGAAGGTTCTCACGCATCACGTAATCCCAACCGGGATTCAGTCGTTGCACGCCATGCGTGGATACGCCCCTACCGAGCCCCCGGCGCGAAGCGCGCGACCAGGTCCCAGGCGTCGCCGAGGAACACCTGGCGCACGCGGGTGATCGGCTGTTCGCCACGCCAGGTCAGGCGTTCGATCACCAGGCAGGCGGTACCGGACTTCACGTCCAGCAGCCTGGCGGTGGCAGTGTCCGCACCCCAGGCGCTGATGCGGTGCTGGGCGCGGGTCCACGATACGTTCTGCAGCAGCCAGCTGCCCGGCGCGGTGGTACTGAAATCGACCTCCAGCACCTCGGGCACCCCCACCGGGCTGATCAGCCGATGCTCCAGCGCCAGCGGGCGGCCGTCGGCCAGATGCAGGCAGCGCATCGCCAGCAGTTTCTCGCGGCCCGCCAGCTCTACCTCGCCGGCATTGCCGGGATCGGCCAGGCGCAGTTCCCGTTGCAGCAGGCGATAGGCGTACTGGTGGCCGCGCGAACCGACCTCCATCGCAATGTCGGGAATCTCCAGCGCCACCTGTTCCAGGTGCGGGGGCTGACGCGCCACGAAGGAACCCGCACGACGGCGGCGCTCGATCATGCCGCTCTCGGCCAGTGCGGTCAGCACCTTGTTCACCGTCATCCGCGAGCAACCGTACTGCTCCATCAGCTCGTGCTCGTACGGTATGCGGAAGCCCGGCGCCCACTCTCCGCTGAGGATGCGGCTTTCCAGATCGCTGCGGATGCGCTGGTTGAGCGTGGCGGACTTGCTGGCCTTCACGTGATGGGGTCTCGGTGTCGGGAGGCGATCAGGCCAGCACGCCACGCAGGGCGGCGGCGAAGGCGCTGGTGATCGCCTCGCGCTGCAGGTGGCGGCCTTCGGCCACGCATTGACGGCCATGGCGCCAGACCGATCGCAGCGCGCCATTACGTGCGGCGAACACCCAGCTGTCAAGCCATGCGTCATCCTGTCGCGCCTGCAGCGCCGGGTGCGCGGCATCCAGTTCGACCAGATCGGCGCTGGCGCCGACCTGCAGGCCAGCGGCCACACCCAGCGCCTGTGCGCCACCGTGCAATGCACCTTCGAACAGGAAGCGGCCGCTGCTGCGGGTGGCATCCGGCGCCAGCACGTTGCGCCCGCGCAGGGCCAGGCGCTGGCCGTACTCGAGCAGACGCAGTTCTTCAGCCGCATCGATCAGCACATTGGAATCGGAGCCGACACCGAAGCGCCCGCCCTCGCGTGCGAACGCCTGCATCGGGAACAGGCCGTCGCCCAGGTTGGCCTCGGTGATCGGGCAGAGACCGGCCACGGCCTGGCTGGCCACGATGGCCGCGCGCTCGTCATCGGTGATGTGGGTGGCATGCACCAGGCACCACCGTGCATCGACCGGCGCATGGTCGTACAGCCACTGCACCGGGCGCTGGCCGCTCCAGGCCAGGCAGGCCTCGACTTCACGCACCTGCTCGGCGATATGGATGTGCACCGGGCCGTCAGCCAGCGGCAGCAGCGCGCTCAGTTCCTCGCCGGTGACCGCGCGCAGGCTGTGCGGTGCGATGCCAAGCACCGCGTCGGGAAGCACGGCCAATGCCGGCTTCGCGGCGTCCAGCAGCCGTGCGAAGCCCTCCACGTCGTGAATCAGGCGACGCTGTGCGGGATTCGGTGCCGCGCCGCCGAAGTCCGCATGCGCGTAGAACACCGGCAACAGGGTCAGGCCGATGCCGGTCTGCTCGGCTGCCGCCGCGATCCGTGCACTCATTTCGGCGCGGTTGGCATAGGCGTGGCCCTCGGCGTCGTGGTGCAGGTAATGGAATTCGCCGACGCGGGTGAAGCCGCTTTCCAGCATTTCCATATAGGCCTGGGCGGCGATGGCCTGCACCGCGTCCGGGCGCAGATGGGCGAGGAAGCGGTACATCAGCTCGCGCCAGCTCCAGAAGCTGTCACCGTCACCGCCGCCGATCTCGGTCAGGCCGGCCATGCCACGCTGAAACGCGTGGCTGTGCAGGTTGGGCAGGCCCGGCACCAGGATGCCGACCCGGGTGTCGCCGTGCTGGGCGCCGTGCCCCGCGCTGATCGCCGCGATGCGGCCATCCTGCACCTGCAGGCGGACATCACGGGCCCAGCCGTCGGCCAGCAGGGCGTGGGCGGCATGGAAGCAGTGCGTGGAACGCGAATCGGACATGGCTGGACAACCCGAAATGGACGCCTATATTGTATAGACATATAAGCACAGCCGCGTTGTGGATGCCATGCACGTCGATACCCTCTGGTCCAACGTCCACCTGATCACCCTCGATGGCGAAGGGCTGGGTGTCATCCGCGATGGCGTGCTGGCCTGCGCCGGCGGCCGCATCGCTCATGTCGGTCCAGCGGGCAGCGACGCCGACCTGCAGCCGACCACCCGCATCGACGGTGAAGGCCGCTGGATCTCGCCGGGCCTGATCGACTGCCACACCCACCTGGTCTACGCCGGTAACCGCGCCAACGAATTCGAGCAGCGCCTGCAGGGCGTCAGCTATGCCGAGATCGCCCGTGCCGGGGGCGGCATCGTCTCCACCGTGCGCGCCACCCGCGCTGCCACCCTGGAACAGCTGGCCGCCGAAAGCCGGCCGCGCCTGCTGGCGATGCGCGCCGAGGGCGTGACCACGATCGAAATCAAGTCCGGCTACGGCCTCACCCTGCCCGACGAGCGCAAGCAGCTGCAGGTGGCGCGTGCGCTGGGCGAGGAATGCCGGGTCAACGTGGTGACCACCTTCCTCGGCGCACACGCGGTTCCGCCAGGCCGCGAGGCGCAGGAATACACCGACGAGGTCTGCAACGTGATGATCCCGGCCATCGCCGCCGAAGGCCTGGCCGAAGCGGTGGACGTGTTCTGCGAGAACATCGCCTTCTCGCCGGCGCAGGCGCGGCAGGTCTTCGAAGCAGCGCGCGCCAACGGGCTGGCGGTGAAGATCCACGCCGAGCAGCTGAGCAACCAGCACGGCGCCGAACTGGCGGCCAGCGTCGGCGCACTGTCGGCCGACCATATCGAACATCTGGACGATGCCGGCATCGCCGCGATGGCCGCCGCCGGCACTGTCGCCGTGCTGTTGCCCGGTGCCTTCTATTTCACCCGCGATACCACCCTGCCGCCGATCGCCGCGCTGCGTGCGGCCGGCGTGCCGCTGGCGCTGGCCACGGACAGCAACCCGGGCACCTCGCCGCTGACCAGCCCGCTGCTGGCGATGAACATGGGCGCCACCCTGTTCCGCCTGACCGTGGATGAGTGCATTGCCGGCTTCACCCGTGAAGCGGCGCGCGCACTGGGCCATGGCGAACGCATCGGCCGCCTGGCCGTGGGCCTGGACTGCGACCTGGCGATCTGGGGCATCGACGCGCCCGCCGACCTGGTCTATCGCATTGGATTCAACCCGCTGCACGCGCGCGTGGTGCGCGGCCAGCCCGACCTGCCTGCCTCCTGGAGCAACACATGAGCAACACCCTGGTTCTTCGCCCCGGCCATGTCACGCTTGCCCAGTGGCGGCAGGTCTATCGCGGTGCGCCGCTCGCGCTCGACCCGGCCGCGCTGCCGGTGGTGCGCGCCAGCGCTGCGGCGGTGGCCGCCATCGTCGCCAAGGGCGCGCCGGTGTATGGCATCAACACCGGCTTCGGCAAGCTGGCCAGCGTGCGCATCGAGCGCGAGGACCTGGCTACCCTGCAGCGGAACATCGTGCTCTCGCATGCCGCCGGCGTGGGCGAGCCGATGCCGGCCAACGTGGTGCGCCTGATGATGGCGCTGAAGCTGGTCAGCCTGGCGCAGGGTGCGTCGGGCATCCGCGAGGAAACGCTGCTGCTGCTGGAAGCGATGCTGGTCAAGGGCGTGCTGCCGGTGGTACCCGCGCAGGGCTCGGTGGGTGCCTCGGGCGACCTGGCGCCGCTCTCGCACCTGGCCAGCGTGATGCTGGGCGTAGGCGAAGCCTTCATCGGTGACGAGCGCGTGCCGGCGGTCGATGCGCTGGCAGGTGCCGGCCTGCAGCCGATCGAACTGGGCGCGAAGGAAGGCCTGGCGCTGCTCAACGGCACCCAGTTCTCCACCGCGTATGCGTTGGCCGGCCTGTTCGAGATCGAGACCGTGTTCCAGGCCGCGCTGATCACCGGCGCGCTGTCGGTGGAAGCAGCCAAGGGCTCCGACACGCCGTTCGACCCGCGCATCCACGCCATCCGCGGCCAGCGCGGGCAGATCGCTACCGCCGCGACGCTGCGCGCGCTGATGCAGGGCTCGGAGATCCGCGAATCGCACCGCGACAACGATGTGCGCGTGCAGGACCCGTACTGCCTGCGCTGCCAGCCGCAGGTGATGGGCGCGGCGCTGGACATCCTGCGCCAGGCCGCGACCACGCTGGAAATCGAAGCCAACGGCGTCTCCGACAATCCGCTGGTGTTCACCGATACCGGTGAAGCGCTGTCCGGCGGCAACTTCCATGCCGAGCCGGTGGCCTTCGCGGCCGACATGCTGGCGATGGCGGTGTGCGAGATCGGTTCGATCAGCGAGCGCCGCCTGGCGATGCTGGTCGACCCGGCGCTGTCCGGCCTGCCGGCGTTCCTGACCCCGCGCCCGGGCCTGAATTCCGGCTTCATGATTCCGCAGGTGACTGCCGCGGCGCTGGTCTCGGAAAACAAGCAGCGCGCCTACCCGGCCAGCGTTGATTCGATCCCGACATCGGCCAACCAGGAAGACCACGTCTCGATGGCCGCGCACGGTGCACGCCGCCTGATGCAGATGGCAGAGAACGCCGCCAACGTGATCGGCATCGAGCTGCTGGCCGCCGCACAGGGCTGCGACTTCCACGGCCCGCTGCGCTCCAGTGCCGCGCTGGAGGCCGTGCGCGCCACCCTGCGTGCACAGGTGCCGACGCTGGAGGAAGACCGCTACTTCCATCCGGACATGGTGACCGCTACGAACCTGGTGCGCAGTGGCGCACTGGCACAGGGCCTGGCCGAGCTCCTGCCGACCGTGGAACCGCAGGCATGAACGCCCATCCCGACTGGCTGACGGTGCACGAGGGCGATGCGCCGTTGATCGTCAGCTTCCCGCATACCGGCAGCGAGCTGCCGCACGACCTGATCGGCGACTACCACTCGCCGTGGCTGGCGCGCCGCGACGCCGACTGGTGGGTGCATGAGCTGTACGACTTCGTGCGTGGCATGGGCGCGACCACGGTGCGCTCGGCGATCTCGCGTTCGGTGATCGACCTCAACCGCGATCCCAGCGGCGTGTCGCTGTATCCGGGCCAGAACACCACCGGCCTGTGCCCGCTGACCACCTTCGACAACCAGCCGCTGTACCACGCCGGGCGCGAGCCGGACGAGGCCGAAATCGCACGCCGCCGCGACACGTATTTCCTGCCCTACCACGACGCCCTGGCTGCGCAGATCGCGCGCCTGCGTGCGCGCCACGGCACCGTGGTGGTGTACGACGCGCACTCGATCCGCTCGCACATCCCGCACCTGTTCGACGGTGAGCTGCCGCAGTTCAACCTGGGCACCGCCGGCCCCTCGGGTGCGCCGGACACGTCCTGCGACAACACCTTGAGCGACGTGGTGGAGAACCTGCTGAAAATCAGCGGCATGAGCCAGGTGCGCAACGGCCGCTTCAAGGGCGGCTGGATCACCCGCCATTACAGCAACATCGCCGGCGGCGTGCACAGCCTGCAGATGGAGCTGGCCTGCCGTGGCTACATGCACGAACCGCTGCCGGACCAGGTGGACGAACACAGCTGGCCCACCCCGCTCGACCCCGACCACGCCGCACCGCTGCGCCACACCCTGGCGCAGGTGCTCAACGCCTGCCTTGAATTCGCTACGAACCGGAGCGCCGCATGACCCGCAACGACCCGTCCCGCACCCTCGCCGCGCCGACCGGTACCACGCTCAATGCCAAGAGCTGGCTGACCGAGGCACCGCTGCGCATGCTGATGAACAACCTGCACCCGGACGTGGCCGAGCGCCCGCAGGAGCTGGTGGTGTACGGCGGTATCGGCCGTGCCGCGCGCGACTGGGAGAGCTTCGATGCCATCGTCGAAACGCTCAAGCGCCTGGACGACGACCAGACCCTGCTGGTGCAGTCCGGCAAGCCGGTGGGCGTGTTCCGCACCCACGCCGATGCACCGCGCGTGCTGATCGCCAATTCCAACCTGGTGCCGCGCTGGGCCAACTGGGACCACTTCAACGAACTGGATAAGAAGGGCCTGGCCATGTACGGCCAGATGACCGCCGGCAGCTGGATCTACATCGGCGCGCAGGGCATCGTGCAGGGCACCTACGAGACCTTCGTGGAAATGGGGCGCCAGCACTTCGGTGGCGACCTGACGGGCAAGTGGCTGTTCACCGGCGGCCTCGGCGGCATGGGTGGCGCACAGCCGCTGGCCGCGGTGATGGCCGGCGCCTCCTGCCTGGCCGTCGAGTGCCGCAAGAGCAGCATCGACATGCGCCTGCGCACCGGTTACCTGGACACCTGGACCGACAATCTGGACGAAGCGCTGCGCCTGATCGACGAGTCGTGCAAGGCCGGCACGCCGAAATCGGTGGGCCTGCTCGGCAACGTCGCCGACGTGCTGGCGGAACTGCTCAAGCGCGGCGTGAAGCCGGACCTGCTGACCGACCAGACCTCCGCGCATGACCCGGTGAACGGCTACCTGCCGCAGGGCTGGACGGTCGAACAGTGGGATGAGAAGCGTGTCTCTGCACCGAAGGAAGTGGAAAAGGCAGCGCGTGCTTCGATGGCCAACCACATCCGCGCCATGCTCGGCTTCCACGCGCTGGGCGTGCCGACCGTGGACTACGGCAACAACCTGCGGCAGATGGCGCTGGAGGAAGGCGTGGCCAATGCCTTCGACTTCCCCGGTTTCGTGCCGGCATATATCCGCCCGTTGTTCTGCCGCGGCATCGGCCCGTTCCGCTGGGCTGCGCTGAGCGGCGACCCTGAAGACATCGCCAAGACCGATGCCAAAGTGAAGGAACTGATTCCGGACAACCCGCACCTGCACCGCTGGCTGGACATGGCGGCCGAGAAGATCAAGTTCCAGGGCCTGCCGGCGCGCATCTGCTGGGTCGGCCTGGGTGACCGCGACCGCCTGGGCCTGGCCTTCAACGAGATGGTGGCCAACGGCGAACTGAAGGCGCCGGTGGTGATCGGCCGTGACCACCTGGACAGCGGCAGCGTGGCGTCGCCGAACCGCGAAACCGAAGCGATGGCCGACGGTTCCGATGCGGTGTCCGACTGGCCGCTGCTGAACGCCCTGCTCAACACCGCCAGCGGCGCGACCTGGGTATCGCTGCACCATGGCGGTGGCGTGGGCATGGGCTTCTCGCAGCACGCCGGCATGGTGATCGTCTGCGACGGCACCGAGGCGGCGGCCAAGCGGATTGGCCGCGTGCTGTGGAACGACCCGGCCACCGGCGTGATGCGCCATGCAGATGCGGGCTATGAAATCGCGATCAACTGCGCGAAGGAAAAGGGACTGGATCTGCCGGGGATTCTCGGCTGATCCGGCGGGCGTCGCCAATGAACAGGCCTTCCCTCATCAAGCCGCACCTGCATATCCGACACCTGCCACTCATGCCCACCGAAGGTCACCAGGCGAACCGCCGCAAGACAAGAGAGGAGTCAGGGCCAAGCAAGGACGTGAGCCAGTGCCATCCAGTTCCTTGCACGGGTGCAGCCATGTTGCGCGAGATCACCAGCTTCGACATTGACTCAACCCTACGCGCGCCGGGGGCACGCAGTGCTTCTCTGCCGGTCTCCATGCATGGCATCAAGACCTTCAATGGAATTCTCTCCGACGAGAATGATTCTTCATTCTCGTCCAGCATCTGCTGCTCATCGCGGATTGCGCAATAGCGGATGGCTTCCACGCAATCCGTTACGGTTCGACCCGGGAGATCGAGGGAAGCAATGTTGTTTTCCTATCTCCGCCCGCCGACATCTCTGGTCTTGTACGATTGGCCTCAGTCAGGACGTTGATCCGAAAATGACCTGAACACGCACCACTACAGGCGACCAAGCACCGTCACGCCCAGGAAGTCAGGCCGCCCGAATGAATCGGCGCCGTCAACCCAGGACTGGCGCCAATGCGATCATGCCGAGAGTGCCGCCACCCGTCGATACCCGGGGATACGCTGGGAGTACAGGCCGGCAAGATCATCGCCCGTTCGGACGTGAACGAAGTGCTGTTTCCCAATACTGACAAAGTTGGCCTTGGTCGCGCTGTTCTGGAGAGTTCTTCCAGCTTCGACCGCCTTCAGCGCACTGATCCACAGCCATTCATCACTTCCCTTGATGGCGTACCAGACCGGCATGCGGAATACACGCTCAAAAGCGATGGCCCTCCTCAACTCATCGTCCAGACTAAGCGTATAGAACACGCGCCCATTCCATTCACTGGGTGATATGTTCTTGGCATCCACGCCAATCATACCCAGCGCATCGAACAGCAGAAGGAAATCCGGGCGCTTGACTGAGCCAGTAAACAAACTGGCGAAGGTTTCCGGTTGCTGGCAGATCGCAACATAGGGTAGTCCCTCCCGCGCGAACCAGGCTGCCAACGCGCTCTCACCTTCCAGTCCAGCGAGCGCACGTTGTTCTGCCGCTGTTAGCTCGTCCTTACCCTCGTGCAGCGTCTGCATACGCATGCCGCCGTCCTCGGTAACTGCATCCCCCAAGCTTTCACGACACTCCGGGCGATTTCGTGGCAGCGAGGGTTCACTCGGACTCCTGCCAGGATCAACGGCACTTGGGTCATACCAATCCGCCATCGGCTTTCCATGGCAAACCATGTCACCGCGAAGGTACTGACCGATGTGCTCATCAGCGAGCGCATAGATGAGATCGACAGTCCAATCATCGATCTCTGCGCCGATCGAGATCTCGCAAAGGTTTGACTTGGAGTCGTAGAAAACACGCTCTACCGTGTACTGCAATCTCCAGTTCTTCAACGCCTCGACAAAGTTCTGCAACTCGTCCAGTTCGCGCGGATCGTCATAGCGACTATCAATGAACGGGTATTCCGGCCTGCCTTCCATGTGTATTGCTTCCTGTCCAAGGTCCCGTACGCAACTCGATCTGTTTCGACATTGCAGCGATTAAGGGACCGGATATCTGTTGGTCCCAATCCGCTATCGGCAGAGCAAGCCAAAGCTTGAGCGTGCCGGTACGCATGGTCTGCTTGTGCAGGAGCACCGGGCCAAGGCGTGTGCGAAATGCAATTCCGCGCCACCAAAGTGGCTGACGATCCACCTCATGTGCACCGGACAGGGAATGGCATGACCACAAGGCGGAGCCCCAATATGGCTCGGCTCTGCACGAAGCAGGGGGTACAGGCCCCCATACGCCGCCGATGGGTGACGTAGCGCCGCCGACCTGTTAACTTGCGCGCCACTTTCGTGGTTTACAGCACTCCCGCATGTCGCTCTCGCCGTACCGCCCCACCCCGTCGCCGCTGTTCCTGGCCCTCTCCCTCAGCCTCGCTTCCACCGCCGTGGCCGCGCCGCAGGCCACCACGCTGGATGCCGTGCAGGTCACTGCTGCCGATGCCAGCGCGCAGGCGCGGGAGGCGTTGAAACGGGTACCCGGCGCCAGCAACGTCATCGACGTGGCCAAGGCCGACAGCCGACTGTCCACCAGTGCGGATGTGCTGGCCTACCAACCGGGCATCAGCGCGCAGTCGCCGGGCAACGAGGGCACCAAGATCTCGATCCGTGGCTCGGGCATCAACCGGGGCCCGGGCGCGCATGCCTCGGGCATCGCCGTGTCGATCGACGGGCTGCCACTGACCGGCCCGGGCGGCACGCCCTACGAGCTGCTGGAACCGCTGTGGCTGTCGCGCGTGGAAGTCCTGCGCGGCGCCAACGGTTTCGAGCGTGGCGCGCTCGCGCTGGGCGGTGCCATCGACTACGTCAGCCGCAGCGGTCGAGATTCGGCGGGCGTGCAGCTGCATTACGAAGCCGGTAGCCGTGGCTACCAGAAGCGCGGCGTCAGCTGGGGCGGCGTGAGCGGGGATGTCGATTACTTCCTGGCCTACACCGATACCGAGTTCGACGGCTATCAGCGCCATGCGCGTGGTGATGGGAAGGGTGCGATGGCGAACCTCGGCTGGCAGATCACGCCCGACCTGCAGACGCGCTTCTTCGTGCGCTACCGCGAGACCAATCACGAAACGCCCGGTCGCTTGACCCGCGATCAGATCCGCAACGATCCACATGCCGCGAATGCCGCCAACCTGGCCATCGATGCGCGCCGCCCGCAGCCGGGCAGCACCTGGGTGGGCAATGTCACCACGCTGCAGCTCGATGAGGACTCCTCGCTCCAGGCCGGGCTGGTCTACCACACGTACCCGATGGACTTGAACGAGAGCCTGTACCGGCAGCAGCTGGACTACGCCAACCTCAACGCCACGCTGGACTACCGCCATCGCCACCAGCTGTTCGGCCTGGACAGCGAAACCACGGTCGGCCTGCGCGTCACCCATGACCTGGATGCCGATGTGCGCGAGTCGCTGCGCTTTGCCAGCAACGGCTATGCCGCCGGCTCGCGCACGCGTGACTTCCGCCACCATGGCACCGACAGCACGCTGCACGTCGGTAACACTCTCGCCTTCAACGACCGCCTGCGCATGCAGACTGCGCTGGCACTGATCAACACCCGCCGCGCTGTTCAAGTGACCTGGCCAAGCAGCGGCGGCCGCCTGCGCGACCACGACTGGGACTACGCACCGCGACTGGGCTTCACCTGGCAACACAGCGCCCAGACCCAGTGGTTCGGCAACCTCAGCCGCTCGGTGGAGGCGCCGCATCCATGGTCGATGATCTGGGGCTCGAACCAGTACTTCGGGCCGGGCAACGGGCCATCCAGCGGCCGCCAGCGCGCGCCGGTGCCGATGCAGAACCAGACCGCCACCACGCTGGAAATGGGTGCGCGCGGTGATGCGGCGCTGGGTCGCTGGGAACTGACCGGCTACTACGCGCACGTGAACCACGAACTGCTGAGCGTCGAACTGCAACCGGTGCCGAACCTGTTCATCGCCGAGAACAATGCCAGCCCCACGGTTCACCGCGGCATTGAAGCCGGATTGGACAGCACGCTGTGGCAGGCAGCATCGGGCCGTCTGTCGCTGCGCCAGGCCTACACCTTCAGCGACTTACGCTACCGCCACGATGCACGCTTCGGCAGCAACCGCCTGCCCGGCCTGCCCCGCCACGCGTATCAGGCCGAGCTGCGCTTCGATCACGCCTCGGGCCTGTACGCCGCGCTCAATACCGAATACGCCTCGCGCATTGCCGTGGACTACGCCAACAGTTACTGGGCTGACAGCCATGTGATCTTCGGCAGCCGCATCGGCTTCGACGCACCCGGTGGCCGCTGGCAGGCCTGGGCGGAGATGCGCAACCTCGGCAATCGCCACTATGCCGCCACGGTCACGCCGGGCTATGACGATGCCGGCAGGGATGTGGCCCGTTCGACACCCGGCGAAGGCCGTGGCGTCTATGCAGGTGTGCGCTGGCGATTTGACTGATTCCCGCAGGCGGCGCCGGGTGTAATCCGGCGCCGTCGCTCCCCGGGGTCAGCCGATTCGCCAGACCGGCAGGCGCTCGCTGCGCTTCCAGATGGCAGGCGCAACGCAGATCAATACCAGTGCCGCCAACCACTTCGGTGAGGTATTGAGCACGGTCGAGGTGAGCGAGCCATCGACGGGGGCGGCCACTTCCTGCCACGGGTTGTAGCCCAGGTAGAGGATGCTGCCGGCCCACCACAGCAACGCTGCGCTGATACCGAGCAGCAGCAGGGCCAGGGTGCGACAGGTCCAGCGCTGCGAGGTGGTACCCCATTCCCGCGACGCCGCGACCAGCAGGCCCACCACCAGCAGCGACACCAGGGCCACCAGGCCGATATCGACCTTGTGCCCGATACGCTCGTAGGTGCAGGCGCGGCATCGCGCCTCTTCCGCGGCAGTGGCGGCTTCGGCGCCGTCGGCCTGCCCGGCTGCGGGCTGTGCCAGTGCAGCAAACGGCAACAACACCGCGAGCAACGTCACCATGATCCAACGAAACAACGTCCTGTTCCTGCGTGCAGCGACATCCATGCGCTTGTCCTTGTCAGGGTTGGTTGAAGCCGGGCCACGTTCCGGGGCCCCTGCGCCGATCATAGCGCAGGGCCGGGGAGGAACGAAAACCGCGAAGAGGGCCGTGGGCGATTTCTGAACCAGCCAGAGCCACGATCAGCGCCATCTGCAGGCGTGGCCACCTGCGCCGCTGCAGGTGCCGGCGCGCACGCACGGCTTCGCTGCCGCGCTTCATCGGCAATGCCAGTGGGCTGGGTGAAAAGCGGCACGAGCGCTTCATGCAGCCGCCATGGTGCGGCAGGCATGGTGGTGATGGCCGGCGTCTGGCGCGATGGTGATGATCTTCCGCTGACCTGCTGCGCGTCTCCCGCACGCGGATAGCCGGATCAAGGACGCGCGGCCGCCTTCAGCAGCTGCGCGGCCACCTGGTCGAACGGGCCGATGTCCTGCACTGCACGGCACATCGCCACCGCACCCTCCACGCTGGCGATCACCAGGCTGGCCAGCTCACCCGCCGCTGCCGGGGTATGGCCTTCGGCGGCGAACGCCGAGGCGAGGTGGCCGTGCCAGCGCGCGAACACCTCGGCGGCCGCGGCACGCGGTTGGCTGGCCGTGGACTCCACCGGCTCTTCCACGGCAGCGGCCAGCACCGGGCAGCCGGCGCGGAATTCTGAGCGCAGCAGACGCTCGCGCCACATCGCCAGGAACTGCTGCAGGCCCTGCGCCGCCCCACCCTCCAGCAGCGCCACCAGCAGCGCCTCGACCTTGTCGCCGGCCATGTGGGTGGCGCGCGCCAGCAGCTCCTGCTTGCCGCCGGGAAAGTGGTGGTAGGTGGAGCCCAGCGGCGCGTCGGCCAGCTTGGTCACTTCACGGATGCTGGTGGCATTGAGACCCACCCGTGCCAGCATCTGTGCCGCAGCATCCATCACGCGTTGGGGCGCATCAGAGGGTCGCGGGCTCACGGCGGGCTCCTTGCTAAGACAGTCGTCATAGACTAGCGTACCGGCCGTTCTATAACAGTCGTCATAGCCATGAATCTCTGGTTCCGCCTGCTCCATCTGCTGCTGCGCAGCCTGTTCCGGCCGAAGCTGGAGGCCCCGTTCGGGGTCTCGCGGCTGCAGTTCCGGGTACTGCCCAACGATCTGGACAGCAACCTGCACATGACCAACGGCCGCTACTGGAACATCTTCGACCTGGGCCGGCTGGACCTGATCCTGCGCATGGGCCTGGGCCGGGTGGCGCTGCGCGAGAAGTGGGCACCGATCGTCGGTGCCGGCACCATCCAGTTCCGCCGCGAGCTCAAACCGTTCCAGCGCTTCACTCTGGAAACGCGCCTGGTGGGCTGGGTCGGCTCGCGCGGCATCATGGAGCAGCGCGTGCTGATCGGCGCCGAGCAGAAGATCGCCACCCGTGCACTGCTGGTCACCGGCATCTACGACCGTCGCGCTCGCCAGTTCCTGGGCATGCCGAAGATGATGGAAGCGATCGGCGTGGTCGCGCCGCCGTCGCCGCCGCTCAGTGCGGCCGCCGAGGCACTGCTGGCCGCCGATGCGGCGTTGAAGCAGGACGACGCCTGAGCCTCAGGGAGCCGCCACTGGCATCGTGCGCTGTCCGCGCGATACCACCTGGGTGCGCCCTCCCACGTGCAGCACGTATTCGAAGGACTGCCGCATGCGGCTGTACGCGCCACCCTCCGGTACGCCGTAGTTGGCGCCCACGCTGAGGGTATGCCGGCCCGGCGGCAACGGCTTGAGCATCACCCAGTAGCCGTCAGCGGCGGCCAGCCGTGAGTGTTCGTCATCGGCATCCATGCGGAAGCAGCCTTCGCTGCGGACCCGATGCCTGCGCATGTCGCCCAATGGCTGGCCATCCAGCAGCACCACCGCGCTGATCAGGTAATCGTTGTTGACCGCCGCCCCGGCCTGCAGCTCCTTGCAGGACACACGCTCATCCATCTGGTAGTGCGCCATGTTGATGATCGGCAGCAACAGGTACTTGCCCGCCGGCACCACGCATTCGCGGTGTGGACGGAAACGGCCATTGGTGCCGGCCAGGTTCCAGACCGGTCCTTCCTGGCCCAGGTCACACACACGGCCATCCGGGTCGAGGTAGGGCGCGCCCCCCTGGCCGTCAGCCCACCGCCACCAGCGGGCAGTCCACTCGGCCAATGAAACACCGGCCACGGGTTCACGCGTCAGCGGCGAAGGCGCCGCCGTGTCTGCACTGAACGCCGGCACGGCGGCCAGCAGCAAGGCCATCGTTGCGCCGCTGCGGCGCAGCCACCCCTGGAATCCCTTCCGCATCACCCACCCCATCGTCCCTGGCGGCCACGCTGCGTGGCCGGCTTCGGCGCCACTGTACCTTGGCGGGCTGGATCCTGTGCAGTGCGGGTGCTGTGCCTACTCCAGCGCCATTGCGCGCCTGATTGCCGCCTCCGCCAGCGGCGCCATCATTGCATAGCCCTTCGCGGTGGGATGCACGCCATCCGCGGCCAGCGGCGGATCGAGGCCACCGGCCACGTTGGCCATCGGCGCGTAGTAGTCCAGATAGACCAGATGCTGTGCATCGGCATAGCGCTTCAACGCGGAGTTCAATGCACGCACCTTGGGCGCAGGCGTGATCCCCGGCATCCAAGGGTACTCGCTGACCGGCAGCACCGACGCCAGCACCACGCGAATGCCGTGCGCGCGTGCCAGGTCCACCATCGCGTGCAGGTTGTCTTCGATCATCGCCTGCGTGGCCGGACCAGTGTTGCCGGCAATGTCGTTGGTACCGGCCAGGATCACCACCACCTGCGGCTTCAGGGCCAGCACGTCCTGTGGGAAACGCACCAGCATCTGCGCCGTGGTCTGCCCGCTGATGCCGCGGTTGAGCCATCCCTTGCCGGGGAAGAACGCGGCGCTGCCTTCCCTGCCCCAGCCTTCGGTGATCGAGTCACCGAAGAACACTACACGCGGTTGCCCCGGCACAGCGGGGGGCACGCGTGCGTTGGCGTCGCGATACCGCTGCAGCTGCGGCCAATCAGCCAGTCGCTGCTGCATGAAACGAATCTCGTCAGGTTGCAGCTGCGCTACCGGCTTGAGCAGCAACGGATTGACCGCGCTCGCTTCAGCGGCCACGGCCGGACCGGTCACGCCGATCCCCAGGGCAAGGGCGAACGTTCTGGCAAGCACGACAGGATTACGCATGCAGACTCTCCCGATTCACGCTGACAGTCTAGCGCTTCGACCTGCGATCAGCGTGCCGCTGAACGTGCCGCCACGCCGGTCACCTTGGCCGGCATCCACATGCCGGGCGTCCAGCCGCTGGCGGCCAGGATCGCCTTTGGATTGTCCTGCTGGATCAGCGCACGCACCGCATCGCGCTTGTCCCTGGCCTGCAGGTAATAGGCCTTGGCAATGCGGTAGCCCACCCAATAGCCCAGGTCATAGGGCTCCTGCGAACCCCGCTTGTAGTTGTACAGCCACGGCGACAGATCGGTGCTGTCCACATCCAGCGCAAAGGCGCTTTCAACATGGACCTCGCGGCCGCGCGTCCACGCGGCATGGCGACTGTTGCCGACGTTGCCGGAAATCAGCTCGGCGATGAACTCGGCGATGCCTTCGCCCAGCGACACCCGCAGCACCGTCGCGCGCGGGTCGCCCGGCTCGAAGTCGGTGAGGCCGGTCTGCTGGATATGGACGTACTCGTGCGCGATCACGTGCACGAACCGATCCTGCACATCGGGATTCATGAAATCCGCCGCGCACAGCGCTTCCAGGCCGATGATCACCCCGCTCTTCGAGGTCAACCCGACCGGCCGGCCACGGCCGACCGCGATGGTCACGGGCGGGAACGCGGCCTGCGGATAGATGGCCTGCAGGTTGCCAAACACCTGCACCAGGCGCTGCTTCACCGCTGGCAGCTCCGCCAGGCAACTGCGGCCGTGCGCATACACCTCGGGCTGGCTGGCCATGGCTTCGGCAATACGCTCGGGCGTCACCCGGCGCGCCTTTGCCAGTTCATCCAGGCCCGTACTGCCGTCGGCCAGGTAGCCGGCCAGCTGGGCGACACTGGGCCTGCCGCTAGTGCTGTCGTAGAGCGCGTAGAAGCGGCTGGCATCGGTGGTGAGGATCTGCGGCCCCGGCGGGGTATCCGCCTGTGCCATGCCGACCGCCCCGGCACAGGCCAGGACAAGCAGGCAACGCAGGAAACTGGACATCGCTCCGTCCTTGGTGGAGTGCATGCGAAGCGCGCAATCTACCACTCCGCCCGCGCCTCCGCAGCGGGCACATGCAGGCCCTGCGGGGCTGTGCCAGACTGACTCTGGCACCTGCCATGGATGATGGAGCACCGCACGATGATGATCGTTCCCGCGTACTGGGCCGAAGCCCGCCTGCAGGCCCGTTTTCGTGGCCGGCCGGTGGTCGTGCGCCGCTTCGGCTGGTCCGACGAGGGCCCTGCGGAGGCGCAGGCGCATGCCGACCGCCGCGCCAACGAGGCACTCAACGCGATCCTCGCCGGCCAGGTGCTGCCGCGACGCGAAATCCGCAGCAACTACGGCGTGGAGGGCGTACCGATCCGCGAGCAGATCGTGCAGCGCGATGGCGATGTCATCATCACCCGCAACAGCTACGGCGCACTGTGCCTCAACAGCCCCGACGTGCTGTTCGCCGATATCGATCATGCGCAGCCACCGGCCGGTTGCGTGATACCGGCGATCGTCGCTGCGGTCGTGCTGCTTGCCGGTGCGGTCATCGGCACCCTGCTCTGGCACTGGCTGGTGGGCCTGGTCCTGGGCGTAGCGGCAGTGCTGCTGGTCAACGCGGCAGTGCTGATGCGGCGGAAACAACGCCTGGCCGCCGCCGGCGGCGTTGAAGGACTTGCGTTGAAGCGCGTGGAGGCCTTCAGCGCACAGCACCCCGATTGGCACCTGCGCGCCTACCGCACGCCGGCCGGGCTGCGCGTGCTGGCGATGCATGCCACCTTCTCACCCGAAGACACGCTTCCGCAGGATTTCTTCAAGGTGCTGGGTACCGATCCGCTATACGCGCGCATGTGCCGATTGCAGCATTGCTTCCGTGCACGGCTGACACCGAAGCCGTGGCGCGTCGGTCTGCGTTATCGCATCCGGCCGCCAGTGGCCGCGTGGTCAGCCGAACAGGCCAACAACCCTGACCGGTTGGCCTGGATTGCCGACTATGAAAGGAAGAGTGCCGGCTTTGCCGCGTGCACCTACCTGCGCAGCTTCGGCGACACTGCCCGCGTGCATGCCAAGGCCGAGCATGTGCGTGACCTGCATGACCGGCTGTCACGCGCGCAGGACCGGTTACCGCTTGCCTGAGCGCAACGGGCGCGCTCAGTCCGCGCCCTGCACGAACGGCTGCCCGGCCAGAGTGGTGCCCAGCCGCACCGCGACCTCTTGACCGTCCTTTTTGAAAGTCGTCGTGCAGCGGGTTCCGCCCTTCTGGCATCCGACTTCCGGAAAGCCTTCGAGCGACTCAGGCGCGCCCTGAACCGGACTCGCCTGCCACCCTGCCGCATCCATCAGGCGCTTCGCCTTGGCGTAGGGCATGCCGGCGACGATGCCCAGTTGCGCCAGTTCTGTAGGCAATGCTTGAGAATAGGCCGTTGAGATCGAGGCCAACGACAGCACTGCAGCGAGGAAGATGGCTTTCATTGCACCGACCTGGAACGAGCACACAGCCTCAGCCTAGCCCATTTGCATGACGCAGGAATGTGCCGGTAACACGTCGTTACCGAGTCTCCACAGTTGAATGCAGAGCACCTCACTCCGTTTACAGGCGAACGCCAGCCGAGCACGGGCTCGGCTCTACAGGATGCAGGAAGGCCGCCCTGAGGCGGCCTTCCCGTTCCCTTACTTGGCGTTCTTCACGTAGGTATCGAACCAGTTCAGCATTTCCGCAACCAGCTGCTCGTTCGATTCCAGCGCGGTATACCAGTGCGGCTCATTCGGCAGCATCACCAGGCGGGTGGTACCGCCGTTGCCACGGATCGCCTGGTACAGCTTGCGCGACTGGAACGGCTCGGTGCCCGGGTTGGCGTCGTCCTCGCCGTGGACCAGCAGCAGCGGCAGCTTGATCTTGTCGGCATAGAAGAACGGCGAGGCCTTCAGGTAGACATCCTGCGCCTGCCACACCGAGCGACGCTCGTTCTGGAAGCCGAACGGGGTAAAGGTCTTGTTGTACGAACCGCTGGTCGCCACGCCCGCCTTGAACAGCGTGGTGTGCGCGATCAGGTTGGCGGTCATCAGGCCGCCGTGGCTGTGGCCGGTCACGCCGATGCGGTTGCGGTCGACCACGCCCATGTCCACCGCCTTGTCGACCGCCGCCTTGGCATCGGCTTCCAGCTGCTCCAGGTAGGTGTCGTAGGCGTTCTTCGGGTCACCCACGATCGGGAACGAGGCATTGTCGATGATCGCGTAGCCGGCCAGCAGCATCAGGCGGTACGGCTGCAGACGGGTAAAGGTCTGCTGCGAACCGGACACCTGCCCCGCCTGCGCGGCGTTGGCGAAGTCGGCCGGATAGGCGTACAGGATGGCCGGCACGCGCTGGCCTTCCTTGTAGCCCGGCGGCGTGTACAGCGTGAACGACAGGTCCACGCCGTCGGCGCGCTTGTAGGTCACCAGCTGCTTCTTGATCTGGCGCACTTCCGGGGTCGGGTCGATCAGTTTGGTCAGCGCGGTCGCGGTGGACGCGAACTGCGCCTCGCCGGCCTTCGCGTCGGCCACCGCCTCACCCTGCTGGCGGATGAAGGCATTCGGCGGATCGATCACCGACTGGTGCCAGGTCAGGTAGCGGCCCGGCGTGTTGCTGAAGCCGAGGAACTGCTCGTAGGCGTCGGCACTGCTGCGGAACAGGCGCTCGCTCTTCAGCGTGCCCAGGTCCAGACGGTCGAGGAACGGGCGGTCGCCCTGTGGCGACGCACCGCGGCCACTGAGGAACACATGGTTGCCCTCGCGGCGCACGACCTGCGCGCCATTCGCCAGGCGGGTGAACACCAGGTTGCCGGGGTTGGCGTACAGCTCGTCGCTGGACATGTCCCACAGCAGGCGGCCTTCCTGCTTCGGCTGGTCCACGTCGACGATGCGGGTCTGCATCCAGTGGCGGTTCTCGTCGTTTTCGTACTGGAACGCCACGGACGGATCGGCGGTCCACGCGTAGCCTTCGAAGCGCTGTGCGGTACGGGTGATCTCGACCGGCTTGCCGTTGAACGGCGCCTTCAGCATCAGCACGCGATCACGATGCGGCACGTTGACCTTCCAGTCGCCCTTGTCCAGCGCTTCGGCATAGACCAGGGTGGCCGGATCAGTGGCGCGCCAGTCGAAACCACGCGGACCTTCCGGCACCCCATGCACCGGCACGCGGTCGGCCAGCGGCAGGCTGGCAATCGGCGCGCTGCGGCCATTGCTGATATCCAGCACGGCCACGTCATTGGCAAAACGCTGGTAGGTCACCGCGTGCGAATACGGTGCCTTGATCGATTCGGTCAGCACGTGCATGCCATCGGGTGCGGCACTGACCTCGTTGAACAATGCCGGCTGGCCGACCGGACGCACGCTGTTGGCGGTGGTATCGACCACGGCCAGCTGCGACGCAGCGTAGTAGGCGAACAGCTTTTCGTCGTGCACGCTGGTCAGCGTGTCGCGGGCTTCGTAGGTACTGCTTTCGCCGCTGCTGCCCAGCGACTCCTGCGCGTCCGGGCCGGTCGGCACGCCGCCATTGGAGGGCGCCGGGCCCTGGTTGGCCGGCACCAGCTTCACCAGCAGGTTGCGGGTGCCGCCCAGCCACTGCACGGTGGAACCGAAGATCGGGTTCAGCTGCACGTTCGGCACCTGCTTCACCCGGCCGGTCGCCGCATCGCCCACCCACAACTGCACGCTGGTATCGACCGCGTTCTGGAACGCGAACTGGCTGCCATCGGCCGACCACAGCGCACCGGTGGCGCAGCCCTGCGGCAGGTTGACCTTGGTCTCCTTGCCAGTGCCGATGTCGACCAGGGTGAAGTCGGCCACGCAGGCCGGAATGCCATAGCCGCCGGGGGTGTCATGGCGGCTGCGGTTCTTGGGCTCCAGGCGCACGCCCGCCAGCTTCAGGTACGGCTGGGCAACGCGGCTGATCGATGGGTAGGTCTGCGCGGTGGTCAGCAACAGGCGCTGGCCGCCCGGAGCCACGTTCGGCGTCGGCGGCGGCGGTGCCTTCAGCACCTTGAGCAGGTGCTCCGGCGGCTTCGCGTAGTCGGCAAGCGCCGGGCCAGCGGCCAGCAGCCCGACGGTGGCAACGGCAACGGCCGCCGCCAGAGAGGTTCGACGGATCAGCATCCTTATCCCCTGGGGTGTGAATGGGTACCCGGAATCGGGCATGAACCCGAATCTAGCACCGCAGGGGTTGTGGTGAATGGGCCGGAAGGGCTAGTGGCCGGATGGGGCAAAGTGCCACACCGGCAGGCGCCGGCCGCAGGCGCCTGCCAGGCATGGCCTGGCACTACTGCTGGGCATGCAGGTCCCAGGTGGCCAGATAGTCCGGGTCGACCACGATCATGCCGCTGCTGCGCATGCAGTACTCGCCCGGTTCGGCGGGGAGGTAGTGGTCGAGCATCGGCGGCAGATAGCGCTCATGGCCGTCATTCTCGTCCGCCAGCACTACGCCTTCGTCGGCGCTGATGCGCAGCACGGTACCGGCGTACTGCTCCAGCCCCTGCACCTGGCCGTCACCGCCATAGCGGGTGACGCCCACCAGCACCACCTTGCCGATCATTTCCTCGACCTTGGCATCGTCCAAGGGCGGCAGCATGGGAGTGAATTCATCGCTCATCGGTGCACCTCCGTAGCCTGCTGGACATCGTGGATGAGGTTTCCGCTTCGCAGTGCGGGCATCGCTGGCAGCGGGGCACCTGCCCTGCCTGGACTACCCGCATGGGGAGCGCCAGCACGCCCTGAACCCGAGGGTTCGTGACACCGATGCTGCCACCACGGACGGAACGGACAGGTGAAGGCCGAGCCCGCTCGATCGGGCCGCCGGGTTGCCCCTGCACCCACGCTAGAATGCGGGCATGCGCACCGTACATGCCCTCCGCTATATCACCCCGCTACGCGAAGGCGGCTCCCTGCCCGCCGTGGTCGAGACCGACGACGACGGCATGGCCGTGCTGAAGTTCCGCGGCGCCGGCCAGGGCCCGAAAGCACTGATTGCCGAACTGATCGCCGGCGAAATGGCACGCACGCTGGGCCTGCCGATTCCGGAAATCCTGTTCGTCGAGCTGGACCGCGAGTTCGCCCGCACCGAGCCTGACCCGGAGATCCAGGAACTGATCCGTGCCAGCGAAGGCCTGAACCTGGGCCTGGACTACCTGCCGGGTGCGATCAACTACGATCCGGCGGCGATGCCGGTGGACGCCGACCTGGCCTCGCGCATCGCCTGGTTCGATGCGTTCACCAGCAACGTGGATCGCACCACGCGCAATCCCAACCTGATGGTATGGCACCGCAAGCTGTACCTGATCGACCACGGCGCGGCGATGTACTTCCACCACGACTGGGCCAATGCCGGTGACGCCTGCGAGAAGCCGTTCGTGTTGATCCGCGACCATGTGCTGCTGCCGTTCGCCAGCCGTATTGCCGAGGTGGATGCAGAACTGGCTGCGCGCCTGACCGATGCCGAAATCGAGCGCATCGTCGGCCTGGTGCCGGACAGCTGGCTGGTGGACGAACCGGCGTTCGACAGCCCGCAGGACTATCGCCAGGGCTACATTTCCTATCTCAGGCACCGATTGAAAGTGCGTGCAGTGTTCGTGCAGGAGGCCATCCGTGCCCACGCTGCACACGTATGACTATGCGGTCATCCGCGTGGTACCGCGGGTGGAACGCGAGGAGTTCATCAACGTCGGAGTGATCGTCTCCTGCCCCGGCGCGCGCCATCTGGAAGCGGCCATCGAGATCGATCCCGGGCGCCTGCGCGCCTTCGCCCCGGCGTTGGACCAGGAGGCATTGCAGCCGTGGCTGGATGCGATCGTGGCGATCTGCCGAGGCGATGCCAGCGCTGGGCCGATCGCGCAGCTGCCGGCGCGCGCACGGTTCCACTTCCTCACCGCCAAGCGCAGCTCGGTCGTGCAGATGTCGAGCACGCATGTGGGGCGCACTGCGAACCCGGCGGGTGTGGTGGAACACCTGATGACGAAGATGGTGCGGGTCCCGGCACCATCCGAGTGACATCGATCGGGTAGAGTCGACTGTTAGTCGACTAACGCGCGCAGCGTGGGCTCTTTGGCTGTGGCTGAGAAAGGCAGTCGACTAACAGTCGATTCTACCCAGTCGACTCTACCGGTAGACGCCACCCGGCCGGTGCCATCACCATTCGCGCTCGCCTGCTGGCTCAAGCTCGTTCAACGGCCAGCGGCACCATCCATACGGATGCTCACCGATCTGCGCGGCAAGACCGGCTCGAACGGGATTTGCCAGAATGTAGCAAGCGTGCCTGCGCAGCGATGCATCACTGCGGATTGCATGATCGTAATAGCCTGCCTGCCAGATTGCACCCCGGCTCCCTCGCCGTCGGTTTATTAGAAAGCTGCTGCGTGCCTTGAAGCGCTGCACGCAGTAGCCCAGCGAATGACTACGAAGTTGAGCCAGCCAGTGAATGTGATCCGGCATGATGATCCAGGCAAGTGATGCAGTCAGGCCTTCCCGATCCATCGATCCGAGGAGCTGCATGGCAAGGTGGGCATTGGCAGGGCAATCGAATACGCGATAGCGATTCCGGCACACCATGGTGATGGTGTAGACATTGCCGGCGACGGATCGCCGGCCGGCAAGCAGTTGGGGACTTGGCATGAGTTCGAGAATGCCCGCCCGCATGGATTTCCGGCATCGGTTCACTACCAATGCCAGAATCAGGAATCATCTCGATACAGCGTGCGGGGATGTGGAGTCGACAGGGTAGAGTCGACTGTTAGTCGACTGCTCTTCTCCCCCACGCTGGAAAGCCCGCGCTTCGCGCGATAGTCGACTAACAGTCGACTCTACCCAGCCGGTTGTACCCTGTCGGCCCTATCTGGGCAGCGCATACGCCATCACATAATCGCCGTTCGGGGTTTCCATGAAGTGGTGGCCGCCGGCCATGATCACCACGTACTGGCGCCCACCCTGCTCGTACACCATCGGCGTGGCTTGCCCGCCGGCAGGCAGCGTGGCGTGCCACAGCTCCTTGCCCGTCTTCAGGTCGATGGCGCGCAGCAGGTCATCGGTAGCGGCGGCGATGAAGATCAGTCCGCTGGCCGTCACCACCGAGCCGCCATTGTTCGGCGTGCCGATCTCGATCGGCAGGCCGGAACGGATGCCGAACGGTCCATTGCCGCGTGCACTGCCGAACGGACGGTCCCACAGCAGCTTGCCGGTACGCAGATCGATGGCACGGATGCCGCCATAGGGCGGCTGCTTGCACGGCAGGCCGGTGAACGGCAGCCGCCAGCCAGCGTTGACCTGGATGCCGTACGGCGTGCCCAGCTGCGGATCGCCGGCACCCTCGCCACCGCCCCTGTCGGCACGGACCTTCTCGCGCGGCAACCAGCCCAACCGGTCGGCTTCAGCACGTGGCACCAGCCGGTTGTAGTTGGGCATGTCGTTGTAGTTGGCCACGATCACACCGCGACGCGTGTCGATGGACACGCTGCCCCAGTCCGAACCGCCGTTGTAGCCGGGGTATTCGATGGAATGGCGATCACTGCTCGGCGGCGTGTAGATGCCTTCGTAGTACGCCTTGCGGAACTGGATGCGGCAGACCAGCTGGTCGATCGGAGTGATGCCCCACATGTCACGCTCGGTCAGGTTTTGCTCCCGACGCAGCGTGTGGTACAGCGAGAACAGTTGCGTGGGAGAACGCTGTTCGGGTTCGACGCCGCCCACCGGTACCTTGCGCTCTTCGGCGGCAGTCAGCAGCTGGCCGTTGCGGCGGTCGAGGATGTACAGGTCCCCCTGCTTGGTCGGCAGCAGGATCGCCGGCACCTTCCCGGCCGCTGTCGGATAGTCGATCAGGCTGGCCTGCGAGCCCAGGTCGTAGTCCCACACGTCCTTGCGCACGGCCTGGAAATGCCAGACCGGCTTGCCGGTGGCCACATCGAGCGCCACCAGCGAGGTCGAATAGCGATTCTGGCTTTCGGTACGCGAGCCGCTCCAGTAGTCGCCTGCGGAATTTCCCAGCGGCAGATAGACCAGCCCCAGTGCTTCATCAACGGTGGCAGAGGTCCACATGTCCGGCGTGCCGCGCGTGTAGGTCTCCTCGCGCGGCGGCAGCCCGCTGCGCTCTGGCCGGTCCATGTCCCATGTCCAGCGCAGCTTGCCGGTGATCGCGTCGTAGGCCTGGATCACGCCCGAAGGTGCATCCCGGCGCTGTCCATCCAGCACCTGGTGGCCGGTGACGATCACGCCGCGCACGATGGCCGGCGGCGAGGTGATCGACACATAGCCCGGTGGCACCTCGCCCATGCCCAGGGTGATGTCGAGCTGGCCGTTGTTGCCGAAATTCGCGCAGGGGCGGCCACTGTCGGCATCCACCGCGATGATGCGGCCATCCAGCGTGCCTTCGATGATGCGGGCCGAACAGGCCGGACGACTGCCCGGTGCGGCGCTGCGGCTGACGCTGGGCGGCGGCTCGGGCAGGGCCAGATCGGCAGCGACGTCGGCCAGCACCGCATCGGCGAAGGTCGGTGTGGCGGGTTGCTCGTAATAGCTCACGCCGCGACAGGCGGCGGTGTACGGAATCGAAGCATCCCGCACCTTCGGGTCGAACCGCCACAGTTCCTTGCCGGTGGCGGCATCGAGCGCGATCAGGCGATTGCGCGCGGTGCACAGATAGAGGCGGTCACCGATCTTCAGCGGCGTGGTTTCCGCGCCCCAGCGCTTCTTCGGCAGGTCACCGGTGCGGAACTGCCAGGCCGGCTGCAGCGTAGCCACGTTGGCCGGAGTGATCTGCTGCAGCGGCGAATAGCGAGTGGCCGCATTGCTGCGGCCCCACGCCGGCCAATCGCCCGCGGCAGGCTGGTCGGCCGGCTGCAGGCCGGTGGTATCGCGCGTGGGTTCCAGTCCGGCGCTGGCCGCGCCTTCGGGGAACGGCTGCTGCCCGTCCACTTCGCCGTGCGGCGCGAAGGCCAGGCCAAAGGCGCACACGAACACCAGCATCAGCACGCCGGCCACGCTGCGCGACAGGCGCCTGGAGACCGGTTCGCGCAGGGTCGGCGCCAGCAGTGCCAGCACGATGCCGAGCACCGTCACCAGGCCCAGCCGCGGCACCCAGCGCCAGTAGTCACTGCCCGCTTCCCACCAGGTCCACAGCAGTGTTCCGATGAACAACAGCGCATACAGCAGCGCTCCGCTGCGACGGTTGCCAAACAGCAGGAGGCCACTGGCCAGCAGGCCGAGTCCGGCGATGGCGTAGTACGCCGAGCCGCCAAGGCTGAGCAACCACGCGCCGAGCCCGCCGATGACCAGGCCGAGCAGGACCAGCAGCAGCGACAGCACGGTGACCAGGGGATGCCGGGAGGCACGGACGGGAGCGGGAGCGGACTGCGGCGTGGCGGACATCGTCGATCTCCGGGGGCAGCATGCGCCGTTATCCCACCGCCAACGTGAAGCGCGCGCGCACGGGCGGCATCCGGATACGACGACGCCGGCACAGGGCCGGCGTCGTCGGGTACCTCAGGCTCGCGGCAGGATCAGTCCTGCGCGGCGTCCTCGCTGCTGGCAGCGGCCGGGGCGCCGTCGGTCGTGGCCGGCGCCGCCACGGCCACCTCGTCCTCGTCCTCGTCGATCGAGGCGTCCATGCGCTCCACCGCCTGCAGCTTCTCGTCCTTGGACAGGCGGATCAGGGTGACGCCCTGGGTGTTGCGGCCGACGCGGCTGATTTCCGAACCACGCGTACGCACCAGGGTCCCGCCATCGGAGATCAGCAGGACTTCGTCGCTGGAGCCCATCAGCACTGCGGCGACCAGCTTGCCGTTGCGCTCGGTGGTCTGGATGCCGATCACACCCTGCGTGCCACGCCCCTTGCGCGGGTAATCCGGCAACGGGGTGCGCTTGCCATAGCCGTTCTCGGTGGCGGTGAGGATGTACTGCACGCTGCTGTCATCGGCGCCGTCGATCACCGCATCAGCGCTGGCCGCGGCGTCCTCGACACCATTGTCGTCCTCGTTCTCGTCCTCGATGCCACCGGCACTCTCGGCCACGATCAGGCTGACCACTTCCTCGCCCGGCGGCATCTTGATGCCGCGCACGCCGGTGGCGGTACGGCCCATCGAGCGGACCTTGTCCTCACCGAAGCGCACGGTCTTGCCGTTGGAGGCGAACAGCAGGATGTCGCGCTCGCCGTCGGTCAGGCCGACGCCGACCAGGGCATCACCCTCGTCGAGGTTGATCGCGATCTTGCCGCGGGCCAGGCGGAAGGCGAACTCGCCCAGCGGGGTCTTCTTGACCGTGCCGTTCCGGGTGGCGAAGAACACGAACTGGCCATCGGCGTATTCGCGCACCGGCAGCACGGCCTGCACGCGTTCGCCCGGCTCCAGCGGGATCCAGTTGATGATCGGACGGCCGCGGGCGTTGGAACCGGCTTCGGGCAGCTGGTAGACCGGCAGCCAGAACACCTTGCCCGAACTGGTGAAGGTCAGCAGCGTGTCATGCGTGTTGACCAGCCACAGCTGTTCGATGAAGTCCTCTTCCTTGGTCGCCGCCGCGCTGCGGCCACGCCCGCCGCGGCGCTGTGCGCGGTAGGCACTGACCGGCTGGCGCTTGACGTAGCCGGCGTGCGACAGCGTGACCACCACGTCTTCCGGCGCGATCAGGTCGAGGATGTCCAGGTCCTCTTCGCTGTGGCGGATCTCGGTGCGGCGCTCGTCGCCGAACTCGGCCTTGACGTTGACCAGCTCCTCGCGGATCACCTGCAGCAGGCGGTCGGGATCTTCCAGGATGTGGATCAGCCCGGCGATCACTTCCAGCAGCTGCTTGTACTCGTCGGTCAGGCGGTCCTGCTCCAGCCCGGTCAGGCGGTGCAGGCGCATTTCCAGGATCTGGGTGGCCTGGATCTCGGTCAGCTGGTAGCCGCCCTCGATCAGGCCCACGCCCTTGGGCAGGTCTTCCGGACGCGAGGCTTCGGCACCGGCGGCACCCAGCATCGCGCCAACCAGGCCGGGCTCCCACACGCGTGCCAGCATGCGCTCGCGCGCTTCGTTCGGGTTCGGCGAGGTCTTGATCAGTTCGATCATCTCGTCGATGTTGGCCAGCGCGACGGTCAGGCCTTCCAGCACGTGGGCACGGGCGCGCGCCTTGCGCAGCTCGAACACGGTGCGGCGGGTGACCACTTCGCGGCGGTGGCGGACGAACGCCTCCAGCATCTGCTTGAGGTTCATCAACTGCGGGCGGCCATCGACCAGCGCCACCATGTTGATGCCGAACACCGATTCCATCTGCGTCTGCTGGTACAGGTTGTTCAGCACAACCTCGGCAGATTCACCGCGCTTGATCTCGATGTAGATGCGCATGCCGTCCTTGTCGGACTCATCGCGCAGCTCGCTGATGCCTTCGATCTTCTTTTCCTTGACCAGCTCGGCGATCTTCTCGATCAGACGCGCCTTGTTCACCTGGTAAGGAATTTCAGTGACGATGATCGACTCGCGGCCGTTGTCGGCCACTTCGATGTCGGCCTTGGCACGGATACGCACGCGGCCACGGCCGGTGCGGTAGCCGGCGACGATGCCGGCGGTGCCGTTGATGATGCCGGCAGTCGGGAAATCCGGGCCCGGGATGTACTCCATCAGGCCGTCGACATCGATTTCCGGGTTGTCGATCAACGCGATGCAGGCATTGATCGACTCGCTCAGGTTGTGCGGCGGGATGTTGGTCGCCATGCCCACCGCGATACCGGCCGAACCATTGACCAGCAGGTTCGGGAACCGGGTCGGCATGACCGTCGGCTCCAGTTCCTTTTCATCGTAGTTGGGCTGGAAATCGACGGTTTCCTTGTCGATGTCGGCCATCAGCTCATGCGCCAGGCGCGACATGCGCGCCTCGGTGTATCGCATCGCCGCAGCGGAGTCGCCGTCGATCGAACCAAAGTTACCCTGGCCGTCGACCAGCATGTAGCGCAGCGAGAACGGCTGTGCCAGGCGCACCAGCGTGTCGTACACCGACTGATCGCCATGCGGGTGGTACTTACCGATGACGTCACCGACGATACGCGCCGACTTGAAGTAGGGCTTGTTGCTGTGCGCGTTGAGTTCGTTCATCGCGTACAGCACGCGACGATGCACCGGCTTGAGGCCGTCGCGCGCATCCGGCAGCGCGCGCCCCACGATCACGCTCATCGCGTAATCGAGGTAGCTCTTGCGCATCTCGTCTTCCAGGTTGACCTGGATGATTTCCTTGGCGGTTTCTGCCATTCGGGTTCCGTTGTCTGGTAGCGGTCCAGTCCGGCGCAGCCCTCTGCGGGAGGGGGTCGCGCCGGAACCTCGATTCAACCTGTGGATACTACCACAACGGGCTGTTTTCCGCCTGCCTTTACGGGGATTTTACCGGCACAAATCAGGAACTTAGGGGGTTGCCGGCCAGCGGCCGGCACTACCGGGGCGGCGGTCGCGCCGCCCTCCCCTGCGCCTCAGCCGCCGAAGGCGGCGCGCATGTTCTCGGCGGTCGGGTTCAGGATCACCCCGCGCTCGGTCACGATGGCGTCGATCAGCTCGCCCGGGGTGACGTCGAACACCGGGTTCCAGGCGGCAATGCCCTCGGCGACGGTGCGGGTGCCGCCCACGCCGTACAGCTCGCCCGGATCGCGCTGCTCGATCTCGATCTGGCTGCCGTCCACGGTCTCCATGTCCACGGTCGAGGACGGCGCGACCACCATGAACTTGACCCCGTGGTGGCGGGCGGCGATGGCCAGCTGGTAGGTGCCGATCTTGTTGGCGGTGTCACCATTGGCGCAGATGCGGTCCGCGCCCACGATCACCCACTGCACGGCGCCGGTCTTCATCAGGTGCGAGGCGGCCGAATCGGCGATCAGGGTGGCGTCGATTCCATCCTGCTGCAGCTCCCACACCGTCAGGCGCGCGCCCTGCAGCCACGGCCGGGTCTCGCCGGCGAAGACGCGGGCGATGCGGTGCTGGGCCATGCCGGCACGGATCACGCCCAGCGCGGTGCCGAAGCCTGCGGTGGCCAGCGAGCCGGTGTTGCAATGGGTCAGCACGCCGCTGCCGGCCTCGATCAGGCCGGCGCCCAGCGCGCCCATGTGGCGGTTGGCGGCCAGGTCTTCCTCGGCGATGGCCTGCGCTTCGGCCTCCAGCAGTGCCTTCCAGTCGGCGCCGGCGGCGTGCAGGCAACGGCGCATGCGCGCCAGCGCCCACGCCAGGTTGACTGCGGTCGGGCGCGAGGCATTGAGCCGCTGCAACGCCGGTTCCAGCTGCTGCAGGGCATGCGCACCGTCGGCGGCCTGCACCCCGCGGGCGGCCAGCACCACGCCCCAGGCGGCGGCGATGCCGATGGCCGGCGCGCCGCGCACGGTCAACGCATGGATGGCGCTGGCGACCTCGTCGCTGTCATGGCAGACCACATGCTCGACCACGAACGGCAGCCTGCGCTGGTCCAGCAGTTGCAGGGCATCGCCGGTCCACAGGATCGGGCGGATGTGGTCATAACGGGCGTAGTCGATGTCGGAGGCAGTGTTCATGGGCCCATTGTAGGGCCACGCCCGGCAGCGTTGGAGCCCGCCCGGGCTCAATTCACCGAGAATTCGGCGCGGCAGCCGCCGTCCACCCAGATGCCGTTGCGGCTCCAGCCCCAGGTACTGCCTTCCTCGCACGGCGTGCTCGACAGCTGCTCGGACACGACCGCGCCAACGGAGATGCTGGCGCCGCAGAAACGCCGCTTCTTCGATTTCGATTCGCAGGTCAGGCGACGCGGCATGTCGACGAAGCGGCCATCATCGTCGGCCACTTCGAAATCGCCCTGGCAACCGCGGCTGGTCCAGATCTCATTGCGCTTGTAGCCCCAGCCCTGCCCCTCGCGGCATGGCAGCACCGACAGCTGGCGCAGCAGGCGCACGGGGGCGCCATCCAGGCGCACCGGGCAGCTCTGCGGACGGCCATTGGATTCGCAGCGCACCACGCGGCGCACCAGCCGCTTGCCGGCGCTGTCCGCAGGCGGGGCCGCGCCCGCTGCGCGCCGGGCGCGGAACTCGGCCCGGCAGCCCAGGGTGACCCAGACGCCACTGCGGTCAGTGCCCCACTCGCTGCCACGGATGCAGCTGTTGCTGGACAGCTGGCGCACCAGGTCGACGCCGTTGGCGACCTCGATATCGCAGTGCACCCAGCCCATGTCGCGCGATTCGCAGGTCACCACTTCGCCGTCGTAGCCCACCTGCTGGGCCGACGCCGGCGACGGCAGCCAGGCACCCCAGAGCGCAATGGAGTACACCGGTGCCGCAACAACCGCGAACCACTTGACCAAAGCCTTCCCCACCAGGAATGGATGAACTGCATGCCAGTGTCCGGCATTGGCCGTGATAAGAGCATCATCCTGCTTACCGACGCAAGCGCGCAGGAGCGTCGATCCGTTCAGCCTACGGTGTTCAGAAAGGCGCGACGGTCACGCGTGGGCGAAGTCGAATGCCAGCACGTCGGCAATGCGCGGCGTGCGGTTCATCGCCATCAGCAGGCGATCGACACCCACCGCCACGCCGGCACAGGCGGGCATCGACGGCAACGCCGCCAGCAGCGCCTCATCCAGCGCCGGCTGCACCTGCCCGCGCGCATGGCGTCGCTGCTGGTCGCGCAGGAAACGGCTGCGCTGCTCGTCGGCATCGTTCAGTTCGTGATAGCCGTTGGCCAGCTCCACGGCGCCCAGGTACAGCTCGAAGCGTTCAGCCAGCGGCGGCGTACCCTCGCGGATGCGTGCCAGTGCCGCCTGGCTGGCCGGCCAGTCATGCACCACGGTCATCACCGCGTCATCGAACTGCGGCTGGATGCGGTGGGTCATCAGCAGGTCCAGCCAGTCATCGCGGGTCAACCCGACCGGGTCGATATGCACGTCGCCGAGCGCGGCGCGCAACGCAGCCTCGTCGGCCTCGAACGGGTCCACGCCGACATGCTGCTGGAACAGCTCGCGGTAGCTCAGCACGCGCAGGGTTGCACGGCGCCCGACCAGGGCCAGCGCCTGGCTGACCAGCTCGGCGGTTTCCTGCACCAACCGGTGGTGGTCCCAGCCGACCCGGTACCACTCCAGCATGGTGAATTCCGGATTGTGGCGGCCACCCGCTTCGCCGTTGCGGAACACGCGGCCCAGTTCATAGCAGTCGCCAACGCCAGCGGCGAGCAGGCGCTTGAGCGGATACTCCGGGGACGTGCGCAACCAGCGACGGCGGCCACCGGCGTCGACGTGGCCGCTGAAGTCGGTATGGAAACTGTCGATGTTAGGCTCGGTGTTGCCCGCGACCGACAGGATCGGCGTTTCCACTTCCAGCACATCACGCTCGGCGAAGAAGCGGCGCACCAGCGCATTGAGCGCGGCACGCTGCCGCAGTGCACGCAGCAGGGCTTCGCTCACAGGATGCCCTCCGGGCGCGGATGGTCCAGGGGCAGGGTCAGCAGGTCACGGGTGTCGTCGATGTAGCCGCTGGCCAGGTACAGGCGGCGGGCCAGTTCGTTATGGTGGTTCACCTCCAGGCGCAGGCGGCTGACCCCACGCCCACGTGCCCGCTGCTCGCAGATCGCCAGCGCCTGCTTGCCACGTCCACGCCCACGTGCGCGATGGCTCAGGTACAGCTCGTCCAGCAGCATGAAATGCCCGCCCTGCTCCAGGCTGAAGCCCATCGCGATCACCGCATAGCCGACCACTTCAGCCGCCTCGTCCAGCCACAGCAGCACTTCACCGTTGCGCGGGTCGGCCAGCAACGCATCCACGCCGCGGCGCACGCGCGCGTCGTCGAAGTCGATCCGGTCTTCGGCGTAGAACTCGCGCATCAACGCGATCAGCCGTTCCTCGTCGGCACGGGTGGCCAGGCGGAAATCGAGCGGGGCGGTCTGCATGGGTACTCCTTTGTATTTCATGTCGGGTGCACGGGCGCCCGGCGGAATCGTCATTCGTGTTCGGCAAGGTAGGCCAGCAGGCGATCCTCATCCCAGACCGGCACGCCCAGTGCTTGCGCCTTGTCCAGCTTGGAGCCGGCCTCGGTGCCTGCAACCACGAAGCTGGTCTTCTTCGACACGCTGCCGGAGACCTTGGCGCCCAGTGCCTCCAGGCGCTCCTTGGCCACATCGCGGGTGAGCTGGGCCAGCGTGCCGGTCAGCACCACGGTCTGCCCATCCAGCGGACCCGCCACGATCTCCGCCAGCGCCGGCGCCTTGGCCAGGATCTCCTGCATCGCCTTCTCGGCGGCCAGCAGCATCGCACCGTGGCCCTCGGCGTCCAGCCAGGCGGCCAGGCCGCGCGCGGTGTCGTCCGGCAGGCCGGCGTTGACGAACTGGCCGTGCTCCGCATCGAGCACGGACTGCGCGCTGGGAAGCGCCGCTGCCAGCTTCTCCGCACGCAGGCGGGTGATGCCGGGGATCTCTGCCTCGACCAGCAGCTGCGCCAGATCCAGCCCCTCGCGCAGCCGGGCGCTGGGCGCATGAACGTCACTGATGCGCACCTGGCCGACCTGCAGCAGGTCGTCGATGGCCTGCTGGTTGCCCGGCTGCTCGAAGAAATGGCCGAGCGAACGGGCCACTTCGCCACCGATGTCCGGCACGCGCTTGAACAACGGCCACGGCAGGTGGCGGATCAGTTCCAGGTCACCGAACCACTGCGCCAGCGCCTTGGCCGTGCTCTCGCCGACGTGCTCGATGCCCAGTGCGAACAGCAGGCGCTCAAGCGTGGCGGCGCGGCTGGCGTCGATTGCAGCGATCAGGTTGTCGGCCCACTTGGTGGCGATCTTCCTGGTGTTCCATTCGAAGCCGGCCGGCTGCGCCAACGCCTGTGCGCGCCAGCCCGGATCGCTGCCGTCCAGCCTGAGCACCGCCGTGAGCACTGCACCACTGCCCTCGGCAGGCAGGTGCGGCTTCAGCGCGGCCGCGAGCGCGGATGGGTCTTCAGCATCCAGCACCAGCTTCAGGTGCAGCAGCTGGTCGCGATTGAGGCGGTACAGATCAGCCACGCTGGTGACGATGCCGGCGTCGACCAGGGTTTCGATGTACTTGTCACCGAGGCCATCGATGTCCATCGCGCGCCGCGACGCGAAATGTGCGATGGCTTCCTTGCGCTGCGCCGGGCAGGACAACTCACCGGAACAGCGCCACGCCGCGGCACCTTCCTCGCGCACGATCTCCGAGCCGCACACCGGGCAGCGCGTCGGCATCTGCCAGGGCGTGGTGCCCTGCGGGCGGCGGTCGAGGATGACGCTGACCACTTCCGGGATCACATCGCCGGCGCGGCGCACGATCACGCTATCGCCGACGCGCACATCCAGGCGCGCGATCTGGTCGGCGTTGTGCAGGGTGGCGTTGGATACGATCACGCCGGCGACCGCCACCGGGGCCAGCCGCGCGACCGGTGTGGCAGCGCCGGTGCGGCCGATCTGGATCTCGATCGCTTCGACGGTGGTGCTCTGCTCCTGCGCCGGGAACTTGTGCGCGATGGCCCAGCGTGGCGCACGCGAGACGAAGCCCATCGCCTGCTGGCCAGCGCGGTCATCGAGCTTGTAGACCACGCCATCGATGTCGAACGGCAGGCCGTCACGCTGTTCGCCGATCATGCGGTAATAACCGAGCAGGCCGTCGGTGCCTTCCACTACCTGGCACAGCGCGCTGACCGGAAAACCCCAGGCGCCGAGCTGGGCCAGCGTGCCCGAATGGGTGTCCGGCAGTTCGCCGCCCTGTACTTCACCGGTGCCGTAGGCGAAGAAGCTCAGCCTGCGCTGCGCGCTGATCTTCGGGTCGAGCTGGCGCAGCGAACCGGCCGCCGCGTTGCGTGGATTGGCCAGCACCTTGCCGCCCTGCTGGCGCGCACGTTCGTTGTAGGCCTCGAAGTCGGCGCGGGCCATGTAGACCTCGCCACGCACCTCCAGCACGTCCGGCCAGTCCTTGCCGTGCAGGCGCTTGGGAATATCGCCGATCTCGCGCAGGTTGGCGGTCACGTCCTCGCCGGTCGTGCCATCGCCGCGGGTCGCCCCGAGCACGAAGTGCCCATCCTCGTAACGCAGGCTGATCGCCAGGCCATCCATCTTCGGCTCGGCCGAGAACCGCAGGCTGCGACGGCCCAGGCGCTCGTCGATGCGGCGCACGAAATCAGCCACCTCTTCGTCGCTGAAGGCATTGGAGAGCGACAGCATCGGCACCGCGTGGCGCACTTCGGGGAAGCGGCCGGAGGGGCGTGCACCGACCTGCTGGGTCGGGCTGTCGGCACGGGCCAGTTCCGGGTGTTCGCGCTCCAGCGCTTCCAGCTCGCGCACCATCCGGTCGTAGTCGATGTCGGGGATCTCCGGCGCGTCCAGCTCGTGGTAGGCGCGGTTGGCCTGGGCGATCTGCCGGCGGAGGACGTCGGCGCGTTCGGCGGGGCTGGGGCTCATCGGGATCCGGTGGTTCTGGGATGGCCGGGGATTCTACCGCGCCCGGCCGTCAGGCCCTGTAATGCCGCCGCTTCTGCAGCTTGCCGCCCCACCCCTGCCGGCGCTAGCGTGCGACGGTCGCCCCTCGGAATCCTGCCCGTGACCCTGCCTGCTTCCCGTCGACGCTTCCTGCAACTGGCCGGCGCCGGCCTCGCCGTCGCCGGTACCGGGCTGGCGCAGCCCGGCCATGCCCAACCCGCGACAGCCGCCCGCACCGCTGCTGCCGAAGGTGCGGTGCTGCTGAATTTCAACGAGTGCCCCTACGGGCCCTCCCCCGCGGCCCAACAGGCGGCACGCGACAGCATCGCCGGGTGCGGTCGCTACCGCTTCGCGCTGGCCGGCCAGGTACGCGATGCCTTCATCGAACAGGCGCGCATCCCCGCTGATCACGTGCGCCTCTATCCGGGCTCCAGCGAACCGCTGAACCGTGCCGCCGTGCTGTGGACCGGCCCGCAGTCGGGACTGGTGGTGGCCGACCCGACCTTCGAGACGCTGGGCGAGGTGGCCGCCGCACGAGGCGCGCACGTGCAGAAGGTGCCGCTGCGCGACGACGGTGCACATGACCTGCGCGCGATGGTCGCCGCCGCACATGCCCGGCCGACCGGGCTGCTGTATGTGTGCAATCCGAACAACCCGACCGGTTCGATCAGCGCACCGGATGAGCTCGCCTGGCTGATGGCCCACAAGCCCGCCTCCACCCGCGTGCTGGTCGACGAGGCCTACCTGCAGTACAGCGAGCAGCCCAGCCTGATCGCGCAGGTGGCGCAGCGCGACGACCTGATCGTGCTGCGCACGTTCTCCAAGCTGTACGGCATGGCCGGCCTGCGCCTGGGCGTGGCAGCGGCCCATCCCGACCGCCTGCGCGAGCTGGCCGGGCTGGGCGACAATCCGCTGCCGGTGCCGGCCCTGGCCGCTGCACTGGCCAGCCTGCGCGACCCGCAGCTGATCCCGCAGCGACGCCTGCAGAATGCAAGGGTGCGGCAGGCCACCATCGCCTGGCTCGGCAAGCGTGGCTTCAGCTGCGTGCCCTCGGAGGCGAACTGCTTCGTGGTCGATGTGCAGCGCGATGGCAGCGCGTTCGCCAAGGCCATGGCCGACAACGGCGTGGTGATTGGACGCAGCTGGCCGATCTGGCCGCAGCGCGTGCGCGTGACGGTCGGCACCGAAGGCGAGATGGCCGCGTTCCGCCGGGCGTTCGCCAAGGTGGCCGGCGTACCGGCGTGACCCTGATGGTGGGGGCGAACCTTGGTTCGCCCTATCCACGCATGGCGTGGATCGACCGTTGTGAGCGCCGACCGTTGTGGTCGGCACACCGAAGAAATGCCTTTACCAGCGCGGGGTCTTGGTCAGCGGCGGTGCCTGGTGCTGGCGGTCGTAGGCGCGCAGCTCGTCACGGATGTGTGCGATGCGCTGGCGCCCCAGGGCATTGCGGCTGTCGTCCAGCACCACGCCATCGAGCAGCTCGGCCATGCGCTGCACGGTGGGCAGCATCTTCTCCCAGGCGTCCAGCGCGGTCAGCGGCGCCGGCAGCGTCAGGAAGAAGGCGATGGCCGGGGTTTCCATGGCGCGGATGTTGGCCATGTCGAAGCTGCCCGGCTTCATGATGCTGGCCATCGAAAAGATCGGGCCGCGTTCGGGGTGGCCCTCCACCAGGCGGTGGAACACGTTCATGTGGCCGAACACCAGGCCGGTCTTTTCCGCCGCCACCACGATGTCTTCACCGCGCAGCTGCTCGCCGGCCCGGGCGGCCACGAACAGCGAGACGATCTTGTCGAAGTCCTGGGTGGCGCGCTTGCCAAGGTCGCTGGCCGCGGCCGGGTCGGTGTCGGCCAGGCCAAGCTCGGCCTGCTCCCCCTCCCCGCCCATGCCCGGCTCGACGCGGCCATCGGCCACGACGACGCCATCGTCGCCCAGCACCGGCTCACGGCGCTCGCCGCTGGTCGGCTCCGCGCTTTCCACGCGGCGCCCCTGGGGCTTCTTCTTCGGACGGCCAAACAGGAAGATCGCGGCGATCAACAGCAGGCCGGCGGCCAGGATGCCGATGCGCAACAGTGCCGTGTCGGACATTCGATAGGTTCTCCGGCTAGTTCATTCAGGTAACTAGGATGGCACGTCAGGCCGCGCCCGCCAATCGCGCGGCTTCTTCCAGGTCCACGCTCACCAGGCGGCTGACGCCCGGCTCGCGCATGGTCACGCCCGAGAGCTGGTGCGCCGCCTCCATCGTCGCCTTGTTGTGGCTGACGAACAGGAACTGCACCTTCTCGCTCATTTCCTTGACCATGTTGGCCAGGCGACCGACGTTGGCTTCGTCCAGCGGTGCGTCCACCTCGTCCAGCAGGCAGAACGGCGCCGGATTCAGCTGGAAGATGGCAAACACCAGCGCCACGGCGGTCATCGCCTTCTCGCCGCCGGACAGCAGCGAGATGCTGGACACGCGCTTGCCCGGCGGGCGCGCCATGATGGTCACGCCGGTATCGAGCAGGTCTTCACCGGTCAGCTCCAGGTAAGCATGGCCGCCACCGAACAGGCGCGGGTACAGCGCCTGCACGCCGGCGTTGACGCGGTCGAAGGTGTCCTTGAAGCGGCCGCGGGTCTCGCGATCGATCTTGCGGATCGCGTCTTCCAGGGTTTCCAGCGCGGTGGTCAGGTCCGCGTGCTGCGAATCCAGGTAATCCGAGCGCTGCGAAGCCTCGCCGTACTCGTGGATGGCCGCAAGGTTGACCGGCTCCAGCCGGCGCATGCGTGCGTCGATCTGATGCACGGCCTGCTCCCAGTCGCCCAAGCGCGCATCCTCGGGGAGTGCGTTGAGCACGTCCTGCAGCACGAAGCCGGCCTTCTCCACCGCCGCCTGCAGGGTGTCGGCGCTGAGCACCAGTGCCTGCTGGTCCAGCTTGCGCTGCGAAATCCGCTCGCGCTGGGCCAACGCCTGTTCGTCGCGCTGGTGGCGGGTCTGCTCGTAGTTGCGCAGCTCGGCGTCGATGCCGTCCAGCAGCGTCCGCGCCTCGGTCAGCACGCGGTCGGCGCGCACGCGCTCTTCCAGCGCGTTCTGGTGTTCGGCCTGCAGCGCTTCGACCGGCGAGTCACCTTCGTCCAGCTGCGAGTGCAGCTCGCCCAGTCGCGAATCCAACTGCCCACGCTGGGTGCCCATGCGCTCCAGCGCCTGGCTCAACGAGGCCAGCTGCGCGCGCTGTGATTCCAGGGTCAGTGCCAGCGCATGCGAGCGCTCGCGCACCGCACGGGCGGCATCGCGGGCCAGGTCGCGGGCCTCGGTCAGCTGGCGGCGCTCGCCCTCCAGCCGCTGCCGGGTCGACTCCAGGTCACCCATGCTGCTGACCGCGTTCTCCAGCCGCGAGCGCGCTTCGCGCGCCTGCTCGTTGTTGGCTTCAATCGTTTCCTGCAGCTGCTTCAGCTCGCCTTCGATGCGGTCGATGCGCGTGCGTGCAGCCTCCACCTTGCCCTGCTGGCCCTGCAACTGGCCGGCCAGTTCGGACACCGCGCGATGGGCCTGGTACAGCGCGCGCTGCGCGTCCTCGCGCTGCTGTTCGGCCGCCTGCAGCTGCTCGCGGAAACCGGCCAGCTGGTCTTCCAGTTCGGCCTCGTGGTCCTGCAGCTGTTCGATCTGCTCGCGCAGTTCCTGGATCTCACGTTCGCGCAGCAGCGCGCCCTGCTCGGCGGCACCGGAGCGCGACACGCGCAGCCAGCCCCGGCCCAGGCGCTCGCCGCTCTGGGTGATGATCGAATCGCCTTCGGGCAGGCTGGCCTGCAGCGCCTTCGCCTCGGACAGGTCGCGGGCCGCATGCAGGTGTGCCAGCAGCCGACGGATCGCCACCGGGCCACGCACGCGTGCGGCCAGCGAGGTGGGTGCAACCTTCAGCTCGGCATCGTCGTTGGCGACCAGCGCGAGGTGGCCGTCGCCCAGCTCGCCAAGCGCGTCGACCAGGCTGGCCGGGTCATCGACCAGCACGCCTTCGATCAACTGGCCGAGCGCGCTCTCCACCGCGTTTTCCCAGCCGGCATCCACGTCCAGGCGCTCGCCGACGCGCGCCGCCGAATCCAGCCCGCGCGCCTTCAGCCAGGCGACGGCCGCGCCCTGCTCCTGGCCCAGCGCGGCCTGCTGCAGGGTTTCCAGCGAGGCCAGGCGGCCGCGCAGGCCGTTGGCCTGCTTGCGCAGTTCGGCCAGTTCGTTCTGGCCATTGCGCTGCTGTTCCTGCACGGCTGCCACGCCCTGCTTGCGCAGCTCGACGTCTTCGCTCAGTTCATCCAGCGCGGCCTTCTGCGTGTCGTGCTGCAGGTGCAGCTGCTCGAAGGCTTCCTCCAGCGCGTCCACGTCCAGCCCGGCGCGCTCGGCGGCCAGGGCTTCACGACGCCGGTCGGCATCGAGGATCTGCTTGTCCAGGTAGTCCACGCGCGTGCGCTCGACATCGCCGGCGCGCGAGGCCTCCGAACTCTGCGAGGTGTGCTGTTCCCAGCGCTGCTGCCAGCTGGCCAGCCGTTCTTCAGCCTCGCGCAGGCTTTCCTGCTTGATCTCGTTCTCTTCCTGCAGCGCTTCCAGCTGCGGGGCGGCGGCCTCCACCGCCTCACGCAGCACGCTCAGCCTGGCCTCGTCGCCGCTGATGTGCTGGCCCAGTTCGGCCAGCGCCTGCTGCGTTTCATCGCGCGCCTTGTGCAGGCGCTGCGACAGCTCGCGCTGGTGCTGGATCTGCTGTTCCAGGCGCGCCAGCGTACTGCCGACCTGGTAGACCGCCGCCTGCGCGGTGTTGAGCGCGTCGGCAGCCTCTTCGCGCCGCGCGCGCGAGGTTTCGATGCGGGCTTCGGCATCACGCTGGTCGGCAATCAGCTGCTGCAGCCGCGTTTCTTCCTGCGACAACCCTTCGCGCAGCTTGGACAGGCGTCCGTCGAGGCCGCGGAATTCCAGCGCCTTCCACTCGGCGTCCTTGACCCGGCGCTCTTCCTGCAGGGCCTGGTACTGCTCGGCCTGCTTGGCCTGGCGCTTGAGGTGCTCCAGCTGCTTGCTGATCTCGTCGCGCAGGTCGCCCAGCCGGTCCAGGTTCTCGCGGGTGTGACGGATGCGGGTCTCGGTTTCCTTGCGGCGTTCCTTGTACTTGGAGATGCCGGCTGCCTCTTCCAGGTACACACGCAGGTCTTCCGGGCGCGCCTCGATGATCTGGCTGATCATGCCCTGCTCGATGATCGAGTAGCTGCGCGGGCCCAGGCCGGTGCCGAGGAACAGGTCGGTGATGTCGCGGCGACGGCACTTGGTGCCGTTGAGGTAGTAGTTGCTGGTACCGTCGCGGCTGACCGTGCGCTTGACCGAGATTTCGTTGAACGAGGCGTACTCGCCGGAGATCGTGTGGTCGGAGTTGTCGAAGATCAGCTCGACCGTGGCCTGCGACACCGGCTTGCGGGCATTGGAACCGGAAAAGATCACGTCGGTCAGCGAGTCGCCGCGCAGGCGGCTGGCCGAGCTCTCGCCCATGACCCAGCGCACGGCGTCGATGATGTTCGACTTGCCGCAGCCATTGGGCCCCACCACGCCGGTCATGTTGGTCGGCAGGTGCAGGGTGGTCGGATCGACGAACGACTTGAAGCCGGACAGCTTGATCGTGGAAAGACGCATAGGGGTTCCGGACTGGGGCCGGCAAGCGGCCTGCGTTTACCCTCCAAGTCATTGATCCTGCTGGGATCGATGCCCGTGGATCGGGTGTGACGCCCTGAGTATACCGATGTGGCCGTGTTCTACGAATGGGCGTGGAACATTGTCCAGCCCCACCCCGCCGGCCAGACGTGGCCCGACGCCACGAAACGGAGCCATAAAACAAAACGGGCACCCTTGCGGGCGCCCGTTCTGCGGTGATGCCAGGCCTTGCGGCGTGGGATCAGGCTTCGGCGACGACGACGACCTTGACGGTGGTCTCGACGTCGGCGTGCAGGTGGATCAGCACGTCGTACTCGCCGATGTTGCGGAAGGCGCCTTCGCCCAGGATGACTTCGCTCTTGCTGACCGGCAGGCCGGCAGCGGTGAAGGCATCGGCGATTTCGCGGGCGCCGACCGAGCCGTACAGCTTGCCTTCGGTCGAAGCGTTGGCCGGGATGGTCACGCTCGCGCCGTCCAGCTTGGCCTTGCGGGCGTCAGCTTCGGCGTGGATGGCCTGGGCCTTGGCTTCGTATTCGGCGCGCTTGGCTTCGAACTCGGCCTTGTTGCTCTCGGTGGCCGGCACGGCCTTGCCCTGCGGCACGAGGAAGTTACGGCCGTAGCCCGGCTTCACGTCGACCAGGTCGCCCAGGTTGCCGAGGTTGGTGACTTTCTGCAGGAGGATCAGCTGCATGGTATTGCTCCAGATAAGTTATTCGTTAGCGAGGCGATGCCCCGCAACAAAGGCTGTCCGAATAGCTGGCACAGCGAGGGCGGCACCGGGCCGCCCCGCCGGGCATCAGACGTCGTGGTTGTCGGTGTACGGGATCAGGGCCAGGAAGCGAGCGCGCTTGACGGCGGTCGCCAGCTGGCGCTGGTACTTCGACTTGGTACCGGTGACGCGGCTCGGCACGATCTTGCCGTTCTCGGTCAGGTACTGGCGCAGGGTGTTGAGATCCTTGTAGTCGATCTCCTTCACACCTTCAGCCGTGAACTTGCAGAACTTGCGGCGACGGAAGAACTTGGACATGGGAAGGCTCCTTAGGCGGCGGAAGCGGCGTCGTCGCCGGCTTCGTTGTCAGCGGTGGTGGTGGACTCGCCTTCTTCGTCGTCACGACGACGGCGCTCACCGCGCTCCGGCTTGTCACCCTTCTCGTCCTTGCTCTTCATGATCAGCGACTGCTCGGTGTCAGCCTCGTCACGCTTGATGACCAGGTTGCGCAGCACGGCGTCGTTGAAGCGGAAGCTTTCGGTCAGTTCGTTCAGAACGGCCTGGTCGGCTTCGATGTTCATCAGCACGTAGTGGGCCTTCACCAGGTTCTGGATCGGGTACGCCAGCTGGCGGCGGCCCCAGTCTTCCAGACGGTGGATGGTGCCGTTGCCGTTCTCGACCAGCGACTTGTAGCGCTCGATCATAGCCGGGACCTGCTCGCTCTGGTCCGGGTGGACCATGAACACGATTTCGTAATGACGACTCATGTTTTTTCTACCTTTCGGATGTGGCCTTGCGGCCGGACAGCCCCCCGCCGTTGAGACCGCGGTGGGGCAAGGGTTCCCGCCAGGGAGGCAGGAAGCCGCGCATTATGGCGCAGATGGGGTTGCCGGGCAACCGGTGGGTCACCTGGCGCCCTGAACCGGGGGCGGGCGCCCAGCCAAGCCGGGTGGGGCGCCACCAGAACGATCAGGTCCCGCCGGGCCCTCAGGCCTTGTCGGCGTCGGTGGTGAAGCTCTCGCCGCAGCCACACTCGGCGGTGGCGTTCGGGTTGCTGAACGTGAAGGTCTCGCTCAGGCCGTGCTTGCCGAAGTCGATCACCGTGCCGTCCACCAGCGCCAGGCTCTTGGCGTCGACGTAGATCTTCACGCCGTCCTGCTCGAACACGGTATCGCCCTCGCGCTCATCGCGGGCCAGGTCGGTCACGTGGCCCCAGCCGGAACAGCCGGTCTTGGTCACGCCGAAACGCAGGCCCAGCGCGCCGGGGGTCTGGGCGACGAAGCGCTGCACGCGCTCGAAGGCAATGGGGGTCAGGCTGACGGCCATGGGGACTACTCCAGAGATACAGGGACATTATAAGGAGCCGTTGCCGCGAAAAATGCCTCGCAAGCGGAACGCTGCAACCGGTAAACTCCCGTGTTCACAGATCGAGTCGATCAGCAGAGGATTCAAGTCATGACGGTGGTCAGCGTTGAACATGCGCTTGCCGGGAAGATCCCGGAAGGCGGCGAAGTCACGGTACGCGGATGGGTGCGCACGGTGCGCGGTTCAGCGAATCTGGCCTTCGTGAATGTGAGCGACGGCTCCTGCTTCGCCCCGATCCAGGTGGTGGCCAACGACAGCCTGGGCAACTTCGACGAGATCAAGCGCCTGACCAGCGGCTGTTCGGTCATCGCCACCGGCACCCTGGTGAAGTCGCAGGGCAAGGGCCAGTCGTTCGAGATCCAGGCCAGCACGCTGGAGGTGGTCGGCTGGGTCGAGGACCCGCTGACCTACCCGATCCAGCCCAAGCCGATGTCGCCGGAATTCCTGCGCGAAGTGGCCCACCTCCGCCCGCGCACCAACCTGTTCGGGGCGGTCACCCGCATCCGCAACTGCCTGGCCCAGGCCGTGCACCGCTTCTTCCACGAGAACGGCTTCAACTGGATCAGCACCCCGATCATCACCACCTCCGACGCCGAAGGCGCCGGCCAGATGTTCCGCGTGTCCACCCTGGACATGGTGAACCTGCCGCGTGACGAGAAGGGCGCGATCGATTTCAGCCGCGACTTCTTCGGCAAGGAAACCTTCCTGACCGTGTCCGGCCAGCTCAACGTCGAGGCCTACTGCCTGGCGCTGAGCAAGGTCTATACCTTCGGCCCGACCTTCCGCGCCGAGAACAGCCATACCACCCGCCACCTGGCGGAGTTCTGGATGATCGAGCCGGAAATCGCCTTCGCCGACCTGGCCGAAGACGCGCGCCTGGCCGAAGAGTTCCTGAAGTACCTGTTCCGCGCGGTACTGAACGAACGCAGCGACGACCTGGCCTTCATCGCCGAGCGCGTGGACAAGAACGCGATCACCAAGCTGGAAGACTTCATCAATGCGCCGTTCGAGCGCATCGACTACACCGATGCGGTCAGCCTGCTGCAGAAGTCCGGCAGGAAGTTCGACTTCCCGGTCGAATGGGGCCTGGACCTGCAGACCGAGCACGAGCGCTGGCTGACCGAGGAACATGTCGGGCGCCCGGTGGTGGTGACCAACTACCCGGAGCACATCAAGGCCTTCTACATGCGCCTGAACGACGACGGCAAGACTGTCGCCGCGATGGACGTGCTGGCCCCGGGCATCGGCGAGATCATCGGCGGCAGCCAGCGCGAAGAGCGCCTGGACGTGCTGGACGCGCGCATGGCCCAGTTCGGCCTGGACCGCGAGCACTACAGCTGGTACCGCGATTTCCGCCGCTACGGTTCGGTGCCGCACGCGGGCTTCGGCCTGGGCTTTGAGCGCCTGGTGGTGTACGTCTGCGGCCTGTCCAACATCCGCGATGCGATCCCCTACCCGCGCGCCCCGGGCAGCGCGGACTTCTAAGCCCCACACGACCACGGAGGTGCTGCCCCCATGACCCTGTTCTTCGCCCTCTGTTTCGTCGGCGTTGCAGTGGCCGGGTTCAGTGCCTTCGTGATCTTCTGGCCGCTGACCCTGGTGCACGTGCGCGACCGCCATCCGGCGCTCGCCGAGCGCTTTGGCAGCGGCGCCTTCCTCAAGCCCGATGCCCTGGCCTGGCTGCTGCGCCGTGATTATCGCCAGCAACCGGACCGCTCGCTGTCCGGGCTGGCGACGCCGGCCTGGGTATCGCTGCTGACCCTGCTGGCCGGACTGGGCATGGCCGCCCTGCTCTGGCTGGCCTCGCTCTGGTAACGCATCCATGAATGACATCTCCGTCTCGCGCGACAGCTGGTGGCTGGCCAGCCTCGGCAACACCCTGATCTGGGCGCGCCTGCGCGTGCGCCCGGCCGGCACCGCCGAAGTGCTCGACAGCGATGGCAATACGCTGAGCTATGACAGCGAAGACACCGCGCGTTCGCAGTTGTTCGACGCCGAATTCGTCGAGTACGACGGCCTGGACGAGGAAGACGCGCTGGTGCGCGGCTTCAGCCTGCACGAAGTGCAGCCGCCGCAGGCCGACAGCGACGAGGGCCTGCGTGGCCGCATGATCCAGTCGCTCGGCGGGCGCGCCTGACCCTGGCATGTTCACCCCGCGCGCCTTCGCCGAGACCGACCTGCTCTGGCTGGACCGCCTGCTGGCACGCGACCCGTTCGTCACCGTGCTCACGACCGGCGGCGATGGCCTGCCAGAGCTGACCCGGATGCCGGTGCTGTACCGGCGTGACGGCGATCGCATCGAACTGTGCGGGCATTGGGCCCGCGCCAACCCGCAGTCGCGCCACCGCGGCACCGCCAAGGTGCTGGTCGATGGACCGCACGGCTATGTTTCGGCCAGCTGGTACCCGGACAAGGAGCCTGCTGCGCGGGTGCCGACCTGGAACTATGCGGCTGCCGAGCTGCGCGGCCAGCTGCACACGTTCGACGATGCCGGTGCGCTGGCTGAACTGGTCGGCGCGATCAGCGACCGTTTCGAAGCCAGCGTCGGCCAGGCCTGGCGGCTCGATGCCGCGCGCGCCGAACACGGCCCGGAGCTGCGCGCCATCGTCGGCTTCCGCTTCCAGGTTGAACACGTACAGCTGAAGCTGAAACTCAGCCAGAACCATCCCGACGCCAACCAGCAGGCCGTGATCGCCGCACTGGACGCGCTCGCCACCCCGTCCTCCCATGAGCTGGCGCAGTGGATGCGCTGGCACCGTGAACAGTCCGCGTCCAGCGGCTGATCACCTCAGCTTCCCGCGACAGCGCGACCAGAACGGCCGCGCCTTGCCCCCACCCGACGCCAGGGATACCGCACATGAAAGACATCCACCGCCTGCTGCAGAACAACCGCGACTGGGCCGACCGCATCGCCAAGGAAGACCCTGAGTTCTTCCAGCACCTGTCCAAGCAGCAGCATCCGGAATACCTGTGGATCGGCTGCTCCGACTCGCGGGTGCCGGCCAACCAGATCATCGGCATGGCGCCGGGTGAGGTCTTCGTGCATCGCAACGTCGCCAACGTGGTGGCACACAGCGACCTGAACTGCCTGAGCGTGGTGCAGTACGCGGTGGACCAGCTGAAGGTGAAGCACATCCTGATCGTCGGCCACTACGGTTGCGGCGGCGTGCACGCCTGCCTGCACAATACCCGCGTCGGCCTGGCCGACAACTGGCTGCGTCATGTCGGCGACGTGGTGCAGAAGCACCAGGGCATCCTCGACGCGATCGAGGATGACGAGCTGAAGCACGCGCGCCTGTGCGAACTGAACGTGATCGAGCAGGTCGCCAACCTGTGCCGTTCAACCATCGTGGAGGACGCCTGGGCCCGCGGCCAGAAGCTGATGGTGCACGGCTGGGTCTACAGCCTGAAGAACGGCCGGGTCAGCGAGATGGGCATCGACGTCGGTGCACCGGAAGAGTTGAAACCGGCCTATGAAAAGGCGCTGTCCTTCGTGCCCCGCCAGGGCCGGCGCGACTGAACCCCCACGGACCACGACCATGCTCGCTTCGCCGATCAACCTGCACGCCTGGATCGAAGAGAACCGCCACCTGCTGAAGCCGCCGGTGGGCAACAAGATGATCGACAACGGCGATTTCATCGTGATGGTGGTCGGTGGGCCGAATTCGCGCACCGACTACCACTACGATGAAGGCCCGGAGTGGTTCTACCAGCTCGAAGGCGAGATGGTGCTGAAGGTGCAGGAGGACGGCGCGGTGCGCGACATCCCGATCCGCGCCGGCGAGATCTTCCTGCTGCCGGCCCGGGTGCCGCACTCGCCGCGGCGCCCGCCCGGCGGCATCGGCCTGGTGGTCGAGCGCAAGCGCCTGCCGCACGAGAAGGACGGCGTGATCTGGCACTGCGAACGCTGCAACCACAAGCTGCACGAAGAGTTCTTCGCGCTGCAGAACATCGAGACCGACCTGCCCAAGGTGTTTGCGCGCTATCACGCCAGCCTGGAGCTGCGCACCTGCGGCCAGTGCGGGCACGTGGATCCGCTGCCGGCGCCAGCGGCGGACTGAGCCAGCGAACGGTAGTTGCCCACCTTGGTGGGCGCTTTCTTGTACGTGCGCCAACCAAGGTTGGCGACTACCGGATCACGCGGCGCTGGTGCCGGGTCGGCTGCTACCGGGCCATGCCCCAGGCGCTACACTGGCGGTCCCGTTGCAGCCTGTTGCCCGACCATGTCCGACCTGCTCAGCCGCACCCATGCCATTGCCCTGGACGCCGCCGATCCACTGCGCCCACTGCGCAGTGAATTCCTGATTCCGCGCCATGGTGGCGGAGAGCAGACCTACTTCGTCGGCAATTCGCTGGGCCTGCAGCCGCGCGGCGCGCAGGCGGCGGTGCAGGAAGTGATGAAGCAGTGGGGCGAACTGGCCGTGGAAGGCCACTTCACCGGGCCGACGCAGTGGTTGTCGTACCACCGCCTGGTCAGCGCGCAGCTGGCCCGCGTGGTCGGCGCGCTGCCCAGCGAAGTGGTGGCGATGAACACGCTCAGCGTGAACCTGCACCTGATGATGGTCAGCTTCTACCGGCCGAGCACGCAGCGCCCGGTGATCCTGATGGAAGCCGGCGCATTCCCCACCGACCGCCACGCGGTGGAAGCACAGATCCGCTTCCATGGCTTCGACCCGGCAGAGTGCCTGGTGGAAGTGCAACCGGACGAAGCCAACGGCACGATCTCGCTGAACGCGATCGAACGTGCCATCGCCGAGCACGGCCCGCGCCTGGCGCTGGTGCTGTGGCCCGGTGTGCAGTACCGCACCGGCCAGGCCTTCGACCTCGATGCGATCACCCGCGCCGCCCGCCTGCAGGGCGCGCGCATCGGCTTCGACCTGGCGCATTCGGTGGGCAACCTGCCGCTGCGCCTGCATGACGTGGCCCCGGATTTTGCCGTGTGGTGCCACTACAAGTACCTCAACAGTGGCCCGGGGGCGGTGGCCGGGGCGTTCGTGCACGAGCGCCACCATCGCGACACCACCCTGCCGCGCTTTGCCGGCTGGTGGGGGCATGAGGAAGCCACCCGCTTCCAGATGGCGCCGCAGTTCACCCCGGCGATCGGTGCCGAAGGCTGGCAGTTGAGCAATCCGCCGATCCTCGGCCTGGCGCCCCTGCGGGCCTCGCTGGACCTGTTCGAGCGCGCGGGCATGGACGCACTGCGCAGCAAGTCGCTGGCGCTGACCGGCATGCTCGAAGCACTGGTGCGCGCGCGCCTGCCCCAGGTGCTGGACATCATCACCCCGGCCGACCCGCAGCGCCGCGGCTGCCAGTTGTCGCTGCGCGTGATCGGCGGCCGCGAACGGGGGCGTGCGCTGTTCGAACACCTGCGCGGCATCGGCGTACTGGGCGACTGGCGCGAACCCGACGTGATCCGCATCTCGCCCACCCCGCTCTACAACCGCTACCTGGACGTGCACCACTTCGTCGAGGAAGTGGAAGCCTGGGCAGGCCTTTGAGTCGGCCCCTTTCCTGCTGCTGGACAGTTCGTTGATCGCACACGCTTCCCGCTCGTTGAGCATTATCGGTGCCGGCCTCGCCGGGTCCCTGCTGGCCATCCTGCTGTCACGGCAGGGCTGGCGCATCACCCTGTACGAACGCCGCGGTGATCCGCGCGTGGCCGACTACGAGAGCGGCCGCTCGATCAACCTGGCGTTGGCCGAGCGCGGGCGCAATGCACTGCGCCAGGCCGGCGTGGAAGACGAAGTGATGGCGCGCGCGGTGATGATGCGCGGCCGCATGGTGCACCCGCGCGACGGCGCGCCGCAGCTGCAACGCTACGGCCGCGACGACAGCGAGGTGATCTGGTCGATCCACCGCCGTGACCTGAACACCACGCTGCTGGAGCTGGCCGAACGGGCCGGCGCCACCGTGCACTTCCACCGCCGCCTGCACACCGTTGATTTCGATGCTGGCCATGCGCGCTTCATCGATGATCGCGACGACAGCCCGCACGACATCCACTTCGATACCCTGATCGGTGCCGACGGCGCAGGGTCGGCGCTGCGCGCGGCGATGAACCGGCGCGCGCCGCTGGGCGAGGACATCGCCTTCCTCGACCACTCCTACAAGGAGCTGGAGATCCCGCCGGCCGCCGACGGTGGCTTCCGCATCGAGCGCAACGCACTGCATATCTGGCCCCGTGGCCACTACATGTGCATCGCCCTGCCCAACCACGAAGGCACCTTCACCGTCACTCTGTTCCTGCCCAACCAGGGCGATCCCAGCTTCGCGACGGTCAATACCGGTGCGCAGGCCGAGGCGTTGTTCGCGCGCGAATTCGCCGATGCGCTGCCGCTGATCCCCAACCTGCGCGCCGACTGGGAGCAACACCCGCCGGGCCTGCTTGGCACGCTCACCCTGGAGCGCTGGCACCAGCAGGGGCGCGCCGTGCTGATCGGCGATGCCGCCCACGCGATGGTGCCGTTCCACGGCCAGGGCATGAACTGCGCGTTCGAGGACTGCGTCGCACTGGCCCGCCACCTGATGGACGCGGATGACCTGCAAGGTGCATTCGCCGCGTTCGAAGCCGAGCGCAAGCCGAATGCACGTGCCATCCAGCAGATGGCGCTGGAAAACTACCTGGAGATGCGCGACCGCGTCGCCGATCCCGCATTCCTGCTGCAGCGCGAACTGGAGCAGGAACTGCAGCGGCGCTGGCCGACCCGCTTCGTGCCGCACTACACGATGGTCACCTTCCTGCACACGCCGTACGCCGAGGCGCTGCGCCGCACCGAACTGCAACGCGACATGCTGGTGGCCGCCACCACCGGCCATGATTCACTGGACAACATCGACTGGGCCGCGCTGGAAGCGCAGATCCACGCGCAGCTGCCGGTCCTGGAGGGCGCGCACTGATGGCCGACAGCTTCCTGTTCTACGACCTGGAAACCTTCGGCCAGGATCCGCGGCGCACGCGCATCTCGCAGTACGCCGCCATCCGCACCGATGCCGATCTCAACGAGATCGACACGCCGGTCAGCTTCTTCGTGCGGCCGGCCGATGACCTGCTGCCCTCGCCGATGGCCACCCTGGTCACCGGCATCACCCCGCAACAGGCGCTGGCCGAAGGCATCAGCGAGGCCGAGGCCTTCGACCGCATCAACGAACAGCTGTCGCGCCCCGGCACCTGCGCACTGGGTTACAACACGCTGCGGTTCGACGATGAGTTCGTCCGCTACGGCCTGTTCCGCAATTTCCACGACCCATACGAACGCGAGTGGCGCAACGGCAATTCGCGCTGGGACCTGCTGGACATGCTGCGGCTGATGCGGGCGATGCGGCCCGAGGGCATCCAGTGGCCGCTGCGCGAGGACGGCGCGACATCGTTCAAGCTCGAACACCTGGCCGAAGCCAACAACGTGCGCGAAGGCGATGCGCACGAGGCGCTGTCGGACGTGCGCGCGACCATCGGCATGGCGCGGCTGTTCAAGCAGTCGCAGCCACGGTTGTGGGACTACGCACTGAAGCTGCGCGACAAGCGCTTCGTCGGCGGCCTGCTGGACGTGGCCGCGATGAAGCCGGTGCTGCATGTTTCCATGCGCTATCCCGCCAGCCGCCTGTGCGCGGCGCCGGTGCTGCCGCTGGCCGTGCACCCGACCATCAACAACCGGGTGATCGTGTTCGACCTGGACGGTGACATCGACGATCTGCTGGCACTGCCGGCCGAGGTGATCGCGCAGCGCCTGTACCTGCGCGCCAGCGAGCTGCCCGAGGGCGTGGCACGGGTGCCGCTGAAGGAGGTGCATCTGAACAAGGTGCCGGCGCTGATCGCCTGGAACCACCTGCGCGCCGATGACCACGCGCGCCTCGGCCTGGACGTGGCCGCGATCGAGGCCAAGGTGGAACGGCTGCGCGCGTTTGCGCCGCAACTGGCCGAGAAGGCCCGCCAGGTCTACAACCAGCCCCGCGCCGCCACCGTGGCCGACGTTGACGCCTCGCTGTACGACGGTTTCCTCGGCAACGGCGACAAGCCGCTGCTTGCCCTCGCCCGCACCACCGCGCCGGAGCAGCTGGCCGCGCTGGAGGGCCGCTTCCGCGACCCGCGCCTGCCGGAACTGCTGTTCCGCTACCGCGCGCGCAACCATCCCGGCAGCCTCGCGCCGGCTGAACGCCAGCGCTGGCAGGATTACCGCCGCCAGCGCCTGCTCGGCGACGGCGGGCTGGGCGAACTCAACCTGCCCCAGTACCGGCAGCAGCTCGATGCATTGGCCGCCGAAGCGCCCGACGATGCGCGGCGCCAGGCCCTGCTGCAATCGCTGCGCGACTGGGGCCAGCACCTGCAGGAGACACTGTGAGCACCTACTTCTCGGACGCCAGTTTCAGGTTCCTGCGCAGCCTGGCACGGCACAACGACAAGGCCTGGTTCAACGACCACCGCCAGCAGTATGAAGACCACGTACGGCAGCCGTTCCTGCGCCTGCTGGGCGACCTGCAACCGGCCCTGGCCGAGGTCAGCGAACACTTCCGTGCCGATACCCGCGGCGTCGGCGGCTCGCTGTTCCGCATCCATCGCGACGCGCGCTTCTCCAACGACAAGTCGCCGTACAAGACCTGGCAGGGGGCACGCCTGTTCCATGAGCGCCGCCGCGAGGTGGCCGCGCCGTCGTTCTACGTGCACCTGCAGCCGGGCGAGAGTTTCGTCGGTGCCGGCCTGTGGCATCCAGAGCCGGAAACGCAGCGCCGCGTGCGCCACTTCATCCTCGACAACCCGGGCAGCTGGAAGGCCGCCGCGCATGCCCCGGCCCTGCGCAAGCGCTTCGATTTCGAGGAGAGCGAGAAGCTGGTGCGTCCGCCTCGTGGTTTCCCCGCCGACTTCGAGTTCATCGACGACCTCAAGCACCGCAACTGGGTGATGTGGCGCTCGCTGGACGACGCCACCATGACCGGCCCACGCCTGCTGTCCACGCTGGGCAAGGACCTGGCCGCGCTCGGTCCGTTCGTCGATTACCTGTGCGCCGCGCTGGATCTGGAGTTCTGATGTCGCAGGATCTTCCGCTGGCCCGCCAGCGGCGCGTGCTCGGCCGCACCGGCCTGTCCGTTTCACCGATCGGCCTGGGCTGCTCCGGCTTCTGGGGCCATCGCCGCTTCCCGGAGCATGAGGCGGCCGCCGTGGTCGATCATGCGCTCGCCCATGGCGTGAATCTGCTCGATACGGGTCACAACTATTCCGGCTTCCATGCCGAGCCGCGCCTGGGCCGCATCCTGCGCCCGTTGCTGAAGCAGTACCCGCGCGACGCGCTGGTGATCTCCAGCAAGGGCGGCACGCTGACCGGCCAGGCCGGCATCAGCGGTGCCGAGCAGCGCAACTTCTCGCCCGCGGCCATCACCGCCAGCTGCGAGGCGTCGCTGCGCAACCTCGGCCTGGATCACCTGGACATCTACCAGCTGCATGGCGCCAGCGAGCACGACATCAACGACGATCTGCTTGCCGCGCTGCAGCGCCTGCGCGAGCGCGGGTTGATCCGGCACACCGGCATCAACACCCATTCGGCCTCGACCCTGCGCTGGATGATCGCCCATCCCGGCGCCTTCGATGTGGTGCTGCTGGACTACAACGCCCTGCAGCAGGACCGCGAACCGCTGATCGACCAGTTGCAGGCGGTGGGCATCGGCGTGCTGGCCGGGACCGTGCTGGCGCAGGGCCACCTGCTGCCCGCACGCCCGCGCCTGCCACGGCTGGCCGATGGCTGGTACCTGGCGCGCGCCTGGCTGAAGCCCAGCAGCCGCCAGCTGATGCGCAGTGCCCGCCAGATGCGCCGGGCAGTGGCCGCGATCCGCAGCCAGCGTCCGGCGCAGACCGCCTTCGCCTATGCATTGGGGCATTCCGGCGTGGCCAGCGGCATCCTCGGCACCACCCGCATCCGCAGCCTGGACGAGGTGCTGGCAACACGCGTGGAAGCGCTGGGCCCGACCGAGCGCCGACAGCTGGCGGAGGCCTTCGGCGACGGACAGGGTTCGCCCAGTCAGTAAGTCTTCACCCGGTACTGCCGCGGTTGCGGCAGTCTGGTCGCCATGAAGAAACTCTCCGCGCTTGTGGTGCTGCTGGTCCTGGCCTTGGTGGCCTGGTGGTTCGGCGGCCCGTACCTGACGGTCAACGGCCTGTCCAAGGCCATCGAGCAGCGCGACACCGCGCGCCTGGAGCGTTACGTCGATTTCCCGCGCGTGCGCAGCAGCCTGCGCGCGCAGCTCAATGACTACCTGGTGCGCCAGGCCGGCCCCGAGGTGGCGGCCAGTCCGTTCGGCGCCCTGCTCTACGGCCTGGGTGATCAGCTCGGTGGCGCTGCGGTGGACACCCTGGTGACCCCGACCGGGATCGGCGCGATGCTGCAGGGCCACGTGTTGTGGAAGCGCGGCCGCAATGAGCTGCAGGGCGGCGATGCGTTCGGCCCGACCGAGCCGGCACAGCCCCTGAAGCAGGCCGAACACCATTTCGAGTCATTCGACCGCTTCGTGATCGATGTCGATCGCGGCCCCGGCCAGCCGCCGTTGAAGGTGGTGCTGGAGCCGCAGGGCCTGCGCTGGAAGGTGGTGGACCTGCAGCTGGGGCTGTCCGCCAGCCCCTGACCGGACCCGTGGACTGACGGCAATGCCGACCAGGGTCGGCAACGACAGCCCCTAGCCCTCGTTGGCGACGCCGTGGGGCACGTGGCCGGCGGCCACATGCTCGCGGGCGCTGTCGATGTTGTGCTGCGAATCATCGAAGAAGATGTCGGCACCGAACGCCTGCAGGAACGGTCCCTTGTGGCGGCCGCCGAGGAACAGCGCTTCGTCCAGCCGCACGCCCCACTCGCGCAGCGTGCGGATCACCCGTTCATGCGCCGGCGCCGAACGCGCGGTCACCAGCGCGGTGCGGATCGGCGCGCTCTCGCCGGCCGGGAACACTTCCTGCAGCGTATGCAGGGCCGACAGGAAGCCCCGGAACGGGCCGCCGCTGAGCGGTTCGCGGGCCCGTTCGCGCTCGTGCCGGCCGAACGCTTCAACGCCCTGCTCGCGCGAAATGCGCTCACTCTCGTCGCCGAAGATCACCGCATCACCGTCGAAGGCAATGCGCAGCTGCCCGGCCGGACGACCGATGTCGATCTGGTCGGCTGCTGCGGCCGCGGTCTCGCCCGGTGGCTTGGGGAGGATGGTTGCCGCTGCGATGCCATGGCGCAGCGCGCTGCGCACCGATTCCGGGTTGGCCGACAGGAACAGATCGGTGCCGAACGGCTTCACGTAGGGCCACGTCGGCTCGCCGGCGGTGAAGGTCGCGCGGATGATGCCCAGGCCGTAGTGCTGGATCGAGTTGAAGATGCGCAGGCCGGTGTCGGCCGAGTTGCGCGACAGCAGGATCACCTCGACCCGGGGGTTCTCCGGGCTGGCGCCCTGGTTCAGCGCCAGCAGCTTGCGCACCACCGGGAAGGCCACGCCGGGGCCGAGGATGTCGTCCTCGTGCTGGCGCTGGAACTCGGCGTAGGCCGCCACGCCATCGCTCTCGAACAGTGCGTGGCTTTCTTCGAGGTCAAACAGCGCGCGCGAGGTCACCGCGACGGTCAGCAAACGGGGGGAGTTGTCGCCCATCGGTGGGGGTCCTTCAAGCGGTCGGCACGGCCGGCCGCCTATTGTCCTCAAAAAACGAACTGTTCGCTCAGGATCCGGTCTTCCAGGTTGTGCTCCGGGTCGAACAGCAGGGTCACGCGGCGGTCCCTGGACTCGCGGATGGTCACCTCCACCACGTCGCGGGTCTCGTGCGAATCAGCGGTGACACTGACCGGACGCTTGTAGGGATCGAGCACGCGGAAGCGCACCTCGGTATCCGCCTTCAGGATCGCCCCGCGCCAACGCCGCGGGCGATAGGGCGCCAACGGCGTCAGGGCGATGGTATGCGAGCCCAGTGGCAGTACCGGGCCATGCGCGGAGTAGTTGTACGCGGTGCTGCCGGCCGGGGTGGCCACCAGCACGCCATCGCCGATCAGTTCGGCGACGCGCTCCTGGCCATTGAGGTCGATACCGATATGCGCGGCCTGGCGCGTCTGGCGCAGCAGCGAGACATCGTTGTAGGCCAGTGAACCGGTGCTGGTGCCCGATTCGGTCAGCGCCACCATTTCCAGCGGGCGCAGGTTGGCCGGTTCGGCGCGCGCAATGCGGGCCTGCACGTCGTCGTCGCCACGGTACTGGTTCATCAGGAAGCCGACGGTACCCAGCTTCATGCCGAACACCGGCTTGCCGAGGTGCCCGTGCCGATGCAGGGTCTGCAGCATGAAGCCGTCGCCGCCCAGCGGGCACAGCACGTCGGCCTGCTCCGGCGTGTGATCGCCATAACGCGAAATCATCGCCGCGCGGGCCATCTGCGCAGGTTCGGTGGTGCTGGCCAGGAAAGCGATGCGGGGGGTGTCGCTCATCGGTGGATCCGGGTGGGGTGTGCCAGCAAGAGCATACCCGGTAGTGCCGGCCGCTGGCCGGCAACAGCAGCCGGTTGCGGTTCATGCGGTTGCCGGCCAGCGGCCGGCACTACCCGGCAATGCAGAACGGCCCCGCTTTCGCGGGGCCGTTCCGGTTCACGCATGCCAGGCATGGCCTGGCACTACTTCACTTACGCACCATGCGCGGCCAGCTGGCCCAGGCGCTGCACCGCGACCGAGACGGTCGGGTAGTCCAGGGTCTTCTGCTCGGCCAGTTCGGCCAGCATCGCCAGGGTGAAGCGCAGGCTGTTGTCATCGCGACCCATCCAGGCCGCCACCTTGGCTTCGGCGCTGCCACCCTTGGTGCCCAGCACCTGGCCTGCCAGGTTGCGGTGGTTGGCCGCCAGTTCGTCACGCAGCACGCCACGTGCCACCGCATGCCAACGGCCGTTGACCTCCAGCGCGTCGACCTGCTCGAACAGCCACGGCAGCTGCAGGGCATCGCCCAGGCGGAAGTGGACCTTGGACACGTCAACCGGCTTCAGCTTGCGGGTACGGGCCAGCTCGATGATGTCGAACGCCGGCTCCAGGAAGTGCAGTTCGGCCAGCTGCTGCGCCAGCGCGGACGGCAGGCCCTTTTCCTTCCACTCGGCCACCAGGGCTTCGTAGGTCGGACGCTGCGAATCCGGCAGCACGCCCGAAGCAACGCGGATGTCGTTGAACGGACCCTGGTAGCGGTTGACCGCCTCGGTGATGCCCGGCATCGCGCCCGGGCGCGACAGCAGCCAGCGCACGAACGAACGCTGCAGCTTCCAGATCACTTCCAGTGCGTCGATCTGCACCGACTCCGGCACCTTGCCGTCGAGCGCGTCGATCTGCGCCCACAGTGCACGTGCATCCAGCGTTTCACGGCTGATGGTGTAGGCCTTGGCAACCTCGGCGATGGAACGGCCGGTGTCTTCCTGCATGCGCATCAGGAAGGTGGCGCCCATGCGGTTGATGGTCTGGTTGGTCACGGCCGTGGCGATGATTTCGCGCTTCAGGCGGTGACGCTCCATCGCGTCGGCGTACTTCTTCTGCAGCGGGGTCGGGAAGTAGCGCTGCAGCTCCTTGGACAGGTACGGATCTTCCGGAATGTCCGAATCCAGCAGCTGGTTGAACGCCACCAGCTTGGAATAGGACAGCAGCACCGACAGCTCCGGACGGGTCAGGCCCTGGCCGCGTGCCTTGCGCTGCGACAGCTCGGCATCGGACGGCAGGAACTCGATCTGGCGGTCGAGCAGGCCCTGCTGTTCCAGGGTGCGGATGAAGTGCTGCTTGGACCCCAGGCGCTTGACCGCCATCCGCTCCATCAGGCTCAGCGCCTGGTTCTGGCGGTAGTTGTCGTTGAGCACCAGCTCGGCGACCTCGTCGGTCATCGACGCCAGCAGCTTGTTGCGCTGCTCGACGGTCAGCTTCTTGGCCCGCACCACATCGTTGAGCAGGATCTTGATGTTGACTTCGTGGTCGGAGGTATCGACGCCGGCCGAGTTGTCGATGAAGTCGGTGTTGAGCAGCACGCCGGCCTGGGCAGCCTCGATGCGGCCCAGCTGGGTCATGCCCAGGTTGCCGCCCTCGCCCACCACCTTGCAGCGCAGCTCGCCACCGTTCACGCGCAGCGCGTTGTTGGCGCGGTCGCCGACATCGCTGTGCTGCTCGCTGGCGGCCTTGACGTAGGTACCGATGCCGCCATTCCACAACAGGTCGACCGGAGCCTTCAGGATCGCGCTCATCAGATCGTTCGGCGACAGCGCCTTGACGTTCTCGTCCAGGCCCAGCGCTTCGCGCACCTGCGGGGTGATCTCGATCGACTTCAGGCTGCGCGGGTACACGCCGCCGCCCTTGCTGATCAGCTTGGTGTCGTAATCAGCCCAACTGGAACGCGGCAGGGTGAACAGGCGTTCGCGCTCGACGAACGACGTGGCCGCGTCCGGGTTCGGGTCCAGGAAGATGTGGCGGTGGTCGAATGCAGCCACCAGGCGGATGTGGCGCGACAGCAGCATGCCGTTGCCGAACACGTCGCCCGACATGTCGCCGACGCCGACTGCGGTGAAGTCCTGGCTCTGGCTGTCACGGCCCAGGGCGCGGAAGTGGCGCTTGACCGATTCCCACGCGCCGCGCGCGGTGATGCCCATGCCCTTGTGGTCGTAACCCACCGAGCCACCCGAGGCGAACGCATCGCCCATCCAGAAGCCGTGCGCGATGGCCAGGCCGTTGGCGATGTCGGAGAAGGTCGCGGTGCCCTTGTCGGCCGCCACCACCAGGTACGGATCGTCCATGTCGTGGCGCACGACATCCACCGGCGGCACGATCTTGTTGTTGACGATGTTGTCGGTGATGTCCAGCAGGCCCTGGATGAACAGCTTGTAGCAGGCCACGCCGTTGGCGAAGATCGCATCACGGTCGCCGTTCACCGGCGGGGTCTTGGCGAAAAAGCCGCCCTTCGCGCCGACCGGCACGATGACGGTGTTCTTGACCATCTGTGCCTTGACCAGGCCCAGCACTTCGGTACGGAAGTCCTCACGACGGTCCGACCAGCGCAGGCCGCCACGGGCGACCGCGCCGAAGCGCAGGTGGGTACCTTCCACGCGCGGGCCGTAGACGAAGATCTCGCGGTACGGGCGCGGCTTCGGCAGGTCCGGCACCAGCGCCGAATCGAACTTGAAGCTGATGACATGGCCGTGCTGGCCGTTGGCATCGGTCTGGTAGTAGCTGGTACGCAGGGTCGCGTCGATCACGCCCATGAACGAGCGCAGGATGCGGTCCTCGTCCAGGCTGGACACGCGGTCCATCAGCTTCAGCAGCGCATCGCGCGCGGCCTGCATCTGCGCGTCGCGGTCACCCTTGCGGGCATCGACCACGCTCTTGAGCACCTTCAGCGTGGCGTCGTCGCCAGCGGCCAGCACATCGAAGTGGGCCTTCAGCTGGGCCTGGCCGGCGGCGATGTCATCCTTGCTCTCGTGGCCGGTGGCCGGATCGAAGCGGGCTTCGAACAGTTCCACCAGCAGGCGTGCCAGCAGCGGGTAGCGCGCGAAGGTGCCTTCCACGTACGCCTGCGAGAACGGCACGCCGGTCTGCAGCAGGTACTTGCAGTAGCCACGCAGCATGGCGACCTGGCGCCAGTGCAGGCCGGCAGCCAGCACCAGCCGGTTGAAACCGTCGTTCTCGGCGTCGCCATGCCAGACGCGGGCGAAGGTCTCGCCGAAAGCCTCGTCGACGCTGGCGGCATCGATCGCGCCGGCGGTCGACTCGACCTCGAAGTCCTGCACGTACACCGGGGCGTTGTCGACCGTCAGGCGGTACGGGCGCTCGGCGATCACGCGCAGGCCCATGTTCTCCATCATCGGCAGCGCGTCCGACAGCGGAATGTCGTCCAGCTGGCGGTACAGCTTCAGGCGCAGGCCATCGCCGCCTTCGCGCGGCACGGCCTGCAGGCTCAGGCGCAGGTCGTCCGGGCCGGTCAGGGCATCGAGCTGGCTGACATCGTTGGCGGCAACCGCGGTGCTGTTGTCTTCGATGTAGCCGGCCGGCAGTGCCTTGCCGATGCGGGCGGCGATGCGCAGGCCTTCGGTCTCGCCGTGGCGGGCCACCAGCGCTTCGCGCAGGTCGTCCTGCCAGTTGCGCAGCACCTGGGCCAGCTTCTGCTCCAGGTCGGCGGTATCGACGTCGAGCATCTCACCCGGCTTCGGGCGCACGATCAGGTGCACCTGCGCCAGCGGCGATTCGCCCAGCACCACCGAGCTGTCGACGTACTCACCGTGCAGTGCGTCCTTCAGCATCGCTTCGATGCGCAGGCGCACGTCGGTGTTGAAGCGCTCGCGCGGCAGGTAGACCAGCGCGGAGATGAAACGGCTGTACTTGTCGCGGCGCAGGAACAGGCGGCTGCGCACGCGCTCCTGCAGGCCCAGCACGCCCATCGCGGTGCGGAACAGTTCGTCCTCGCTGGACTGGAACAGCTCTTCGCGCGGCAGGGTTTCCAGGATGTGGCGCAGGGCCTTGCCGCTGTGGCTGGCCGGGGCCAGGCCCGACTGCTTCATCACGTGCTCGTGGCGCTGGCGCACCAGCGGGATTTCCCACGGGCGGCGGTTGTAGGCGCTGGAGGTGAACAGGCCGAGGAAGCGCTGCTCGCCGATGATCTTGCCCTTGGCGTCGAATTCCAGCACGCCGATGTAGTCCATGTAACCGGCGCGGTGCACGCGCGAACGGGCGTTGGTCTTGGTCAGGATCAGCGCGTCCTTCAACCCGGACGTGGTGTTCAGGCCCTGCGCGGCCAGGGTCTTGACCGGACGGGCGGCGGACTTGTCCTTGCCGCGCATCAGGCCCAGGCCGGTGTCGTTCAGCGGCGCCAGCACCTCTTCCTTGCCCTGCTTCTCGACGCGGTACTCGCGGTAGCCGAAGAAGGTGAAGTGGTTGTCGGCGGCCCAGCGCAGGAACTCCTGCGCCTCCTTGCGCGACGCCGCGTCGACCGGCAGCTGGCGGCTGCCCAGGTCGTCGGCCAGCGCCAGCGCCTTGTCCTTCATCGGCTGCCAGTCGCGCACGATCGCACGTACTTCGTCCAGCGCCTTGTTGATGGCCTGTTCGATGGCGGCCATGGCGTCGGCCGGCTGGCGGTCGATCTCAAGCAGCATCACCGACTCGGCATCGCCCTCGCCGACCTTGACCAGCTTGCCGGCCTTGTCGCGGGTGAAGCGCAGCACCGGGTGGCCCAGCACGTGGACGCCCACGCCCTGCTCGGCCAGCGACATGGTGACCGTATCGACGAGGAACGGCATGTCATCGTTGACGATCTGCAGCACGGTGTGCGGCGATTCCCAACCGTTGGCCTTCGCGGTCGGATTGAACACGCGGACGTTGGCCTTGCCGGCCTTGCGGGCACGGGCGAATTCCAGCGTCTCAGCCGCGAGAGCGGCCCACTCTTCAGCGCTGTGGTGCGGGAACTCGTCCGACTCCATGCGCTTGTAGAAGTCAGTGGCAAAGGCCACTGCTTCGGCCTGTGCGGCCGCGGGGTAGCGCTTGCGCAAGGCCGTGTACACCGGCTCCAGGGAGAAACCAGCGGTCACTGCGACCTCCGACTCTGCTGGTTTCGTCTTGTTTTTCACGGTCTTGGCTGCGGTTTTTTGCGGTTTCATGGCAGAGCGATGCGCTTGCTCAGTTGGGAAAATGAAATTGTAGCCCTACGGCGCGAAAAGGCCTTGCTGCAGGACGGAATAAGCAGATTCGGGTTTGCTGCGGTTTAGACGCCTATTCAGTTCGCACCGGTATGGGCGTGGCGACCATTTCGGCACTGCCGGCAGGATCGGCAAAACGTGTTACCGGAAGACACACGCGGCGACGCGGATTGCATTCCACAATCCTGAACTGGACGGTATAGTCCACCGCGTGAACCCGGCCTACCTCCCCGTTGCCCTCGACGCGCGTGACCAGCGCGTGTTCGATGCCGTGCGTGACCTGCTGGCCCGGCAGGGCATGCAGATGAGCATGGAGGCGGTCGCCCAGCAGGCCGGCTGTTCCAAGCAGACCCTGTATTCGCGCTATGGCAGCAAGCAGGAACTGCTGCGCCGGGTGATGCAGCGCCATGTCGGCCACGCCACCGGGGCCATGCTTCGTGCACTCCGCGGTGACGACCTGCGTGCCAGCCTGCTCCAGTTCGCCACCGACTTCCTGGAGCATTTCAACCAACCGCACGTGGGCCAGGCCTGCCGGCTGATCGCCGCCGAGGCGTCCCAGTTTCCCGAAGAGGCGCGTACGCTTTACCGGCATGGTGCCGGCGCGCTGACGCTTCATCTTGCTGAATGGATTGAAACCGTTTGCATGCAAGGCCAGCTCCGGCATGACGACCCGCACTTCATGGCCGAACTGCTGCTGAGCATGATCGCCGGTCAGGATTTCGACAAACAGCGCTTCCATACGCCCCATCGTGATGACGCACTGCTGCGTCGGCGCTGGGCAGAGTTCTCCGTCGACAGCTTCCTGCGCGCGTTCGCGCCACAGCCGTCGCCGGCCCCGTCTACAAACCAACCCCGGAGTTCCTCCTGATGACCGCCCCACTCCGCACCCTTGCCCTGACGTGCGCCGTTGCTGTCGCGCTGGCTGCCTGCAAGAAGCCGGAACAGCAGACGCCCCCGCCGCCGGAGGTGGGCGTGATCGACGCCAAGCCGCAGACCCTGCCCCTGCAGCGTGAGCTGGTCGGCCGCCTGTCGCCGTTCCGCAGCGCCGACGTGCGCGCGCGCGTGCCGGGCGTGCTGCTCAAGCGCGTCTACCAGGAAGGCTCGCAGGTCAAGCAGGGCCAGACCCTGTTCCTGATCGACCCGGCGCCGCTGCGTGCTTCGCTCAACGCCTCCGAGGCCCAGCTGGCCTCGGCCCGCGCCACCTACGCCAACGCCAAGGTCGCCGCCGATCGCGCGCGCTCGCTGGCCCCGCAGCAGTTCGTCTCCAAGTCCGACCTGGACAACGCCGAATCGGCCGAGCGCACCGCCCTGGCCGCCGTCAAGCAGGCCGAAGCGGCAGTGACCTCCTCACGGATCAACCTGGGCTACGCCGAAGTGACCGCGCCGATCAGTGGCGTGGCCAACAAGCAGCAGGTCACCGAGGGCGCGCTGGTCGGCCAGGGCGATGTGACCCTGCTGACCACCGTCGACCAGCTCGACCCGCTGTATGTGAACTTCTCGCTCAGCGTGGATGAGCTGACCCAGCTGCGTGCGCAGCAGGCCAAGGGCGCGCTGGCGCTGTCCGGCGACGGCAAGGCCACGGTGGCCGTGAAGCTGGCCGATGGCAGCACCTACAGCGAGCCGGGCACGCTGGACTTCTCTTCGACCACGGTCGATCCGGCCACCGGCGCGGTGTCGCTGCGTGCGCTGCTGCCGAACCCGCAGCAGATCCTGCTGCCGGGTGCCTTCGTCAGCTTCCAGGCCAACCTGGGCGAGCGCAACAACGCCTATCTGGTGCCGCAGCAGGCCCTGCTGCGTGATACCAACGGCGGCTACGTGATGGTGGTCGGCGCCGACGGCAAGGTCGTGCGCAAGAACGTGAAGACCGATGGCGCGCAGAACGGCAACTGGCTGGTCAGCGACGGCCTGGCCGCCGGTGACAAGGTGATCGTGGCCGGCGTGCAGAAGGTCAAGGAAGGTGCACCGGCCGTGGCCAAGCCGTGGACCCCGGGCCAGGACGCCAGCGGCAAGCCGGCCGCAGGCGGCGCTGCACCGGCCGCGGCTGCGGCAGCGCCGGCCGCGGGCCAGGCACCGGCCGACGCGGCCAAGCCCGAGCAGGCCGATGCGGCCAAGCCGGCCGCCACCGATTCGAACAAGCAGTAACGGGAACCTTCCGTCATGCCTAAATTTTTCATCGAGCATCCAGTCTTCGCCTGGGTGGTAGCGATCCTGATCTCGCTCAGCGGCGTGATCGCGATCCTCAACCTGGGCGTGGAGTCCTATCCCAACATCGCCCCGCCGCAGGTCACCGTCTCGGCGACCTACCCGGGCGCCAGCGCCGATACCACGGAAAAGTCGGTCACCCAGGTGATCGAGCAGCAGCTGACCGGCATCGATCATCTGCTGTACTTCAGCTCCTCGTCCGCCTCCAACGGACGTGCGCAGATCACCCTGACCTTCGAGACCGGTACCGATCCGGACATCGCCCAGGTGCAGGTGCAGAACAAGGTCTCGCTGGCCACGCCACGCCTGCCTTCGGAAGTCACCCAGCAGGGCGTGGTGGTGGCCAAGGCCAACGCCGGCTTCCTGATGGTGGTGGCGCTGCAGTCCGATACCCCGACCATCAACCGTGACGCACTGAACGACATCGTCGGCTCGCGCGTGCTCGACCAGGTCTCGCGTATCCCCGGCGTCGGCAGCACCCAGCAGTTCGGTTCCGAGTACGCCATGAACATCTGGCTGAACCCGGAGAAGATGCAGGGCTATGGCCTGTCGGCCAGCCAGGTACTGGCCGCGGTACGTGCGCAGAACGTGCAGTTCGCCGCCGGTGCGCTGGGTTCGGACCCGTCGCCGGAAGGCCAGCACTTCACCGCCACGGTCTCGGCCGAAGGCCGCTTCAGCTCGCCGCAGGAATTCGAGAACATCATCCTGCGCGCCAACGCTGACGGCTCGCGCGTGCTGTTGAAGGACATCGCCCGCGTCGCCTTCGGTGCCAACAACTACGGCTTCGACACCCAGTACAACGGCAAGCCGACCGGCGCCTTCGCCATCCAGCTGCTGCCGGGCGCCAACGCCCTGAACGTGGCCGAAGCGGTGCGCGCCAAGATGGACGAGCTGCAGCCCAGCTTCCCGTCCGGGGTGACCTGGTTCTCGCCGTACGACAGCACCACGTTCGTCAAGATCTCGATCCAGGAAGTGGTCAAGACCCTGTTTGAAGCGGTCTTGCTGGTGTTCCTGGTGATGCTGATCTTCCTGCAGAACTTCCGCGCCACCCTGATCCCGACCCTGGTCATCCCCGTCGCCCTGCTCGGTACCTTCCTGGGCATGTGGATGATCGGCTTCACGATCAACCAGCTGACCCTGTTCGCGATGGTGCTGGCGATCGGCATCGTGGTCGACGACGCGATCGTGGTGATCGAGAACGTCGAACGCATCATGAGCGAGGAAGGGCTGGCGCCGAAGCCGGCCACGCAGAAGGCGATGACCCAGATCACCGGTGCGGTGGTGGCGATCACCGTCGTGCTGGCCGCGGTGTTCATTCCGTCCGCCCTGCAGGGCGGTGCCGCCGGCGAGATCTACAAGCAGTTCGCGCTGACCATCGCCATCTCGATGGCGTTCTCGGCGTTCCTGGCGCTGGGCTTCACCCCGGCGCTGTGCGCGACCTTCCTCAAGCCGACGCACAACGACAACCCGAACATCGTCTACCGCACCTTCAACAAGTACTACGACAAGATCAGCCACACCTACGTGGGGCACATCACCTCGGCGGTGCGCCATGCCCCGCGCTGGATGATCCTGTTCGTGGTGCTGACCGCGCTGTGCGGCTTCCTGTTCACCCGCATGCCGGGCAGCTTCCTGCCGGAAGAAGACCAGGGCTATGCGCTGGCGATCGTGCAGCTGCCCCCGGGCTCGACCAAGGGCCAGACCAACGAAGTGTTCGCGCAGATGCGCGGCATCCTGGAAAAGCAGGATGGCTATGAAGGCATGCTGCAGGTGGCCGGCTTCAGCTTCGTCGGTTCCGGCGAGAACGTGGGCATGGGCTTCATCCGCCTGAAGCCGTGGGAGGAACGCAAGTTCACCGCGCCGGAGTTCATCCAGAACATGAACGGCGCGTTCTACGGCATCAAGGAAGCGCAGATCTTCGTGGTCAACCTGCCTACCGTGCAGGGTCTTGGCCAGTTCGGCGGCTTCGACATGTGGCTGCAGGACCGCAGCGGTGCCGGCTACGAGCAGCTGACCCAGGCGCGCAACATCCTGCTGGGCAAGGCCGCGCAGAAGCCTGAAGCCCTGGTCGGCGTGCGTCCGAACGGGCTGGAGAACGCCCCGCAGCTGCAGCTGCACGTGGACCGCGTGCAGGCGCAGTCGATGGGCATGTCGGTGTCGGACGTGTACAGCACCATCCAGCTGATGCTGGCTCCGGTGTACGTCAATGACTTCTTCTACGAAGGCCGCATCAAGCGCGTGACCATGCAGGCCGATGGCCCGTACCGCACCGGCCAGGAGTCGCTGAAGAGCTTCTACAGCCCCTCCACCCTGACCCAGAACGCCGATGGCACCAATGCGATGATCCCGCTCAACACGGTGGTCAAGTCCGAATGGGTGTCGGCACCGCCGTCGCTGAGCCGCTACAACGGCTACTCGGCGATCAACATCGTCGGCTCGCAGGCCCCGGGCACCAGCTCGGGCGAAGCGATGCAGACCATGGAGAGCATCGTCAACGACGACCTGCCGGCCGGCTTCGGCTACGACTGGTCCGGCATGTCCTACCAGGAAATCCTGGCCGGCAATGCCGCCACGCTGCTGCTGGTGCTGTCGATCGTGGTGGTGTTCCTGTGCCTGGCCGCCCTGTATGAAAGCTGGTCGATCCCGGTGGCGGTGCTGCTGGTCGTGCCGCTGGGCGTGCTGGGTGCCCTCGGCCTGTCGATGCTGCGCGGCCTGCCCAACGATCTGTTCTTCAAGATCGGCCTGATCACCGTGATCGGCCTGGCGGCAAAGAACGCGATCCTGATCGTGGAGTTCGCGGTGGAGCAGCGCGCAGCGGGCAAGAACCTGCGCGATGCCACCATCGAGGCGGCCCGCCTGCGTTTCCGCCCGATCCTGATGACCTCGTTCGCGTTCATCATGGGCGTGATCCCGATGGCGATCTCCACCGGCGCCGGCGCCAACTCCCGCCACGCCATCGGTACCGGCGTGATCGGCGGCATGCTGTTCGCCACCCTGCTCGGCCTGCTGATGATCCCGGTGTTCTTCGTGGTCGTGCGCCGCATGCTGGGCGACAAGCTGGATGAACCGTCGAAGGAGTTCATGGAACGCCAGCGGGACGCCGAGTCCGCCCACCGCCCGGATCGTTGATCCGGCGGTGCGCTGAAACGAAAAGGCCCCGGAGCGATCCGGGGCCTTTTTTGTTGTCGCTGCTCTCGAATGCATCCCAACCTTGGTTGGCGCGCTTCGGGCAACGCCTCAGCGCAGCAGCGCGACCACCGCGCACACTGCCACCAGAGCCAGCGCGGCCCACTGCATCGGTACGAAGAAGAAATGATGGGGCGCGACTTCACCCTTCTGCCGGGGGGCACGGTTGAGCCACAGGCCCAGCGGCACGTTCACCGCCGCGCCAATTCCGGCACCCAGCAACACCTGCGGGAGCGGGATGTTGCCCTTGGGGCCTGCGTGCGGGAAGAAATACGCCAGCAGCAGGATCGCTGCGATCGGCGTGACCAGTGTCAGGATTCCCCAACCACGATAGATCATCTGTGCAGACCGGATGGAAACGGCCTGCATTGGAACAGATCCGGCATCGTTCAGCCAAGAACACGGCGCATCCACGCATGGCGCCGATCTACTGGCCGCGCCGCCATTGCAGCGGCGCGGCCGTTGCGTCTCAGCGCAGCCCGGTTTCGTTGCGGGCGATGACCAGTCGCTGGATTTCCGAGGTGCCTTCGTAGATCTCGGTGATCTTGGCATCACGGAAGTAACGCTCCAGCGGCATCTCCTTCGAGTACCCCATGCCGCCGTGGATCTGCACCGCCTGGTGGGTGATCCACATCGCCGCTTCCGAGGCGGTCAGCTTGGCCACGGCCGCCTCCGTGCTGAAGCGCTTGCCCTGGCCCTTCACCCATGCCGCACGCAGGGTCAGCAGCAGCGCTGCATCCAGCTTGCACTTCATGTCGGCAATCTTGGCCTGGGTCATCTGGAAGGTACCGATCGGCGCCCCGAACGCCTTGCGCTCCTTCACGTAGTCCAGGGTCGCTTCATAGGCGGCACGGGCGATGCCGATGGCCTGCGAAGCGATACCGATGCGGCCGGCATCGAGCACGCCCATCGCGATCTTGAAGCCCTCGCCTTCCTGGCCCAGCACGTCTTCGGGCTGCGCCACGTAATCGTTGAACTCGATCTCGCAGGTGGCCGAGGCGCGGATGCCCAGCTTCGGCTCGGTCTTGCCGCGACCGAAGCCGGCCTTGTCGGTATCGATGAGGAAGGCGGTGATGCCGCGCGCCCCCTTGTCCGGCTCGCTCATCGCGAACAGCACGATGTACTTCGCCACCGGGCCGGAGGTGATCCAGCTCTTCTTGCCGTTGATGACGAAGGTGCCGTCGGCCTGCTTCACCGCGCGGCAGCGCATGGCGGTGGCATCGGAGCCGGACTGCGGCTCGGTCAGCGCGAACGCGCCGATGGCCGTGCCTTCGGCGATCGCACGCACATAAGTCTGCTTCTGCTGTTCGCTGCCATGGGTGAGGATGCCGTTGCAGAACAGCGAGTTGTTGACCGACATGATGGTCGAGTGGGCGGCGTCGGCGGCGGCGACCTCCACCATCGCCAGCACGTACGCAACCGGGTCCATGCCCGCACCGCCGTATTCGGTCGGCACTTCGATGCCCATCAGGCCGTTCTCGCCCAGCAGGCGGATGTTGTCCAGCGGGAACTCGCCGGTGCGGTCGTGATGCTCCGCGCTGGGGGCGATCTTCTCCTGCGCGATGCGCCGCGCCACGTCCTGCAGCATCAACTGCTCTTCGGTAAAGCTGAAATCCACAACACCCTCCCGGGTACATGAAGTTATGGGCCGCATACGGCGCGCCCAGGTGCCCCGATTGTACCGGGGCCCGGCAGTTTCCGTACGCTGCCGACTTGACCGCGGGAGGCCTTCTCGGCGAATATATCTCTATATCGCGATAGGTAGATATTCATGGATCTGGAAGACTGGTCGACCCGCCTGAAGGTGTTCGCCGATGCGACCCGCGTGCGCCTGCTGGCGCTGCTGGAGCAGGAGGAACTCACCGTGGCCGAACTGTCGGCGATCACCCGGCTCGCGCAGCCGCGCGTGTCCACCCACCTGGCGCGCCTGAAGGAAGCCGGCCTGGTCCGCGACCGCCGTGCCGGCGTGTCGGCCTATTACCGTTTCGACGAGGCCCAGCTGGACCCGGCGCAGCGCGCATTGTGGCATGCCCTGAGCAACGGAAGCGACGACCCGTTGCTGCGGCAGGACGCCGAGCGCGTTGCCGCCGTGCTGGCCCACCGCGCCTCGGACCAGAACTGGGCCGACAGCGTGGCCGGCGACATGGAGCGCCACTACTCGCCGGGCCGCACCTGGGAGGCCCTGGCGCGCACCGCGTTGCCGCTGCTGGAAACCGGCGACGTGCTGGACATCGCCTCCGGTGACGGCGTGCTGGCCGAACTGGTCGCCCCCCATGCCAAGCGCTACATCTGCATCGATACCAGCGCGCGCGTGGTCGCCGCCGCCAGCGAGCGCCTGCGCCGCCTGCCCAATGTGGAAGTGCGCGAAGGCGACATGCACGCGCTGCCGTTCAAGGACAGCAGCTTCGACCTGGTGGTGCTGATGCACGCGTTGACCTACGCCAGCAAGCCGGCGCAGGCGGTGACCGAAGCCGCGCGCGTGCTGCGCCCGGGTGGCCGCCTGCTGCTGTGCAGCCTGGCCCGCCACGAACACAAGGCCGCGGTGGAAGCCTACGGCCACGTCAACCTTGGCTTCAGCGACAAGGAACTGCGCAGGTTCGTCGACAAGGCCGGCCTGCAGGTGTCCAGCCTGGAGACGGTCACCCGCGAAAAGCGTCCGCCGCACTTCGAAGTGATTTCGCTGATCGCCAACAAGCCCTGAGCCCGAGACTGCCATGCCTGCCCTGCCCTGGTTGCATCCTGATCGTGCCAACGCCCTGCTCGACGCCCTGCGCCAGCGGATCCTGATCATCGACGGCGCGATGGGCACGATGATCCAGCGCCATGGCCTGCAGGAAGACGACTATCGGGGCGAGCGCTTCGCCGGTGGCTATGACCATGCACATGGCCCCGGCTGCGACCACGGCCCCCCCGAGGGCCATGATCTGAAGGGCAACAACGATCTGCTGCTGCTGACCCGTCCGCAGATCATCGCCGACATCCACACCGCCTACCTGGAAGCAGGCGCGGATCTGGTCGAGACCAACACCTTCAACGCCACCTCGGTCAGCCAGGCCGACTACCACCTCGAGCACCTGGTGTACGAGTTGAACAAGGCCGGGGCGGCGGTTGCACGCGCCTGCTGCGATGCGGTGGCTGCAACCTCGCCCGGCAAGCCACGCTTCGTGATCGGCGTGATCGGCCCGACCAGCCGCACCGCCTCGATCAGCCCCGACGTGAATGATCCGGGCTTCCGCAACACCAGCTTCGACGAGCTGCGCGACACCTACCGGGAAGCCATCGAAGGGCTGATCGACGGTGGCGCCGACACCCTCATGGTCGAGACCATCTTCGACACGCTCAATGCCAAGGCGGCGCTGTATGCGCTGGAAGAAGCGTTCGACGCGCGCGGCGCACGCCTGCCGGTGATGATCTCCGGCACCATCACCGACGCCTCCGGGCGCACGCTGTCCGGGCAGACCGCCGAAGCGTTCCACGCCTCGCTGGCACACGCGCGGCCGTTGTCGATCGGCTTGAACTGCGCACTGGGTGCAGAGGCGATGCGACCACACGTGGAAACTCTTTCGCAGGTCGCCGACTGCCACGTCAGCGCCCACCCCAATGCCGGCCTGCCCAACGCCTTCGGCGAATATGACGAAACGCCGGAAGAGATGGCCGCCACCCTGCGCGGCTTCGCCGAGGATGGCCTGCTGAACCTGGTCGGCGGCTGCTGTGGCTCCACGCCTGCGCACATCCGCGCCATCGCCCAGGCCGTCGCCGGATTGCCGCCGCGCGCCCTGCCCGCAGCCCGGGAGCAGCAGGCCGCATGAGCACCCCGCCCTATACCCGCCTGTCCGGCCTGGAGCCGCTGGTCATCACACCGGACCTGCTGTTCATCAACGTCGGCGAGCGCACCAACGTCACCGGCAGCGCGCAGTTCCGCAAGCTCATCAAGGAAGGCCGCTACGAAGAGGCGGTGGACGTGGCCCGCCAGCAGGTGGCCAGCGGCGCGCAGATCCTCGACGTCAACATGGACGAGGGCCTGATCGATTCGGAAGCGGCAATGACCCGCTACCTCAACCTGATCATGTCCGAGCCGGACATCGCCCGCATCCCGGTGATGGTCGATTCCTCCAAGTGGAGCGTGATCGAGGCCGGGCTGAAGTGCCTGCAGGGCAAGAGCGTGGTCAATTCGATCTCGCTGAAGGAAGGCGAGGCGCTGTTCCGCGAACATGCACGCAAGGTGCTGCGCTACGGTGCCGCTGCGGTGGTGATGGCCTTCGACGAGAACGGGCAGGCCGACACCTGCGCGCGCAAGGTCGAGATCTGCACCCGCGCCTATCGCATCCTGGTCGACGAGATCGGCTTCCCGCCGCAGGACATCATCTTCGACCCGAACATCTTCGCCGTCGCCACCGGTATCGAAGAGCACGACAACTACGCGGTGGACTTCATCGAAGCCACCCGCATCATCAAGCAGACGCTGCCGCACTGCCATGTCTCCGGCGGCGTCTCCAACGTTTCGTTCTCCTTCCGCGGCAATGAAACGGTGCGCCAGGCGATCCACTCGGTGTTCCTGTACCACGCGATCGCGGCCGGGATGGACATGGGCATCGTCAACGCCGGTGCCATGCCGATCTATGACGAGCTGGAGCCGGAGCTGCGCGAACGCGTCGAGGACGTGATCCTCAACCGCCGCAGCGATGCCACCGAGCGCCTGCTGGAGATCGCCGAGCGTTACAAGGGCAGGAAGGGCGCAGCGAAGGCGGAGGACCTGGGCTGGCGCGAGAAGCCTGTCGCACAGCGCCTGGCCCATGCCCTGGTGCACGGCCTGGACGCTTATGTCGAGGAAGACACCGAGCTGGCCCGGCAGGCCGCCAGCCGACCGCTGGACGTGATCGAAGGCCCGCTGATGGATGGCATGAACATCGTCGGCGACCTGTTCGGTGCGGGCAAGATGTTCCTGCCGCAGGTGGTCAAGTCCGCGCGCGTGATGAAGAAGGCGGTGGCCTACCTGCTGCCCTACATCGAGGCCGAGAAGGCGCGCAGCGGTGACACCGCCAAGAGCAACGGCAAGATCATCATGGCCACGGTGAAGGGCGACGTGCACGACATCGGCAAGAACATCGTCGGCGTGGTCCTGGCCTGCAACAACTTCGACGTGGTCGACCTGGGCGTGATGGTGCCGGCGCAGAAGATCCTGGATGCCGCCCGCGAGCACCATGCCGACCTGATCGGCCTGTCCGGACTGATCACGCCGTCGCTGGAGGAGATGAGCCACGTCGCCCGCGAGATGGAGCGCCAGGGTTTCGACCTGCCGCTGCTGATCGGCGGCGCCACCACCTCGCGCGCGCACACCGCGCTGAAGATCGACCCGCATTACAAGGCGCCGACGGTGTGGGTGAAGGACGCCTCGCGCGCGGTGGGCGTGGCCCAGTCGCTGATCTCGCGCGACCTGCGCGAGGCCTTCGTCGCCGCCAACGAGGCCGACTATGCCGAAATCCGCGCGCGCCATCGCAACCGTGGCGACGCCAAGCGCCTGGTCACGCTGGAGCATGCACGCGCGCAGAAGTTCCAGGGCGGCTGGGACAGTTACACGCCACCGGCACCGCACCAGCCCGGCCTGCATGTGTTCGACGACTACCCGTTGGCCGAACTGGTCGACTACATCGACTGGACGCCGTTCTTCCAGGCCTGGGAACTGGCCGGCAAGTTCCCGGCCATCCTCACCGACGAGATCGTCGGTACCCAGGCCAGCGATCTGTACAAGGATGCCCGCGCGATGCTCGACCGCATCGTCGAAGAGAAGTGGCTGACCGCCAAGGCCGTGTTCGGCCTGTGGCCGGCCAACAGCGTCGGCGACGACGTGCGCGTGCAGCACCCCCAGGGCGAGGCCACGTTGTACTTCCTGCGCCAGCAGGTCGACAAGCCGGCCGAGCGGCCGGACTTCTGCCTGGCCGATTTCATCGCTCCCGCCGACAGCGGCCGCCAGGACTGGATCGGTGCGTTCGCGGTCACCGCGGGCATCGGCATCGATGCCCACGTCGCGCGCTTCGAGGCGGACCATGACGATTACAACGCGATCCTGCTGAAGGCACTGGCCGACCGCTTCGCCGAAGCGCTGGCCGAGCGCCTGCACCAGCGCGTGCGCACTGAATTCTGGGGCTACGACCGTGCCGAGGCGCTGGACAACGATGCCCTGATCGACGAGCAGTATCGCGGCATCCGGCCGGCGCCCGGCTATCCCGCCTGCCCGGAGCACAGCGAGAAACGGCGCCTGTTCGACCTGCTGCAGGCCGAAGCAAATGCCGACATGGAACTGACCGAGAGCTTCGCGATGCTGCCCACGGCCGCCGTTTCGGGCTACTACTTCAGCCACCCGCAGAGCCAGTACTTCGTGGTCGGCCGGCTCAGCCGCGAACAGGTCAGCGACTACGCCCGCCGCAAGGGCGTGGACCGCGCCCAGGCCGAGCGCTGGCTCGCCTCCAACCTCGACTACGACCCCGAATGACACAAAAAGGGGACGGAGGGGATTAAGTCGTTTATGCATTCGCGACTTAATCCCCTCCGTCCCCTTTTTGCCTCATCATTCCGCAATGACCGTTCCCGTTGCCCGCCTCTCCAGCTTTTACCTGTTCTACTACGCGGCGCTGGGCGCGTTCACTCCGTACTGGAGCCTGTTCCTGACCGCGCGCGGCATGAGCGTGACCGCGATCAGCGTGATGATGGGCCTGTGGTACGCCACCCGCGTGATCGCACCCAGCACCTGGACGTCGCTGGCGGCGGCATCGCCACGGCCGATCCGGCTGCTGCGCGTCGGCTGCGTGTTGACCCTGCTCAGCTTCGCGGTGTTCCTGCTGCCGCTTCCGCAGCCCTGGATGTACCCGGCCATGGTTGTGTTCTGCTTCTTCTACAACGCGGTGATGCCGCAGTTCGAGTCGATCACCCTCACTCACCTGGGCAACGACAGTCATCGCTACGGGTTGATCCGGGTCTGGGGCTCACTCGGCTTCATCGCCGTGGTCACCCTGTTCGGCTGGCTGATCGAAGGCGATGGCGCCAGCAACCACGCCGGATTGCTGCCCTGGATGATGCTGCCGCTGTTCGCCTTGCTGGTGGCCTCGGCCTTCAGCAACCACTATGCGCGCGACATCGGCAGGACCCAGGGCGATGCCAGCGGCTTCTGGCAGATCGTGCGCCGCCCGCCGGTGCTGGCCTTCTTCCTGGCCGCGTTCATGGAGCAGCTGTCATTCGGCCCGTATTACACGTTCTTTTCGGTCTACATGGACCATCACGGTTACCGCACCTCCACGCTCGGCCTGCTGTGGACCATCGGCGTCGTCTTCGAAGTGGGCGTGTTCTTCACCATCGGCCGCTTCTTCCGCCGCTATGACGCCAGTTGGATGCTGTTGATCGCGCTGGTCAGTTCCTGCCTGCGCTGGGCGGTGACCGCCCTGTTCCCCGAAAACCTGCCGGTGATGCTGCTGGCGCAGACCGCGCATGCGCTGGGCTTTGCCGCCTTCTTCGCGGCTGCGATGCAGATGCTGGCCACCTACTTCCCGGGCCGGCTCAACGGTCACGGCCAGGGCCTGCTGTACGGCTTCTCGTCCGGCGTGGGCGGCGTGCTGGGCGCACTGATCGCCGGTCAGCTGTGGAAGATCGACGACGGCCGCACGGCCTTCCTCGCCGGCAGCGGCTTCGCCCTGGTTGGCGCCCTGCTCTGTTTCTTCGCACTGAGCCTGCCGCTGATCCGTGCGCGCCGCAGCGCCCGCTGAAACGAAAACGCCGGGCACTGCCCGGCGTTTTCATCATCCTGCGCTTCCGCTTACCAGACCAGGTCGTCCGGTACCTGGTACTGCGGATCGGCGTATGGATCTTCTTCGGCCGGCGCATTCGGATCGACCTTCAGCGCCACCGATGCGGCAAACACCGCCTCGCACTCGGCCAGCACTTCGGCGGTCACCAGCAGGTAACGGCCATTGAGCTGGACCACGCCCAGCGCACCGGCATTGAGCGCGGTCAGCTGTTCGGCGGTCACGTAGATGCGCTTGATCTTGCCGCCGTACGGGAAGTGGCGGGCAATGTCGGCCGCCTCGGCATTCAGGCTCTTGTCCTTCAGCAGTTCTTCCAGCTTGGCCTTCGCCTCGCGGCGGACGCGTGCTTCTTCCTGCTTCAGGCGCTCGGCTTCGATGCGCTCTTCCTTTTCCCGCTGCGCGCGAATGGCATAGGCCTTGGCCAGATCCATCTCTTCGGCGTTGCGCGGCTTGCGCGGGCCCTGGCTGCGGGCCTGCCCAGCAGGCTTGCCCGGGCCGCTGCGGGCCTGCCCAGCAGGCTTGCCCGGGCCACCACGGCCATGCCCACGACGCTCACCGGGCGTGTGCTCGCCCTTGCCAGCGCCCTGCGGCTTTCCATTGCCGTTGCCACCCCTGCCCTGCGGGCGGCCGTCACGACGGGGGGCATCATTCTTGCGCTCGGGCTTGGGCGCAGGCTTGAAGCCCAGGCCCAGCAGCTGGTCGCGGAGGGTATCGCTCATAGAGGTCGGATCAGTAGTGCGGCGGCGGCGGTTCGCTCGCCGGATCGGAAGAATTCAATGCGTTGCGGACCTTGCCCAGGTCTTCCAGCAGCACGCGCAGCACATCGGCGTTGCGCATGCCCTGCATGCGGGCATCGGCCAGCGCATCGCTCAGTTCGGCCAGCGCCTGCTCCTGGAAGGACACGCGCATCTCCAGCTCGACCAGGCGCGCTTCCAGCGCCTGCTCGCGTTCGGTTGGCAGCAGGTCAGACATGCAGCGAGCGCCCCCGGCCGATTCCGTAATACGCCAGGCCCGCCGCTTCCACATCCGCCGGCTCGTACAGGTTGCGCCCGTCGAACACCACCGCGTCCTTCAGCTGCTCGCGCAGCTTCTGGAAATCGGGGCTGCGGAACTGCTTCCACTCGGTCACCACGACCAGTGCATCCGCGCCCTGCAGCGCTTCGTCGGCATTGCTGCAGAACACCAGGTCATCGCGTTCGCCGAAGATGCGCTGCGATTCGTGCATCGCTTCCGGATCGTAGGCACGCACCGTTGCACCGCCTTCCCACAGCTGCGCCAGCAGTCGGCGGCTGGAGGCTTCGCGCATGTCATCGGTGTTCGGCTTGAAGGCCAGGCCCCACACGGCAAAGGTCTTGCCACGCACGCCCTCATCCTCGCCCTTGTCGTAATGACGCTGGATCAGCGCGAACAGATGTCCCTTCTGCGCATCGTTGACCGCTTCGACGGCGTTCAGCAGCTTCGGCTCCAGGCCAGCCTGCTGCGCAGTGCGGGCCAGTGCCTGCACATCCTTGGGGAAACACGAGCCGCCATAACCGGCGCCCGGGTAGATGAAGTGCCAGCCGATGCGCGGATCCGAGCCGATGCCCTGGCGGACCTGTTCCACATCGGCGCCGACACGCTCGGCGATGTTGGCGATTTCGTTCATGAACGAAATCTTGGTCGCCAGCATCGCGTTGGCGGCGTACTTGGTCAGCTCGGCCGAGCGCACGTCCATTTCCACCACGCGGTCGTGGTTGCGGTTGAACGGCGCGTACAGGCGCCGCATCACCGCCACCGACTCGGCACTGGTCGCACCGATGATGATGCGGTCCGGGCGCATGCAGTCGGCAACGGCATCGCCTTCCTTCAGGAATTCCGGATTGGACACCACGTCGAAGGCGATGTCGGCCCCCCGTGCGGCGAGCTCGGCGGCGATGGCCGCGCGTACTTTGTCGGCGGTGCCCACCGGCACCGTCGACTTGTTGACCACCACGGTCGGCACGCTCATGTGCTGGCCGATCGTGCGGGCCACGGCCAGCACGTACTGCAGATCAGCGCTGCCATCCTCGTCCGGCGGCGTGCCGACGGCGATGAACACGACCTGGCCGTGGCCGATCGCGGCTGCGGCATCGGTGGTGAACGTCAGCCGCGACGCGGCGTGGTTGGCCTTCACCATCGGTTCCAGGCCCGGCTCATAGATCGGGATGATGCCCTGGTTGAGGCCATCGACCTTGGCCTGGTCAATATCGACGCAGACCACCTGGTGGCCGACATCGGCCAGGCAGGTACCGGTCACCAGCCCTACATAACCGGTACCGAAAATCGCAACGCGCATGTCCGTGCTGGCTCCGTGGTCGCTTACGGCAGGACGCCCAGCAGCTCGACGTCGAACGTCAGAGTCGCGTTCGGGCCGATCGGGCCACCCGGGGTGCCGTTCTCACCGTAGGCGAGCTCGCCCGGGATCCAGAAGCGGTACTTCGAACCGACCGGCATCAGCGCGACGCCTTCGGTCCAGCCCTTGATCACCTGGTCCAGGCCGAACTCGGCCGGCTGGCGACCATAGGAGCTGTCGAACACGGTGCCGTTGAGCAGCTTGCCTTCGTAGTTCACGCGCACCTTGCTGCTCGGCAGCGGGCGCTCGCCGCTGCCCGGGCGGATGACCTGGTACTGCAGGCCCGACGGGGTGGTCACCACGCCCGGCTGGGTCTTGTTCTTGGCCAGGAACGCGTTGCCTTCCTCGCGGTTGGTCTGCGCGGCGGCGGCGGCCTTGGCCTGCATTTCAGCCTGCTTGCTGCCCATGAACGCCTGGATGGTGGCAGTCGCGTCAGCTTCCGTCATCTTCGGCTGACCCTTGCTCAGGCCAGTGCTGATCGCGTCAAACAGCGAGGCGACGTCGATGTCGTCCTTCAGCTGTGCCAGCGACGGACCGACCGAGTAGGAACCGATCATCTGCGACACCTTGACGCGGTCGACCTTCGGCGGCTGCGAACCCGGCGCCATGCCCGGCACCTGCTGCCCGCTGCGGGCCATCACGACCTGGCGCAGTGCGGCATCGGTGGCCTTGGCCTGTTCCTGGGTGATCTGCGGCTGCAGGCCTTCGAACGAACGTTCCACGGCGGTGCGCAGCGCGGCCACATCGATCTCATCGGCGATCGGGGTGAACGACTTGGCGACGTCCAGGCCGATGGCGTAGCCCAGCTTCTGCTTGGGGGAATTCAAGGTTGCGGTCTCCTTGGCGGCTGCGGGGGCAGCCGGTTGTTGCGACAGAGCGACACCCGAAGTGCCCATCGCCAGAATCAGAACCGACGCCGCGGCGCCGCGCATTCCCATCTTCATTCGCTGCATTCCTGGAAGTGTCTGGGCGCCGACGTCGGCGCGAAAAGAAGCATTGTCGCACGCATGCCGTCGATGTCGAGGCATCCGTGCCGCATATCAATGCGTGGCGGCTGCGGCCAGCGCCTTGTCGATGGCGGCGGTCAGCTGCGGATCGTCCGGCGTCACCTTGCTGGCGAACTGGGCGATGACCTTGCCATCGCGGCCCACCAGGTACTTGTGGAAGTTCCAGCCCGGCGCCACGCCGGTGGCCGCGGTCAGCCGCTGGTACAGCGGCGTGGCCTCTGCGCCGACGACGTGCACCTTCTCGAACATCGGGAACTTGACGCCGTAGGTGAGCGTGCAGAAATCCTGGATCTGCTTCTCGTCACCCGGCTCCTGGCCCTTGAAATCGTTGGACGGGAAACCGAGCACGGCGAAGCCACGGCCGGCATAGCGCTTCTGCAGCGCCTCCAGGCCTTCGTACTGAGGGGTATAGCCGCACTTGCTGGCGGTATTGACCACCAGCAGCACCTGCCCGTGGTAGCGCTGCTGCAGGTTGACCTGCTGCTTGCTGGCCAGCGGGCGGTAGTCGAGGTCGAGAAGGTCGGCCGCCAGCACCTGGCTGGAGCTGGCCAGCCCGGCCACCAGCAGGGTCAGCAGGGACAGGCCGCGCAGGCGGCGCGGGGTAACGGTCGGCAGGGTCATGGAGACAGTCCGCGGTAGCCATTCACAGGGCCGGCCGGTAGCGGCCGGGAATCGGCCGAACTATAGCACCGGGCCCCGGCGCCCCTTGCTGCGGTGGGCGCCGCTGGCTTTGCGCGGCGTGGCGTTTGCCCGTCCAGTGCGGCAGCAACCGCGCAGTGATGACATAGCATGTACAAGGCTGAATGGAAGGCAGCGCCGACTCAGCCCCTGCGGAAAATTCATTTCCCTTTCCAATCAAATGGATAGGGCGATATTTCAGCGATTTGACCACCCCTGCCATCAGTTGGGCACGGCGAGGGGTTGCACGCAGGCGTGCCGGTGTTATAGTTGCATACAACACCAGTCACCTGAGACAGGGGGAAGCTATGAACACTCGGATCCGTCGCAACCTCACCGCACCTGCGGCCGCCGCTGTTTCGACCCTGATCGTGCTGGCCTGGCTGGCCGCGCCAACGCCCCCCGCCTCCCCCGACAGTCCGCAGGACGCGACCGTTTCACCGGCAGGGAATGCCGTTCCCTCCCCCCCTCCCCCGCGTCGGCTGCACAGCTCCCTGTCCATGCCGTATTTCTCGTTCGCCCAGCCGCTGACCCCACGGAGCTGAATATGAGCGACATCCAGTGGAGCGACGGCGCTCCCATCTACCGTCAGTTGAAGGAGCGCGTGATCGCCATGATGCTCGACGGAATCCTCAAGCCGGGCGATGCCCTGCCTTCGGTGCGCCAGGTGGCCGCCGACTATCAACTCAACCCCATCACCGTTTCGCGCGCCTACCAGGAACTGGCCGATGAGGGCCTGGTCGAGAAGCGCCGCGGCCTGGGCATGTTCATGACCGAACAGGCGGCCACGCAGCTGCGCAGCAGCGAGCGCGATCGCTTCCTCAATGAAGAATGGCCGGCGGTGCTGGAACGCATCCAGCGCCTGGGCCTGAGCCTCGACGAATTGCTGCCCCAGGGGAAAGTCTGATGAATAGCACTGCAAGTGAAGCGGTCATCACCGCCCGAGGCCTGCGCAAGGCCTACAAGACCACGGTGGCGCTCGACAACGCCAGCTTCAGCATTCCAAGCGGGCGCATCGTCGGCCTGATCGGGCCCAACGGCGCCGGCAAGACCACCGCGCTGAAGGCCATTCTCGGCCTGACCTCGGTGGAAGGTGAGCTGAGCGTGCTCGGCCGCGACCCGCGGCTGCACCGCGACGAGCTGATGAACGACATCTGCTTCATCGCCGACGTCGCCGTGCTGCCACGCTGGCTGAAGGTGCGCGAAGCGATCGATTTCGTGGCCGGTGTGCACCCGCGTTTCGATCGCGCCCGCTGCGAACGCTTCCTGGCCAACACCAAGCTGCAGCCGAAGCAGCGCGTGCGCGAACTGTCCAAGGGCATGATCGTGCAGCTGCACCTGGCCCTGGTGATGGCCATCGACGCACGCATCCTGGTGCTGGACGAGCCCACCCTGGGCCTGGACATCCTGTACCGCAAGGAGTTCTACCAGCGCCTGCTGGAAGATTACTTCGACGAACAGAAGACCATCATCGTCACCACCCACCAGGTCGAGGAAATCGAGCACATCCTCAGCGATGTCATGTTCATCCGCGACGGCCGCATCGTGCTGGATGCGGAAATGGACGACGTCGGCCAGCGCTACACCGAACTGCTGGTCAATGCCGACCAGCTGGATACCGCACGTGCGCTGAAGCCGATCGACGAGCGCAGCCTGGCGTTCGGCAAGACCGTGATGCTGTTCGACGGCGTGCCGCGCGCCCAGCTTTCCACGCTTGGCGAGACCCGCAGCCCGGGCCTGGCCGACCTGTTCGTCGCCATCATGAAGGGGACCTACGCATGAATGCCGTCAACCACCCCGTCAGCCCGATGGGCACCCTGCGCTGGCTGCTCAAGCGCGAATACTGGGAGAACCGTGGCGGTTTCCTGTACGCGCCGCTGATCGCCGGCCTGATTTCGCTGGTGATGAGCACCATCGGTATCGCCTTCGGCCTGTTCGCGCTGCACCGCGCCGCGCGTGATGGCAACCTGCACGTCGATGGCGAGAACGTGAACATCAACGGCCTGGACCTGGCGCTGCTGACCCGCGACATCAGCGCAAAAGACCTGGCCGACCTCGGCAACGGCCTCGACCTGACCCTGGTGCTCAGCTCGGCCTGGCCGTTCCTGGTGCTGGCCTTCGTGGTGTTCTTCTACTGCCTGGGCGCGCTGTACGACGACCGCCGCGACCGCAGCATCCTGTTCTGGAAATCGCTGCCGCTGTCGGACACCCAGACCGTCCTTTCCAAGGTGATCAGCGCACTGATCGTGGCCCCGCTGATCGCGGTGATCGCCGGCATCATCACCATGCTCGGCTTCCTGCTGGTGATCAGCGTCGTCGCGCTGATGCATGGCGGCAGCCCGATGACGCTGATCTGGGGCCCGTCCAGTCCGCTGACCCTGGCCGCCGGCCACCTGGCCTGGATTCCGGTCTACGCGCTGTGGGCCCTGCCCACCGCCGGCTGGCTGCTGCTGTGCTCGGCCTGGGCCCGCAGTAAGCCGTTCCTGTGGGCGGTGATGCTGCCGCTGTTCGCCGGGGTCATCGTCAGCACCACCAAGGTGATGCCGCTGGTCGGGCTGACCACCGGCTGGTTCTGGCAGAACATCGTCGGCCGCCTGCTGCTGGGCGGCGTGCCGGGCATGGACCTGCTGTATCGCCTCAGCGCCGGTGAAGGCGCGCGCCGCGATCTCGAATCGGTGGTCAGCCTGATGTCGCCGGCCTCGCAGCTGAAGTCGCTGGCGATGCCGGAGCTGTGGATCGGTGCCGCTGTCGGTGCCGTGTTCATTATCCTTGCCATCCGCCTGCGCAAGCGCGCCGGCGAGATCTGATCCCATCCACCTGGAGGCATCACCATGCGTTCCCTGCTCGCCTGTTCTGCGTTGTTGCTGTTGCCGCTGTCGGTGCTGGCCGCCGATGCTCCGAACTGCAAGTTCACCGCTGCCCGTACGTTGAAGCTGGAGACATCCGGCGCCAAGGCGGTGGTGCTCGAGGTGAACCAGCATGACCTGAAGGTGGTCGCCAGCAAGGGCGGTGGCCAGCTGGATGGCCGCGCCTGCGCCTCCAGCCAGGAATGGTTGGACCAGCTGGTGCTGGACCAGCGGAAGGAAGGCGACAAGCTGGTGGTCAGCCTGCGCCGCGAAGGCCGCGACAGCGGCATCAGCCTGGGCAGCAGCTATGCCTGGCTGGACATCCGTGGCAGCGTGCCGGACAACCTGCCGCTGCAGCTGAAGGTCGGTTCCGGCGATGCCAGCGTGGACAACGCGCAGTCGCTGAGCGTGGATGTCGGCTCCGGTGATGCCATCATCCGTGGCACCCGTGGCAGCATCCACGCAGCGGTGGGCTCGGGTGACCTGGACATCGACGGCGGCAGCTCGCTGAACCTGCTGTCGCTGGGCTCTGGCGACGTCAAGGCACGCAACATCGGCGGCGATGCGGTCACCGGCACGGTGGGTTCGGGTGACCTGAAGCTCAGCGATGTCCGCGGCAACGCCCGGCTGGACACCGTCGGGTCCGGCGACGTCGGGTTCAAGCGCGTGCAGGGCAACGTCGAGGTCGGCGTGGTCGGCTCCGGCGATGTCGACCTGTCCGACATCGGCGGCAGCGTGCATGTGCGCAGCCACGGCTCGGGTGACATCCAGGTCGATGGCGTGCGCGGCAGCCTGACCGTCGACCACAGCGGCAGCGGCGACGTGGGCCACCGCAACGTCAGCGGCACCGTCACCCTGCCCCGCAAAAAGTAACCGCCACCGGACCGATCGAGGACACTGCCATGAATCTGCTGCGCGTGCTGCCTGCCACCCTGCTGTGCCTGCCGCTGATCGCCTGCGGCGGCACGTCCTCCACGCCTGATACCACCGTCGGCAAAAGCGTGGCCGAGGCGACCAGCGGGGTCGGCCAGACGGTCAAGGAGGCCATGGACGATGCCCGCAAGGACATCACCCAGGGCAACATCAAGATTTCCGCCGACAAGCAGCCGCGTGCGGAGATCACGCCGGACGGGCGGCTGCTGATCGGCGGCAAGGACGTGCCGGCCGATGAGGCTCAGCGCCGGCAGCTGCTGGAATACCGCGGCCACGTCGTTGCCATTGCAATGGACGGCATGGATGTCGGCCTGGCCGGTGCCAAGCTCGGCGCCAGTGCTGCCGGAGAGGCCCTGAAGGGCATCTTCAGCGGCGACAGCGAGGGCATCGAGAAGCGGATCAATGCCGAGGCGGAGAAGATCGAAGCCCAGGCCAAGCGCATCTGCAACCGCATGCCGGCGATGCTGGCCAGCCAGCAGGCGCTGGCCGCATCGCTGCCCGCGTTCAAGCCGTACGCCACGATGGACCAGAGTGACGTCGACGACTGCGGCAAGGACACCGTGGTCCAGCGCTAGGCCTGTGACAGATCAGCGCACCCGGCCGGCAGCGGCTCCCCGCTGCCGGCCGTAACGTGCCGACCGGCTTACAATGTCGGCCCCGGACGCCCCCGAACCGAATGCCATGAAGAAGTTGTTCCTGCTGCTGGCCGCCCTTCTCTGCCTGGGCCTGGTCGGCTGTGACAAGGATTACCGCAACCACCGCGCCGAGCGCGGCAAGCCCAAGATTTCCGTCAGCGAAGGGATGGTGACCGTGCGTCGCCCGCCGGCACCGAACATCATCATCCTCGGCGATGGCACGATGAAGGTGGACGAGATCCAGATCCCGCTCGACGAAGGGCAGAAGCAGATGCTGCAGACGATGTTCGGCAGGCTGCAGGTGCTGCGCCAGAACACCCTGGTCGCCGCCCCGGCCGATCCCAACATGCAGCCGGTGAAGATCCAGCCGCCGGAAGGCATGGAAGTGATCCCGGCCGACCTGGTCCAGCGCATCCCCGAGTTCAAGGACTACACCGACACCTTCGGCAACATCGTCGCCGACCGTCGCTGAAAAAACGCCGCCCCCTGGGCGGCGTTTCCTCTTGTAGGGCCGCGCCCATGCCCGGCTCAGGCCGAGGAAGCAGCCGAGCATGGGCTCGGCCCTACGACCGGCGCGTCAACCGCCGCCGCCACCGCCCCCCGCGTGGATGCCACCGGCAGTCAGCGCGGTGGGGTCCAGCAGGCGGCGCAGTTCCGCTTCCTGCAGGCCGCTGTCTTCCAGCGCTACGTCCAGCACCGGGCGCTGTTCCTTGTAGGCACGCTTGGCAATGGCCGCTGCCTTCTCGTAGCCGATGATCGGGTTCAGCGCCGTGACCAGGATGGGATTGCGCGACAGCGCCTCGGCAACACGGTCTTCGCGCACCTTCAGCCCGGCAATCGCGCTGTCGGCCAGCAGCCGCGACACATTGGCCAGCAGGCCGATGCCATCCAGCAGGTTCACCGCGATCAGCGGCAGCGTGACGTTGAGCTGGAAGTTGCCGGTCTGCCCGGCCACGGTGATCGCGGTGTGGTGGCCGATCACCTGCGCGCAGGCCATCACGGTTGCTTCCGGAATCACCGGGTTGACCTTGCCCGGCATGATCGAGCTGCCCGGCTGCAGTGCCGGCAGTTCGATCTCGCCCAGCCCGGCCAGCGGACCGGCGTTCATCCAGCGAAGATCATTGGCGATCTTTATCAGCGCCACGGCCAGCGCATTGAGCTGGCCCGACAGTTCCACCGCATCGTCCTGCGCGGCCAGGCCTTCGAACTTGTTCTCGGCGCTGTCGAACTTGAACCCGGTCTGCTGCTTCAGTGCCTTGGCCACCTGCGCGCCGAAACGCGGGTCGGCGTTGATGCCGGTGCCGATGGCGGTGCCGCCCAGCGGCAGGCGACGCACGCGCCTGAGGCTGTCCTCAATGCGCTCCTGCGCCGAAGCCAGCTGTGCCGACCACGCGCCGAACTCCTGCTCGAAGGTCAGCGGCATCGCATCCATCAGGTGGGTACGGCCGGTCTTGACCACCTTGCGCAGGCTGCGGCCCTTCTTGTCCAGGGTCTTGCGCAGGTGCACCAGCGCCGGCAGCAGCTGCTCGTGCGCGGCCAGCACCGCCGACACGCGCAGCGCGGTCGGAATGACGTCATTGGAGCTCTGCCCCTGGTTGACGTGGTCATTGGGATGCACAGCGGCCTTGCCGGCCTTGCCGGCACGGTTGGCCAGGGTGGCGATGACCTCGTTGGCATTCATGTTCGAGGATGTACCCGAACCGGTCTGGTAGACGTCGATCGGGAAATGCGCGTCCCAGTCGCCGGCCGCCACCTCGGCGGCAGCGGCCTGGATGGCCTTGGCCAAGGTCTTCGGCAGATGGCCCAGCTCGGCGTTGACGCCGGCAGCCGCGCCCTTGACCAGGCCCAGCGCACGGATGAAACCGCGCGGCATGCGCTGGCCCGACACCGGGAAATTCTGCACGGCACGCTGGGTCTGCGCACCCCACAGGGCATCGGCAGGCACCTGCAGCTCACCCATGCTGTCATGTTCGATCCGGAATCCCGGGGTGGCACCCTTGCTTGCAGCTTTGCTCATTGCATCAACTCCGCACTACTTCAGTTGGGGAAAGGGAAGCGGCGGCTGGCAGGGTGTCGCTTCCCGGGCTGGCGGCTGCGCCAACAATACTCCGTTGCCGGTAGCGTGGGATGACGAGGACGGGCCAGAACGTTCCGTCTGCACGGCCGTTCTGCGTGCGCAAGGGTACTGCCGGCTGCTGGCCGGCAATCCATGGAGGCGTGGCCGGGCGTGGTTGCCGGCCTGCGGCGGGCACTACCTCACCGGCACGTCGTAGAATATCGGCCCCGCCGCTCGCCCCAGCCCTGCCGACATGTCCGATTCCGCCCTGCTCGCCCTGTCCCCGCTCGATGGCCGCTATGCCGGCAAGGTCGACGCCCTGCGCCCGATCTTCTCCGAGTACGGCCTGATCAAGGCCCGCATCACGGTCGAAGTGGAGTGGCTGCTGGCCCTGGCCGCCGAGCCGGGCATCGTCGAGCTGGCCCCGTTCTCCGACGCTGCCATCGCCCGCCTGCGCGCGCTGGCCGCCCGCTTCAGCCCGGCCCAGGCCGCGCGCGTGAAGGAGATCGAACGCACCACCAACCATGACGTCAAGGCGGTGGAGTACTTCATCAAGGAACAGCTGAAGGATGACGCCGAGCTGGCGCCGGCGCTGGAATTCGTGCATTTCGCCTGCACCAGCGAAGACATCAACAACCTCAGCTACGGCCTGATGCTGGAACAGGCGCGCCGCGAGGTGCTGCTGCCGACCCTGGACGGCATCGCCAGCACCCTGCGTACCCTGGCCCATGCCCAGGCCGGCCAGCCGATGCTGTCGCGCACCCACGGCCAGACCGCCTCGCCGACCACCCTGGGCAAGGAACTGGCCAACGTGGTCGCCCGCCTGGAGCGCCAGCGCCGGCAGATCGCTGCGGTCGAGCTGACCGGCAAGATCAACGGCGCGGTCGGCAACTACAACGCCCACGTGGCCAGCTACCCGGACGTGGACTGGCCGGCCTTCGCCGAGCGCTTCGTGACCGGCCTGGGCCTGGTGTTCAACCCGTACACCACGCAGATCGAACCGCACGACAACGTCGCCGAGATCGGCGATGCCGCACGCCGTGCCAACATCATCCTGATCGACCTGGCCCGTGACATCTGGGGCTACATCTCGCTGGGCTACTTCAAGCAGCGCCTGAAGGAAGGCGAGGTCGGTTCGTCGACGATGCCGCACAAGGTCAACCCGATCGATTTCGAGAATGCCGAAGGCAACTTCGGCATCGCCAACGCGCTGTTCGAGCACTTCAGCGCGAAGCTGCCGATCAGCCGCTGGCAGCGTGACCTGACCGATTCCACCGTGCTGCGTGCACTGGGCACCGCGTTCGGCCACAGCCAGGTGGCGCTGGATTCGCTGGCCAAGGGCCTGGGCAAGCTGGAAGTGAACCCGCAGCGCCTGGATGCCGATCTGGACGCAGCCTGGGAAGTGCTGGCCGAGGCCGTGCAGACGGTGATGCGCCGCCACGGCCTGCCGAACCCGTATGAGCAGCTGAAGGCGCTGACCCGCGGCCAGGGCATCACGGCCGAGTCGATGCGTGCGTTCGTGCAGGGGCTGGAGCTGCCGGCGGATGCGAAGCAGCGCCTGCTGGAGATGACCCCCGGCAGCTACACCGGTCTGGCCGAGGCGCTGGCGAAGAAGATCTAAGGGGTTTCCTTTGCGGCGGCGGCCGCAGGCGCTGCCTGCGGCAGGCAACGGCAACAGCAATAGCAACGTCAAGAGCGGCTCTGGATTGCTGCTAGCTGGGCGGGGCGGAATTTGAAAGAGGGACGCGGCTTCGCCGCGTCCCTCTTTTGCTTTGGCATGAGCAAGCGCAGCGCGCGACCCGCTGTTGCCTTTGATCTTCTTCTTCCATTCCGTGGCGGGCCTGCCAGGGGCCGGGCGGGGTGGGTTCGCGGGACCGTTGGCGCCATGGATGGCGCCATCGAGCCCCCAGGGGTGAGGGCGCTTTGCTTGCGAAGCACTGCTTCGCAAGCGCCCGAACGCACAGCCGCCAGCGGCTGGGCCGGACCCCGGAGGGGGGTTTACGGCGTGTCCCGCGAACCCACCCCGCCCGGCCCAGCCCATGAAGCCAGCGCTTTGCGCGACCAACCACCCCGCCACGAGGGGCTCCGCCGTTGGCCGGACACCCCGCGACAAGCCACCGCACGTGCGCAATCCCGACGAACGGCGGACAATGGAACCCTTGGCGGCCCGCCACGCCGCCCCTCCCGCTTTCCGCTGCAAGGATTCCCCCATGGCCGCCCGCAAGTCCTCCGCCCCCCTGATCGAAGTCACCGCCCGCCCCGGCCAGCCGCTGGGCATGGCGCCGGCCACCTTCCTGCGCGACTTCTGGCAGAAGCGCCCGCTGCTGATCCGCAAGGCCTTCCCCGATTTCCAGACCCCGGTGCAGCCGGAAGACCTGGCCGGGCTGGCCTGCGAGGAAGGCGTGCTGGCGCGCCTGATCGAGCATGACAAGACCCAGGACGGCTGGCGCGTGCGCACCGGCCCGTTCCAGGAAGACGTGTTCCCCGCCCTGCCCGACCACGACTGGACCCTGCTGGTGCAGGACGTGGACAAGTGGGACCCCGACGTACGCGCCCTGATCGAGCATTTCAGCTTCCTGCCGCGCTGGCGCATGGATGACGTGATGATCAGCTTCGCCGCGACCGGCGGTTCGGTCGGCGCCCACGTCGACCAGTACGACGTGTTCCTGCTGCAGGCCCACGGCCATCGCCGCTGGCAGATCGATGCCAGCGAATCGATCAAGGGCAGGCAGCCGCCGCTGGGCTTCCGCCCGGACGTGGAGCTGAAGCTGCTGAAGGTGTTCAAGCCCACCCACGACTGGGTGCTGGCGCCGGGCGACATGCTGTACCTGCCGCCGAACGTGCCGCACCATGGCGTCGCCGAAGACCCCTGCCTGACCTTCTCGTTCGGCATGCGTGCACCGTCGTCGGCCGAGCTGATCAGCGACTACCTGGACACCCTGATCGCCGATGCCGACGAGAACATCCGCTACCAGGATGCCGACCTGAAGGTACCGGCCGACCCGAACGAAATCGACACGGTGGCGATGGCACGGGTGATCACTGCGCTCAACGCCATCCGCATGAACGACCCGGACAAGCTGGGCGACTGGTTCGGCCGCTTCATCACCACCTACCGCGCCGCTGGCGAAGTGATGGCCCACCAGGCCGCGCCAGCACCGGAAGAAGTGGTCCAGGCGCTGGCCTCGGGCCTGCTGCTGCAGCGTCACCCGTGGGCACGCCTGGCCTGGCGCCGGGCCAAGCGCGGTGCCAGCCTGTACGTCAGCGGCCAGGACTTCGCGCTGCCGGTGAAGGACGCCCAGCGCCTGGCCGGCGCCGAACAGCTCGATGCCGCCGCCTATCGCGGCCTGTCCGACAAAGGCCGTGCCGTGCTCCAGCAGCTGCTGGTCGGCGGCGTGTTCCAGCTGATCGATCCCAGCGAAATGCATGGCGCCGAAGACGAGGACGACGGCGAGGATGCCGTGGTGCTCGGCGAGGTCGTCGAAGGCCGTGACCGCGTGGATGCGATCGACGCCGACGCGGTGTCCGACGATGTCCACACCGTGACCGTGCACGACGACGGCATCGAAGTCATCGTCAACTTCGAGGATGACGAGGAAGACGACAGCGACACGGGCCGTGCCTGAGCCCTCGCCATGATCCGGATCCAGCAGGTCAGCCACGCCGATGCCCACGCCGCCATCCACGACGTGCGCCAGCGCGTGTTCGTGCAGGAACAGGGCATCGCAGCGGCGCTGGAACGCGATGCGCTGGACCCGGTCAGCGCCCATGTGCTGGCGCTGGACGCTGATGGCCAGCCGGTGGGCACCGGCCGGCTGGCCCCGGATGGCCGCATCGGCCGCATGGCGGTGTTGGCCAGTCATCGCAGCCAGGGGGTCGGCCAGGCCCTGCTTGAGGCCCTGGTTGAAGCCGGGCGCCGGCTCGGCCTGGCTGAGCTGCACCTGCACGCCCAGCTGCCGGCCCGCGATTTCTATGCCCGCCAGGGCTTCCTGCCGGAAGGCGAGGTGTTCGAAGAGGCCGGCATCGGCCACCAGCAGATGCGCCGCCGGCTGGGCGCGGCCAGCGCGATCGACAGCCGCGCCGAAGCAGTGGCCATCACCACCGCCATCGTCCACCGCGCCCGCCGCCAGCTGTGGCTGCACAGCCGCCAGCTGGACCCGGGGCTGCTCGACGCGCCGCCGGTGCAGGCCGCCCTGCGCCGCTTCGTCACCGCCCGTCACGACAAGCAGCTGCGGGTGATCGTGCATGACGCCGCCGCGATCGCCTCTGCGGGCGCGCCACTGCTGGCGCTGGCCCAGCGCCTGCCCAGCGTGATCCAGTTCCGCGAGGTCAGCGACCCGGTCGACCGCGCCCTGGCCTCGGCCTGCCTGCTCAACGATGCGGGCGACTTCTACTTTCGTCTGATCGGCCATCGCCTTGACGGCGAGGCCGGCATCGCGCTGCCGGCACGTTCGCAGCCGTTCGAGCAGCAATTGCAGCGTGTCTGGGACCGTTCGCGCGATTGCAGCGAACTGCGCGCGCTCGGCATCTGAGCCGGCGCTGCTGACCCAACCTGTCTGGAACCGGCACCGGCGGACGTGGGATGCCCGCGGTGGTGCCCCTTCGTGTCCCGTTGGGGGTACAATTTGGCTGTTTGAACGCGCCCGCGCAGGGCTATTCATCTTCCTGCCGGGTCCTTCTGAAGCCATACCCCACAAAGCGAATCAACACCCTCCATCGTGGACAATCAACTGAAGCAGTTTGCGCAATCTTCGCAACTCGCCGGCGGCAACGCCTCCTATGTCGAGGACCTGTACGAGCAGTACCTGGTCTCCCCGGATAGTGTCGATCCCAAATGGAAAACCTACTTTGACGGCTTCAAGGGCCGCGAAGCAGGTGACATTCCGCACTCGGCCGTCATCTCCCACATCGCGGACGCGGCCAAGGATGCGCTGAAAGCTGGCACCGGCACCGGTGCGGGCGACGAGCGCGAGCGCAATGTCGGTCGTCTGATCACCGCCTACCGCTCGCGCGGCCACCTGGACGCCCGCCTCGATCCGCTGGGCCTGGCCGCGCCGGTCAACACGCCCGACCTGGGCCTGGCGTTCCACAGCCTGTCCGATGCCGACCTCAACAGCGAGTTCAGCACCGGCGGCGTCGGCGGCCAGCCGCGCATGAAGCTGCGCGACCTGCTGGCACGCCTGAAGGCGACCTACACCGGCTCGATCGGTGCGGAGTTCATGCACATCTCCGAGGTCGAGCAGCGCCAGTGGATCTACAAGAAGCTGGAAGCCGCCGGTGGCAACTACCAGCTGGACGCTGACACCCAGCGCCGCACCCTGGAGCGCCTGACTGCGGCCGAAGGCCTGGAGCGCTACCTGCACACCAAGTACGTCGGCCAGAAGCGCTTCTCGCTGGAAGGCGGCGATTCGCTGATCCCGATGATGGACACCATCATCCGCAACGCCGGCAAGGATGGCGTCAAGGATGTGGTGATCGGCATGGCCCACCGTGGCCGCCTGAACGTGCTGGTCAACACCCTGGGCAAGAACCCGCGCAAGCTGTTCGACGAGTTCGAAGGCAAGTTCGAGCACGACGAGCACGCCTCGGCCGGCGACGTGAAGTACCACATGGGCTTCTCCGCCGACGTCGCCACCGATGGCGGCCCGGTGCACCTGGCGCTGGCGTTCAACCCGTCGCACCTGGAAATCGCCGACCCGGTCGTGGCCGGCTCCGTGCGTTCGCGCCAGGAGCGCCGCAAGGACACCGCGCGCAAGCAGGTGATGCCGATCCTGATCCACGGCGACGCGGCCTTCTCCGGCCAGGGCGTGGTCATGGAACTGTTCCAGATGTCGCAGGCCCGCGGCTTCGCCGTCGGCGGCACCGTGCACATCGTGGTCAACAACCAGGTCGGCTTCACCACCTCCAACCCGTTGGACACGCGTTCCACGCGCTATGCCACCGACGTGGCGAAGATGATTGCCGCCCCGGTGCTGCACGTGAACGGCGATGACCCGGAAGCGGTGGTGTTCGCCGCACAGCTGGCCTTCGAGTTCCGCCAGACGTTCGCCAAGGACGTGGTCATCGACCTGATGTGCTACCGCCGCTGGGGCCACAACGAGGCCGACGAACCGGCGATCACCCAGCCGCTGATGTACCAGGTGATCCGCAAGCACCCGACCACCCGCGAGATGTACGCCGAGCAGCTGGAAAAGGCGGGCGTGATCGCCGCCGGCGCCGGCAAGGCGATGGTCGATGCCTACCGCGAGAAGCTGGACGCCGGTGAAGTGACCACCGAGCTGGCCAAGGTCGAGAAGACCCCGCCGAGCAGCCCGCTGTTCGTCGATTGGCCGAAGCTGCTGGAAGGCAAGCTGTCCGACCCGGTCTCGACCAAGGTCGAGAAGAACAAGCTGGTCGAGCTGGCCAAGCTGATCAACACCATTCCCGATGAAGTGCAGCTGCACTCGCGCGTGGCCAAGGTCTATGACGACCGCCGCAAGATGGCCGCCGGCGAGATCCCGGGCGACTGGGGCTTTGCCGAGAACCTGGCCTACGCCACCCTGCTCGACGAAGGCCATGCGCTGCGCCTGGTCGGCCAGGACGTCGGCCGCGGTACCTTCACGCACCGCCACGCGATCCTGCACGACCAGAAGACCGACAACTACTACATGCCGTTGCGGCAGCTGGTGGATTCGCCGGAGAAGGCCACCGTCATCGATTCGCTGCTGAGCGAAGAAGCGGTGATGGCCTACGAGTACGGCTTCTCCACCACCGATCCGAACACGCTGTGCATCTGGGAAGGCCAGTTCGGCGACTTCGCCAACGGTGCCCAGGTGGTGATCGACCAGTTCATCGCCGCCGGTGAAGCCAAGTGGGGCCGCATTTCCGGCCTGACCCTGCTGCTGCCGCATGGCTATGAAGGGCAAGGCCCGGAACACAGCTCGGCGCGCCTGGAGCGCTTCCTGCAGCTGTGCGCGCTGGAGAACATGCTGGTGGTGGTGCCGTCGACCCCGGCCCAGGCCTTCCACATGCTGCGTCGCCAGCTGCACATGACCACCCGCAAGCCGCTGGTGGTGATGTCGCCGAAGTCGCTGCTGCGCCACAAGCTGGCCGTGTCGACCCTGGACGAGCTGGCCAACGGCGAGTTCCAGCACCTGATCGGCGATGCCAACGCAGACGCCAAGAAGGTCAAGCGCGTGGTGCTGTGCTCGGGCAAGGTCTATTACGACCTGCTGGAGGACCAGATCAAGCGCGGCCAGGACGACGTGGCGATCATCCGCGTGGAGCAGCTGTATCCGTTCCCGCGTGCGCTGCTGGCGGCCGAACTGAAGAAGTACGGCAAGGCCACCGACGTGGTGTGGACGCAGGAAGAACCGCAGAACCAGGGCGCGTGGTACCAGATCCGCCACCACCTGCAGTTCTGCCTGGCCGACGGCCAGAACCTGCACTACGCCGGTCGCGCACGTTCGGCCTCGCCGGCTGCCGGTCACATGGCTGACCACGTCCGCGAGCAGCAGCAGCTGATCGCCGACGCACTGGTCAACCCGTTCAACGACCAGGTCGCTGAATAACTCTCCCCCCTATTTAGAAGACAAACCAGGAAGCTCCCGCATGGCCACCGAAGTCAAAGCCCCGGTACTGCCCGAATCCGTCGCCGACGGCACCATCGCCACCTGGCACAAGAAGGTGGGCGACGCCGTCAAGCGCGACGAAAACCTGCTTGACCTGGAAACCGACAAGGTCGTCCTGGAAGTGCCGTCGCCGGTCGACGGCGTGCTGAAGGAAATCAAGTTCGCCGAAGGCTCGACCGTGACCTCCAGCCAGGTCGTGGCGATCATCGAGGAAGGCGCCGTTGCGGCTGCTCCGGCCCCGGCCGCCGAGGCCGCTCCGGCCGCTGCTCCGGCCGCCGCCGCCGCTCCGGCTCCGGCCGCTGCCGCTGCGCCGGCCCCGGCCGCCAAGTCGGCCGCCGATGCGCTGCCGCCGGGCGCCCGCTTCACCGCCATCACTGAAGGCGTGAACCCGGCCGATGTCGACGGCACCGGCCGTCGCGGCGCGGTCACCAAGGAAGACATCGTCAACTTCGCCCGCAACGGCGGCGCCGGCAAGGCCGGTGGCGCACGCCCGGAAGAGCGCGTGCCGATGACCCGCATCCGCAAGCGCATTGCCGAGCGCCTGATGGAGTCGAAGAATTCGACCGCCATGCTGACCACCTTCAACGAAGTCGACCTGTCCAAGGTGTCGGCGGCGCGCAAGGAACTGCAGGACGAGTTCGTCAAGGCCCACGGCATCAAGCTGGGCTTCATGAGCTTCTTCGTGAAGGCCGCCGCCAACGCGCTGCAGCGCTTCCCGCTGGTCAACGCCTCGATCGACGGCGACGACATCATCTATCACGGCTACTCGGACATCTCGATCGCCGTCTCGACCGAGAAGGGCCTGGTCACGCCGGTGCTGCGCAACGTCGAGCGCATGTCGTTCGCCGACATCGAGAAGACCATCGCCGACTACGCCAAGAAGGCCCGTGACGGCAAGCTGGGCCTGGAAGAACTGCAGGGCGGCACCTTCACCGTGACCAACGGCGGCACCTTCGGTTCGCTGCTGTCGACCCCGATCATCAACCCGCCGCAGAGCGCCATCCTGGGCATGCACGCCATCAAGGAGCGTCCGATCGCCCAGAACGGCCAGGTCGTGATCGCGCCGATGATGTACCTGGCGCTGTCCTACGACCACCGCATCATCGACGGCAAGGACTCGGTGCAGTTCCTGGTGGACATCAAGAACCAGCTGGAAAACCCGGGCCGCATGCTGTTCGGCCTGTAAGAAACCTCCCGCCCCTCCGCGCCTGCGCGGAGGGGTTCTGGTAATGCATCAAGGAATAATTCAATGGCTGAACAATTCGACGTCGTCGTCATCGGTGCTGGCCCGGCCGGTTACCACGCTGCCATCCGCGCGGCCCAGCTGGGCCTGAAGACCGCCTGCATCGACGCAGCGCTGGGCAAGGACGGCAAGCCGGCCCTCGGCGGCACCTGCCTGCGCGTGGGCTGCATCCCGTCCAAGGCGCTGCTGGATTCCTCGCGCCAGTACTGGAACATGGGCCACATCTTTGGCGACCACGGCATCAGCTTCAAGGATGCCAAGATCGACGTCGAGGCGATGGTTGGCCGCAAGGACAAGATCGTCAAGCAGTTCACCGGCGGCATCGCCATGCTGTTCAAGGCCAACAAGGTCGCCACTTACTACGGCTTCGGCCAGCTGCAGCCGGGCAACGTGGTCAAGGTGAAGCAGCACGACGGTTCGGAAGTCGAGCTGAAGGGCACCAACGTCATCATCGCCGCCGGCTCGGATTCGATCGAGCTGCCGTTCGCCAAGTTCGACGGCGAGACCATCGTCGACAACGTCGGCGGCCTGGACTTCACCGAAGTGCCGAACCGCCTGGCGGTGATCGGCGCCGGCGTGATCGGCCTGGAACTGGGCAGCGTGTGGAAGCGCCTGGGCGCTGAAGTCACCATCCTGGAAGCCATGCCGGAGTTCCTGGCGGCTGCCGATGCCGAAGTGGCCAAGGCGGCTGCCAAGGAATTCAAGAAGCAGGGCCTGGACATCAAGCTCAATGCCAAGGTCTCCAAGACCGAGATCACCGGCAAGGGCAAGAAGAAGGAAGTCATCGTCACCTACACCGACGCGGAAGGCGAAAAGACCCTGACCGTGGACAAGCTGCTGGTGGCCGTGGGCCGTCGCGCGGCGACCAAGGGCCTGCTGGCCGAAGGCACCGGCGTCAAGGTCAACGAGCGCGGCCAGATCGAAGTCGATGCGCACTGCCACACCGGCGTCAACGGCGTGTGGGCGGTCGGCGACTGCGTGCGCGGCCCGATGCTGGCACACAAGGGCTTCGAGGAAGGCATCGCGGTGGCCGAGCTGATCGCCGGCCTGCCGGGCCACGTCAACTTCGACACTATTCCGTGGGTCATCTACACCGAGCCGGAACTGGCCTGGGTCGGCAAGACCGAAGCCCAGCTGAAGGCCGAAGGCATTCCGTACAAGGCCGGCAGCTTCCCGTTCGCCGCCAACGGCCGTGCCGTGGCGATGATCGAACCGGCAGGCTTCGTGAAGATCCTGGCCCATGCCGAAACCGACCGCATCCTGGGCATGCACCTGGTCGGCGCCAACGTTTCCGAGCTGGTGCACGAAGGCGTGCTGACCATGGAGTTCAGCGGTTCGGCCGATGACCTGGCCCGCATCTGCCACGCCCACCCGTCGCTGTCGGAAGTGGTCCACGACGCGGCGATGGCGGTCAGCAAGCGCGCCATCCACAAGGCGAACTGATCGTCCGGCAGTGCCGGCCGCTGGCCGGCATCACCCGGATATGAAGAACCCCGCCTCGGCGGGGTTTTTTGTTGCCCGTTTCCCTGTAGCGCCGAGCACGGGCTCGGCGCTACACCTTTCCAGCAGGCTTCTTCGGTGGATCCTCACAGACCCTGTGCTGCACCACCGTATCGCCGGCCTTCCATTGCTTGACCACCCGGCAGCGCGCCTCGGCTTTCGGCGCAGGGGCCGCCGCGGCATTGGCTTCGTCAGCCGCAGCGCTCTGCTCGCGCTCCAGCCACGCCGACGGGGGTGCCGGGGGTGCCGGGGGCGCGGCCAGCACCGGGCCTGGCAACAGGACCAGACCGGCCAGCAGCGCCCTCCTCATGCGGGAACCGCCCGGCCACCGAGCAGACGCGCCGGCAGCATGAACAGCGCGCGCAGGAAGGCGAACAGCGCCGAGAAGGTGATGCCGACCAGGCGGAACGGCAGGCTCAGCAGCCACACGAACGGCCAGGCGATCAGGGCGAGGATCGCCAGCGGCCAGCACAGCACGAACAGCAGGCACCACACACCGAGCGCGAACAGGGTCTTCATCACGGTCTCCTTGGGGCGGCACCCTGCCGCCTGCGCACACCTTGGCGCCCTGCCTGCGCCGCCGGCAAACGGTTTGCGACGAAACCGGGCTGGCGGCGATGAAACCGGTGGTGGGGAAACCGGAGATTGATCAGGTTGCCGGCCAGCGGCCGGCACTACCGAACCGAGTCACACCCGGACTGCCCCCGGGCGGCCGTGGCTCACCTGGAAGCGCGCCGCGGTGCGCACCGCGGCATCCGGGCGCAGCACGCTGTCGGCGAAGCGCAGCTCGGCGTCCAGCGTCTGCCGGTTCAACTGCAGCTTCCACCAGCCGCGGCGGTCGCCGTCGAAGTAGCGGATGTGCGGGTTCTGCACTATCGACGGACCGTAGTACGGCCCATACGGCGTATCGTCACCGCCGCTGCTGATCGCCGGGGCGATGAATTCGGTGGCGACGACCGGCGCACCGACGGCATCGAAATCCAGCTTGAGGTCGTTGACGAAGGTGGAATGCCAGTCGCCGCCAAGCACGATGGCATTGCCCTGCCCGCCCGCCTGCATCGCCTGCAGCAGACGCCTGCGTGCGGCGGGATAGCCATCCCAGGCGTCGTTCCAGAAGCGCTCGCGCGGCGTGCCTCCGTCCAGCCGAAGCTGCGCCATCAGCAGCTGCTGCACCACCACGTTCCAGCGCGCGCCCTGTGCGGCGGCCATCGACTGCGTGAACCACGCTTCCTGGCCGATGCCGAGCATGCTCATGCGTGGATCGAGCGCCGCCTCGCAGCGTGGTGACTCGCCCACACCACAGGGATTGGCCGGGCGGAACTGGCGGCAGTCCAGCAACGTCAGCTGTGCCAGGTCGCCATAGCGCAGGCGCCGATGCACGCGCAGGCCGCCGTTGCCCGCAGGCGTGCTGCGCATCGGCAGGTGTTCGTAGAACGCACGGTAGGCTGCCGCGCGGCGCACGATGAAATCCTCCGTCGAGACGCCGGGCTTCTCCGGATGGATACCAGAGTAATCGTTCTGCACTTCGTGGTCGTCCCAGATCACCGCGAAGGCATGCGCGGCATGGGCCGCCTGAAGATCCGGATCGAGCTTGTACAGCGCGTACTGGTCACGGTAGCGCTGCAGGCTGATGGTTTCACCGCTGAAGCGCGCCGCATCCAGTGTTTCGCCGCGCGCATTCTGCAGCGGGCTGTACTCGTACAGGTAATCGCCCGCATGCAGCACCAGGTCGACATCGCTCTGCGCGATGTCCCGCAGTACCGGGTAATAGCCGCTGTTCCAGGCCTGGCAGGTGCACAACGCCAGCCGCAGCTGCTGCAGCTGGGTTTCCAGTAGCGGTGCGGTACGGAAGTGGCCAACCGGACTTTCCTCATCACCGTCGCAGGCGAAGCGGTAGTAGTAGTCGCGGCCCGGGCGCAGGCCGTTGACCTCCACATGCACCGAATGCGCGAGCTCGGGCACCGCCGCGGCAACACCACGCTGCACCAACCGGCGCATCCGGGCGTCTTCGGCCACGAACCAGCGCACCGGCACCGCCCGCGACCGCATGCCACCGCCGTTGAGCGGGTCCGGCGCCAGCCGCGTCCACAGCACTGCACCCTGTGGATCCGGATCGCCAGCGGCGACGCCGAGGGTGAACGGATCACGCCCCAGCCGCGGCCGTGGGCCCGCCGTGGCCAGCCCCGGCATCGCCGCCAGCGCGATCGCCGCCCCCGTGCCCTGCCACGCCATGCGCAGCAGGCGACGACGGCTTTCCGGATCCACCGGCCCGCGCATCAGAAGCGCACGGTGGCGGTGGCCATCACCTGCCGCGGCGCGCCGACCTGCATGGTCGCCAGGCTGCGGGTCGGGTCGGCGGCGTAGGTGCCGTTGGTGTTGATCGAAGACAGGTAGCGCTTGTCGGTCAGATTGGTCAGGTTCAGCGCCACAGTCAGGTTCTGCGCCGGGCCCAGCGTGCCGAAGTCATGGGCGACCGACGCGTTGATCAGCCAGTAGCTTGGCACCGACGCGTCGTTGGTATAGGTCACGTAGCGCTTGCCGACGTGGTTGGCCGACAGGCGCATGTCCCACGGGCCCGGGGTCCAGGCCAGGGTGCTGGCGAACATCCATTCGGGAGTGTCGACGGTCTTCTTGCCGCGGGTCGGCACCACGCCGTTGTTCACATAGTCGTTGTCGTAGGTGCTGTCATTCCAGGACAGCGCGTTGGACCAGGCCAGGTCCTGCATCGGCTTCAGCTGCAGGGTCGCCTCTGCGCCGCGGCTGGTCACCGAACCGACGTTGGAGAACAGCGCCGGGCAACCCAGGATGCCGACGCACTGGGCGATCGCCAGCAGGCGGTTGTCGAACTTGACGTCGTACACCGCAACCGAGGCTTCATAGCCCTGGCCGTAGCCGCGCCAGCCCAGTTCCAGGGTGCGCGACTGTTCCGGCTTCAGGTTCTGCGCGCTGGCATCGAACGCGGCCTGTGGCACGTTGAACGGGCTGCCCACGCCCAGCGCATAGGCGGCCACGTTCTTTGCGAACGAACCGAAGATCTCGTTGCCTTCGTTGAGCTTGAAGTTGAAGCCGGCCTGCGGCAGGAAGCCCTTCTTCGAGGTCAGGCTGCTGTTGTTGGCATAGTTGCCCAGTGGCGTGCGCACGCGGGTACGGGTGTGCGGCGATTTCGCGCCGATGTCGATGGTCAGGCGGTCGTCGAACAGGCGGAAGCGGTCCTGCACGTAGAACTGGCGGGTAATGGTGGTGTAGCGCTGGTGCCACACGCGCTGGTCCGGGTTGCGCAGGAAGAAGTCGTCGGTGACCGGGCCGTCGATGTAGTAGAAGTTGCGCTGAACGCTGTGCCCGTTGTCCTCGTACCACAGGCCGGCTTCCAGTTCGTGGCCACCGACGTTCCAGGTGAACGCCGAGGTCACGCCGGTACGGTCGATCGCGTACTCGGTGGTGCGGATCGAGATCGGGATCTCGCGGAGGGTACCCGGGTTGGACGGGTTGGACGGGCTGAACCAGTGGCCCTGGCCACGGTTGCTGTGGTTGTAGACGTTGACCTTCAGCCGCATCGCCTCGTTCAGGCCGAAATCGCCGGCAATGCTGGACAGGTCATCGTTGCGCAGGCCGTGGCCGGAGTAGTACGCATCCCACGGGCTGTTGACGCCGCCGCTGAATTTGCCGCGCGCGGCAGCCACCGCGCGATCCCAGTCCGGCGCGTAGTTGTCCCAGTCCCAGCCGAGGCGATCGATCATCTCCAGCGACAGGTCCTGGTAATCGGCCTCGACGCGGCGCGAGGCGTTGAACAACGCGGTGATCCTGCTGTCCGTTCCGAAGTTGTAGGTGGCCTTGCCGTTGAACTGCTTCAGCTCCTGCGAGCCCTTGCCCTTCCACTTGTCACCTTCCGAATACACGCCGGACAGGTAGGCGGCAAAGCCCTGGTGCTCGCCGGTCTCCAGGCGCGCATAGCTGCGCCGCGCGTTGTCGCTGCCGAAGCCCTGCGCCAGCACCACGCCGTACTCGGTGGACGGATCGATCGAATAGAACTGGAACACGCCACCGAGGTTGCTGGTGGACGGCGTGCCAAGCGCACCGATGCCGGTGGACACTTCGGCCCCGCCCAGGTTCTCGCTGATCACGGCACGGCTGATGTGCAGGCCGTTGCTGTTGCCATAGGCCATGTTGCCCAGCGGGATGCCATCGAGCGTGTAGCCCAGGCGGTTCTGGTTGAAGCCACGCAGGCTGATGGTGGTGGACCATTCGTAGGCGCCGGTGGCATCGGCCGACTCGAAGTGCACACCGGGCTTGCTGGCCAGCAGCTTCAGCGGGTTGGCACCGGGCGGCAGGATCTTCATGTCCTCGGCGGTCACACGCTGCACCTGGCGGGCTTCGCCGCGGCCGATCACCGAGATTGAATCGAGGGTGGTGGCCGACGCTGCGTCGGCAGCAGGAGCAGTTTCAGCGGCAGCCAGCGACGGCAGCCAGGCACAGACCAGCAGGGCCAGCAGATTGCGGCGAAGCGGAGCGTGGGACGGCATGGAGGCGGATTCCTTGGGCACGCTGGACGCCGAAGGGCGGCGTCGAAGGGCAGCAGCGGCGGAATCGTAGAAGCGTCGCGTTACATGTCATTTACACGCCTCATACGGGCGCTCGGCGTTTCGAATGGTCTGCCGGCCGGCGGGTGGTTGCCGGCCAGCGCCCGGCACGACCGTTACTCGAACGAACCGACCGAATCGTGGGCCAGGTTGTCAAAGCGGGTGTATTCGCCGAAGAACTTCAGCTTGCACGAACCGGTCGGGCCACCACGATGCTTGCCGATGATGATCTCGGCCAGGCCCTTGTCCGGCGAGTTTTCCTTGTTGTAGTAGTCGTCGCGGTAGATGAACACGATCATGTCCGCGTCCTGCTCGATTGCGCCCGACTCGCGAAGGTCGGCCATCACCGGGCGCTTGTCGGTACGCGTTTCCAGCGAGCGGTTGAGCTGTGACAGCGCGATCACCGGTACGTTCAGTTCCTTGGCCAGGCCCTTCAACGAACGCGAGATTTCCGAAATCTCGGTGGCGCGGTTTTCGCTGTTGCCCGGCACGCTCATCAGCTGCAGGTAGTCAATCACGATCAGGCCGAGATCATGCTCGCGCTTCAGGCGGCGGCACTTGGAGCGCAGCACTTCCGGCGACACGCCCGGCGTATCGTCGATGAAGATCTTGGTTTCCTTCAGCATCTTGATCGCGCTGGTGACGCGGCTCCAGTCCTCGTCTTCCAGCTGGCCGGTACGCAGGCGCTGCGCGTTGATGCGGCCGTTGGAGGAAATCAGGCGCATCGCCAGCTGCGATGCCGACATTTCCATCGAGAACACCGCCACGCCCTTCTTCGACTTGATCGCCGCGTACTCCGCGATGTTCAGTGCGAAAGTGGTCTTGCCCATGGCCGGGCGGGCCGCGAGGATGATCAGGTCGGTCGGCTGCAGGCCGGCGGTCATCGCATCGAAATCGGTGTAGCCGGTCGGCAGGCCGGTGATGTTGCCGCCGTTCTCGAAGCGGTTGCGCAGTTCCTCGAACGCATCCTTCAGCGCACCGGGCATGGCCACGAAATCGGTACGGCCACGCGCGCCCTGTTCGGCAATGGCAAACACGCTCTTTTCCGCCGAGGCCAGCAGCTCGCTGCTGTCGCGGCCTTCGGGCTGGAAGCCATCGTTGACGATATCGGTGCCGACCTGGATCAGCTGCCGCAGCACCGCCTTGTCACGCACGATCTCGGCATAGGCCACGATGTTGGCGGCCGACGGCGTGGTACTGGCCAGCTCGATCAGGTAGGCACCATCACCCACCAGTTCCATCTTGCCCTGCGACTCGAACCACTCGCCCAGCGTCACCGCATCGAACGGACGCTCGCGCTCGGACAGCTCGCGGATCGCGCGATAGATCATCTGGTGGTCGCGGCGGTAGAAATCGCCCTCGGTCAGCTGGTCATTGACCCGGTCGTAGGCCTCGGGCGCCAGCATCAGGCCGCCCAGCACCGCCTGCTCGGCTTCCACCGAATGTGGCGGTACCCGCAACTGGTCGATGCGCGACTCGTCGCGATCGCGATCGAAGCCATCACCGCGCTCTCTGCGGTTGGAACGGAAGCCGGGACGAGCGGACATGCTGCGGTGTTTCCTGCAAAAGTGGGCCAGACGAGTGTAGGCATGCGCCGACCCCGGCGACCATGGACAAGCCTGTGGATAAGCCGTGGAGAAACGGGGGATATCCGCCGGCGCCTGGCCAGACTGGCGTGGGGGCGTCGCACTGCCTGCGACGGGCGCCCTTGCGGCACCCGAGCGGGACATTATCGCAGATCAACGTCCCGGGGTCGGAGCCCGTCGCTGCGCGTCAGGATCCGCCCTCCAGGCGCGGCCGGGTCGTCCGCAGGCGTCAATCGCCCTTGGCGTGCACTGCGATCAGCGCCAGGAAGCGGTCAACATAGCCCTGCAGGAACTTCTGCGTGCCTTCGTTGTGGATCGTGCCGTCGGCATCGATCAGGCCGTCCTTGAAGTGGATGAAGGCCTCGGGCTGGCCAAGCACGTGCATGTCCAGGAAGGCCAGGCTGTTGCGCAGGTGCTGCTGGGCCACGGCGGTGCCGATCTGGCCGATGGATGCACCGATCACCGCCGCCGGCTTGCCGGCAAACGCGCTGTCGCCATAGGGGCGCGATCCGATATCGATGGCGTTCTTGAGCACGCCGGGCACCGACCGGTTGTACTCGGGCGTCACGAACAGCACCGCGTCGGCAGCGCGCACCTGGTCCTTGAGCCGGGTGCCCTGCGGCGGATAATCGGCGTCGAAATCCTGGTCGTACAACGGCAGGTCGCCGATCTGCACGTACTGGAAGCGCGCGCGGTCACCGGCGAGCTTTTCCAGCGCATGGGCCAGCTTGCGGTTGCAGGAGTCCTTGCGCAGGCTGCCGACGAACACGGCGATGGTGGGGGTGGACATCGGGACATTCTCCTCACGGTGCGGAACGCCCAGCCTAGCCCCCGGGCACGTGCGGGCCGGTGAAGATCAGCGCCCCGCAATTCCTGCGCGCACGTCGCGCCAATGCGCCTGCCAGGCCTGGAACATCAGCACGTTCCACAGATGGGTATGCCACTTGCGCTGCCCCGCCAGGAACTGCTGCCACAATGGCTGCACCGCCGCCGCGGACAACACGCCTTCGCGCTCCAGCCGCGACGGCTGCAGCAGGTCCTCGGCCCACGGGCGCAGGTCGCCCTTCAGCCAGTCGCTGACCGGTGCGCCAAAGCCACGCTTGGGGCGATGCACCATCGAATGCGGCACATAGCGCCCCAGCACGCGCTTGAGCAGCACCTTGCTGGTGGTCTCGCTGCGCTTGAAGCCCAGTGGCAGCGACCAGGCGAACTCGGCCACGCGCCAGTCCAGCAGGGGCGCGCGCGCCTCCAGGCTGACCGCCATCGAGGTACGGTCGACCTTGCACAACAGGTCGTCCGGCAGGTAGGTCACGAAATCGGCCAGCATCATTGCATCGGCCGGCGTACCCGCGCCGTGCAGCGGATCGGCCAGGTCGTAGAAGCTGCCGGCCGCCTGCGCACCGGGTACCGCCGCCGCCGGGTCGCGCCAGCGCGAAATACGGTTGCGGTAGACGTCGCCGATGCCACGCGCACCGGTCTCGGCCAGCAGCGCGGCCAGGCCGCCGGTCCGCGAGGCCTCGCCCTGCTGCTGCGCGCGTGCCCCCATCCAGCGCCGCAGCGGCCCCGGCACGCGGCCGAGCATCTGCCAGTTGCGCAGCGCGCGTACATAGCGGGTGTAGCCGAAGAACAGCTCATCGCCACCGTCGCCGGACAGCGCCACGGTCACCCCCTGCCGCGCCAGCCGGGCGACCAGCGCGGTCGGCACCTGCGAAGCGTCGGCGAAAGGTTCATCGAACATCGATGGCAACTGCGGCACCACCGCCAGCGCGTCGGCGCCGCTGACGTACAGCTCGGTGTGATCGCAGCCCAGGTGGGTGGCCAGTTCGCGGGCAAGCGGCGCTTCGTCGTGCCCCGAACCGGTGAAGCCGATGCTGAAGCTGTGCACCGGCTGCCCGCTCTGCGCCTGCATCAGCGCCGCCACCAGCGATGAGTCGGTGCCGCCGGACAGGAACACGCCGACCGGCACGTCGGCCACCATGCGCAGCGCCACCGCGTCGCGCAGCAATGCGTCCAGCTGTTCCTCGGCCTCCTCGATGCGGCCCTGGAACGGTGCGGCCAGCGCGGCCTGCATGTGCGCACGCGCGTCCCAGTACGGGCGCTGGGCCTGCTCCGGGCGATGTGCGGCGGCCCCTGCAGCGACGGCGGCCGCGTCCAGGCGCAGCACGCGGCCCGGCATCAGCTTGTAGCAGCGCTGGTGGATGCTGTGCGGCGCCGGGATGTAGTCCAGCCGCAGCAGCAGGGTCAATGCATCGCGATCGATGTCGTTGTCGAACGCCGGGTGCTGCCACAACGCCTTCAGTTCCGAGCCGAACACCAGCGTGTCGCCGGCCCAGCCGTAATACAGGGGCTTCTTGCCGACGCGGTCGCGCGCCAGCCACAGGCAATGCTGCTGGCGGTCCCACAGCGCGATGGCGAACATGCCGTTGCAGCGCTGCAGCGTGTCTTCCACGCCCCACTGCAGGATCGCCGCCAGCAGCACTTCGGTATCGGAGTGGCCGCGGAAGGTGTGCCCCAGCGGCTCCAGCTGTTCACGCAGGGCGGCGAAGTTGTAGACCTCGCCGTTGTACGCCATCACGTAGCGGCCGTCGGCCGAGGCCATCGGCTGGTGGCCCAGCGGGGACAGGTCGAGGATGCTCAGCCGGCGATGCGCCAGCGCGATGCCGGCCTCGGCATCGACCCAGCTGCCGCCATCATCCGGCCCGCGGTGGTGCAGCGCCTGGCCCATGGCCAGGGCCTGCGCCTGCAGTGCTTCGGCCGACGCCAGCGGCGCCGGCAACAACATTCCCGCCAATCCACACATGCATCAGGGTTCCTGCGCCAGGTCGAGGGCGGCGCCAATCACCGCATTGTCGCTTGGAAGCCCGAACATTGCTGCCCCCGCCAGCGGCGTGTAGGTGTCGGCGCCACAGACCCGGCGCAGCGGCAGGTGACCCAAGCCGGCCTCGACCAGCGCCGTGACCACGCCCTCACCCACTCCGCCGCTGTGGCGGCCTTCGTCCAGCACCAGCACCCGCCGCGCGCTGGCGGCCTGGGCGGCGATGAAGCCGGCATCCAGCGGTACCAGCCAGCGCAGGTCGACCACCCGCACCTGCCAGCCCAGCTGCTGCTCGATGGCCCGCAGCGCGCGCAACGCCATCGGCACGCCATTGCCATAGGTGTAGATCACCAGGTCTCCGGCCTCCGGTGCGTAGACCCGGCCCTCGCCCGGCACCAGCGCCTGGCCCTGTGCCGGGTAGTCGAACAACCACTGGCCATCCCCCGCTTCGTGCAGGTCCTTGCTCATGTACAACGCGATCGGCTCCAGGAATACCGCCACGCGCCCATCCACCCGCGCCAGTGCGGCCAGCGTGCGCAGCATCATCACCGCGTCGTCGCCGCGCGAGGGGCAGCCCACCACCAGGCCGGGAATGTCGCGCAGCGCGGTGACCGAGTTGTCATTGTGGAAGTGGCCACCGAAGCCCTTCTGGTAGCCCAGTCCGGCCACCCGCACCAGCATCGGGTTGCGGAACTGGTCGTTGGAGAAGAACTGCAGCGAACACGCTTCGCCACGCACCTGGTCGATGGCGTTGTGCAGATAGGCCAGGTACTGGATCTCCGGAATCGGCAGCATGCCCAGGTTGGCCAGGCCCTGCGCCATGCCCAGGATCATGGTCTCGTCCAGCAGGGTGTTGAACACCCGGCGTGGGCCGAAGCGGCGCAGCAGATCCTTGGTGACGGTGTAGACACCGCCCTTCTGCGCGACGTCCTCACCGAACAGCAGGCTCTGCGGATACTTCGCCAGCAGCTCCTGCAGGCCGTGGTTGATCTGGACCGCGAGGTGGCGTGGCGGCTGCCGTTCGGGCAGGGCCTGCGCACCGCCATACAGCGCTTCGCGCGTCGCAGCGGGCACCTCGCGCCGCGCTTCGGCCTGCACCGCAGCCGGCGTGTACGGCGCAAGCGGCGCCATCACCGCCTGCAGCGACTGCAGCTTCGGCCGTCCTTCGGCCTCGGCGGCGGCGGCCATGCAGCGCGCACGCATCGTCTCGTAGGCGGTCTCGACGGCTGCCGCATCCATCCAGCCCGATTCCAGCGCGATCTGCGCCGAGCGCAGCAGCGGATCCTGCGCCTCGGCCGCGCACAGCTCCGGCAACGGGCGCCATTCCACTTCGAAGTCGGTGCCGGCGTGGCCCATCAGGCGCGTGGTGCGCAGATGCAGGAAGGTCGGTCGCCGGGTGCGCCGGCAATGGTCCACCGCGGCCTGCACCTGGGCATGCCCCACGGCCAGGTCAAGGCCATCGGCGAAGAAGTAGTCCAGCCCCGGCTGCCGGCCGAAACGCTCGGCGATCCAGCCCTCCGGCGTCTTCACCGAAATGCCCAGGCCGTTGTCCTCGCAGACGAACAGGACCGGCGCCGGCAGCGCCTGGTAGGCCGCCCACATCGCGGTGTTGAACGCGGTCTGCGCGCTGGCATGGTTGGCCGAGGCATCCCCGAACGAGCACAGCACGATGCTGTCGGCCGGAATGGGAAGCGCCTGGCCCAGTCGCTTGCCACTCTCGATGGCCAGTGCGGTGCCCAGCGCCTTGGGCAGGTGCGAAGCGATGGTCGAGGTCTGCGGCAGCACCCACAGCGGCTTGCTGCCCCACACCTTGTGCCGGCCCCCGCTGGCCGGATCGTCGGCGCTGGCGGCGAACGAAAGCGCGGCATCGCGCAACGGGTCGATGCCCGGCACCTGGCGCGAACGCTCGGCCATGAAGGCACCGGAGCGATAGTGCAGGAACGCCGGGTCGGTATGCCGGCAGGCCCGCGCCAGCAGCGCGTTGCCTTCATGGCCGGACGAACCGATGGTGTAGAAGACCTTGTTCTGCGCGCGCAGGACGCGGGCCATCAGGTCCAGCTGGCGGCTGGCCAGCTGCGAATCGAACAGTTCGCCGAACGCCGCGGCGCTGAGCGTGCTGCCCGGCAGGATCGGCGCGTCCGGCGCAGGGCGCGCGCGCGCGGTACCCCGCCAACCACGCACCGCCTCGAGGAAATTGGCGTCGCACACCTCGGCGCGGTTGAGCACGCGCATGCGCGCGGGAATCGGATCCGGGACCACAGCAAACATCGAACACCCTCCGTGTCGTTGTTGCATTCCGCCGGGCGTGCCCGGCGCTACGCTGCGGGCATCACGCGGCCTCGAATCGCGCGCGTACCTCGGCGGTCACCGCCGGCATCGGCAGGAAGCGGGGTTGCCCACGCACCCGCTGCAGCCAGGCGCGCACCTCGGGGAAAGGCTCCAGGCTGATGCCGCCCTCGCCTGCCACATCGGTGTAGGCGAACAGCGCGATATCGGCAATGCCGTAGCCGCTGCCGGTGAACCAGCGTGCCTGGCGCAGGTGCTGTTCCATCACCGCCAGCGCGCTGGCGGCACGTTCGTGCAACCGTGGCAGTTCGGCGCGGCGCGGTGAATCCGCCGGGGTCCAGCCTCGGATGAAACGCGCTACTGCGACGCACGGCTCGTGCGTGTACTGCTCGAAGAACATCCAGCTCAGCGCCTGTGCGCGCTCCCATCCATCGCTGGGCAGGTAGGGCGTGCCTTCGGCCAGCCAGAACAGGATCGCATTGGACTCGGTCAACACACGGCCATCGTCGCGGACGATCAGCGGCACCTTGGCATTGGGGTTCAGCGCGAGGAACTCGGGGGTATGGGTCTGGCCATGGGCGCTGTCCACCTCCACCCAGCGGTAGCGACTGCCGAGCTGCTCCAGCAGCAGGCGGACCTTGTGGCAATTGCCTGACACCGACATGCCGTGCACCGTCAACGGGACCCGCTCTTCCACCATTGCCTGCTCCCTCGTATCCGGCCGGCGGCCGGCTGCGTGCAGTCTGGCAAGCACGCCGATGAATGCCAAGCGCGGGTGCAGCATGGCAACGCGGTCGTGCCGGCCGCTGGCCGGCATCCTCGATGCAGCTGGTAGTGCCGGCCGCTGGCCGGCAACCTCGATGCGGCTGGATCCATGCGATTGCCGGCCAGCGGCCGGCACTACCAGGCCACGCTCAGCGCGCGCGTTGCCGCCACTGCTCGCGCGACTGCCCCCAGATCTGCATCGGCTTGTCGTTGTAGGGCGCGGGCAGCTCCCCCATGCGCAGCAGGGTGCTGCCCAGCTTTCGCGCCACGGCCCGCGAGTTGTCGTTGTTCTCGGCGATGGTGTGGATCACCTCATCCCACCCGAGCGTGTCGAACGCCCAGTCGATCGCCGCGACCGCCGCCTCCGGCGCGTAGCCCCTGCCCCAGCTGGCATGGCGGATGCCCCAGCCGACTTCGGTACCTGGCCAGTCCTGCGGCTGCCACGGTCCCATCCGCCCGATCCATTCGCCACTGGCTTTCTCGATCACGCTGAACATCGAGAAGCCGAACAGCTGCCAGGCACCGGCCAGGCTGCAGAAACCGCGCCAGGCCACCGAGGGGGGCTGCACGCCGCCCAGGGTACGCATCGTGGCCTCGTCGGCGCAGAACGCCAGATACGGCTCGTAGTCTTCGCGCAGCAGCGGGCGCAGGATCAGCCGCTCGGTTTCGATGCGCAGGTCGAAGATGCTCATGCCGACTCCATGTCGAAGGGAACGTCCATGATGGTGGATTGCCCCGCCGTGCGGATGAACACCACCGGCTGCAACAGAACGGGCCGGCATGTGCCGGCCCGTCGGGTACTGCGGTTGCCTGGGATTACTGGCGCGTCGCTGCGGCGGTGGCACCGGCTGCGGCGGTCTGCGTGACCAGCTGACCATCGACCACCGGCAGGCGATCGCTGGCCGGCTTGTTGTCCATGCGCACGGTCTTCTCGGCGCCGTCGTAGCGATAGGTCACGTTGTAGCCCTTCACCACATCATTGGTGCCCATGGCGATGCGGCTGCCCGGCTTGCTGGCCATGCGCATGGTGCCGGTGGTGCCGTCCTCGTTGCGATAGGTCACGTTGTAACCGGTGACGCGGCTCGACTCGGAGGTTGCGGTCTCGGTGTGGCACTGGCGCTCGGTGCGATTGACCACGCGACCGCCCACGTGGCGCTTGTCGATCTGGTTGCCGATGAAGCCACCGGCCACCGCACCGGCTGCGGTCGCGGCCTTCTTGCCGTTGCCGCCACCGACCTGGTTGCCGAGCAGGCCACCGACCACCGCGCCGACCACGGTGCCGCCGACGTTGCCATCACGTTCCGGCAGGCGTTCCTGCACCGTCACGTCCTGGCAGACCTCGTGCGGGGTCTGGGTGGTGGAGGTCTCGCGCACCGGATCGGTGCCGATCACGGTGGCATAGGCCTTCTGCTTCTCGGTGATCGGGTCGACCTTCAGCACGTCGGCGTACTCCAGCCCGCGCGGCGCGGACGGGGCAAGCGTGTCACCACGCGCGCCATCGTCGGTGGCGTTGCCATCGACCAGGCGCGACTCGCCATTGGGGGTTGCGGCGCTGATGGAATCGGGCGAGCGGTCGCCACTCTTCATGAAGGCGGCGGTGGCGATGCCACCGACCAGCAGCGCGCCCGCTGCGACCAGGACAGTTGTAGTTGTGCTTTTCATGACCTGCTCCTTGCGGACCATCCGCAACGTTCTCGAGGCAGATTGCAGCACGCGCTGCCTGAACGGAATCTCCACATTTCCTGCTCATTCCTGTAACCCATTCAGCATCGGGAAATGCTGGGCCCGTGGTAGCGTTTGCATATTCCCCACGAGGATTCCCGCCATGGCCAACCCGATGCTGCTGCCGGTACTGCAATGGGCGCGCCGGCTGCGCTACCCCACCCTGTTCAAGCTCACCGCCGGCCTGTTCGTGCTGACCTTGTTCATCCCGGACCCGATCCCGTTCGTCGATGAGCTGGTGCTCGGCTTCGGCACGCTGCTGCTGGCCAACTGGAAGAACCGCAACACGGCCACGCCGCCCCCGCTGGAGCAGCGTTGAACCTGCTGGTCGACAGCCACTGCCATCTCGATGCCGGCGAGTTCGACGGTGACCGCGCCGCCGTGATCGCACGCGCGCAGGCCGCAGGCGTGCGCCTGCAGGTCGTGCCCGCGGTGACCGCTGCCAGCTGGCCGAAGCTGCGCGAGGTCTGCCGGCAGGCACCGGGACTGCACCCGGCCTATGGCCTGCACCCGATGTTCCTGGCCGAGCACCAGCCTGGGCACCTGCCGCTGCTGCGCGAGTGGATCGCGCGCGAACGCCCCTGCGCGATCGGCGAATGCGGCCTCGACTTCTTCGTCGAAGGACTGGATGCCGAGGCCCAGCAGACGTATTTCATCGGCCAGCTGGAACTGGCCCGTGAATTCGACCTGCCGGTGATCGTCCACGCGCGACGCGCGGTGGATGCGGTGATCGCCGCGATCCGCCGCATCGGCGGCCTGCGCGGCGTGGTGCACAGTTTTTCCGGCAGCCCCGAACAGGCCGCGCAACTGCACAAACAAGGCTTCCTGCTGGGTCTTGGCGGTCCGCTGACCTATGAGCGTGCCCAGCGCCTGCAGCGGCTGGTGCGCGACATGCCACTGGAACAGCTGCTGCTGGAAACCGACGCACCCGACCAGCCCGACGCGGGCATCCGTGGCCAGCGCAATGAACCGGCGCGCTTGGCAACCATCGCCCGTCACGTGGCTGCACTGCGCGGGATGGAGCTGGAGGCAGTGGCCCGGATCACCACGGAAAACGCACGGCGGCTGTTCGCGCTGCCGGCGCTCTAACGGTACTGCCGGCCCCCGGCCGGCACCAGCGCTGATTCGATCATTCCGGAGTTGCCGGCCAGCGGCCGGCACTACCATCACGCCTCGGCGTCATCCTCGACCACTTCAGCCTTCACCTTCTTCGGCTCCAGCAGCATCTCCAGCGCCTTGCCGACTGCGGCGAAGGCGAACGCACCGGTGATGTGGGTCGCCGCGCCCAGGCCAGCACCGCAATCCAGCTTCAACGCCGCATCGGCGCCCAGGTTCGGCCGGATGCCGCAGACACTGCCATCGGCCTGCGGATACTTCACGTTCTCCAGCGAATACACCGCCGGCACGCCGAAATAACGCTTGGCGTTCTTCGGGAAATTGAACTCGCTGCGCAGCTTCTTGCGGATCAGCGCCAGCATGGCATCGTGCTCGGTGCGCGACACATCGCGGATGCGCACCAGGGTCGGGTCGGTGCGCCCGCCAGCAGCGCCGACGGTCAGCAGCGGCAGCTTGCGGCGGCGGCACCAGGCAATCGTCTCGACCTTGACCCGGAAGCTGTCGCAGGCGTCGATCACCAGATCGAAACCACGGTCCAGCAGCTCGGCCATGTTGGACACGGTCAGGAACGCCTGCACCGCGTCGACCCCGATGTCCGGGTTGATCGCACGGCAGCGCTCGGCCATCGCCTCGGCCTTGTTGCGACCGTAGTTGCCTTCCATCGCCGGCAGCTGCCGGTTGGTGTTGGAGACGCAGATGTCATCGGCATCGATCAGGGTCAGGTGGCCGACCGCCGAACGGGCCAGCGCCTCCACCACCCACGAGCCGACGCCCCCCATGCCCACCACCGCCACGCGGCTGCGCTGCAGGCGCTCGAGTGCGCCGACGCCATACAGCCGTTCGATGCCGGCAAAGCGTTGTTTTACCTGTTCGTTCATCAAGCTATTTTAACGTGCAGGCGCCGGCGCCTGCGTGTGCCGGCATCGAACCCACCGTTGCATGTCCGGAGAGCCCGCATGAACGCCAGCCCGCCCCGCCGCCTGTCCGCCACCCACCGCTACCTGTTCGTGCTCTGCCTGGGCCTGCTGATCGGCCTGATAGCCACGGTGATGGTGAGCCGGGCCCTGCAGGCCCGCCGCGATCCGTTCCCGGGCAGCCTGATGCAGGTCATGCAGCGGCAGGCGCAGTTGCTGCAGCAGGCCCAGCAGCAGAACCGCTGCACCCTGGCCGACAGCGTGCCGCGGCTGCAGGCGCTGCGCCTGCTGTCCAACGACCTGGACCTGGCCTTTCCGGGGCTGAAGGACAGTGCGCAGTTCCAGCAGCACGCCAGCCAGCTGCGCGGCAACCTCAACACGGCCCTGGCCTCGCCGCCACGCGACTGCAAGGCGCTGGCCCAGGTGGTCGAAACCCTGCAGGCGGACTGCCGCGCCTGCCATCAGGATTTCCGCTGAGCCGCATTCATCCTGCAGCCGGGCAGCACGCGCACGGTTGGCGCGTTGTTCACGTTCGAAAGGAGAGGATTCGTCCACCCTGCTGCACGACGCAGTACCACCCAACCCACCCGCCTTCACGGCCAGGAGACGCCCCATGAAGATCCAGCTCATCGCCGCCAGCGCCATCGCCACCCTCGCGCTGGCTGGCTGTGCCACCTCGCCCGGTTACAGCGGCGGTGGTTACAACAACGGCTACAACAACGGCGGCTACGGCAACAATGGCGGTTACAACCAGGGCCGTTGCGCTGACTGTGGCATCGTCACCCGCATCAACACCGTGCCCTCGGGCCGCACCGCGCCCAGCGCGACCGGCGCGATCCTCGGCGGCATCGTCGGCGCCGTGGCCGGCCATGAAATCTCCGACCACACCGGTGGCAGCCGTGGCAACAAGAACATCGCCGCCGCCGCAGGCGCGGTCGGTGGCGCCCTGGCCGGCAACCAGATCCAGAAGAACGTCACCAGCGATACCTACGACATCAGCGTGCGCATGGATGATGGCCGCACCATCGTGGTCAACCAGCGCGATCTGGGTGGCATCCGCGAGAACACCTACGTGCGCGTGGTCAACGGCAAGGTCATCCTGCGCTGACCTGCTGCGGGCGACTGGCAACGAAAAAGGCCCGCTTGCGCGGGCCTTTTTCGTGCCGACGGGCGGCGGGTATTACACCGGCTGCACCTTGTCAGCCTGCAGGCCCTTCTGGCCCTGCACGACTTCAAAGCTCACAGTCTGGCCTTCCTTGAGGCTCTTGAAGCCCTGGGTCTCGATGGCGCGGAAGTGCACGAACACGTCCTCGCCATTCTGCCGGCTGATGAAGCCGAAGCCCTTCGCATCATTGAACCACTTTACGGTACCGGTCTCGCGCTCAGCCATCTCACTAACTCCCTTTGACTCTCTCTTGTTGTTGGAAACGCCTGGTGGGCGGCTGACAAGCAAGGGGGAAGCGAGGTGCATCGATGCAGCGGATCGGGAAGATCTTGCTTCATCAGGCCACGATCCACGGTGACCTTGCCAAGCTCAGCGACTGCAACTTAACCCGCCCAAAACGAAAAATCAACTGGCAAAATCTTTCACTGTCAACCCCAAAACGACCACCATACGGGACAGCATGGGACTCTCATTCATCTTGTATCTGCTAGCGGTCATTTTTGTCCTGATCGGCATCGCCGGCATCGTCCTGCCGGCGCTCCCGGGCATCCCGCTGGTCTTCATCGGTCTGCTGCTGGCCGCGTGGGCCGACGGCTTTGCCCATGTCGGCTGGCCTACCCTAGTCGCGTTGGGCGTGCTGACCGTGTTTTCGCTGCTGGCCGATGTGCTGGCCACGGTGGTCGGCGCACAGCGCGTCGGCGCCAGCCGCAAGGCGCTCTGGGGAACCTTTGCCGGCAGCATCGTCGGCCTGTTCTTCATGCCGATCGGCCTGTTCGCCGGACCGCTGATCGGCGCCCTGCTCGGCGAGTACTGGCACACCCGCGAACTCGGCCGCTCGACCAAGGTCGGCCTGGCCACCTGGCTCGGCATCCTGCTGGGGCTGGCGCTGAAACTGGCGGTGGTGATCGCGATGCTGGGGCTGTTCGCATTCGCCTGGTTCTTCTGAGGCGGACCGCCTTCACGCCACACGCACGCGGTGACCGTGCATAAACCGTGGGGCTGGCCGTGCCCCGGTGCAGCCGCCACACTGTGCGATTCCCGAATTCACCGAAGGGCCTGCTGCAATGACCCTCCCCACGCTGCTTCCCCGTCTGGCGCCGCTGGCGCTTGCCCTGGCCAGTGCCCCGCTGGCTGCGCAGGAGTTCGCGCCCAGCACAGACACCTCGCCGGCCGCTTGCGCGGCGATCACCACCGATGCGGCCCGCCTGGCCTGCTATGACCGCCTGTTCGGGCGTACCCCGGAGGCCACCGCCGCCGCCGATGCGGCCGCCGAAGCGGCGGCGCAGGCACGCCGCGAAGAGCGGCAGACCGCCGCCGTGAGCCAGGGCGAGGAGAAGCTGCGCGAGCGGGTCAGCGACCTGTTCCGCCCGGCGACGCCGGACAGCGCACTGGCCAACGCCGGCCGCGGTTCGCTGCTGGACAGCCGCTGGGAACTGGCCGAGGACTCCAAGCTGGGGCCGTTCCAGCTGCGTGCCTACAAGCCGGTGTACCTGCTGCCCGCGTTCTGGACCAGCGACCGCAACACCATGCCGCACTCGCCGAACCCGGCCAACAGCGTGACCACGCCGCAGGTACTCGACAGTGCCGAGCTGAAGTTCCAGATCAGCTTCAAGACCAAGATCGCCGAGAACCTGTTCGGCGACAACGGCGACATCTGGGCCGGCTACACCCAGAGTTCGCGCTGGCAGGCCTACAACAGCGAGGATTCGCGTCCGTTCCGCGAGACCAATTACGAGCCGGAAGTGATGATGGTGTTCCGCAACGGCTACTCGATCGGTGGCTGGCGCGGACGGATGACCGGCATCAGCCTCAACCACCAGTCCAACGGGCGGGCCGATCCGCTCTCGCGCAGCTGGAACCGGGTCATGCTCAACGTCGGCCTGGACCGCGAGAACTGGGCACTGGTGCTGCGCCCGTGGTACCGCATTCCGGAGACCCGCAGCGAAGACAACAATCCGGACATCGAGGATTACATGGGCCGTGGTGACGCGACCCTGACCTGGAACCGCAATGGGCATGAAGTCTCGCTCATGGCGCGTCATTCGCTGCGCACCGGCAGCCGCTCGCACGGCGCGCTGCAGCTGGACTACGGCTTCCCGATCAGCAACCTGCTGCGTGGCCACGTGCAGATCTTCGATGGCTACGGCGAGAGCCTGATCGACTACAACCACAAGGCCACCTATGTGGGCGTGGGCGTATCGCTGCTGGAATGGTTCTGATGGCCGTGACGATCTGGCACAACCCCGCCTGCAGCAACTCGCGCGGGGCACTGAAGCTGATCCGCGACGCAGGCTTCGACCCGGTGGTGATCGACTACCTGGACAGTCCTCCCGACGTGGCCATGCTGCGCCAGGTACTGGCCGAATCCGGGCTGGACGCGCAGGCGCTGGTGCGCAGCAAGGAAGCCCAGTTCGCCGAACTGGGCCTGGACGGTGCCGATGAAAACACCCTGCTGGCAGCGATGGCCGCACACCCGCGGCTGATCAACCGCCCGGTGGTGCGCACCCCCAAGGGCACCCGCCTGTGCCGCCCACCGGAAACGGTGCTGGAGATCCTGTAACGGAAAAGGGGACGGAGGGGATTAAGTCGTTTGTGCACAAACGACTTAATCCCCTCCGTCCCCTTTTCTGGTTACCGCCAGTCGGTGATGCCTTCGCGGCGGTACACCTCGGCGAACGCCGGGCGCGCCTTCATTGCCGTGGCATGCGCCTTGAGCGCCGGCCAGGTGTCGCTGGGCCGGGGCATGTTGCGTGACCAGCGCATCAGCATCACCAGCATGTAGTCAGCCACGCAGGGCGCGGCGCCCAGCAGGTACGGGCCGTGCGCCTGCAGGTGCGTGGCCACGTGCTGCCATGCATGTTCCAGGCGCTGGCGCGCCCTCTCGCGGCTGGCGTCGATATTCGCTTCACCGGCCACTTCGTGCGGATAGAACCAGGCCCGGTAGGCCGGCTGCAGCGTATTGGCGCACCAGAACATCCAGCGGTAGGCATCACCGCGCTCGGCTGTGCCCAGCGCCGGCAACAGGCCGGCCTCGGGATGACGGTCGGCCAGGTACAGCGCGATCGCCGCCGCTTCGGTCAGGACCTGGCCATCGATCAGCAGCGTCGGCACCACGCCAGCAGGGTTCAGCGCCAGGTACTCGGCCGACTTGTGCTCGCGTTCGTCGAAATCCAGCAGCACCAGTTCGTGCTCGATGCCGAGTTCGATCAGCAGCCAGTGCACCACCAGGGCGGCGGTGCTTGTCGAACCATACAGCGTGGTGCTCATGCGGCGGATCCTGTGCAGGTGGGCCGGCCGATTATGCGCCCGTGCGAGAGACGCTGCTCAGCCGCAGCTGCTCATGCAGCTATCGCGGCGCTCGCCACAGGACATCATCGGCGCGCGCAGCGTGCAGTCATGCGTCTTCAGTTCGCAGGCACGGCGCAGGTCCGGGTTGTCCACGTCCTTGCAGCGCTTGTCCGGCGCCGGCACCACCTGCTGCTCGCAATTGCTCTGGCGGCTGCCGAGGGAGTCATTCTGCGCCATGCAGCTGCGGTAGCTGGCCTGGCACTGCATGCGGCATTGTGCCGATGCAGGGAAATCCGCGCCTTCGTACGACGCCGGGGTGCTGCAGCCGGCCAGGGCCAGCAGCACGCCGGCCACGATGAATCGATGCAGGGCCATGGACACGTCCTGTGCGAGGGTGTGCCGACCGTAGCAGAGCCCGGGCTACAGGCGCGTTAATCCTGCCTCCGGATACAACAACGGCGCCACACGGGCGCCGTCGTCTGGATCGAAGCGGGCGGACTTACTCCACCACCACCGGAATCTTGCCGATGCGGGCCTGCCATTCGCGCGGGCCGGTCTTGTGCACCGATTCACCGGTGGAATCGACCGCCACGGTCACCGGCATGTCCTGCACGGTGAACTCGTAGATCGCTTCCATGCCCAGGTCGGCGAAGCCAACGACCTTGGCCGCCTTGATCGCCTTCGACACCAGGTAGGCCGAACCACCGACGGCCATCAGGTAGGCCGACTTGTGCTTCTTGATCGCCTCGATCGCGGCCGGGCCGCGCTCGGCCTTGCCGACCATGCCCAGCAGGCCGGTCTGTGCCAGCACCTGCTCGGTGAACTTGTCCATGCGGGTCGCGGTGGTCGGGCCGGCCGGGCCCACCACCTCGTCGCGCACCGGATCGACCGGGCCCACGTAGTAGATGAAACGCCCCTTCAGGTCGACCGGCAGTTCCTCGCCCTTGTTGAGCATGTCGACCATGCGCTTGTGCGCGGCGTCACGGCCGGTCAGCAGCTTGCCGTTGAGCAGCAGGGTCTGGCCCGGCTTCCAGCTGGCCACGTCCTCCGGGGTGATCGTGTCCAGGTCCACCCGGGTGCCCTTGGACGCGTCATAGGTCAGCTTCGGCCAGTCTTCCAGCGACGGCGGGTCCAGCATCACCGGGCCGCTGCCATCCAGGGTGAAGTGCGCATGGCGGGTGGCCGCGCAGTTCGGGATCATCGCCACCGGCAGGTTGGCCGCGTGGGTCGGGTAATCCTTGATCTTGATGTCGAGCACGGTGGTCAGGCCACCCAGGCCCTGCGCACCAATGCCCAGCGCGTTGACCTTCTCGTACAGCTCCAGGCGCAGCTCTTCAATGCGGTTGGACGCGCCACGGGCCTGCAGCTCGGTGATGTCGATCGGTTCCATCAGCGCCTCCTTGGCCAGCAGCATCGCCTTTTCGGCGGTGCCACCGATGCCGATGCCGAGCATGCCCGGCGGGCACCAGCCGGCGCCCATGGTCGGCACGGTCTTCAGCACCCAGTCGACGATGGAGTCGGACGGGTTGAGCATCGCGAACTTGGTCTTCGCTTCCGAACCACCGCCCTTGGCGGCGACGATCACGTCGACGGTGTTGCCCGGCACCACCTTGACGTTGACCACGCCCGGGGTGTTGTCCTTGGTGTTGATGCGCTTGCCGGCCGGATCGGCCAGCACCGAGGCGCGCAGCTTGTTGTCCGGGTGCATGTAGGCGCGGCGCACGCCTTCATTGGCCATGTCTTCCACGCCCATGGTGGCGTCATCCCAGCGCACGTCCATGCCGATTTCCAGGAACACGGTGACGATGCCGGTGTCCTGGCAGATCGGGCGGTGGCCTTCCGCGCACATCCGCGAATTGATCAGGATCTGCGCCATCGCTTCCTTCGCGGCCGGCGACTCCTCGCGCTCGTAGGCGGCGGCAAGGTTCTTGATGTAGTCGACCGGGTGGTAGTACGAGATGTACTGCAGCGCGTCGGCGATGGACTGGATGAGGTCTTCCTGCTTGATCGATGTCACGGCTTGCTCGCTTGCTCGAGGCTGGCGGGGGTAATCCGCCCATTTTACCCCCTCCCCCGGCCCCGGGGTGGTAGTGCCGGCCGCTGGCCGGCAAGATTCCCCCGACGCTCTGTCACGCCACGCGCCGCTGCGGCGTCCTTGCCCCCATGAACGCCGAAACCGCCTTCCAGACCCACCGCCCGCGCCTGATGGCCCTGGCCTACCGCCTGCTCGGCAGTCGCGCCGACGCCGAAGACGTGGTCCAGGACGCCTGGTTGCGCTGGTCCGGCGCCGATCCGGCCAGCGTCCGCGACCCCGAGGCGTGGCTGGTCACCACCACCACCCGGCTGGGTCTGGACCGGCTGCGCGCGGCCAGGCGCGAGCGCGTGCACTACGTCGGCCCGTGGCTGGCCGAGCCGCTGGCGGTCACGCTGGAGCCCGACCCGGCACCCGGACCGGCGCAGCTGCATGCGCTGGCCGACGACGTCTCGGTCGCCTTCCTGACCCTGCTCGAACAGCTCGGCCCCGAGGAACGCGCCGCGTTCCTGCTGAAGGAGGCCTTCGATCACGACTACCGCGAAATCGCCGACCTGATCGGCCACAGCGAAGCCAACTGCCGGCAACTGGTACACCGTGCCCGGCAGCGCCTGCACGCCGGACGGCCGCGCTTCAACGCCGATGCCAGCCAGCACCGGCAGCTGCTGGCGCGCTTCATGGACGCCTCGCAGCGCGGCGACAGCGAGGCGATCCAGGCCCTGCTGCACGCCAACGCGCTGCTGGTCTCCGACGGTGGCGGCGTGGTTACCGCCGCGATCCGCCCGCTGCGGGGCGCCGAGCGCATCGGCCGCCTGTTCTGGGCCATCGCCCGCCGCGGCGCGGCGCATCCGGCGCAGCTGGGCTACGTCAACGGCGAGCCGGCGATCCTGCGTTTCCACGGCGAGCGCCTGCACTCGATCACCACCATCGAAGTGGTCGACGGCCGCATCGCCAATGTCTACAGCGTGCTGAATCCGGAAAAGCTGCCCACGGTTGTCACGCGCGATGGTGCTGCGGCGTCCTGGGAGTGAAAGGCGGCCATCGTGGCCGCCCTGGAGCCCACGATGTCCAACCACACCTCTCCCCGCGTTCCCTACATCCGCCTGGCCGCCGAGGCCTTCAAAGGCCTGCTGGCCACCAGCCAGGCCGTGCATGACAGCTCGATCGATCCGACCCTGATGGAACTGGTGTTCCTGCGCGTGTCGCAGCTCAACGGCTGCGGCTACTGCATGGACATGCACGGCACGGCCCTGCGCAAGGGCGGCATCGAGCCGCGCAAGCTGGACACCCTGCCGGCCTGGCACGAAAGCCGCTTCTTCGATGCGCGCGAGCGCGCGGCACTGGGCTGGGCCGAGGCGCTGACCCGGCTGACCGACGGCGCACCGTCGCAGGCCGCGTTCGATGCACTGGCACCGCACTTCGATGAGAAGGGCATCAGTGACCTGAGCATGGGCATCGCGGTGATCAATGCCTGGAACCGCCTCGGTGCGGGGTTGCTGCCGCCGCTGCCGTAACGGGGGGCTGGCCGGGCTGCCGCCCGGCACCCGCAGAGGCAACACCCAGAGCAACATCAAAAGCCGGCGCTACTGTGGATTGGCGGGGTGGGTCCACGCCACGCGTGGATGCGGGAGGGTCGATCCCTTTGCGTGGCAAAGGGATCTGACCCCGGTGCCGGCCACACGGCTGCACTGACCCCCTCTGCACGTAGCAGGCGCGCACAATACGCGCATGCCTGCTTCCCCCACCGCTGGCGCCGCCGCCGCGAAGAAACCCAGCCTGCGCCAGCGCTTCAAGGCGATGCGCAACCTGCCGCCATTCCTGCGCATGGTGTGGCAGACCAGCCCCGCGCTCACCCTGGCCAGCCTTGGCCTGCGGCTGATCCGGGCGCTGCTGCCGGTGGCGATGCTGTACGTCGGCAAGCTGATCATCGACAGCGCCCTGCACCTGAGCCAGCACGGCGCCGGCTTCCCGCCACTGGGCGGGGCGCTGTCCAGCGGACTGCTCAATCCACTGCTGGGCCTGCTGGCGCTGGAATTCGGCCTGGCCATCGCCTCTGACCTGCTCGGCCGGCTGGTCAGCTATGCCGATGCGCTGCTCTCGGAACTGTTCGCCAACGCCACCAGCATCCGCCTGATGGAACACGCCGCGACGCTGGATCTGGAGGACTTCGAGGACCCGGACCTGCAGGACAAGCTGGACCGTGCACGGCGCCAGACCATGGGCCGGATGAACCTGATGAGCCAGCTGTTCGGCCAGGTGCAGGATGCGATCACCGTGGCCAGCCTCGCCATCGGCCTGCTGGTCTATGCGCCATGGCTGATCCTGCTGCTGGCGCTGGCACTGGTGCCGGCCTTCATCGGCGAATCGCACTTCAATGCGGCCGGCTACAGCCTCAACTTCCAGTGGACGCCCGAGCGCCGCCAGCTCGACTACCTGCGCCAGTTGGGTGCCAGCGTGGAAACGGCCAAGGAAGTGAAGATCTACAACCTGCACCGCTTCCTGGTGGAGCGCTACCGCCGCCTGTCGGTGGCGCTGTTCCTGGCCAACCGCGCACTGGCCCGGCGCCGCGCGTTCTGGGGCACGCTGTTGGCCGCGCTCGGCACGCTGGGCTATTACACCGCCTACGCCTACATCGCCTGGCGCACGGTACGCGGCGACTTCACGATCGGCGACCTGACCTTCCTCGCTGGCAGCTTCCTGCGCCTGCGCCAGCTGCTGGAGGGCCTGCTGATCGGATTCTCGCAGGTGGCCAGCCAGGCGCTGTACCTGGATGACCTGTTCTCGTTCTTCCAGATCCAGCCGGAGATCCACTCGCGCGAAGGGGCGGTGCGCGTGCCGCAGCCGATCCGCCAGGGCTTCGTGTTCGAGGACGTCGGCTTCCGTTATCCCGATGCCGAACAGTGGGCGGTGCGCCACCTGGATTTCCAGCTGCACGCCGGCGAAGTGCTGGCCCTGGTGGGAGAGAACGGCGCCGGCAAGACCACCCTGGTCAAGCTGCTGGCACGCCTGTACGAACCGGACGAGGGCCGCATCCTGCTCGATGGCCGCGACCTGCGCGACTACGACCTGGACGACCTGCGTGCCAACCTCGGGGTGATCTTCCAGGATTTCGTGCGCTACAACCTCAGCGCGGGCGAGAACATCGGCGTCGGCCAGGTCGAGGCGATGGACGACCAGGCGCGCATCGCCGACGCGGCACGGCGTGGCATGGCCGAGGAAGTGATCGACGACCTGCCCGGTGGCTACGCGCAGCAGATCGGACGGCGCTTCAAGCAGGGCGTGGACCTGTCCGGCGGCCAATGGCAGAAGATCGCCATTGCCCGCGCCTGGATGCGCAACGCGCAGGTGATGATCCTGGACGAGCCCACCGCCGCGCTCGATGCGCGCAGTGAGTTCGACGTGTTCCAGCGGTTCAGGGAACTGGCGGATAATCGCACCGCAGTGCTGATCTCCCACCGTTTTTCCTCGGTACGCATGGCCGACCGCATCCTGGTGCTGGCCGATGGCCGCATCGAGGCCAGCGGCACCCATGAGCAGCTGATGGCACAGGGCGGCCGCTACGCCGAACTGTTCGAACTGCAGGCGGCCGGTTACCGCTGAGAACGCCTCTCGTTCCGCCCAATGAGAACCTGTCTCATTTGAGATAGAATCACCTCCGACGACTTTCGATAGATACGCCCATGTCCTCCGCTTTTGGCGCCGAAACGGTGCTTGAGGTCCGCCACTGGACCGACGCCTACTTCAGTTTCACCACCACCCGCGACAGCGGCTTCCGCTTCGAGAACGGCCAGTTCGTGATGATCGGCCTGGAAACCGAGGCGCGCCCGTTGCTGCGTGCGTACTCCATCGCCAGTGCCAACTGGGAAGAGCAGCTGGAATTCTTCAGCATCAAGGTGCAGGACGGCCCGCTGACCTCGCGCCTGCAGCACATCAAGCCGGGTGACAAGGTACTGGTCGGCAAGAAGCCCACCGGCACCCTGCTGATCAGCGACCTGCACCCCGGCAGGAATCTGTACCTGCTGGGCACCGGCACCGGCCTGGCGCCGTGGCTGTCGGTGATCAAGGACCCGGAAACCTATGAGCGCTTCGAGAAGGTGATCCTCTGCCACGGCGTGCGCTACGAAAAGGACCTGGCCTATCGCGATTACTTCGAGAAGGAACTGCGGGAGCACGAGTTCCTCGGCGACATGATCGGCGACAAGCTGCTGTACTACCCGGCCGTCACCCGCGAGCCGTTCGCCAACCAGGGCCGCCTGACCTCGCTGATGGAAAGCGGCCAGATGCAGCGCACCCTCGGCCTGCCGGAACTGAGCCCGGAAAACGACCGCGCGATGATCTGCGGCAGCCCGCAGATGCTCGCCGACCTGCGTACCGTGCTCGACGCCCGGGGCTTCCAGGTATCGCCGCGGATCGGCCAGCCGGGCCACTACGTGTTCGAGCGCGCGTTCGTCGAGAAATGATGCTGCAACGGGAGTGCCGGCCGCTGGCCGGCGCTTCCTGGCCCACGGGGTTGCCGGCCAGCGGCCGGCACTACCTCACAGCAGCGCTTCAATCTCGCCGCGCAGCTGCTCCGGCCGGGTGGTGGGCGCATGCCGCGACACCACCTGCCCCTGGCGGTCGACCAGGAACTTGCTGAAATTCCACTTGATGCGGGCACTGCCGAGCAGGCCGCGCTTCTCGCGTGACAGCCATGCCCACAGCGGATCGGCGCCTTCACCGTTGACCTCGATCTTCTCCGACAGCGGGAAGCTGACCGGATAGTCCAGCGAACAGAACTGGCGGATCTGCGCGGCGTCACCGGGCTCCTGCGCGCCGAACTGGTTGCACGGGAAGCCGATCACCACCAGGCCACGCTCGCGATACTCCTGCCACAGCTGCTCCAGCCCGGTGTATTGCGGGGTGAAGCCACAGCGGCTGGCGACGTTGACCAGCAGCAACGGATGGCCCTGGTAGCGGGCCAGGGCGTGCGGCTGGCCGTCGAGGTCGCGGAAGCTGAAATCGTAGGCAGTGGTCATGGCAGCAGGCCGTGGGCGGAGAATGCATGGTACCCGCGCCCGGCCCCGGCAACATGCCTTTTGACACAAGTGCGGGCGGCGCCGGCCGGGTTACCCTCGGGCCCTTGTTTGCCTTACCGGAGTTCCTGCCTTGACCACCCGCCTTGCCCTTGCCGTGGCCATGTCCCTCGGCCTTGCCCTGCCCGCCTTCTCGGCCGGCGCCGCCACCCCGGCTGCCAGCACCGCCGCCCAGCAGGCCAACCCGTTCTTCGCCGAAAGCCCGCTGCCGCTGCACTTCCCGCAGTTCGACAAGATCAAGGACAGCGACTTCGCCCCGGCCTTCGATGCCGGCATGGCACAGCAGCTGAAGGAAGTGGAGGCGATCGCCAACAACAAGGCCAAGCCGACCTTCGACAACACCATCATCGCCCTGGAAAAGAGCGGTGATGTGCTCGACCGCGCGACCACCGTGTTCTTCAGCCTGGTCGGCGCCGACACCAACGACACCCGCAAGAAGCTGCAGGCCGACTACTCGGCCAGGTTCGCTGCGCACAGCGATGCGATCGCGCTGAACGGCAAGCTGTTCGCCCGCATCCAGGCGCTGTACGACAGCCGCTCCACCCTGGGCCTGGACGCCGAAGGCGTGCGCCTGGTCGAGAAGTACTACGACAACTACGTGCGCGCCGGCGCCAAGCTGTCCGAGGCCGACAAGGCCAAGCTGAAGGACATGAATGCCGAACTGGCCAACCTGGGCACCAAGTTCAGCCAGAACGTGCAGTCGGAAGTGAACGCTTCGGCGATCACCGTCGACGACGTCAAGGAACTGGCCGGCCTGTCCAAGGAGCAGATCGCCGCCGCCGCCGAAGCCGCCAAGGCCCGTGGCCAGGACGGCAAGTACGTGATCACCCTGCTCAACACCACCGGCCAGCCGCCGCTGACCAACCTGGCCAACCGCGCCCTGCGCCAGAAGATCTATGAAGCCTCGGTCAGCCGTGGCAGCCGTGGTGGCGAGTTCGACAACACCGCGCTGGTCTCGCGCATCATGCAGCTGCGCGCGGACAAGGCCAAGCTGATGGGCTTCCCGAACTTCGCCGCCTACAACCTGACCAACCAGACCGCCAAGACCCCCGAAGCGGTCAACGCGATGCTGGGCAAGCTCGCCCCGGCCGCAGTGGCCAATGCCAAGCGTGAGGCCGCCGACCTGCAGGCGATGATCGACCAGGAACAGAAGGCGGCCGGCAAGCCGACGTTCAAGCTGGAACCGTGGGACTGGGCCTTCTACAGCGAGAAGGTGCGCCAGGCCAAGTACAACTTCGACGAGTCGCAGCTGAAGCCGTACTTCGAACTGAAGAACGTGCTGGAGAACGGCGTGTTCTACGCGGCCGGCCAGGAATTCGGCCTGACCTTCAAGCAGCGCACCGACCTGCCGGTCTACCACGACGACGTCACCGTCTACGATGTGTTCGACGCCGATGGCAGCCAGCTGGCGATCTTCATCTTCGACCCGTATGCACGTGCGTCCAAGCGTGGCGGTGCGTGGATGAACTCGTACGTCTCGCAGTCGAAGCTGACCGGCTTCAAGCCGGTGGTGGCCAACCACCTGAACATCCCGAAGCCGCCGGCCGGCCAGCCGACCCTGCTGACCTGGGATGAAGTGAGCACCACGTTCCATGAGTTCGGCCACGCACTGCATGGCATGTTCTCCAACGTGAAGTACCCCTACTTCTCCGGCACCTCGGTGCCGCGTGACTTCGTCGAGTTCCCCTCGCAGGTCAACGAAATGTGGGCGGACAACCCGGTCATCCTGAAGAACTATGCCAAGCACTACCAGAACGGCAGCGCGATGCCGCAGGCCCTGCTGGACAAGGTGATTGCCGCCTCGAAATTCAACCAGGGCTTTGCCACCACCGAATACCTGGGCGCGGCGATGCTGGACCAGAACTGGCACCAGATCGGCCCGGACCAGGTGCCGGCCGCCAAGGACGTGATGGCCTTCGAGCGCGCCGCGCTGGAGAAGGACGGCATCTACTACGCGCCGGTGCCGCCGCGCTACAAGACGCCGTACTTCAGCCACATCATGGGCGGCTACTCGGCCGGCTACTACGCCTACATCTGGTCGGAAGTGCTCGACGCCAACACCCAGAAGTGGTTCAAGGACAATGGCGGCCTGAGCCGCAAGAACGGCGACCACTTCCGCGCCACGCTGCTGTCCAAGGGCGGCAGCGTCGATGCGATGCAGCTGTTCCGCGATTTCGCCGGCCACGAGCCGCAGATCGAACCGCTGCTGGAAAAGCGTGGCCTGACCGGCGCTGGCAACTGATCGCCCGCGTACCGGCCTGAAACGGAAACCGCCCGGGAGACCGGGCGGTTTTTTTTGTTGTGGTTGGGGTCAGAGCCCTTTTCTGCGAAAAGGGATCTGACCCCGGGGTCTCCGCCCCCGCGCTGGCTTCAGCGCGGCGCCACGTACCCACCCGGCACGCCTTCCGGCGACAGCACCAGCTGCCACAACTGCGCATGGCGGCAGCGGAAGGTGGCCATCGACCCGGCCAGGTAGAAACGCCACATGCGCCGGAAGTGCTCGTCGTAGCGCGCATCCAGCTGCGGCCACGCCGCTTCCACGTTGCGCCGCCAGGCCTGCAGGGTCAGGTCGTAGTCGGTGCCGAAGTTGTGCCAGTCCTCCAGCACGAAACGGCCTTCGAACGCCCGGGTGATCTGCACCGCCGACGGCAGCATCGAATTGGGGAAGATGTAGCGCGCGATCCACGGATCGGTGCGATGCCGCGAGATGTTGGTGCCGATGGTATGCAGCAGCAGCAACCCGCGCCGCGACAGGCAGCGTTTGGCCACCTCGAAGAAACTTGCGTAATTCTTGTCCCCGACGTGCTCGAACATGCCGATCGAGAAGATCGCATCGAACGGCTCATCCAGTTCACGGTAGTCCTGCAGGCGGATCTCGATCGGCAGGCCCGCGCACAACTGCCGCGCGAACTCGGCCTGCTCCTGCGAAATCGTCACGCCCACGCCGCTGACACCGTAGCGCTCGGCCGCGAACTTCAGGGCTTCGCCCCAACCGCAGCCGATGTCCAGCACGCGCTGGCCCGGGCGCAGCCCCAGCTTGCGGCAGACCAGATCAAGCTTTGCTTCCTGCGCGGCATCCAGGTCACCGGCATGCCGCCAGTAGCCGCAGCTGTAGACCAGCCGCTGGCCCAGCATGGCCTGGTAGAGATCGTTGCCGAGGTCGTAGTGGCGGCGGCCGACCTCGTAGCTGCCCTGCCCGGCCTGCAGGTTGAACAGGCGCGCCTTCAGCGCATCAGCAACTTCGCGCCAGCCGTGCACCCGTTCGTCCAGGTGCGCCTGCATCAGGTGGACCAGGAATTCATCCAGGACGTTGGCATCCCACCAGCCGTCCATGTAGCTCTCGCCGAGGCCGAGCGAGCCCTGGCCCATGACCCGCGCGAAGAAGCGTGGGTCATGCACCTGGATGTCCTGTGGCTGGGTGCCGCCGATGCGGACCCCGGCTTCGTGGAGCAGGCCGGCGACCCGCTCCTGCAACCCTGTATCCACGCCACCTCCTCGACTGCGGTCAACCGCGTGCGAACAGCTCCACGTAGTCCTTGGCCACGTGCGGCAACAGCACCACCGCCGGTACGTCGGCGGTCTGGGTGCCATCCGAGTATGGCCCCACCTGGTAAGGCGGGAACACAAAGCGCAGCGCGGTGATCTGCCCCTTGTCGTTGGTCAACGGCTGGAACTGGCTGAAATTGTCGGCCTGCGGCCCGGTACCGTCGGCGATCATGCGTGACGCGTTGCGCAGCGATTCCTGCAGCTGGGCCGGATCCATGTCCTCGCCGCTGAGGCGGGTGGCCACGCGTTCGCGCAGCTGGTCGGCGACGAAATCGCTGATCGCCTTCCAGCCCTTGGCATCGGCCACCAGCTTTTCGGCACTGAGCATCTGCTGCTGCTGCGGCAACCACACAAAGCGCGCCACCAGCGGCTCGCCGTGGGCGCCGCCGGTATAACGGCTGCCATCGGCACTGACCACCACCAGCTGCGGGGTTTCCAGCAGCTTCTCGAAACTCAGCGACAGTTCGTAGGGCATGGTCGGCTTGTCGTTGCCCAGCCCGTCCAGCGCCTGCTGCAGGTCACTGCGCGCGCTGGTCGCATAGCTCTGCAGCGCGCGGGCCAGGCCCGGATAACGGTCGATGCCCGCCGGGTAACTGATACCCACCACTTCGCGCTCGTTGTTCTCGATCACGTCGCGCAGGTCCAGCGCTGCTTCCGTGGCCGGCGTTTCGCCCGCGGCCGTCGCCTCGGCGGCAGGAGCCGCGTCGGTCGCCGGTGCCGGCTCGCTTTCACGCTGGCAACCGGCCAGCAACAGCACGCCCACCACGCCGGCCAGCACGCTGCCGTGCAATGGCCGGTTGTTTCCAATCTTCATCGGGATCCCCTGTTCATGTTTGTACATCATCGCCTGCCCTGGCTGAAGCGTGACCCGCTGGCATTCAGCCAGCGAGCAGGTCGTGGTACTCCTCGTGCCGCTGCAGGAAGGCCTCGGCATAGGAACATGCCGGCACCACCTTGTACTTCTGCTCACGGGCGAAACGCAGTGCCACACGGGTCAGCTCACCGGCGATGCCGCGGCCAGCGATCGGCTCGGGCACTTCGGTGTGGGTGATGACCATGCGCTTGCGCTTGATCTGGTAGTCCAGCACCGCCAGCTGTCCTCGCACACGGGCGGTGAAGCGGTGGTTGGCCAGGTCATGTTCGACCTCGTAGGCCAGACCGGGGGGCGTGACCGAAGCCATGGAACTGTCTCCTGCGGCGACTGCGTGGATGGTGCGCAGCCGGGCGCCATGATCGCGTGAAGCCTGAACAGGGGCAAGTCCAGTCCATTCACGTCAGTTTTCGACCCTCAAGCTGGAGGGCCGCCGGCCGCTATCGCCTGTGGAGGGGTACGGCCGGGCTGGCACGACCCTTGCGATCCTTGACCCTGCGCACCACCGTGGAGCTTCCCATGCACGCCAGCAATTCCCATACCGATACCGACCGCGCCCTGCTGGAGGGCCTGCTGCAACTGGCGGTGGAAGGGCAGACCGAGGACCAGGATTTCCAGCGTATCGGCGAGGAAGTGTTCGCCCGCCTGCTGGATACCTACGGCCAGCAGACGGCGGTCTGAGCCCGGGCGGGCTGCCGCCTTGCGCGGGGCCGGATCGATGGATCCGACCCCGGCCTCCTCAACCGCCGCCGAGGCGGAAGGTCGGGTTGGAGAGTTCGCGCAGGAAGTGGTTGAAGATGCTCGGCTGCATGGCCAGCATGAAGATCACGCCGAACGCCGCGCCCGCCAGGTGCGCGCTGTGGTTGATGCGGTCGCCGCCGCGCTTGTCCATCCAGATGCTGTAGCCGACATAGAACGCGGCATAGATGATCGCCGGTGCCGGGATGAAGAACACCAGGATGATCGACCACGGCTTGATCAGGATGAAGGCGAACAGCACCGCCGACACCGCCCCGGACGCTCCGAGGCTGAGGTAGTTCGGGTTCTTCTGGTTCTTCAGGTAGCTGGGCAGGATCGAGACCAGCAGCGCACCGATGTAGAACGCCGGGTAGGTCAGGTAGCTGCCGGTCAGCTGCACCATCACGCTCTCGATGAACCCCCCGAAGAAGAACAGGGTGATCATGTTGAAGATCAGGTGCGACCAGTCGGCGTGGATGAAGCCATAGGTCACCAGCCGGTCGTACTGGCGGTGACGGTCGATGGCGGGCGGCCACAGGATCAGGCGGTCGGCCAGCTTGCGGTTGTTGAACGCCATCCACGACAGGATGGCGGTGATGGCGATCAACAGCAGATTGACGGGGGTCATGTCAGGCTCAGGCGCTGCGGTAGTTGTCGACCATACGATAGCGTTTCGCGTACCAACCGAAGGCCAACGCCGCGACGAAGGCGAAGCCGGCGAAGAAGAACATCAGGAAGGCCGCCTCGCTCAGCCCTGTACCGGCGATCTGGTGGGTCACGGTGTCGTTGCGCACGGCGGCGTTGGACAGCAGCACCCACAGGTTGCCGATGGTGGTGGTCAGGTTCCAGAAGCTCATCACCACGCCCTTCATGGCCTGCGGCGCCTGGCTGTAGGCGAATTCCAGGCCGGTGGCCGAGACCAGCACCTCGCCGAAGGTCAGCAGCGCGTACGGCAGCATCTGCCAGAAGATCGACATGGCGTTGCCGCCGTCCATCACCACCTGGATGCCGCCGACCACGATCCAGGCCAGGCCGCTGAAGGCGATGCCGGCGGTCATGCGGCGCAGTGCGGTCGGCTCGAAGCCGAAGCGGCGCAACGCCGGATACAGCACCAGGTTGTTGAACGGAATCAGGATCATCACCAGCAGCGGGTTCAGTGCCTGCATCTGCGAGGCGGTGAACCAGCTCGGCATCTGCATCTGCTGGCCCTGCAGCACCCAGGTCGAAGCCTTCTGGTCGAACAGCGAGAAGAACGGCGTGGTCAGCGCGAAGATCACCAGCACCCGCAACACCGAACGCACGCCCTCCACGGCTTCGGCCGGATGCTGGCCACGGGCGCGGTCCAGCTGCAGCCAGGTGCCGCCGCCGATGCCGGCGAGGATGGCCACCAGCGCCAGGCACAGGCAGATCACGATGCCCAGCGAGCCGACCAGGGCGAACGAGGCCGCCGCCAGCGCCAGGCCAAGCACGGCGATCACCAGGCCCGGGCGGCCCTGGCCGGCCACGCGTGCGGTCAGCGCCGTGCGCACCACGTTGGCGAACGAATGCGGATCCTTCGGCGGCAGCGGCACCAGCACGTAACGCTTGCGGCCCAGCCAGAACACGAAGGTGGCGATGAACATCAGGATGCCGGGGATGCCGAACGCCCACTGCGGGCCCCAGTTCTTCAGCACCAGCGGGATCAGCAGCGAGGCGAACAGCGAGCCGAAGTTGATGATCCAGTAGAAGGCGTCGAAGACGATCTTGGCCAGGTGCTTGTTGCTCTGGTCGAACTGGTCACCCATGAACGAAGCCACCAGCGGCTTGATGCCGCCGGCACCGAGCGCGATCAGGCCCAGGCCGAGGAAGAAGCCCTCGCGGCTGTTCTCGAACAGCGCCAGGCACAGGTGGCCGGCGCAGTAGACCAGGCTGAACCAGAGGATGGTGTGGTACTTGCCGAAGAACCGGTCGGCCAGCCAGCCACCGAGCAGCGGGAAGAAATACACGCCGATCATGAAGCTGTGCATGATGTCCTTGGCTTCACCGGCACGGCCTTCCGCAGTGATTTCCTGCAGCAGCAGCGAGGTGATCAGGAACTGCACCAGGATGTTGCGCATCCCGTAGAAACTGAACCGCTCGCAGGCCTCATTGCCGATGATGTACGGAATCTGGCGCGGCATCTTTCCTTGGCCGGCGATGGGGGCGACTGCGTCGTGGCTCATCCTGTAGGGCATTCCTGCAAAGCGAAAGGCGCAAGGTTACCGGAACCGGGGCGCGCCAGGCACGCTGCAGGGCTGCATGACAACGGTGCCAATCCGTGGCAGGCGATCCCGGCCCTGCCGGAAGTCACGGCACCTGCACGGCAAAAGCGTAAACTTATCGTTATGCGCCCCCTCGCCCACGCCCGCCTCCTGCTCAGCTGTTTCGCGCTGCTGCTGGCGTTGCAGGCACAAGCACGCCCGCAGGCCGCGGCCACCGCCGCCAGCGGCAACGGCGCACGGCAACTGACCGTGGCCGCATTGGAACTGCCCAGCCGTGACGATGCGCAGTGGAAGCAGCGCCGTGAGCAGGTCGCACAACTGCTGACCGAACTGCAGCCGGACGTGATCTCGGTGCAGCAGGTACTGCAGCAGCAGGGCCGCAATCCGGCCTGCTGGCTGGCCAGCCGGCTGCGCTACAGCTGCGACTTCGTCACCGCCGATCCGCCCAGCCAGCCGCTGCGGCATGGCAACGCAATGCTGACCCGGCTACCGGTCAGCGAAGACGGGGTGACCCTGCTGCATCCTCCTGGCACCTTCAGCGCGGCCGGCATGATGCGGCTCAAGCTGGGCGAGGCGCTGGTCAATGTCTATGTGGCGCGGCTGCGCCCGGAGCCGGACGAGGCCACCGCCCGCCAGCACCAGACCAGCGACCTGATGACCTGGATCGGCGCCACCGCCGAAGGCATGCCCAGCCTGATCGCCGGCGACTTCTCCGCAGCGACCGTGGAACTGGTGCGCAGCACCCCGGGATTCCAACCGGCCCGGCGCAATCCTGGCGGCCGGCCCGAGGCGGCCGCGGCCAATGGCGGGGGCAGCACCGGCCACGGACTGGATGTGCTGTTCCAGGTCAAGCATTTCGACGGGATCCGCCAGCAGCCGATCCTGCTGCCGGCCGACGGCGACCTGCCCGGGCTGCGCCTGGGCGTGATGGCCACGTTGCGCCTGCAAGGCAATACGGCCACCGCGGAATAGGTAGTGCCGGCCGCGGGCCGGCTCCCCCGGTACCGCACGATTGCCGGCCAGCGGCCGGCACTACCGAACGACTGCTGCAACAGAAAAGGCCGGGGTCTCCCCCGGCCTTTTCCGTTCCTCCCGTCACCGCGATCAGGCGATCGCTGCCTGGTAACGGCGCTCGACTTCGTTCCAGTCGATGACGTTGAAGAACGCGCCGATGTACTCCGGGCGGCGGTTCTGGTACTTCAGGTAGTACGCGTGTTCCCACACGTCCAGGCCGAGGATGGGGGTGTTGCCTTCCATCAGCGGGCTGTCCTGGTTGCCGGTGCTCTCGACCACGACCTTCTTGTCCGGAGTTACGCTCAGCCACGCCCAGCCGCTGCCGAAACGGGTCAGCGCGGCCTTGGTGAAGGCATCCTTGAACTTGTCGAAACCGCCCAGGTCCTTGTCGATGGCCTTGGCCACGTCGCCCACCGGGTTGCCGCCGGCATTGGGCGCCATCACGGTCCAGAACAGCGAGTGGTTGGCGTGGCCACCACCGTTGTTGCGCACCGGGCCCTGCAGGTTCTCCGGCAGCGACTTGAGCTTCTTCACCAGCTCTTCGACCGGCAGGTCAGCGTACTCGGTGCCTTCCAGCGCCGCGTTGACGTTGTTGATGTAGGTCTGGTGATGCTTGGTGTGATGGATTTCCATCGTCGCCGCGTCGATATGCGGCTCCAGCGCGTCGTAGGCGTAGGACAGCTTGGGCAGGGTGTAGGCCATGATGCATCTCCTGATTGCGAGGGCACCCGACGTTGTCGGGCGGTGCGCGGTGAATGATGGGGACAGACCGCAAGATTACCAAGGGGGATGTAAAGGAAATTGCGTCCTGCCAGTGAGTACGACGGGAATTGTTACGCAGCAGTGACGCGACGCCTCCTCATGCACCATGCAGCGCGCAGGCGCTACAGTGCATGCACCACCCTCGCCCGCCCCAGCCCATGCGCAACCCCCGGCTGCTGATCACTGCCATCGCCCTGCTGCTGCTCGGCCTGGTCGCCAACCATTTCCTGCAACGGCCACCGGCGCCGCAGTTCGCGCCCGACCTGCAGGGCACGCCCACCGCGCGCGCTACCGCGCCCGCCTCGACCAGCGGGGCCGGCGGCCTGCCCGCGTTCCTGCCTGCCGAAGCACGCGCGACCATCGCCCTGATCCAGCGTGGCGGCCCCTTCCCCCACCGCCAGGACGGCAGCACCTTCGGCAACCGCGAGCAGCAGTTGCCGCAGCGGGCACGCGGCTACTACCGCGAATACACCGTCGACACCCCCGGCGCACGCACCCGTGGCACGCGCCGCATCGTCACCGGCGGCGATCCGCCGGAAGCGTGGTACTACACCGACGACCATTACGCGTCATTCCGCAGCTTCACCGTACCGGCCCAGGGAGCGCAGTGATGAGCCATGATGATTTCGGCCTCGGCCTGCATGACATCAATAATGCCGGCGTGTATGCCATCGACAGCGACGACATCGGCGCACTGGCCGCCGCGATGCGCGATGCCGGCCTGAAGGTGATCCGCATCGATCTGGAAAACGTCGCCGACAAGCGCACGCTGCTCGCCCGGTTGGCGGCGCAGCTGGATTTCCCCGCCGGTTTCGGCGGCAACTGGGATGCACTGTCGGACAATCTGCGCGACCTGCAATGGCTGCCGGCCGCCGGCTATGCGCTGTTCCTGGCCGACGTGGATGCGCTGCGCGCCGGCGCAGCGAAGGACTTCGACACCCTGCTGGACGTGATGGACGAGACCAGCCGCGACTGGCTCGGCCGCGACGTGCCGTTCTGGGTGTTCCTGTCGCAGAGCGCGTAAGGGCAACGCCCTGATGGAGGCCGACCCTGGTCGGCATGGGCGTCTCCCCCCATGCGTGGATGCGCCGTCCTAGCGGCTGCCGTTGTCTTCCTGCAGTTCCTTCTTGAACGGGATGTCCGGCGGCGGTCGTGCCACGGCCGGCTGGTCCTGCATGTTGGGGTTGGTCAGGCCACAGCCGCCACCGGCCTGCAGGATCGAAATGACGCAGGAGATCCTGGTGTTGGTGCCCGGCAATGGAATCTCCATTGCCTTGACCCCCTTGCGCACCCACTCGGCCAGCAACGATTCCTGCGGTACCCAGTACTTGTCGAACGAGGTCGGCGTGTAGTCGTACGGCGGGCGCTTCAGCCAGGTGCCGGACTGCGCGATGCGCTCCTTGCTCCAGCCATCGTTGGCACCACCGGGCGCGCCGCGCTCTGCATGGCCGTCGCCCTCCTGGCCGGGTACACGCACGCTGCCATCGGCATTGAACAGGCCATTGCCCCGGCCGGCGGCGCTTGCCTGGCGGGCACCGTCGCTGCTGCCCTCGCGGTTGCGGCTGGATGCTCCCCAGTCATCGCCCTTGGCAGGTGTCGCCCAGTTGCCGGGATCGGGGGCAGGACGCGCGCCTGCGCTTGCCGGCGTACTGCTGGAGGCCACCGGTCGCGTGCTGCGGCTCGCCTGCGCCGTGCTGCCCTCGGCCGCAGCGGCGGGTGTCGACGTGGCGCTGCCGCTGGAGACGGCGGGCGCCACGGCCGGTGCCGAGGGCACCTGACGTTCCCGTACCTGCACGTCGCGTCCGCTGGGCGCGCGTACGGCCGGCTCACGCCCGGCCACCGCCGCCATCCGCACCTGCGGATCGGCCACGGCCTGCACTTCGCGTTCGCGCACCTGCACGTCCCGCTGCGGCACGCGCACCTGCACTTCAGCGTTGCGCAGCGGTTGGGGCGCGACGGGCGCGTCAACCGTGCTGACTTCGCGTTCGCGCACCTGGATGTCACGCACCTGCGGTGCGCGCACGGCCAGCTCCGGGGTGCGCACTGCGGTCGGTGCCGGAGGCGCCTGCACCGGTTGAATGCTGCGCTCGCGCACGCTGGGCGTGCTGTCGCGCGGCACGACGCTGACCTCGGTGCGGGGCACGCTGACCGGCGGCACCACGAAATCCGTGCTGGCCTGCGCCACTTCGGTGGCCTGGATCGGAGAAGGCGGCGGCGCGGCAACCGGCGCCGGCTCGGCTTCCGCCGGCGGCGGCGGAACGCTTGCGGCAGGTGCCGACGCGGGGGACGCGCTGGCGGCTTCGGCCGCCAGCGGGCGCGGCGCAGGCGCCGTCGCAGCGCCCGCCTCCTGCCCGGCCGCAACCTGCCCGGCCGCAACCTGACCGGCCGGTGCGGCCTCGGCGGCCTCGGCACCCGGCTGGTCGCCGCCGCCCTCTTGCGTGGCGCGGCCGACGAATTCCACCTGCACGCGCTCGCCTTCGGTGCCCTCGTCCTGCGGCGCGCTGGTGCGGATCACCGCCACCCACAGCAACAGCATGAAGAACAGCAGGTGCAGCAGCGCACTGGCCACTGCCGAGAGCCAGCGCATCCAGCGCTGGTCGCGCGGCGCGGCGTCCCAGTCCTGCCAGAACAAGCGGCGCAGCGCCTGCCACGGCGACAGCTGCGGCGATTGACCGGGTGGCCCCGGCAACGGTCGGGGCAGCAATACCGCGATCACGTCGCGCGCGTGGTACGGCCGCGGCAGCGGCCCCAGCGAGCGCAGCCACAGCGCCCAGCCATAAGGCAGGCGCGTGGTCTTCTCGAGGACGGCGCGGGGCTGCTGGCGCGCCAGCAGCAGATCGATGAGTTGCTCGGCCCGGGTCAGAGGCACGCGTCGGCGATCAGGCGACGTTGTCGCGCGGGATGTACGGCGCGTGGCCGCTGTCGTGGTCGGTCGCGTCGCGCACGGCGGTCACGCCGGGCACGCGGCCCATCAGCGTCTTTTCGATGCCCTGCTTCAGCGTCACATCGGCCATGCCACAGCCCTGGCAGCCACCGCCGAAGCGCAGCAGCACCACGCCATCGGCCGAGACTTCCTGCACGGCGACCTTGCCGCCATGCGAGGCCAGCTGCGGATTGACTTCGTTCTCCACCACCCAGTGCACGCGCTCGACCAGCGATGCCGCATCGCCGGGTGCTTCACCCTTGATGCGCGGCGCCTTGATGGTCAGCTGCTGGGTGCCGGCGGTGCCGGCGACGATGTCGATCTCGGCGCCATCAAGCCAGCCTACGCTGCCGGCATCGACATACAGGGTGAACCCATCGCAGTCCACTGCCCACTCGTCACCCAGCAGGTCGGTCGGTTCGGCGAATTCGAGCCGGGCGTCGGCGCGCGGCGTGCCGGGGTCGACCGCGCTCAGGCGCACGCCCATGCCGGGCACGCCCTCGCGTTCGATCAACTTGCGGAAGTGGGTCTGGGCAGTGTCGGAGATCTGGATCATCAGGCTATTCTAGCCAAGTAAGCGTCAGCCGCTCATTCGGTTTATACACCGTCCGGCGCATTGTTCAGTCAACACGAGGTGGAGATTCCCATGGCCGACCTGATTCCACTGGCCCAGGCCCGTTGCGTGCCGCGCAAAGGCAGCGACCACAAGCTCGGCGAAGCCCGCCTGGCCGAACTGCTGCCGCAGGTTCCCGGCTGGGAGCTGAGCGAGGGTGGCCAGGCCCTGTCGCGTACCTTCCGCTTCAAGGATTACTACGCCACCATGGCCTTCGTGAACGCGCTGGCCTGGATCGCCCACCGCGAGGACCACCACCCGGACCTGGGCGTGCACTACGACCGCGCGGTCGTGCGCTTCTCCACCCACGATGTGGGCGGGCTGAGCGAGAACGACTTCATCTGCGCGGCCAAGACTTCGGCCCTGACGGAGCAACTGCCATGAACGTACGTTTGCTGAGCCTGTCCCTGATCGCTGCGACCGGCCTGGCCGGCTGTGGCGCGTCCGAACCGCCGGCACCGCCACCGCCCGCGCCGACCGAAGTCGCAGCGGTGAAGACGCCGCCGCCGCAGTACCCGCTGGAACTGGCCTGCATGGGCGTGGGTGGCACCAGCACCTTCAAGGTGACCATCGGTACCGACGGCAAGCCGAGCGAGGTCGCCCTGCTCACCGGCGCCGGCAACCCGCAGCTGGACGAACTGGCCAGGACCGCGGTGCAGGGCTGGCAGTTCAAGGCCGCGACCCGCAACGGCCAACCGGTACCGGCCACCATCCAGGTGCCGGTCAGCTTCAACCCGCCGCAGCCGAAGCCGGACCAGTGCTTCGCCATCGAAGAGCGCCTGCGCCGCGGCGGCTGATCGCGCGCACCCGACGAGGCCCGCCGACGCCCGCCTCGCCCCCGCCGCCCCGGCCCTGTCCGGGGCGGTTGTCTGTTGACCAGGACCGCGTCGGTAGATGCTGCAGATTCCCCCCGAAAACATCTGGATCGCACTGGCGGTCACGCTGGCCGCAGGCCTGGCCACCGCGATCGGCAGCCTGCTGGTGCTGTTCTCGCGCCGCCCCAGCCCGCGCCTGCTGGCGTTCGGCCTGGCCTTTGCCGGTGGCGCGATGGTCTATGTGTCGCTGTCGGAAATCCTCAACAAGTCCATTGCCTCGTTCGCCCAGGCCTATGGCGAGCGTACCGGCTTCACCTACGGCACCCTGGCCTTCCTGCTGGGCGTGATCGTGATCGTGCTGATCGACCACTTCATCCCCAACCCGCATGAGAGCCTGGACAAGCAGGATCCCGCGTTCCGCGAGAACAGCCGCGAGTACCTCAAGCGCGTTGCCCTGCTGACCTCGATCGCGATCACCGCGCACAATTTCCCCGAGGGCCTGGCGACGTTCTTTGCGACGCTGGAAAGCCCGTCGGTGGGCATGCCGCTGGCCTTCGCCATCGCCATCCACAACATTCCCGAGGGCATCGCGATCGCGGTGCCGGTGTATTTCGCCACCCAGAACAAGGCCTATGCGTTCACCGCCAGCCTGCTGTCGGGCCTGGCCGAGCCGATCGGCGCAGCGATCGGCTACCTGCTGCTGTCCGGATCGCTGTCGCACGCCACGTTCGGCTGGGTATTCGGCCTGATCGCCGGCGTGATGGTGTTCCTGGCGCTGGACGAGCTGCTGCCGGCGGCCAAGCGCTATGCCAAGGGCCACGAAACCGTATACGGCCTGGTGGCGGGTATGGGCACCCTGGCGATCAGCCTGGTGCTGTTCAAGTGGTGAACGACCCAGAGGGGCGCATCCACGCATGGCGTGGATCTACCCAAACAAGGTAGCGGCCGGGCCTGCCCCGGCGCTACCCGGTCATTGTCAGCGCAGCCGATCCAGCGCCTCGACCAACTCCTCCGCCAGCGGCGCGTTCAGCACATACGGGCTCTTGCCGTCATCCAGCGCGAACTCCAGCGATGCCGCGTGCAGGAACAGGCGCTTCAGCCCGATCTGCTCGCGAAGCCGCTTGTTGACTGCAGGATCGCCGTACTTGTCATCGCCGGCCACCGGATGGCCCAGATGCTGGGCATGCACGCGGATCTGGTGGGTCCGGCCGGTCTCGATGCGCACCTCGCAGTACGAATGGCCGCCGCGGCGCTCCAGCACCCGGAAGTGACTGATCGATTCCTTGCCGATGGCGTTGACCTGCACATGGCGTTCGCCGCCCTGGCGCAGGCCCACGTGCAGCGGCGCGTCGACCGTCATCACCCCGTCGGGCATGCGCCCGGCCAGCAGGGTCAGGTAGCGCTTGCGGATGCCGGCGCCGTGGTCTTCACGCAGCAGCGCCTGCAGTTCGCTCAGCGCCGAGCGCTTCTTGGCCACGATCAGCAGGCCCGAAGTGTCGCGATCCAGCCGGTGGACCAGTTCCAGGGTCTGCCCGGGACGCAACGCGCGCAGGGTCTCGATCGCGCCGAAGCTGATGCCACTGCCACCATGGCTGGCCACCCCCGAGGGCTTGTTCAGGGCCAGCAGGCGCGCGTCCTCGAACACGATGGCCTGCTCCAGGCGGCGCATGAACGCCTCGGGCGGACCGGCCTTGTCTCCCTCCTCACTGAGACGGACCGGCGGCACGCGCACCTCGTCACCGGCCTCCAGCTTGCGCTCGGCCTTGGCGCGTCCGCCGTTGACCCGCACCTGGCCGCTGCGCACCAGCTTGTACACCAGGCTGCGCGGGGCGCCCTTCAGCTGGCCGAGCAGGAAGTTGTCCAGGCGCTGGCCGGCGCGGTCGGCGGGAACGGTGATCATGCGCACGGAAGGCTTGTCGCCAGCGGGCTTGGTGGGGTCTTGGGCGGTCATCAGGCTGTTTATTCTGTTACACTCGGGGGGCGAGATAAGGGATTGATTTCGTTGGAAGTTACTCAGGGCCAGAAGCCCAGCTTCCGACGAATCCGGCACAGTGCGCGACCACCGCCCGCGGGGCGGCCATGTTAGCGGCTCACCGGCCTTCCCGGCCATCGCCGGATGCCTGACACGCAACCGTGCTGAACATGTCCCGCGTGGCGCTCCAGCCTGGCTGACAGCTGCCTGCGGCCCTGCAACACCCAAAAACCATAAGAGTGAAGCGCTCCCGCGGCCTGCCGTGGTGTCGTAGCGCTGGAAACCCAAGCCGCCCTCCCCGCGCTTGCGCGAATGGGCGGCGAGCCGTGTCCAGAGGCGAAACCCCATGGCGTTCCGCGCGGTAGCCGCTTGCGAGGAACGCAACAATGAAGCGAATGCTGATCAACGCCACGCAGGCTGAAGAGCTGCGTGTTGCCATCGTGGATGGCCAGTCGTTGTATGACATCGACATCGAACAGCCGTCGAAGGAACAGAAGAAGTCCAACATCTACAAGGGCCGGATCTTCCGCATCGAGCCCTCGCTGGAAGCGGCCTTCGTCGAGTACGGCGGTGGCCGCCATGGCTTCCTGCCGCTGAAGGAAATCTCCCGCGACTACTTCCAGGCCGGTGTCGACCACAACAAGGCCGGCATCCGCGAGCTGCTGAAGGAAGGCCAGGAGATCGTCGTCCAGGTCGACAAGGAAGAGCGTGGCAACAAGGGCGCCGCCCTGACCACGTTCATTTCGCTGGCCGGCCGCTACATGGTGCTGATGCCGAACTCGCCCAGCGCCGGCGGCGTGTCGCGCCGCATCGAGGGCGAAGACCGGGCCGCGCTGAAGGACGCCCTTGACAAGCTGAACATCCCTGACGACATGGGCGTGATCATCCGTACCGCCGGCGTCGGCCGCGATGCGGAAGAACTGCAGTGGGACCTGGACTACCTGCTCAATGTCTGGCGTGCCATCGCCGAAGCCGCACTGAGCAAGCCGGCCCCGTTCCTGATCTACCAGGAATCGCGCCTGATCGTGCGCGCCCTGCGTGACTACCTGCGCGCCGACATCGGCGAGATCCTGGTGGACACCGAGGAGATGTACGAGCACGCCCGCGAGTTCATGCAGCAGGTGATGCCGCAGACCCTGCGCAAGCTCAAGCACTACAAGGACGACATCCCGCTGTTCAACCGCTTCCAGATCGAATCGCAGATCGAAGGCGCCTACGAGCGCAACGTGCGCCTGCCGTCGGGCGGCTCGATCGTGGTCGACCAGACCGAAGCGCTGACCGCAGTCGACGTGAACTCCTCGCGCGCCACCAAGGGCAGCGACATCGAGGACACCGCCTTCCAGACCAACCTGGAAGCGGCCGAGGAAGTGGCCCGCCAGCTGCGCCTGCGCGACCTGGGCGGCCTGGTGGTGATCGACTTCATCGACATGGCCTCCAACAAGCACCAGCGCGAGGTCGAGAACCGCCTGGCCAACGCGCTGAAGTACGACCGGGCCCGCGTCCAGGTCGGCCGCATCTCGCGCTTCGGCCTGCTGGAAATGAGCCGCCAGCGCCTGCGCCCGAGCCTGGGTGAATCCAGCCAGATCGTCTGCCCGCGCTGCGACGGCCACGGCCGCATGCGCAGTGTCGAGTCGCTGTCGCTGTCGATCATCCGCGTCGCCGAAGAGCATGCGATGAAGGAAAACACCGGGCAGGTGCTGGTCCAGGCCCCGGTGGAGATCGCCAATTACCTGCTGAACGAGAAGCGCAGCGCGCTGCGCGAGATCGAGCAGCGCCACGAGGCGCCGATCGTGATCGTCGCCGACGAGCAGCTGCACACCCCGCACTACACCGTCACCCGCCTGCGCGAGAACGAGCTGGGTGAAGAGAGCAGCAAGCCCAGCTACCAGCGCGGCACCCCGCGCAAGCTGCCGGTGCACGCCCTGACCAAGGGCCAGCTGAACATCCCGCCGCCGGCGGTCACCCAGGTCAAGCACACCTCGCCCGCCCCGGTGCGCGAGGAGGTTGAACCGGCCAAGGCAGCTCCGGCTCCGGTCGTCGCCGCACCGGCGGCACCCGCCCCCAGCGGCGGCGTGATTGGTTGGCTCAAGCGCGTGTTCGGTGGCGAGCCGGCCCCGGCGCCGGCACCGGTGGCTCCGGCCGCCCGCCAGCAGCAGGACGGCGGCCGCAAGGACCGCCACAAGGATCGCAACAAGGACCGCAAGGACCGTCGCGACGACACGCGTGGCAATGGCGGCAACGGCAACGCGCAGCCGCAGAAGGACGGCGGCAACCGCAAGGACCGCGGTGAGCAGCGCAAGGACGGCCGTAACGGCAATGCCCAGCAGCCGCCGCAGCAGGGCAAGCAGAAGGAGCCGCAGCAGCAGAACAAGCCGCGCAACGACCAGCAGGGCCAGGGCCAGAACCAGAACCAGCAGCCGAAGCTGAAGCAGCCCAAGCAGCCGCGCCAGCAGCAGGAAGGTGACAAGCCGGCCGAGAAGCCGCAGCGCGGCGGCGTCGAGGCACCGGCGGAGAGCGTGACCGCGGCGGCAGCCGTGGCCGCGACGACCATCGCCACCAATGCGGTGACCGCGCAGGAGGCGACCGCGCCGGTGGCGCCGGTGGCTCCGGCGGACGCCGCCGCATTGGCCGACACCGCTGCCAACGCCGGCAGCGAGGCCGAAGCCGTTGCGGTGACCGGTGACGAGGCGGTGGCTGACACCCATGGCGAGCAGAACGGTGAAGGCGCGACCCGCCGCCGCCGCGGCCGTCGTGGTGGCCGTCGCCGTCGCCGTGGTGGTGCTGAGAACACGGCCGGCAGCGATAGCCTGGGCGATGACCAGGACGACGCTGACGACGTTGATGACGCCGAGGGTGCCGAACCGAACCTCGACAACGGTGCGGGTGCTGCTTCGGCCGCGTCTGCACAGCCGACCCGCTCGCAGCCGGAATTCGACTTCGATGACGACGTCGAGCCGACCGCCTCCGACGCCGGGAAGCCGGTCCGCGCCGCTGCCGCCGTTGCCGCTGCGCCGGTCGCGGTGGTGAGCAGCGCGGTGGTGGAAACCGCTGCACCGGCCGTGGCCGAGGTGCAGGCCCCGGTCGACAGCGCCGCCAAGGCCGAACCGGCATCGCCGGTGCAGACCAGCATGCTCGATGCCATCGACGCTGCGACTCCGGCCCAGCCGGTGGCCGCTGCGGCGCCGGTGATCGAAGCCAAGCCGGTCGTGGTTGAAACCGCGCCAGTGGCTGAAGCCGCGCCGGTCATCGAAGCGACGCCGGCAGCGGTCGAGGCTGCGCCGGTCGTGGAATCGAAGCCGCAGATCGCTGAAGCCGCTCCGGCGGTCGAAGCGCCGCCGGTGGCCGTTGCGGCTGCGCCGGCGGTCGAGGCCAAGCCGGTTGTCGAGCCGGTCGTGGTCGCCGAACAGCCGGTGGCTCCGGTGGCAGTTGAAGCCGCGCCGGTGGACGCTGCGGCGCCGGTCGCCGATGCGGTGGTGACGCCGTCGGTCGATCCGGTCGCCGATGGTCACGCCGATGCCGCCGCCCAGGCGGCCGAGGCCAAGGCCGACGAAGAAGACGAAGAAGCCGCCAAGCGCACGCCGCCGGCGAACTGATCGCGGCTTGATCGCGTAAAACGAAACGGCGGGGATCGATGATCCCCGCCGTTTCCGTTTGTGGCGCTGGTCGTATCGCACCCACCCGGGTTGGCACCGACCACAGCACCCCTGCGTCAGGGCTTCGGCGCGAACTGCAGGCGCGTCCACACGCCGTAATGGTCCGAGGCCCAGCGCCCGCTGTCATCAGGCTGGTCGAACAGGAGCTTCGCTTCGCGCGCGACCATCCGGTCCTGCTGGAAGAAGATGTGGTCGATCCGCGACGGCACCTGGTAATAGTGCCGGTTCAAGGTGCTGACCCCGGCCAGGTCGGTGTTGACGTGCACGCTGCCGTAGCTGTCACCGTAGTGGCTGCGCAGCTCGCTCAGGTCGCCGGCATCCACCAGCGCGTTGAAGTCGCCTGCAATCACTACCGGTGCCCCGGCTGACGTGGCGGTGATGAAGCGCAGCAGGTCCTCGACCTGTGCGCGGCGGATGCGTTGGCCGCTTTCGTCATTGCGTTCGTTGAGATGGGTGGCATAGACGTTGATCGCCTTGCCGTCCACATCGATGCGCAGATGGGCAACGGTGCGATAGTCTTCCCGCGGCTGCAGCAGGTGCTCGCCCTGGGCCAGGACCGGGCGCCGGCTCAGCAACGCATTGCCATAGCGCTTCGGTGCACCCACCGGATCGGTGGAGACGAAGATGTACCTGTAGCCGAGCTGGCTGGCCAGCCACTGCGCCTGGTTGCGCACGTTGCGGCGCTGGATCACCTCCTGCAGGGCGATGGCATCGGGCTGCAGGCGCTTGAGTTCGGCCAGGATGGTGCGGCGGCGGCTCGGCCAGTCCTCACGGTCATGATGCAGGTTGAAGGTCACCATGCTCATGCCGGGCGCGTTGGCGGCCTCGGCCGCCGCGGCCGCCTGCGGCCCGGCCGCCAGGACCAGTCCCGGCAGCGCCAATGCAACCGCCAGCCCCAGGGCGCGCATCGTCGTGCGCGCCCTTGCTCCCTGCTGCTTCATGATTACTGCCCCTTGCGCTCGGCGCGGCGCACCGCGCCCGGCACCTCGATCTCGACCCGCGCCGGCAGCTGGTGCACGTGCAGCTCGTTGTTGACCCACTCGGCCGTTTCGCCGTTGATGGTCGCCGCGCCCGGCTCACCGGCATACGGCCATGGCAGCACCACGCCGCCGACCGGTGGCACCAGGCCCGGCTGCACCTCCAGCACCAGCTGCTTGTCACTGCGTTGCAGGCGGTAGTTCAGCTGGCCCTGCGGCGTGCGCAGGCCCTGCACGGCAACACCGTCGCCCTGCAGCCAGGCGGTCGGGACGCCTGCGGCCAGTACCAGCGCATCATCCATGTCGCGGCTGTAGGCAAACATGTCCAGTGCCGAACGCACGAAGTCCGAGGCGACCCAGGCATGCGGCAGGTCACCGACGAAGAACGGCTTGCGCGGCGTGCGCGAAACCACTTCGGCCCACTGGTTCCAGGCTTGCGGCGCACGGTCCCTGAAGAAGAACTCGGTCGCCTGCCAGGCGCGATCGCGCCAGCCCAGGCGAACGAAGGCGGCCACGTTGCGCCATTCGTACGGCGTGTAGTCCTTCCACTCGCGCTTGCCATCGCGGCGGGCTACGAATTCCTTCCAGTAACGCTCGAAGGTCGCCTCCAACGCCTGCTGCGGCAGGCGGCCCTGCTCGCCGCCCGGCGCCAGCGCGATGGTGGTCGAGGTCGCGTCGAAATCGCCCAGCTCGGCCGAGCCCGGCAGGTAGTCGATGTTGTGCTGCTGCATCGCCGACAGCAGTGACGCCTGCAGGTCATCACGGAACTGGTCACGCGACTCGGCGATCTGCATCGCTTCGACCTTGCCCAGCTGGGCCGCCAGCGTTGCCGCGTCCTTGTAGCCGCGCAGGGCCCAGAAGTTGTCCCAGTACGAGTGCATCGGCTTGGCCGAATAGCCTTCGTGGCTGATCGAGGCGGGCATCATCCCGTAGAACGCCGGATTGCGCGCACGGTTCTCTTCGGTACGCTCGCTGGCACGCAGCTGCTCCATGTAGGTGTAGGCGCCCTGCACGTGCGGCCACATCAGCTCGGCGAAGGTGCTGTCGCCGGTATAGCGCCCATATTCGGCGATGCTGTAGATCAGCTCACCGTGGCTGTCATTCTCCGGCACCGGGTCGCTGCCGCGCGCATCGACACAGCACGGCACCTTGCCGTTCTCGAACTGGAACGGCGCATACCAGTTGATGTAGTCACGTACTGCGTCGCTGCGGCCCATGCGCAGCAGGCCTTCGGAAATCATCGCGCCGTCGCGGATCCAGCTGCGCGCGTACGAGCGCGTGCCCGGCTGCAGGCGCGGGCCGACCCGCGAGATCAGCATGTGCGCCACGGCGGTGCGCAGGGTGTCGACCAGGGCCTGGCCCGCCGCCGGCACCTGCAGCGAAACCACGCCCAGCTTCTGCCGCCACTGTTCGGCCACCTGCGCCTGGGCCTTGGCCACGTCCAGCGACTGCGGCGCCCAGCTCCCGGTCTGCGGCAGTACCACTGCCACTTCGCGGCTCTGGCCGGGTTCCAGCTTGATCGTATACAGCAGCGCACCGGACGCCATGCCGGTACTGTCCTTCACCGCCGTGCTGGCCGGGTATTTCCCGGAGGCCAGGTGCATCGCGTCGAGCTTGCCATCGAACGTGCTGGCGAAGCGGGCATCGGGCACCTGCAGTGGATAGATGCGCGGCTCGCCGTTGATGCGCACCAGCTGCTCGCCCACGTCCAGCGCATCGATGCGGCTGAAGCCGCCCACCGTGTTGAGGAACTGGGTCGGCGGGTTGACCTGCCAGGGGCGGATCGCCAGCGCGAGCGTGTATTCGTGGGCGACCTTGTCCGGATTGCTCAAGCGGTAGCGGCCGATCAACTGCGCGCGCTCCGGCGTGCCCTGCACGAAGCTGGTCACCGCCAGGCCGGCCTTCTCGTGCACCCAATCGACGTTGGCGATCGGAAGATAGTGGTCCTGCAGCGACTGGGTGATGGCAACCTTGGACCAGTCCAGCAGCTTGCCGTCGAGGCGGATGAACGGCTCGATGCTGAAGCTGCCCTTGGCCGGTTCCAGGGCACCGTCCTCGCTGATCAGCGCCTGTTCCTGTCCACCGTCCAGGCCCAGCAGGGTCCAGTACGGCTGTTCGCCCACGTAGGCGCGCGGCAACGAACCGCGTGGCAGGTCGGCCGCCACCGAGGACAGGAACGCGTTCGGCGTGGCGGCAAAGGCCAGCGGCTTGAGCGTGATGTCACGGATGCCGTAACGCCAGTTCGGGCCATCGAGCAGATCGAAGCGCACGTACCGCGCATCGGTGTCCGGCAATGCCAGCCAGTCGCGGCCACCGGCAGCGCCGGTCACCTCGCGCACGGTGCGCCAGTCGCGGCCATCCTCGGAGGTCCGCACGGTATAGCGGCTGGCTTCCAGATTCGGCAGCCAGTCGATCACTGCACCGCCGATCTCGCGGCTCTTGTGCAGGTCCAGGCTGATGGTCTGCTGCTTGACCCCGCCGCTGATCCAGAACGTATCGCTCTTGCCGTCGATCATGCGGTCCTGCAACGCGGTGGCGGTATCGGCGATCACCGACGGCGCCAGCGCCGAATCATCCTGCGCTGGCAGGCCCTGCAGGGTCAGCCTGTCGAAGCACACCGTGCCGCGCCCGCCGACCTTGCTGTAGATCGTGAACTCGACCGCAGCGCTGCGCGCCATCTCCTTTTCGGGCGAGGGCCCCCACGCCTTGTCGATCTGGCGACGGCGGTATTCGACTGGCGACCATGCCTTGGGAAAACGGTAGCCCGGGCGGTTGACCCACCAGACATTGTCACCGCTGGCGTCGATCAGCTTGAACTGCAGGTCGTTGGCCGGCGAGTCACCGCGCAGCTGGAAGCCGAAGCGGTAGTTGACCGGGTACTCGATGTTCAGCGCACGGCGGATGCCGACGTAGCCGGAGACGTTGTGGAAATCGTAGTCCAGGCACAGGGCACGGCCGCCACCGGCACCACTGACCGGCCGCAGCGATCCGCTGACCTGGTCGGACAGCACCAGTTTCCAGGCGCCGATGTCGTCGAAGTCGTCCAGCACCTTCGGTGCCGGCAGCACCGGAGGTGCGGCGATCGCCAGGGAGGTCCACAACAGGCCCAGTCCAACGGCGATCACGCGCTTCATCCCTTGACGCTCCCCAGCAACAGACCTTGGATGTAGTACCGCTGCAGCACCAGGAACAGCGCCAGCACCGGAACCACGGTAACCACCGCGCCCGCCATCATCATTTCCACGTCCATGATGTGCTCGCGCGAGAGGGTGGCCAGCGCCACCGGCAAAGTGTAGTGCTCCTGGTCGGTCAGCACGATCAGCGGCCACATGAAATCGTTCCATGCTCCCATGAAGGTGAAGATGGCCAGCGTCACCAGCACCGGCTTGAGCATCGGCAGCACGATCTGGAAGAAGATGCGCAGCTCCCCTGCCCCGTCGATGCGCGCCGCTTCAAGCAGCTCGTCCGGAATCGAACGCGCGTACTGGCGCACCAGGAAAATGCCGAACACGCTGGCCAGCGCCGGCACGATCACGCCGCCGAAGCTGTTGACCAGGCCGAGCTGCTTCATCAGCAGGAACAGCGGCAGCATCGCCACCTGCGCCGGAATCACCAGCGCCGCCATCAGCACCTGGAACAGGCGCTCGCGACCGACGAAGTTGAGCTTGGCGAAGGCATAGCCCGCCATGGTGTTGAGCAGCAGCGAACCCACGGTGATGCCCAGCGACACCAGCAGGCTGTTGGCGAAGTTGCCCCCCATGCCGGTGCGCGCGAACAGCTCATGGTAGTTGTGCGTGGTGATGCTCGAAGGCAGCAGTGGCGGCGGGAAATGGCTGGCCTCGCCCTGCGGCATGAACGAGACCGAGACCATCCACAGCAGCGGTGCCAGGCTGACCAGGGCCAGCACCAGCAACGCACCATTGATCATCCACGGGTACCAGCGCGACTGGCCGATTTCACGACTCATACCAACTGCCTCTTGCGGCCGAAACGCAGCATCACGGTGGTCACCGCCAGGATGATCAGGAACAGCAGGAACGCCACCGCGGAGGCGCGTCCCAGGTTCCACCACTTGAAGCCTTCCTCGAACATGAAATACAGCACGCTGACGGTGCTCTGCAGCGGGTCGCCGCGGGTCATGACATACGGCTCGGCGAACAGCTGGAAGTAGCCCGACACGGTGATCACCCCGACCACCAGCAGCACCGGGCCGAGCATCGGCAGAGTGATGTGCAGGAACTGCTTCCAGCGCGAGGCGCCGTCGATGCGCGCGGCCTCGTACAGGTCATGCGGGATCGCCTGCAGGCCGGCCAGGAAGATCACCATGTTGTAGCCGAAGTTCTTCCACACCGCGAACAGCATGATGGTCGGCATGGCCCAGTTGGGATCACCCAGCCAGTCGATCGGACTGATGCCCAGGTGGCCCAGGCCATAGTTCACCAGGCCGTAGCTTGTATGGAACAGGTAGCGCCAGATCACCGCCACCGCCACCAGCGTGGTCACCACCGGCGCGAACAGGGCCGTGCGGAACAGGGCCTTGAAGCGGGCGGCCGGCGCATTGAGCAGCATCGCCGCGCCCAGCGACACGCCGATCGACAATGGCACGCCGATCAGCACGAAGTAGGTGGTGTTCCACAGCGACTTCCAGAACATCGGTGTCTGCAGCAGGTCGATGTAGTTGCCCAGGCCGACGAAGCGCAGGTTGCTGCTGTCGGCCAGCGCGTACAGGTCGAAGTCGGTCACGCTCAGCGCGAGCGCCGAGGCCACCGGCAGGCCGAAGAACACGCCCAGCACGATCAGCGAGGGGCCGGCGAAGATCCAGCCGGCCAGCGAAGTACGTTTCATTGCGGGCTCCCGGCGGCCACGGCGCTGCTCGAGTGCGGCGGTGGCGCGCGCTCCTGCAGGCGTTGTTGTTCATGCATCCAGCGGCGCTTGGCCAGCACCTTGTCCACGCGCTGGTCGAGTTCTTCGACGGCCTTGTCCTGCGGCAGGCCACCGCGCACCACCTTCTCGGTGACGATGCGCATTTCCTGCACGATGCGCTCCCATTCGAGCACCTTCGGCGTCGGCTTGACCCGCTCCAGCTGATCACGGAACGCGGCAGCCAGCGGATCGCTGGCCAGCGACGGCGCGTTCCAGGCACTGCGACGCGGCGGCAGGTCACCGATGATTGAATGGAAGCGCGCCTGGATCTGCGGGCGCGACAGGAATTCGATCAGCTTCCAGGACGCTTCCTTCTGCTGCGATTTGCGGAAGATCACCAGGCTGGTGCCGCCGGCGATGCCCGCGCCCGGACCGTCCGGCCCCGGCAGCGCGGCAGTGCCCCACTGCCCTTCCAGTTCCTTCGGCTGCAGCTTCTTGAACTCGCGAATGTTCCAGGGGCCGGAGATGTAGAACACATTGAAGCCGCGGAAGAACTCATCCCAGACGTTGGAGATCTGCGTCTCGGACATCTTCGGCGCCCAGCCCTGCTCGAACATGTTGGCGTAGAAGGCCAGCGTGCGGCGGAATCCCGGGCTGGCGAAATTGCCGCGGGTATCGTCGTCGCGCAGCAGTGGATCCGGCTGCTGCAGGGCCAGCGACAGCTGCTGCTCGAACTCGTTGATCGGCATCAGCACCGCATAGCGGTTGGGCCCCTGCATGCGCTTGATCGCTGCCATCTGCTCCTCCCACTCCGCCCACGTGCGCGGCGGGTGGTCGTAGCCGGCCTTGGCCAGCAGGTCCTTGCGGTAGTAGATCAGGCGCGTATCGACATACCACGGTACGCCCACCAGCTCGCCGTGGATCACGTTGGTGTCCCAGATGCCCTGGAAGTAGTCCTTCGGGTCGACCACGGCCGAGTGCTGCACGAACGGCTGCAGCGGGGTCAGTGCATCCAGCTCGGCGAACTCCGGCACCCAGGTGTTGCCGAGCTGGCACACATCCGGCAGGCCATCGGCCGCGAATGCGGTCAGCAGTTTCTCGTGCGCGGCCGTCCATGGGATGTTCTGCACATCCACCTTGATGCCGGGGTTTTCAGCCTCGAATTCGTGGATCAGCTCGCTGACCACCTCCGCTTCGCGACCCATCGCCCAGAAGCGTACGGTGGTGGTGCCCGTCTCGGGACGGGCGCAGCCGGCCACCGCCAGCGCGGCCAGGGCAGGCAGCGCCCAGCGGCGCAGGCGGTCGGTCCAGTTCGGCATCAGGTTACTTGCCCTGGCCTGTGGTGCGGTTGGCATTGTTCTTCTGTTCCTGCGCGGCAGCCGCGCGTGATTCGGCGATACCCACCGCGCGTGCTGCCGCGGCCTTCTCATCCTTCTGCAGTTCCAGGGGCTGGAACGACCCTTCCGGCGCCAGCCAGCCGCCACTGAACCCGGCCCGCTCCAGGCCCTTGCGGATGTACGGGTTCTTCTTCATCACTTCCCACACAAAATCATCGCGGTAGTTGGCGATCATGGTCAGGATCGGGCCCTGGTCGATGGCGATGTAATCGCTGGCGACCCAGCCACGATCCGGGATGACGCGGCCGGTCTTGATCGGGATGTCGTAGTTGAAACTGGGGTTGAACGAATCCAGGAAGCCGTAGCTGGAATAGATGTAGTCGCCGTAGCGCTTGTGCATCTCCAGCGTCGCCGGAATCACCTGCTCGGGTGCGAACACCACCGATGCGATCGCGGCGGTGGGGGCGATGGTGCCGTCATCGAAGTTCTCGCGCAGGCCGGCGCCGCGCGAGGAGTAATGGCGGAACTGGCGCTGCTCGCCGCGGTACTCCTGCGTGGTGTTCTGCGGGCCATCACTGGCGGTCAGGCCCCAGACGTTCTCGCCATAGTCCTTCCACTGCATCGGGTTGGCGATGGCGTATTCGCGCTGGGCCAGCGCGGCCGAGCGGCTGTTGAGGAAATAGGTGCTGCCGCGCTCGCGCATGTACGCGTCCTGGATGTCGCGGAAGTCGATCCAGACGTGGCTGTACTGGTGGCCGAACAGCGGGCCGAAGGACAGGTATTCCTGGCCCTGGTAGACACCCCAGTCGTTGTCGTAGGTGCGCGTCCACACCGTCCACGCGTCCGGGCTGACCGGATGCGTGGGCGAACCCAGGGCGAGGATGTAGACCATCATCGCCTCGTTGTAGCCCATCCAGTCGTGGTCGATGAAACCGCTCTCCGGGAACCAGCCCATCGAGATCAGCGGCGCACGCTGCTGCAGCCACGGCCAGTCGACCTTCTTGTACAAGGTGTCGGCGATCTGGCGGATTTCCTTCTCGCGCGGATCGTCACCGTCGTAGTACGACTGCGCGAACAGCACGCCCATCATCAGCAGTGCGGTATCCACCGAGGACAGTTCGACCCAGCTGTCGTAGCGACGGCCTTCCTGCATGTCCAGGAAGTGGTAGTAGAAGCCCTTGTAGCCCGCCTTGCCGGTGCGCTGCGGGCCCATCGGCACGTCGCGGAAGAATTTCAGGGTGGTCAGCGTGCGGTCGATCGCCTGGTTGCGGCTGACCCAGCCGTTCTCGATGCCGATCGGATAGGCGGTCAGCGCGAAGCCGACCGAGGCGATGCTGGCGAACGGCCGCGATGGGTAGCGGTCCGGGGTCAGCCCATTGACCTCGTTGGTGGTGTCCCAGAAGAACTGGAAGGTGCGGCGCTCGATGTCATCGAACAGCGGCGGCAGCTCCGGCTTCATCGGCCGCGGCGGTGCGTCGGCCTCGATCAGGATCACCGGCGGGCGGGGCTTGGCAGGTTCCTGCTGGGCCGGCTGGCAGGCGGCCACGGCCAGGCTCAGCGCTGCGGCGGACAACAGATGGCGTGCCTGCATGGCGCGGTTCCTCCGGTGGTCTGATCGATGGGAAAGCATACCGTCCAATGATCTGAAATCGTTTACAAGGTGTGTGCTTAAAAAACCACGGAAAACGTGGCCTGACACCGCGATCATTGCCCACGCCGCTGCCCCCTGGCCGGCAGCGGCGTGGGCAATGGACCGGCACGGGGCCGGCCATTGCCGTAGTTCATGCAGGTGATGCCGCCGCCGGAGCGGCGGCATCGGAGACCTGCATCAGGCGGCACCGCTTAGAAGCGGAAGCCCACCTCCGCCTTGACCTGGCGTGGCGTACCGACGATGTCGCCGGTCTCGTTGTAGCTGGCGGTCAGCTTGCCGTTCTTGTAGTAGTTGTAGTTCGAGAAGTTGTCGAAGTTGAACACGTTGATGATGTCGATGCGTGCGTACAACTCGGTATCGCCCGGCATCTTGAACGTCTTGGTGGCCTGCAGGTCAACCGAACGGTAGCCGAAGATCTTGCCACCGATCAGGAACTTGCCGTTGCCGCCCGGGAACGCGGCGGCCGGCGTCGGCAGGGCGTAGCCATTGGCCTGCGGCACGCCGTACCAGTCATTCACCGCCGTCGGGGTGGCCAGCGTCAGCTTGCCGCCGAAGGTGATGCCCCAGAAGCCGTCGTAGGAGCCGGTGACCACCAGGCGGTGGCGCGGCGCACCGTTGGACTTGATGAACGGATACTCGCCGATGGTGCCGCGATCGAACGAGTAATGCTCATCGATGTTGCGGTTATGGCGGGCGGTGGTCCAGGTGTAGGCGATCGAGGTGCCCCAGCCGCTTTCCTTGGTGTACGGCTTCTGCGCCGACAGCAGGACCTGGGTGGTGCGGGTTTCAATGCCCTGCTGGCCGATGATCAGGCTGCCGAAGCCCGGCACGTTGCAGCTCCACGCCTGGCCCAGGCCCGGCTCGGTGCCACCGCACAGGCGCGGGTCGTCGAAGAACTGGCCGGTCGGGTAACGGTTGCCCAGGGTGAAGGCGAAGCCGTCATAGGTCAGCGTGCGCGCGATGGTGGCGTCGGTCAGCCAGTCGCCGATCTGGTTGCTCATGCCCAGGCTGAACTGATCGGCGTAAGGCACCTTCAGGTTGTTGTTGAGCAGGTCGACTTCCAGGCCCGCATTGCTGGTCGAACCGACCAGGCTCTGCAGATTGCCGATGCCGTTGAGCAGGTTCGGGTTCCAGTCGTAGCAGGCGGCGTTGCCCTGGAAGCACTGGCCGGTGGCCGGGTTGCGGAAGTAGATGGTCGGCTGCGGCAGGGCCAGCTTGGTCACTTCCAACTGCAGGTAGTCGAACAGGTCGCGGTCGTAGGAACGGCCGGCGCCACCGTGGATCACGTGCTGCTCGTCGGCATTGATGTCATACGAGAAGCCCAGGCGCGGCTGCCAGGCGTCCTTGAACGCCTTGCGGTTGTGGCCGTTGCTGATGTAGTCGTTGATGTCCAGGCCGCTCAGTGCCAGCGTATCGGCATAGGACTGCCCGGCCGGTGCGCGCGGATCCTGCGCGAACAGCGCATTGACCACTTCCGGCGGCGTGACGAAGTCCAGGTAGGACGGGTTCTTCTCGTAATCCCAACGCAGGCCAAGGTTCAGCTGCAGGTGGTCGTTGACCTGCCAGTCGTCCTGGATGAACAGGCCGATCTGCTTGGCCTTGGAACGTACCTCGCCGGACACGCCGGACACGCCGGTCACCGGCTTCACGAACTGGGCCTTGTACGGAATGCTGTCCGGGAAGGCCGCATTGCCCACGGTGTAGTAGAACTGCGGATTGATCTGCGCCGCGTCCGAGGCGTACAGATCGATCTCCTTGTACTTGGCACCCATCTTGATGGTGTGGTCGCCCGCCCACTGGATACCGTCCAGGGTCAGGTTGTCCTCGATCGACCAGCCCTTCTGGCCCTTCACCTGCGAGGCGAATGCCGATGCGCCGCCGATGGAGACGATGGCACGCTCATCGGTGCCGTCCGGGCCGGTGTAGTTGATGCCGTTGCCCAGGCTCAGCGGCTTGGGATTGTTGAACGAATCCTCGTGGGTGAGCATCAGTTCGTTGTAGTAGCGCTCACCGCTATGGTTCCAGCGCAGCGCGTAGCGGCGATCGGTGTTCTTCGTTTCCTTGCCGTGCATCGGCGCGGTCTGGTCGGCGAACTCCTGCTGGGTCTCGTCACGGTCCTGGAAGGTCAGCTCCAGGCGATCGTTGTCGGTCGGCTCGACGTCGATCTTGGCGAAGATCAGGTCCTGCTGGAACGGCTGGCTGGCCGGGCCGAGTCCGGCGCGGGCCTCGGCCGGCAACAGCCCGGCCAGGCCGGTTACCGAGCCCTGCGGAGCAATGGTCACCGGCAGGTCGAAGCGCTTGGCCTCATAGGTCACGAAGAAGTGGGCCTTGTCCTGCACGATCGGGCCGCCCAGCGCGAAGCCGTATTCCTTTTCGGCCGAGGCTTCCTTGCTGGCACCGGCCTGGCGCTCGGCCGGCGTGCGTGCGCGCATGTCTTCATCGGTGTAGCGGTAGAACGCCTCGCCCTTGAACTCATTGGTGCCGGACTTGGTTGCAGCCGTCACCGCGGCGCTCGACACCTGGCCGTACTCGGCCTTGTAGTTGCCACTGATGACCTTGTATTCGCCGATGGCCAGCTGCGGGAACGGGTTGCCGGCGCTGCCGGACTGGCCGGCCACGCCGCCGCCCTTGACGTAGCTCTTCTGGCCCACGCCGTCGATGTACACGTTGGTGCCGTCGGCATTGGTGGCGCCGCCGCGCAGCGAGGTGTTGCCCTTGGCATCACGGGTGAAGATCATGCCCGGCACCGCGTCGGCGAACTCCAGGAAGTTGCGCGACACCTGCGGGGTGGTCTGGATCTGCTGCAGGCTGACGGTCTTGCCGACTTCGGAGGTGCGCACTTCCTGCAGCAGGGTCGGCGCAACAACGTTGACGGTGTCCAGGTTGGTGGCCGCGGTGGTGCCCGGGGTGCTGCTGGCGGCACCGGCGAAGTTCAGCGTCGCGGTCGAGGCCACGGTGACGGTGACCTTCTGCGACTGGCCGTTGGCGACCACGTCATAGGTACCCGGGTCCAGGCCCATCAGCGAGTAGCTGCCGTCGGCGCGGATGGTGCCACGGCGGACGGTACCGGTGGCCACGTTGGTGGCGGTCACTTCGGTGCCTGCCTGGGCGCCGGCAACCTGGCCGCGCAGGCTGGCGTTGGCCGACTGCGCCATGACGTTGGGGGCGGCAGCCAGCATCAGGCAGCTGACCAGTGCGGTGCTCAGCAGCCGGCGCGCCGGCATGCGGAAGGTGGTATGCATCATCAACTCAATCTCCGGGTGGCGGTAACCGCTTGCGCGGTCCCTGCGATCAGTCAAAAAAAAGAAGGAACGCCTCTGGCTTCAACGGCCGGATGGCGGAGTGGTGGAATCGCGAACTATCAAGCGGGGAACCAGGGTCTGCTTGTCCCCTGTCCCATCCGTGGAGGTGCCGTCCATCAACTGCATCAGACGCGTCATGGCCCGGTCGCCGAGCTCGGCGATGCTGACCTGCATGGTGGTCAGCGACGGGTGGACGAAACGCGCCAGTGGAATGTCATCGAAACCTGCCAGGGCAACATCGGCCGGCACACGGACCCCTGCCTGCGTGAACGCATACAGGCAGCCCAGGGCCATCATGTCGTTGGCAGCGAACACGGCATCGGGCAGCGCTCCGGCTGCCAGCAACTCCTGACCGGCGCGATGGCCGGAAGCTTCGTCGAAATCACCGGGCAGCTCGATGCCCTCGGCGCCACTGCCGAATGCCACCAGCGCGTCACGGAAGCCGCGCAGGCGCTCGCGCGCGTCGAAGTTGAGGTCCGGACCAGAAATGAAGGCAATGCGGCGGTGGCCGGCATCCAGCAGGTGGCGGGTCATCGCCATGGCGCCGGCGTGGTCGTCGATGCTAAGCACCGGGTGGTCCTGCCCGGGCAGGTAGGTGTTGATCAACACCGTGGGCAACGACTGCGGCAGGTTGTCGGTCAGGAAGCCCGGGCTCTCGGCATAGGGCGAGAGCACCAGCAGGCCGTCAACGCGGCCGCGCATGGCGCGCAGGGCAGCGCCCTGCTGTTCCTGGTCGCCGTGGTAGCTGGACACCAGCAGGTGCTGGCGGCGGTTGCGGGCCACGCCGTCGATGCCGCGCATCAGCTCGGAGAAGAATTCGCCGTACAGGTCAGGCAGCACCACGCCCACCGTATTGGTGCGGCGGCTGCTCAGGCTGCGGGCGGCGGCGTGCGGGGTGTAACGCAGCCGTGCGGCGACCTCCAGCACAAGCTGGCGGACCGGTTCGGCGACATTTTCATGCCCGTTCAGCGCGCGGGAAACCGTGGCCACGGAGACCCGGGCTTCGCGTGCGACGTCTTTGATTGTGATAGCTGCCTTGTTCACGAAGCCGCCCTCCACGGCTTGGACCTACCAGCATTGGCGCGGAATGTAAGCGTTTCCATCTGGGCTTGTAAACAGTCCGTTAGGCGAATGTCCCGAAATGGACATGGAAATCTGTCCGTGGCGCGGCCCGCAGGGACCGGCCATGACAGTGCGGGACAAGGGCTCAGCCCTGTTCTGACGGGGTCTGTGCGCGGATGGACAGCGCGTGGATATCGGTGTCCATCATCGACCCCAGCGCGGCATAGACCGCGCGATGCCGGGCCAGCGGCCCCAGTCCGGCGAACCGCTCACTCACCACATGGACGTTGAAATGGCCGCGCCCGTCGCGGGCACCGGCATGGCCGGCGTGGCGATGGCTGTCGTCCTCGATCTCAAGGACGCTCGGGGCCAGTGCCTGCTGCAGCGCGTCACGGATCCGCTCGATCCGTTCCGTGCTCACGGCAGGACCTTGCGGAACGGCCGCACCTGCACGCGGGTGTAGACGCCTGCGGCGACGTACGGGTCGGCATCGGCCCAGGCCTGTGCCTGTGGCAGCGACTCGAACTGCGCAATCACCACCGAACCACTGAACCCGGCCGGGCCCGGGTCTTCACTGTCCACCGCCGGGCACGGCCCGGCCAGCAGCAGGCGTCCCTCGTCGCGCAGCGCGTGCAGCCGCGCCAGATGTTCCGGCCGCGCCTGCAGCCGCTGCGCCAGCACATCCTGGCCGTCATACCCTTCGATCACATACCACACCGGCATTTCCTCGCGTGCGTTGTCGGTGCGCCGATTCTAGCCAATGCCGGCCCGCTCCCGGCCCCGGCTGGACACTGGCGCGGCAAAGGCTTACCCTAGTGTCCATTGCACGTGGCTGGATGCAGCAGCCCGTCGGTTTTTGCGGCCAACGCAGCCCCCGACGATCGTCCCGCTGCTTCAAACCGGACCACCCGGCCGGGCCACGTAGACGACCTCCCCGTAGTTCCGTCGCTGCCGTCTCCTGCGGCGCGTCCTGCTGTTTGATATGTGTGGAATCGCGCCGATCCCGGCGTGTCTGGTGCCCTGGGGCTCCGTGGCGTTGGCCCGGCGAACCCGGTGCCGCGACTGGTCCGTTGCAATCCTGATGTCCATTAGATGACTTCCGAACTCGCGCTCGACGCGAACCCGCCAACCCGGCCGCCCGCCCCCCAGCAGCAGGAAATGCCGCTGGCCGTGGTGCATGGGCAACCGGTCCTGCAGATCCCGCAGGACCTGTACATCCCGCCGGACGCGCTGGAAGTCATCCTGGACGCCTTCGAAGGCCCGCTGGACCTGCTGCTGTACCTGATCCGCCGCCAGAACCTGGATGTGCTGGACATTCCCGTCGCCGAAATCACCCGGCAGTACGTGGAATACATCACCGTGATGCGCGAGCTGCGCTTCGAGCTGGCTGCCGAGTACCTGGTGATGGCCGCGATCCTGGCCGAGGTGAAGTCGCGCATGCTGCTGCCGCGCCCGGTCAGCGAGGAAGGCGATGAAGCCGACCCGCGCGCCGAGCTGGTGCGCCGGCTGCAGGAGTACGAACGCTTCAAGCAGGCCGCCGAGGACATCGACGCCCTGCCCCGGCAGGACCGCGACACCACGGTGGCGCACGCCTTCATGCCCGAGCGCGCCACGGTGAAGCTGCCGCCGCCGGTGGACCTGAAGGAAATGCTGCTGGCCCTGCACGACGTGCTCAAGCGCGCCGAGCTGTTCAGCGGCCACGCCATCAAGCGCGAGGCACTGAGCGTGCGGCAACGCATGGGCGAGGTACTCGGCCGCCTGGAAGACGGCAAGTTCTATCGCTTTGAAGGGCTGTTCACGGCCGAAGAAGGCAAGCTGGGCGTGCTGGTCACGTTCCTGGCGGTGCTGGAGCTGGCCAAGGAACAGCTGCTGGACATCGTCCAGGAAGAACCGCTGGCGCCGATCTACGTCAAGTCGCTGGCGGCCGGCAACACCAACGCCCCGCTGCAGTTCAGCAGCGAGTTCGACGACAACGACGCCGCCAATGCCAATGAGTGAGCGCTGACTGCCGATGGATCAATCGCTGATCGACCGCATTGTCGAGGGTGCCCTGCTGGCTTCCAGCCAGCCGCTCACCCTGGCCCAGCTGAAGGACCTGTTCCCGGAGGAGGAGCCGGCGCCGCCGGGTAGCATCGAACGTGCGCTGGAACGGCTGCGCGAGGCCTGCGAAGGACGCGGCGTGGAACTGGTCGAGGTCGCTTCGGGCTTCCGCTACCAGGTCACCAGCGAAGTGCATGGCTGGATCAGCCGGCTGTGGACCGAACGCAAGACCCGCTACACCCGTGCCACCCTGGAAACCCTGGCGCTGATCGCCTACCGGCAGCCGATCACCCGCGGCGAGATCGAACAGGTGCGCGGCGTGGCGGTCAGCAGCAACATCATCCAGGCACTGGAAGAACGTGAATGGATCCGCGTGGTCGGCCACCGCGACGTGCCCGGCAAGCCGGCACTGTTCGGCACCACCAAGGGCTTCCTGGACTACTTCGGGCTGAAGCGGCTGGACGAACTGCCGCCGCTGTCGGAACTGAAGGACCTGGGCGAGCTGGAACCGCAGCTGGCGCTGGACCGCGATGCTCCGGCCGTTGCCGGTGCCGACGGTCCGGACGTCTCGGCCGACGGCGCTGCCGCCAACGACGACGCCGGCCTGGCCGGCAGTGACACCCCCGATTCCGCCGATGCAGCGCCTGCGTCGGCCACCGATGAGCAAGCACCTTCGCCCCTCGATGATGGGCACCCCGATTCCGCGCCGGGCGAGCGCGCGGTGCCCCTGAACGAACGCGAAGACAACGCCGTCGCGATGACGACCGTGGCTGTTGACCAAGCCGATTCCGAACCAGAGGCCGACCTCGAAACCGTCGGCCGGAGCAAAACTGATGAGTGACACCCCCCGTAACAAGCTCTCGCTGAAGCGCGAAGCCACCTCCGAACAGTTCAAGCTGGAAGAGCGCCTGCACAAGGTGCTGGCCCAGGCCGGCCTTGGCTCGCGCCGCGCGCTGGAACAGCGCATCGCCGAAGGCCTGGTCAAGGTCAACGGTGAAGTCGCGCAGACCGGCATGTCGGTCAAGAGCGGCGACAGGATCGAACTGGACGGTCGCGGCTTCGTCGCCACCGCGCTGGCCGAACCGTCGCGCGTGCTGGTCTACAACAAGCCCGAAGGCGAAGTGACCACCCGCGAAGATCCCGAAGGCCGCCCGACCGTGTTCGAGTCGCTGCCGCCGCTGAAGGGCGCGCGCTGGATCGCGATCGGCCGCCTGGACATCAACACCACCGGCCTGCTGCTGGCCACCACCGACGGTGAGCTGGCCAACGCCATGATGCACCCGTCGTTCGAGGTCGAGCGCGAGTACGTGGTGCGCGTGCGTGCACCGGAAGGCGAGGAAAAGGTCTCCGACGCCATCGTCGACCGCCTCAGCCGTGGGGTCGCGCTGGAGGACGGCCCGGCCAAGTTCGACGAGATCGAACGCATCGGCGGCACCGATTCGCACGACTGGTTCCGCGTCGTGGTGAAGGAAGGCCGCAACCGCGAAGTGCGCCGCCTGTGGGAATCGCAGGGCTGCCAGGTCAGCCGCCTCAAGCGCACCCGCTACGGCAAGGTCAGCCTGCCGCGCGAACTGGCCCGTGGCCATTCGGTGGAACTGAGCACCCCGCAGGTTGAAGCCCTGCGCGCGCAGCTGAAGCTGGAAGAAGGCGCACCGTCGGCGCTGACGCTGCAGCCGGTGATCGGCCAGCGCCGCGCCGCCAAGACCACCGTGCGCGTGCGCGAAGGTGGCCGCGGCAACGCCTACGTCAACGGCCACAACACCGCTGACGAAGGTCGCGAGCTGCGCCGTTTCGACAACGTCCGCGAAGATCGCGGTCGTGGCCGCGGTGGCAAGGGCGGTGGCTTCAAGGGTGGCCTGACGGTCAGCGGTGAAGCGGCGGCCAAGCAGTCGCAGAAGCCGTTCAAGCAGCGCGCCCCGAAGAACGATCGCTCGCTGCCGGAAGGCAACCCGGCCGCGTTCCGCACCTGGTACGTGCCGGATGGCGTGAGCACCGGCCCGAGCGGCCATCGCAACGCCGGTCCGGGCGCGCGTGGCCCGGGTGCCCGTGGTCCGGGTGCTGGCGGCCAGGGCCGTCCGTACGGCAAGCCGAAGGGCCCGGGTGCTGGCGCCGGTGGCGGCCAGGGCCGTGGCGGTTTCGGTGGCGAAGGCCGTGGTGGCGCAGGCGGCCAGGGCCGGCCGGCCGGTGCGGGCAACCGCTCGCAGGGCCAGGGCAACAAGCATCCGTATGGCCATCCGGGCAATGCTCCGAGCTTCCCGTCCGACCACGCCACGCCGGGCTTCAACCCGTACGGCAGCCCGAAGCCGGCGCAGGGCGCCCGTCCGGGCGGTCGTGGTCCGGGTGGTGGCAACCGTGGGCCGGGCGGCAATCGCGGCCCCGGCGGTCCGGGTGGCAACCGTGGCCCGGGCGGCCCCGGTGGCAACCGCGGTCCCGGCGGCCCGCGCCGCAGCGGCCCGCGCGGCGGCTGATCGTTGGCCACGCTGACATGAAAAACCCCGGCTCCGGCCGGGGTTTTTCTTTAAAAGGGGACGGAGGGGATTAAGTCGCTTTCGCCACGCTGGCGTGCCGGAGCGGCAAAAGCGACTTAATCCCCTCCGTCCCCTTTTGCGTGGCGCTGGAAGGCGGCGGGCGTGGTGCCGGTCATGCTGCGGAAAAAGGCGATGAACGGGCTCTCGGCGGAGAAGCCGGTGTCCTGTGCAACGTGGCCGATGCGATGGCCAAGCAGGAGCAGCTCCATGGCGCGCATCAGCCGCCATTGCTGGCGCCAGGCCTGGTAGCCCATGCCGGTGTCGCGCTGCATCAGACGAGCCACGGTGCGTACGCTCAGGCCCGAGCGCGCGGCCAGCTCACCCAGTTCAGGCGGCAGCTGCTCGGCCGGCGGCAGGCAGCGCGCGATGCGTGGATCGCGTGGCAGCGGCAGGTCCATCGGCGCCACCGGCGCCGCGGCGATCTCCAGCACGCACAACGCCAGTTGATGGTGCGCGCGCGGCGCCTGCCAGTCATGGTCGAACGGCGCCTGCGCGATCGGTTCCAGCAATGCCTGCAGCAGGGGGCCGACGCCGATGATCGCCGGCTGCTGCGGCAGACGTGCCGACAACGTGGCATCGAAATACAGCGAGCGGTAGTCCACGGCCTGGCGCATCTGTGCGCGATGGCGCAGGCCGCCGGGAATCCATGCCGCGCGCGACGGCGGCAGCAGGCTGATGCGGTCACCGAAGGTCAGCCGCGTGCAGCCCTGCCGGGTGTACAGCAATTGCGCACGCGCATGCTGGTGCCAGCCCGAATCATGATCGGCCAGCGACGATGCGATGCCGAGCACCGGCGCGCCCCATGCATCGGCATCGAAATGCGCATCCGGTGGTAGCCACGCCATGTCTGATTTCATCCATTTCCTGACAGGATCGACAGAGTGCGCCACGAAGTCCCGCACCACAATGCGCGGCCCTTTCTGCGGAGCACCCGCATGTCGCGTCGCCTGTTGTTGCTCACCATCGCGCTGCTGATGTTTCCGCAGTTGGCACAGACGCTGTACAGCCCGGCCCTGGCAGATCTCGCGGGGCGGTTCGCATTGCCCGCGGGTGCTGCCAGCCAGGCGATGAGCCTGTACCTGCTCGGTTTCGCCGCCGGTGTCCTGCTATGGGGGCGGCTGGCCGACCATATCGGTCGTCGCCCTGCCCTGCTCTGCGGCCTGGCCGTGTTCGCCCTGGCGGCCTGCGGCGGCCTGCTGGCCAGCACGTTCGGCCAGGTCCTGCTGGCCCAGGCAGTGGCGGCACTGGGTGCGGCGGCGGCCTCGGTGGTAACCCAGACCGTGCTGCGCGACCACCTGAAGGGTCCGGCGCTGGCGCAAGCGTTCTCGTGGATCGGCATGGCTCTGGCCTTGGGCCCGGCAATCGGGCTGGCACTGGGTGTGCTGCTGGTGGGCAGCCATGGCTATGCCGGCGTGCAGGCCGGCCTGCTGCTGATGGTCAGCCTGCTGATGCTCGGATGCGCAACGGGCCTGCGCGAGAGCCGCCCTGCGGAAGTCGCGCACACGCCCCTGCTGCCACTGTTGTGGCAACTGCTGCGTGATCGCTGGATCTGGTCACAGGCGCTGCTGGTGATGGCGTTCAACGTGGCCATGTACAGCTGGTACGCGCTGGGCCCGTTCGTGTTCCAGCGCCTGCACTGGCCGCTGGCCTGGTTTGGTGCCAGCGGCGCGCTGCTGGCACTGGGCTCGGCACTGGGTGCCTGGGGCAATGGCCGCCTGCTGCGCGCCGGCGTTGCCTGTGCCACGCGCATCCGGCTCGCTGCAGGGTTGGTGCTGGCCGGTGGCCTGTCGGCTGCATTGCTGGGCCATCAACCGGCACTGGTCGCGGCGATGGTGCCGGTGGTGGCCGGGTTCGGCCTGGCCATCCCCAATGTGCTGGGCCAGGCCCTGCGCGGCTATCCGCACTGCCTGGGCAGCGCCGGCGCCCTGTTCGGCCTGCTCTACTACCTGCTGATCGGCGTAGCGATGGCCGTGGTCGGTGCACTGCAACTGCTGGCACCGACCCTCATCCTGTGCGGCCTGCTGGCCCTGTGGCTGCAGCGGCCGGCACGGCTCAGCGCCGGCTGATGGTGAAGGCGGCGCCGTCCACGCCCAGGTCCCAGCCCTTGCCGGTGCCAGACAGGGCCAGCGAGATGTCGCCCTTGGTCATCACCTGCGCATTGCTGGATTTCACCGCGCCGGCATGCGCACCGACCGAGGCGTAGGTGCCCAGCAGCTCGTTGACGCTCACCGCGCCGGTGAAGCTGCCACGGCCATTGGTGATCTTCGACTTGCCCACGGTCAGGCCGCCGCCCTTCACTTCAATGCGCACCGGCAGGCTGGCGCCATTGCTGCAGCTGACGGTGCCGTTGCCCGACGCGGTCTTGTAGATCAACGACCAGCCGGACAGGTTGTAGCGCAGCTGGCAATCGAGGTTGCCGGCGGCGTGCGCGGCCGGGGCCAGCGTGGCAGCGGACAGGGCCAGCAGCAGGGCGAAGGGCTTGTTCATGGCGGGACTTCCAGTTCGATCGACTGCCGGCGAATCTAGCAGCGCGCACGTGCACGTTGGATGCAGGCGCGCGCGCTGCGTGGCAGGCATTCAGCCGCCGTCGTGCTGTGTCAGGCCTGCTCATCCAGGTGGAAGGCATCGGCATCGAGCATCGCCGGGAAACGCGCGCGGTGGGCGGCCAGCGCCTCAGCCGAGATGGTGGTGGTGACCACCTGTTCGCGCTCGCGGATCTCCACCTGCGGCTGGCCGAGGAAGTCGATCACCGCGCTGTCGCCGGCGTAGTGCAGCTGGTTGCCGTCCACGCCGACGCGGTTCACCGCCGCCACGAAGCACAGGTTCTCGATCGCGCGCGCGCGCAGCAGGGTCTTCCACGCATAGGCGCGCGCAGACGGCCAGTTTGCGACGAAGATCTGCAGGTCGAAATCCAGCTGCTGCGGGCGTTCGACGTTGTAGCGGTTGCGGCAGAACACCGGAAAGCGCAGGTCGTAGCAGACCTGCGGATTGATCCGCCACCCCTTCCACTCCACGCTCAGGCGTTCGCGGCCAGCAGCATAGCGCTCATGCTCGCCGCCGTAGCGGAACAGGTGGCGCTTGTCGTAGTACTGCAGCTCGCCCTCGGGCGTGGCAAACAGCAGGCGGTTGTACACGCCCTCGCCGTCGCGCAGCTGCACGCTGCCGACCACCGCCGCGTCCAGGGCCCGGGCCTGTTCGCGCACCCAGGCCACGGTCGGGCCATCCATGCCTTCGGCCTGCGCGATGGCATCATTGGAGAAGCCACTGGTGAAGGTCTCCGGCAGGATCACCAGGTCGGTGGTGCCGGCCAGCGGTGCGAGCAGCGCGCCGTAGTAGGCGCGGTTGCCGGCCGGATCGTGCCAGCGGGTGTCACCCTGGACGAGGGAAATGCGCAGGTCATTCATGTCCACGCCTCCGCTCACAGCAGCCGCAGGCGTTCGATCGCCGCGTCCATGGTCGCTTCGTTCTTGGCAAAGCACAGGCGCACCAGGCGCTGGCCGGCCGGCGGAGTCTCGTAGAACGGCGACAGCGGAATGGCGGTGACGCCCTTCTCGATGGTCAACCACTTCACGAACTCATGGTCGGGCAGGTCGCTGATGGCCGAGTAGTCCACCAGTTGGAAGTAGCCACCCGGCACCGGCAGCGCCTTCAGGCGCGTACCGGCCAGCTGCTCGCGGAAACGGTCGCGCTTGGCCTGGTAGAACGCGCCCAGTTCCAGGTGGTGTTCGGGTTCGTCGCGGATCATCGCGGCGAAGCCGTACTGGGCCGGGCCGAAGCTGGTGAACGTGTTGTACTGGTGCACCTTGCGGAATTCAGCGGTCAGCAACGGCGGCGCCACGGCGTAGCCGATCTTCCAGCCAGTGCAGTGGTAGGTCTTGCCGAAGCTGGAGATGACGAAGGTGCGCTCGCGCAGTTCCGGATAGCGCAGCGCCGACTCATGGCGGCGACCGTCGTAGATGATGTGCTCGTACACCTCATCGGAGATCAGGTAGATCTGCGTGCCGCGCAGCAGCGCGGCCAGCGCCTGCATGTCAGCCTCGTCCAGCATCGCACCGGACGGGTTGTGCGGGGTATTGACCATCAGCATGCGGGTGCGCGGGGTGATCGCCGCGCGCACGCGGTCCCAGTCCACGGCGAAGGTCTGCGGGTCCAGCGGCACGTGCACGGCGGTGGCCCCGGCCAGCTCGATCGCCGGCTCGTAGCAGTCATAGGCCGGATCGAGCACGATGACTTCCTCACCGGCACGCACCACGGCGTGGATGGCATTGAAGATAGCCTCGGTGGCGCCGCTGGTGACGGTGATTTCGGTGTCCGGGTCGATGGTGGCGCCGTACAGGTCCAGCGACTTCTGCGCGATGGCCTGGCGCAGCGGCGCGACGCCGGTCATCGGCGGATACTGGTTGAGGCCGGCCGCCATCGCCTTGGCGGTCTCGTCGATCAGGCGCTGCGGCGCGGAAAAGTCCGGGAAACCCTGGCCCAGGTTGACCGCGCCGTGTTCGGCGGCGAGCTGGGACATCACGGTGAAGATCGTGGTACCGACCTTGGGCAGCTTGGTGGTGGGTTGCATCGGCCTGGGCTGTGGGGGAACAGACCTGCGAGTTTACGCAATCCGCGCGCCGGTAGTGCCGGCCGCCGGCCGGCAACCTCGGCTGGCAGGTGGCGAAATTGCCGGCCAGCGGCCGGCACTACCCGCGGCATTCACCGCTACAATTGCCGCCGCACTCCGGCATGAAGACCCCTGCCCCTTGAACACCCCTGCATTGCTGGCCGCCAGCGGCCTGAGCTTCTCCCGCAATGACGAGCCGGTGTTCGGCCCGCTGGAGTTCCATGTGGACGCCGGCGAGGCCCTGCTGGTGCAGGGCGGCAATGGCGCCGGCAAGACCACCCTGCTGCGCGTGCTGGCCGGCCTGGCCCGGCCCGGTGCCGGCCAGGTACGGATCGACGGCAAGCCGGCCAGCAATGCCGAGCGTGCGCGCTACGTGGCCTACCTCAGCCATCTGCCCGCGCTGAAGCCGGACCTCGGTACGCTGGAGAACCTGCACTTCCTGTGCGGCCTGCATGGCCGGCGTGCCCGGCAGATGCCCGGCAACGCACTGGCGATCGTCGGCCTGGCGGGCTACGAGGACACCCTGGTGCGGCACCTGTCGGCCGGGCAGAAGCGGCGGCTGGCACTGGCGCGCATCTGGCTGTCGCCAGCGCCGCTGTGGCTGCTCGACGAGCCCTATGCCAACCTCGACCTGGAGGGCATCACCCTGGTCAACCGGATGATTTCGGCGCACCTGCGCGCCGGTGGCGCTGCGCTGGTCACCACCCACGGCGCCTATGCCGCACCGCCGGTGCGCACCCGCCAGCTCGACCTCGGCGGTGCCGCATGATCGCGCCGGGCACCGAACCGGGCCTGTGGCAGACCGCAACCGCCCTGCTCAAGCGCGACCTGCGCCTGCTCTGGCGCCGCCGCGGCGACGCGCTGCAACCGCTGCTGTTCGCGGTGCTGGTAGTGGTGCTGTTCGCCCTGGCCCAGGGCCGCGAACCACAGCTGCTGGCCGCCACCGCCGGTGCAGTGCTGTGGCTGGCCGTGTTGCTGGCCGGACAGCTGTCGCTGGATTCGCTGTTCCGTTCCGACGCCGAAGACGGCTCGCTGGAACAATGGCTGCTGGCGCCGGTGCCGCTGGCCTGGCTGGTGCTGGTGCGCGTGCTGCTGCATTGGGCCACCACCGCGCTGCCGCTGATCGTGGTCAGCCCGCTGCTGGCCGAAATGCTGCATCTGCCGCATGACCAGCTGCCGATGTTGCTGGCATCGTTGCTGCTGGGAACGCCGTTGCTGAGCCTGATCGGGGGCGTGGTCGCCGCGCTGACCGTCGGCATCCGACGCTCTGGTATTCTCGTGGCGCTGCTGTCGTTGCCGTTGTACGTGCCGGTGCTGGTGTTCGGCGCGGGCAGCCTGGCGGCAGCCGGGCGCGGGCAGGATCCGGTCGGTGCGCTGCTGATGCTGGGCGCTGGCCTGCTGGTCGCGCTGGTGCTGGCGCCGCTGGCCACTGCCGCTGCAATACGCATTTCTCTGAGTTGACCGAGCTGAGAGCCAATCCACCCCTGCTGGATAGCCGCCACGCATGAATCCGATTGTCCGCTGGTTCCACCAACTCGGTTCGCCTCCCACGTTCGATCGTTTCGCTGCCCGCTGGTCGCGGGTGTTCTACCTGGTTGCGGTACCGGTGCTGCTGGTCGGCATGTGGCAGGCGCTGCTGGTGGTGCCACCGGAAGCCAAGCAGCTGGACAGCTTCCGCATCCTCTACATCCACGTGCCCAGCGCCTGGATGAGCCTGTTCGTGTTCGCGCTGATGGCGCTGTATGCGGCCATCGCGCTGATCTGGCGGATCAAGGTCTGCGAGATCCTGGCCATGGCCTGCGCGCCGATGGGCGCCGGCTTCACCCTGATCACCCTGTTGACCGGCAGCATCTGGGGCAAGGGCACCTGGGGCACCTGGTGGGACTGGGACCCGCGCATGACCAGCGAGCTGGTGCTGCTGTTCCTGTACCTGGGCGTGATCGGCCTGTACCACGCCATCGAGGACCGCCGCAGCGCCGCGCGCGCGGCCGGCCTGCTGGCCATCGTCGGTGTCAGCCTGCTGCCGGTGATCCGCTACTCGGTGGACTGGTGGGGCGGCCTGCACCAGCGCCAGTCGATCAGCGTGTTCGGTGAATCGGCCATCAGCAGCGCGATGATCGCGCCGCTGTGGTGGATGGTGATCGGCACCAAGTTCTGGTTCGCCGGTTCGGTGCTGGCCAAGGCCCGCGCCGACAATCTCGACCGCGAGGCCGGCAAGGCCTGGGTCGGTGGCCGCGTCGATGCCCAACGCCCGGCCGGGGAGGCACAGCCATGACCCACCTGCCCTATGTGATCGGCGCCTACGCCGTGTTCGTACTGGTGCTCGGCGCCGATGCCATCGGTTCGTGGCTGCGCCTGCGCGTTGCGCGCCGGCTGGCACTGGCCCGCCAGCAGCGCCAGCAGACCCGCGCCGGGAGGCCGGACGCAGCGACGCCGCTGTCGACGGAGCTGGAACGATGACCCCGGTACAGCGTCGCCGCCTGGTGTGGGTGCTGCTGGCCCTGCTCGCCTCCGGCCTGGCCACCGCACTGGTGGCGATGGCACTGGAGCGCAACATCGCCTACCTGTACACGCCTTCGGAGGTGCTGCGCGGCGATGTCGATGCACAGTCGCGCTTCCGCCTCGGTGGCATGGTGGTGAAAGGTTCCTTCAACCGACCGGTCGGCTCGCTGGAGGCACGCTTCGAGGTGACCGACGGCGACGCGCAGCTGGCAGTGACCACGTCGCGGATCCTGCCGGACATGTTCGCCGAAGGCACGGCGGTGGTCGCCAGCGGCCGCCTGCAGGACGGCACCTTCGTCGCCGACGAAGTGCTGGCCAAGCACGATGAGAAGTACGTGCCGAAGGAAGTGGCCGACAAGATGGGCGACGCCCATCGCAAGCACGACGTGCCGGTGACGGCACCCGAGGTGCGCTGAGTGCTGCCCGAACTGGGTCAGATCCTGCTGTTGTGCGCATTGCTGGCCTCGCTGCTGCAGGCCGGCCTGCCGCTGGCCGGTGCGCATCGCAACAATGCGGCCTGGATGGCGGTGGCACGGCCGGCCGCCGTCGCGCAGCTGCTGCTGCTCGCCGGCGCGTTCGCGGTACTGACCGCCGCGTTCGTGCAGCAGGATTTCTCGGTGCGCTACGTGGCCGAGAACTCCAATTCGCTGCTGCCGATGATGTACCGCTATTCGGCGGTCTGGGGCGCGCACGAAGGCTCGCTGCTGATGTGGGCGCTGGTGCTGGCGCTGTGGACCGGCGCGGTGGCGCTGTTCTCGCGCCATCTGCCCACGCCGGTGCTGGCGCGCGTGCTGGCGGTGATGGGCGTGGTCAGCGTCGGTTTCCTCGCCTTCCTGATCTTCACCTCCAATCCGTTCCTGCGCCTGAACCCGGCACCGCTGGAAGGCCGCGATCTCAACCCGCTGCTGCAGGACCCGGGGCTGATCATCCACCCGCCGATGCTGTACATCGGCTACGTGGGCTTCGCGGTGCCGTTTGCATTCGCGGTGGCGGCACTGCTGGAAGGCCGTGTCGACGCACGCTGGCTGCGCTGGACGCGGCCGTGGACGAACGTTGCGTGGGGCTTCCTGACCCTGGGCATCGCACTGGGCAGCTGGTGGGCCTACTACGAGCTGGGCTGGGGCGGCTGGTGGTTCTGGGATCCGGTGGAAAATGCCAGCTTCATGCCGTGGCTGGTCGGTGCGGCACTGATCCACTCACAGGCCGTCACCGAAAAGCGCGGCACTTTCGGCAGCTGGACCCTGCTGCTGGCGATCGCCACCTTCGCGCTGTCACTGCTGGGCACCTTCCTGGTGCGCTCGGGCGTGCTGACCAGCGTGCATTCGTTCGCCGCCGATCCGTCGCGCGGCCTGTTCATCCTGGTGTTCCTGTCGGTGCTGGTCGGCGGCAGCCTGTTGCTGTACGCGCTGCGTGCCAGCCAGCTGAGCGTGGATGCCGATGACCCACGCCGCGGCTTCACCGCTGCCTCGCGCGAGACCCTGCTGCTGGCCAACAACCTGCTGCTGGCCACCGCCTGCGCGATGGTGCTGCTCGGCACGCTGTACCCGCTGCTGGCCGACGCGCTGTCGCTGGGCAAGATCTCGGTCGGCCCGCCCTACTTCGGCAGCCTGTTCCTGCTGCTGATGGCGCCGATGATCCTGCTGCTGCCGTTCGGCCCGCTGGTGAAATGGCAGCGTGACCAGCCCTCGCGCGCCTTTGCGCTGCTGGCACCGTGGCTGGGCCTGGCACTGCTGCTGGGCGCGCTGGCCTGGTGGCGGGCGCCACAGAACGGCTGGAAGGCCGGCATCGGCGTGGCTGCAGCGGCCTGGGTTGCACTCGGCACCGCACGCTTCGTCTGGCAGCGACTGCGCGGCAATGGCCGCTTCACCGCCGAAATGCTCGGCATGATCGTCGCCCACGCCGGCATCGCCGTGTTCCTGGCTGGCGCGCTGCTGGTGGAGGCACTGAACGTGCAGCGCGAAGTTGCATTGGCACCGGGCCAGCAGCTGGTGGTCGGCCGCCACGAAGTCCGCTTCGAAGGCGTGGACCATCGCGAAGGCCCGAACTTCATCGCCGACCGTGGCCATCTGCGCGTCTACCGCGACGGCCGCGAGCTGGCCCTGCTGCACCCGGAGAAGCGCCAGTACGCCAGCGGCGGCCAGGTGATGACCGAGGCCGGCATCGATGCACGCTTCGACGGCGATGTCTACGTGGCATTGGGCGAGCCGCTGGGCAACAATGCATGGGCGGTCCGGGTCCACATCAAGCCGTTCGTGCGCTGGATCTGGCTGGGCGCGCTGTTGATGGCCCTGGGCGGATTCATCACCGCCGCCGACCGCCGTTTCCGTCGTCCGTAGGAGTTTCCATGTCCGAGTCCCCCGCCCCTCGCCCCTCCCGCCCGCTGCCGCCGGTAGCCATCGTGATCGGCGTGCTGTTCTTCTTCGGCCTGCTCGGGCTGATGATCTATGGGGTGATGAAATCGGGCGACCCGCAGCGCGACATACTGCCGTCGCCGCTGATCGACAAGCCGGCACCGGCGTTCGCGCTGCCGGTGCTGCACGATCCGGAGATGATCGTGCACAGCGACGACCTGCGCGGTGCGCCGTACCTGCTGAATGTGTGGGGCAGCTGGTGCGCGGCCTGCCGCGAGGAACACCCGGTGCTGACCCGCTTTGCCGAGAGCAAGCGCGTGCGCGTGATCGGCTACAACTGGAAGGATGATCCGAAGGACGCGCTGCACTGGCTGGAACAGCTCGGCAACCCGTTCATGGTCGTGCTCAGCGACGTGGAAGGCCGCACCGCGATCGACTGGGGCGTGACCGCCGCACCGGAAACCTTCCTGGTCGACGGCAGCGGCATCGTGCGCTGGAAATACAGTGGTGCGATGACCCAGCGCGTGGTCGACGAGAAGCTGATCCCGGCACTGCAGAAGATCGAGAAAGCGCAGGGCAGTGCCGGCAACACCCTGCATACGGCGCCCTGAACCCATGCGCTGGCTGCTGGTGTTGCTGCTTCTGATGCTGCCGCTGGCCGCGCTGGCCCAGCAGCCACTGCACGACCCGCAGCCGCTGCAGTTCCGCGACGGCGCCGAAGAACACCGCTTCCACGACCTGGCCGCGCAGCTGCGCTGCGTGCAGTGCCAGAACCAGTCGCTGGCCGACTCCAACGCGCAGATCGCCCAGGACCTGCGCCGGGAGGTGCTGCAATTGATGCAGCAGGGCCACGACGACGCACAGATCAAGCAGTTCCTGGTCGCCCGCTATGGCGACTTCGTGCTCTATCAACCGCCCCTGCAGCCGGGTACCTGGATGCTGTGGGGCGGCCCCTTGCTGGTGCTCGGCGCCGGCGCGCTGGTGGTGCTGCGCATCGTCCGCCGCCGTGGCCGGGACGTCACGGCCGCACCGGCCGGCAGCACCGATGAAGGAGACGGATGGTGAGTGCCGGGCTACCGCTCGTGGCCGGTCTGGTGGCAGCGCTGACGGCCGCGCTGGTGCTGTGGCCACTGCGCGGCCAGGGTCGCCGTGGTTTCGCGCTGGGCGTACTCGCACTGGGCGTGGCCGGCGCCTGCCTGTACCTGCTGGTCGGTGACCCGCGTGCCGCGCAGGTGCCGCCGACGGCCTCGGTGGCGACGCTGCGCGATGGCGTGCAGGCCCTGCAGGATGCGCTGAAGGATGACCCGCAGCGGGCCGATGGCTGGGCCCTGCTGGGCCGTTCGCAGGCCGAACTCGGCAACGTGGCCGCCGCAGCGGATGCCTTCGCACGCGCCGCCGCACTCGCCCCGGAAGATCCCGGCGTGCTGGTGGAAGCCGCACAGGCGCGTGCGCAGGCCGATGCCGACAAGCAGTTCGATGACACCGCGATGGCCTGGCTGCAGCAGGCGCGTGCACAGGCACCCGATGCCGAACGTGCCAGCTGGCTGCTCGGCATCGCCCTGCGCCAGCGCGGAAAGAACGCCGAGGCCGCTGACGTGTGGAGCGACCTGCTGCCCCGGCTCGAACCGGGCGCCGCGCAGGCGTTGCAGGCGCAGATCGCCATCGCCCGCGAGGCCGCCGGCCAGGCGCCCGATACCGGCGCGGCGCCGCCGGCGCTGCTGCAGGTGCGCGTGCAGCTGCCTGCGCTGAAAAGCACTGAGTGGCCCGCCAGTACCCGGGTGTTCGTCATGGCCCGCGCCGTGGGTGGACCGCCGATGCCGGTGGCCGCACGCAAGCTGCCGCTGGCCGGTTTTCCGGACCCGGTCGGTCTGAGTGATGCCGACAGTCCGATGCCGACCGCGCCGCTGTCGGCCCATCGCGAAGTGGAAGTGCTGGCGCGCATCTCGCGCTCCGGCAGCGCCAACCGCAGCGAGGGCGACCTGCAGAGCGTGCCGGTGAAGGTGAGCCTGCCCCACGACGGTGTTGTAGAGCTGCGCTTCCCATAACGCGCCGCGGTAGTGCCGGCCGCTGGCCGGCAACCACGCAGGCGCATCAGGATTCATGAGGTTGCCGGCCAGCGGCCGGCACTACCTGCATCGCCGATGGAAACCAGCGTGTCGCCAGCTCCACATGCCGCCCCGCTAGAATGCCTGCATGACCGAATTCATCCCGCCCGGCACCCGCTTCCACGCCCTGCCCTCACCCTTTCCGTTCAAGCGCGGCGGCGCCCTGCACGGCGCACGCGTGGCCTACGAAACCTGGGGCACCCTGGCGGCCGACGCCAGCAATGCGATCCTGATCGTGACCGGTCTGTCGCCGGACGCGCATGCGGCGGCCAACGAGGCCAACCCCGCACCCGGCTGGTGGGAAGCGATGGTAGGCCCCGGCAAACCGATCGACACCCATCGCTGGTTCGTGGTGTGCGTGAATTCGCTGGGCAGCTGCAAGGGCTCGACCGGCCCCGCCTCGCTGGATCCGGCCAGCGGTGAGCCCTATCGCCTGGACTTCCCCGAGCTGTCGATCGAAGACGGCGCGCGCGCCGCCATCGAGGTGGTGCGGGCACTGGGCATCACGCAACTGGCGTGCGTGATCGGCAATTCGATGGGCGGCATGACCGCGCTGGCCATCCTGATGCTGCATCCGGGCATCGCGCGCAGCCACATCAACATTTCCGGCAGTGCGCAGGCGCTGCCATTCTCGATCGCGATCCGTTCGCTGCAGCGCGAGGCGATCCGCCTGGATCCACGCTGGAACGGCGGCCACTACGACGATGCCGAGTACCCGGAGTCCGGCATGCGCATGGCGCGCAAGCTGGGCGTGATCACCTACCGCTCGGCGCTGGAGTGGGATGGCCGCTTCGGCCGCGTGCGGCTGGATTCGGACCAGACCGATGATGATCCGTTCGGCCTGGAGTTCCAGGTGGAAAGCTACCTGGAAGGCCATGCACGACGCTTCGTGCGTTTCTTCGACCCCAACTGCTACCTGTACCTGAGCCGCTCGATGGACTGGTTCGACCTGGCCGAGTATGCCGACGGCGACGTGCTGGCCGGGCTGGCGAAGATCCGTGTGGAGAAGGCGCTGGCGATCGGCGCCAACACCGACATCCTGTTCCCGGTACAGCAGCAGCAACAGGTTGCCGATGGCCTGCGGGCCGGCGGTGCCGATGCGCACTTCATCGGCCTGGAATCGCCGCAGGGCCACGACGCCTTCCTCGTCGACTTCGAACGTTTCGGCCCGGCCGTGCGCGGCTTCCTCGACGCGCTGTAAGTGGCCTGGCGGCGCAACCTCGCGCTGGCCGCGTTCGGCGCGCTGGCCGCATTGATGGTCAGCGGTGTGCTGCCGCTGTGGCTGGGTGGCTGGTGCCTGTTGGCCAGTGCGGTGTCGTTCGGCCTGTATGGCCACGACAAGCGCGCCGCGCAGCGCAAGCAGTGGCGGATTCCCGAGCGCACCCTGCAGCTGCTGGCCTTTGCCGGCGGTTGGCCGGGGGCGCTGCTTGGCCAGGCGCTGTTCCGCCACAAGCACCGCAAGGCTGCGTTCCAGTGGGTGTTCTGGCTCTGCGTGCTGGCCAACGTGGCCTCGATCGCGGTGATGCTGCGCGAGCTGTCGCGGTAACCACCCGCTGCGGTAGTGCCGGCCGCTGGCCGGCAATTCCGTATCCGTATCAAGTGCCACGAGGTTGCCGGCCAGCGGCCGGCACGACCGTTCACGCTTCGCGCACCAGGACCCCATCACGCAACCTGTACTGCGCGTCGACCACGCCGTCGGGCAGATCGTCGTGGGTGATCATCAGCAGGCTGCGCCCGTCCAGCAGGCCGGAAAGGTCCTGCAGCAGCGCGCGCGCCGTATCCACGTCGAGGCCCTCGGTCGGTTCGTCCAGCAGCAGGATCGGCGCAGCGCGCAGCAGCGCGCGCGCCAGCGCCAGCCGCCGTGCCTGGCCGGCCGACATCGTCGCGCCGTTCTCGCCCACCCACGCCTGCAGGCCACCGTTGCGCTCGGCCCATTCCCCCAGGCGCACGCGGCGCAGCACTGCCCACAATGCGGCGTCACTGGCCTCGGGATCACCCAGCCGCAGGTTCTCGGCCACGCTGCCGGCAAACACCGGCGCGTTCTGTGGCAGCCACGCAAGCTGTCGGTGCCACTCGGCCTGGGCCACGTCGCGCAGGTCGCGGCCACCATAGGTGATTCGCCCGTGCTGCGGGTCCCACAGCCGCAGCAGCAGGCTGGACAGCGTGGTCTTGCCGCTGCCGCTGTCGCCGCGGATGGCGATGCGTTCCCCCGGTGCCAGGGTCAACTGCAGGCCGGACAACACCGGCCGCGCGGCACCCGGCCACTGGAAATGCACGTCATCCCAGTGCACGCGCGCCGCCTGCGGCACCGGCTGCGGTACCTGGGGATCCTCCACCGCCGGGGGCTGCCCGACGATGGCCTGCAGGCGATCAGCGGCGATGCGCCCGGACTGCAGCGACTGCCAGGCCAGGCCCATGCCGGCCCACAATTCAATCAGCGCCACCGTCAGGAACATGAGGCCCGCAGCCATCTCCGCTGCAATGCGCTGCTGTTCGGCTGCGTGCAGGGTCAGCGCCAGCATCGCCACCAGGCCCAGTCCGGCAACCAGGCCGTGCAGGGTCGAGGCCGCGATCAGGCGCCAGCGGCGGCGGCGATCACGCGAGGCCAGCTGCTTGGCCGCCACGCGCACCTTCAATTGCCACGCTGCATTGGCGTGCAGCGCGGCCAGGTCTCCGGCGCCTTCCAGCCCTTCAAAGGCCGCGGTCCGCAATGCGGCGCGATGCGCGGCGCGGTCGGCCTCTTCATCGTCACGCCCCCGCACGCCCAGCCATGGCACGCCGAAGGCGATCAGCACCGCCAGCACCGCCAGCAGCAGCGCCGCCGACGGCAGGATCAGCGCCGCCGATGCCACCGCGACCAGCGACAGCGCGGCCAATGCCAGCAGTGGCCCGATGGCACGCACCAGCAGGCCGTCCACTTCGCCGATGTCGCCCAGCAGCCGGGCCAGCAGCTCGCCGGTGCGGGTAGCACCCAGCCGCGCCGGTGCCAGTGGCAGCGCGCGGCGGAAGAACCACACGCGCAGATCGCGGGCGATGCGCAGCGTGGCATCGTGGCCGATCAGCTTTTCGAAGTAGCGCGACACGATGCGCGCCATGGTCAGGCCGCGGATGCCCGCCGACGGCGAGAAGAAATTGAAGCCCTGGCCGAGGCCGGCCGCACCGGCCAGCGCGGCCGCAGTGAGGAACCCACCGGACAGGCCCAGCAGAGCGGTGCCGGCCAGCATCGTGGTCCACAGCAGCAGGACGGTCAGCAGCAGGCGCGGGCGATGGCGCAGGAACACCGCGCGCAGCGTATCGGGTGAACGGCTCATGCGCGCACCGCCTGTGCTGGTTCCAGCAGACGCCCTTCCGGCAACAGCAGGCAGCGGTCGGCCCAGGCGATCACGGCCGGGCTGTGGGTGGCGACCACCACGCTGCGGCCACGCGCATAGGCCGCCAGGCTGCGCAGCAACGCGGCTTCGGTGTCGGCATCCAGGAACGCGGTGGGCTCGTCCAGCAGCAGCACCTGCGGGTCCCGCAGCAACAGCCGGGCCAGGCCGATACGGCGCGCCTCGCCACCGGACAGGCCGAAGCCGCGCTCGCCGACCACCGTGTCCAGCCCCTGCGGCAGGCGCTGGGCAAACTGCACTACCTGCGCGGCCTCGGCGACCGCGCGCAGGCGCGCCTCGCTGGCACCGGGATCGGCCAGGCGCAGGTTGTCGGCGATGCTGCCGTGGAACAGGTACGGCCGCTGGCTGGCATAGGCCACCTGTACGCCCGGCCGCACCTGCAGCTTGCCGGCACGGGGTGGCAACCACCCGGCCAGCGCCTCCAGCAACGTGCTCTTGCCGGAACCGCTGGGACCGACCAGCGCCAGGCGCTGGCCCGGTTCCAGCAGCACGTCCAGATCCTGCAGCACATCATGCGGCGCCCCCAGCGGGCGCAGCGCCAGGCCTTCCGCGCGCAGCGGCGGCAACGCGGCCTCGGCCGGCTCCACCGCGAGCGGCACAGCCTCGCTTTCGATCAGGCCCTGCTCGTCCGGCAGCGACTGCAGCAGGCGTTCCACTTCGGCGGCGGCGGCCAGTGCATTGGCGCGGTCGTGGTAGTGCGCGGCCAGCCGGCGCAGCGGCGCGTAGAACTCCGGCGCCAGCAACAGGCAGAACAGGCCCGCGCCCAGTGTCGGCACCACTGCGTGCAGCGACATCATGCCCAGGTAGCTCAGGCCCAGGTACAGCGCCACCATCGCCACGCTCACCGAGGCGAAGAACTCCAGCACCGTGGACGACAGGAAGGCGATGCGCAGCACCTTCAGGGTGCGCACGCGCACGCCTTCGGCGGCGGCCTCTACGCCGGCCAGTTCGGCGTCACCGCGACCATACAGGCGCAGCAGGCCCAGGCCTTTGATGCGATCGGCGAAATGGCCACTCATCCGCGCCAGCTCCCCCAACTGGGCGCGGCCAGCGGCTTCGGCGCCCCACCCCACCAGCATCATGAAGAACGGCACCAGCGGCGCGGTGAACAGCAGGATCAGCGCCACCACCCAGTCAACCCAGGCGACCGCGGCCAGGATCAGCAGCGGCACCACCACCACTTCGGTGCGCACCGGCAGGAACCCGCTGTAATAGCTCTCGATCGCATCACCGTGATGCAGCATCAGTTCGCCCAGTTCGCCGGTGCGGCGCTGGCGCAGCCACAGCGGGCCATGGCCGAGCAGGCGGGCGAACACGCGTTCACGCAGGGCCAGCCGTGCGGCATCGGCCACATCGCCGGCGGCCGCCTGGGTGGCGCTGCCCAGCAGCGTGCGCAGCACCAGGATCACCGCCAGCCCTGCCAGCACCGGCAGCCCCGAGGCCAGCGGCACGCGCTCCACCAGTACCTGCTGCACCAGCCAGGCGATGGCAGCCGCCTGGCCGATCAACAGGGCGCCGGACAGGCTGATGCACATCGCCGCCAGGCGCTGGCGGCCGCGCGCGGGCCGTGCCAGATCGGCCAGCCATGCACTGCGGGCGCGCCGCTGGCGGGTCGTTTCGGCGTCCTGGGACAGGCCGTCAGGGGTCGGTTCGGCGGCGCTCAAGGGGTCTTCACGGCAAACAGGGGAGACACGGCATTGTAGGCGCAGGCAACCGCCCACCCCTGCGGCCGGCGGTCGCAGTCTTCATCAGGTTGGCATACGATCAACCGGGGCACCTGTTCATACATTGATCTGGATCAAGGCTGTTTGAAGTAGTCGGTCACATCATTCACGTCGTAGACCACCCTTCCCGCCACCTGCAACGGCACTATCCAACGAGGTAGCCAGGCCATGATTGATCAGACAGTCGTAGAACTGTCGCGGCTGCAATTCGCGCTGACCGCGATGTACCACTTCCTATTCGTACCGCTCACCCTCGGCCTGTCCTTCATGGTGGCCATCATGGAGAGCGTGTACGTGATGACCGGCAAGGAGATCTGGCGCAGGATGACCCTGTTCTGGGGCGTCCTGTTCGGCATCAACTTCGCCATGGGCGTCGCCACCGGCATCGTCATGGAATTCCAGTTCGGCATGAACTGGTCGTACTACAGCCACTACGTGGGTGACATCTTCGGTGCGCCGCTGGCCATCGAAGGCCTGATGGCCTTCTTCCTGGAAGCCACCTTCGTCGGCCTGTTCTTCTTCGGCTGGAACCGCCTGACCAAGGTCAAGCACCTGATGGTGACCTGGCTGATGGCGCTGGGTACCAACCTGTCGGCGATCTGGATCCTGGTCGCCAACGGCTGGATGCAGAACCCGACCGGTGCGGTGTTCAACCCGGAAACCATGCGCATGGAAGTGGTCGACTTCATGGCGGTGGTGTTCAACCCGGTGGCGCAGGCCAAGTTCGTGCACACCGTCAGCGCCGGCTACGTGACCGGTGCGGTGTTCGTGATGGCGATCAGCGCCCTGTTCCTGTTGCGCAACAAGCACAAGGACCTGGCCCGTCGTTCGTTCGCGGTGGCCGCAGCGTTCGGACTGCTGTCGTCGCTGTCGGTGGTGGTGCTGGGTGACGAGAGCGGCTACGCCGCCAGCGAACACCAGAAGATGAAGCTGGCCGCGATCGAAGCGATGTGGGAGACCGAGCGTGCGCCGGCCGACTTCACCGCCTTCGGCATTCCCAACCAGACCACCCACCAGAACGATTACGCGGTGAAGATCCCCTACCTGATGGGCCTGATCGCCACCCGTTCGTTGAACCAGCCGATCCCGGGCATCCTGGAGCTTGTCGAGCGCGCCGAACACCGCGTGCGTGGTGGCCAGCTGGCCTACGGTGCGCTGGAACGCCTGCGTGCCAACAAGAACGACCTCGAAGCGCGCGAGATGTTCGACCGCCACTGGCAGGACCTGGGCCACGGCCTGCTGCTCAAGCGCTACCGCGATGACATCCTCAACGCCACCCCGCAGGAGATCTCGCAGGCGGCGATGGACACCGTGCCGCGCGTGATGCCGCTGTTCTGGACCTTCCGCGTGATGGCCGGCCTGGGCTTCTACCTGATCGCCTTCTTCGCGCTGGCGTTCTACTACTCGTGCCGCAACAACTTCCAGGACAAGCGCTGGTTCCTCAAGCTGGCCCTGTGGACGCTGCCGGCACCGTGGATCGCGATCGAGTGCGGCTGGTTCGTCGCCGAATACGGCCGCCAGCCGTGGGCGGTCGATGGCGTGCTGCCGACCTTCTATGCGGCATCGGGCCTGGCCCTGCATGAAATCGTGCTGACCCTGGCCGGCTTCACCGCGATCTACACCGCACTGATCGTGGTCGAGATCAAGCTGATGCTCAAGGCGATCCGCAAGGGTCCGGACGAACTGCTGCCGTCGCTGCAGTCGCCCCAGCCGCATGCTTCCCACAATGCCTCGGCGCCCGCCGCCGGCCAGGCCTGAGGCAGGAGAACCAAGATGGACTTCATTCTTCTGGACTACACCACGCTGCGCGTGATCTGGTGGCTGCTGCTCGGCATCCTGCTGATCGGTTTTGCCGTGATGGACGGCTTCGACCTGGGCGTGGGCACCCTGCTGCCCTTCGTCGCCCGCAACGATGCCGAACGCCGCCGGGTGATCAACACCATCGGCCCGGTCTGGGAAGGCAACCAGGTGTGGCTGATCCTGGGCGGCGGTGCGATCTTCGCCGCCTGGCCGCCGCTGTATGCGGTCAGCTTCTCGGGCTTCTACCTGGCGATGTTCGTGATCCTGTTCGCGCTGATCCTGCGCCCGGTCGGCTTCAAGTTCCGCAGCAAGATGCCGAGCGAGCGCTGGCGCAACACCTGGGACTGGGCGCTGTTCATCGGCGGCTTCATCCCGGCGCTGATCATGGGCGTGGCGGTGGGCAACGTGGTGCTGGGCGTGCCGTTCCACTTCGATGACAGCATGCGCATCTTCTACACCGGCTCGTTCTTCGGCCTGTTGATGCCCTTCGCGCTGCTGGCCGGCCTGCTCAGCGTGTCGATGCTGGTCGCCCACGGTGCCGCCATGCTGGTGCTGAAGACCGATGGCCCGGTGGCCGAGCGTGCCGCCCGCTTCGGCAGCATCGCGGCGATCATCGCCTTCGTGCTGTTCGCGGTGGGGGGCGCCTGGGTGGCCTTCGGCCTGCCGGGTTACCAGATCACCTCGCAGGTGGTTACCGATGGCGCCACCAATCCGTTGCTGAAGACCGCTGAACTCGGCGCCGCCGGTGGCTGGATGCGCAACTACAGCGCGATGCCGGCCACGATCCTGGCCCCGCTGCTCGGCCTGGCCGGCCTGCTGGCCAGTGCGGCGCTGCTGCGGGCCCGTCGCGGCGGACTGGCGTTCATCGCTTCGGGTGCGGCCATCGCCGGCATCATCCTGACCGTCGGTTTCGCCATCTTCCCGTTCCTGCTGCCGTCCTCGAGCCAGCCCACCTCCAGCCTGACCGTGTGGGATGCCTCGTCCAGCCACCTGACCCTCTGGATCATGCTGCTGGCCACGGCGGTGTTCCTGCCGATCATCCTCGCCTACACCACCTGGGTGTACCGCGTGCTGAAGGGCAAGACCACCACCGAAGAGATGGGCAACAACCCGAACGCCTACTGATTGCCGGTGTGCCGGCCGACCGCCGGCACACCCTTGAACTAAGGAGATTGACCATGTGGTACTTCGCCTGGATTCTCGGTGCCGGTCTCGCCTCGACGGTGGCCATCCTCAACGGCATGTGGTTCGAAGCCCGCGAGCAGAACCGCATCGAGAAGGAAAATCGTCGCTGAGCTGTAAAAAAACCTTGCCGCCCTGGCCTTCACACGGTATCTTAGGCGGCTCCTTCGGGGTGTAGCTCAGTCTGGTAGAGCGCTACGTTCGGGACGTAGAGGTCGCAGGTTCGAATCCTGTCTCCCCGACCACTTCGGTGGTCGCATTGAAGCCTGGTGAAGTCATCCAGGCTTTTTTGTTCCCTGAAGTGACACCGCTTCGGCAGTGTGAAGGAACAGCATTTACCCCTTGCCGCCACCGGGGTGAATCGCTAGAATAGGCGGCTCCCTTCGGGGTGTAGCTCAGTCTGGTAGAGCGCTACGTTCGGGACGTAGAGGTCGCAGGTTCGAATCCTGTCTCCCCGACCACTTCGGTGGTCACCAAGAAGCCTGGAAGACGTCACTGTCCTCCGGGTTTTTTTGTATCAGCCGCCAGGCCGCCCGCATGACGGGACCTTGCCGGAGCGCGCACGTACAATGGCCGCGCTGCCGGCTTGCCTGCAGCCACTCCCCCACCTGCCGCTTCGGCGTAGACCGATGCCGGCGCTGCATGCCATTGCCCGGGCATGCGACACCTGCAAGGACCACCGATGAGTTCCTCCCCTTCCGATTCGCCGTCGCTGCTGCACGGGCGCGTGCTGGCTTTCGCCGCCATCCTGCTGGCCGCGATCAACCTGCGCACGGCAGTCACCTCGATCACCCCACTGCTGGACGTGCTCGGCCAGCAGTTCGGCTTCGGCACCACCATGACCGGCGTGCTGGGCATGCTGCCGACCGCCTCGTTCGCGCTGTTCGGCGTGGCCACGCCGGCGCTGGCGCGGCGCCTGGGCCTGGAACGCACCACGCTGCTGGCGATGGTGATGGCGATGGCCGGCCTGCTGCTGCGCTCCAGCGCCGGCAACGTCGGCACGCTGCTGCTCGGTTCGGTCGTGGCGCTGGCCGGCATGGGCATCGGCAACGTGGTGGTCCCGCCGCTGGTGAAGCGCTACTTCGCCAACAAGGTCGGCACCATGAGCACCCTGTACATCAGCGTGCTGCAGCTGGGCACGATGCTGCCGGCATTGCTGGCGGTGCCGGTGGCCAATGCGGCCGGCTGGCGGGTCTCGCTGGGCATGTGGGCGCTGCTGGCGCTCGCCGCTGCACTGCCATGGCTGCTGCTGGCCAGGCGCGCACCGGCGCCGCAGGCCGACGCCACCGATCCGGCCGCGCAGCCACACGGCAGGGTCTGGCGCACGTCACTGGGCTGGAGCATGACGCTGATGTTCGGCATGACCTCGCTGATGACCTATTCGATGTTCACCTGGCTGCCGCGCATCGTGGTCGAGGCCGGCGGCACGCCCGCGTTCGGTGGCGTGATGGTGGCGGTGTTCTCCGCGTTGGGGCTGCTGCCGTCGCTGGTCATCCCGTCGATGGCGGTGCGCATGCAGAACCCGTTCCCGCTGGTGCTGATCGGCTATTCCTCGTTCGTGATCGCGTTCGCCGGCCTGCTGCTGGCACCGATGAAGGCACCGCTGCTGTGGGCCTGCCTGCTCGGCGTGGGCCCGTCCACCTTCCCGCTGGCACTGACCCTGATCAACCTGCGCACCCGCACCCCGACCGGTTCGGCCGCGCTGTCCGGCTTCATGCAGGGCGTGGGCTACAGCTTCAGCTGCCTGGGCCCGTTCCTGGTCGGCTGGCTGCACACCGTCAGCACGGGCTGGACCCTCCCGTTCAGCTTCCTGTTCGGCTGCGCCACGCTGATGCTGTGCGCCTCGTGGGTGGCCTGCAAGCCGCGCAAACTGGAAGATCTCTGGTAACCGGCCGGGGCCGCCAGACGGCCCCACCTACCGCTCGTCAGCCACCCGGGGAATTTTGACGCCGGGCTGACAATTCCGGGCGGATAGTGCCCACGAATGCCCATCCTTGCCGCGTGCCGGCATCGGGCATGGGGGCGGCACCGCCGCCCAGGCCACCACTCGGTGTGCGGGGGACTCTCGTTTCAGACAAGACATTGCAGGTCGCTGTCCGGGTTGTATCCGTCTTCGCTGGGCGGGAATGCACGAAGGGAGTGACGCGGGCCACGGCCACGCCAAGCGCTGGCATGTGATGTGCGTCACATTTTTCAGGTTGTCTGGTTTGGAAGCCAAGGGGGTCCCCAATGGTTGTCCACCGTCGGCTGGCGCTCTGCGTCGGCCTTGCCTGTACCGCGCTGGCCTGGGCCAGCAGCGCTGCTCCACCGAGCGGCCGCGAGGCGGCCCTGGCCGAGATCGGCCACTACCGCGACCAGGCCCGCTGGCTGGATGCCCTGGGCGCGATCGAGCGCGCCAGCCAGCAACAGCCCGATGACGACCTGCTGTTCAAGCTGCGCGTATTGACGCTGGGCGACATCGGCAACGCCTGGCGCGCGTGGGAGCTGTACCAGCAGCGCCCGCAACTGTTCGATGCCGCCCAGAAGCAGCGCCTGGAAGGTGACTACCTGGCCAAGCTGGTGGTCTGGAGCCTGGCCTACAGCAGCAGCGAGGACAGCCGCCTGCAAGAGGCCGAATCGACCCTGGCCCGCATGCAGCGCTACCTCGGCGGCGAAGGCACCCCACCCTCGCAGGCACCACTGCGCATCCGCATGGACCGGCTGATCCTGCTCAACCGGCTGGGCCGCCATGCGCAGGTGCGCGAGGAAGCACGGGCGCTGCAGGCCGAAGGCCACACCCTGCCCGACTACGTGCTGCCCGCCGTCGGCGATTCGCTGATGGGCACCCTGCACCCGGAGGAAGCCATTCCGGTACTGCAGGCGGCGGTGGCAGGCGACCCGACGCGCGATGCCTCGCATTCGGAGCTGGCCTATGCCTATCTGGAAAGCGAACAGCAGGAAAAGGCCATCGACCTGTTGCAGGCATGGCGCGACAAGGAACCGGCGTGGCGCTGGAGCAACGGCAAGGCACCGTACGCGAACTGGTCGCGCTACGAGGCCGATCTCAACCTGGCGATGGTGCGCGCCTACAGCGGTGACCTGCGCACCGCGCAGCACCACCTGGAATCGATGGTCGACATCGCACCGGGCAACGGCGGCCTGCAGAGTGCGCTGGGCAGCGTCTACATGATGCGCGGCTGGCCACGCCGGGCGCTGCAGCGGCAGCAGATGGCACACGCGCTCGACCCGCGAGACATCGAACCGCGGCTGGGCATGGAAGAGGCCTATGTCGCCCTGCAGCGCGACGACCTGGCGCGGCCGCTGCACGATGACCTGGTCGCGCGCTACCCCACCCAACCGGCGGTCGAACGCATGGACCAGGCCTGGCGCGCGCATCGCGGCTGGCAGCTGAAGGCCTGGACCGACATCGGCCGCAGCTCCGGGGGCGGTGGCACCTCGCCACTGGGCAACAACGACCGCCACTACGGCGTGGAAGTGGAGACACCGCTCCTTGATGACCGCTGGCGGTTGTTCGCCCTGGCCGACCGGCGCTCGACCGACTTCCAGGACCAGCGCATCGATCCGCTGTGGCTGGGTGCGGGCGTGCGTTACCGCTTCGGGCGGCTGGATGCGGAAGCGGCGGTGCTGCGCGCCAACGACCACATCGGCGACACCGGCCTGCGCTTCGGCGTCGGCTGGCAGTTCAACGATTCCTGGCACGCCGGCCTGGTGGTCGCACGCAATGACCCGGAGGCCTCGATGCAGGCGCGCGCGGCCGGCATCACCGCCGACAGCGTGAGCGCACAGGTGGACTACCGGCGCAGCGAGCTCACCCACTGGACGTTCGGCGCGAGCCGCTTCCGCTATGACGACGGCAACCACCGCGAGCTGTTCGGCACCAGTGTCCAACAGCGCCTGCTGACCCGCCCGCGCTGGCTGATCGATGGCCTGGCCAGCGCCTACACCAGTCGCGGCAGCCGCGACGATGCGCCCTACTTCAACCCGAAGCGCGACCGCATGGTCGAGATCGGGCTGCGCATCGACCAGCAGCTGTGGCGGCACTACGAGCGCCACTTCCGGCATCGCCTGACCGTCTCGCTGGGCGACTACTGGCAGGACGGTTTCGGCAGTGCACTGGTACCGACGGTGTCCTACATGCACGAGTGGCAGCTGGGTCCCGGCCGCGTGTTCGAGTATGGCGTGCGCTGGTCACGGCCGGTCTACGACGGCCACCGCGAGCGCCACATGGGCTTCGAAGCCGCATTGCGCTGGGGAGACTGACATGGCCCGCATCCTGCGACTGATCGTGCTCCTGCTGCTGGCCATTGCGCCATCGGCCCCGGCGCAGCAGGCCCTGGATCTCGATGCGATCGACAACGGCCTGCTGATCCTCAGCTACCACGACATCCGCGACCAGGTCGCCGCCAAGGGCGATGCCGACAGCTACGCGGTGAGCACGCAGAACTTCGCCGCGCACCTGGACTGGCTGGGCGCACACGGCTACCACCCGGTTTCGCTGTCGCAGCTGATCGAGGCCTCGCAGGGCCGCGCCACGCTGCCTCCCAAGCCGGTGCTGCTGACCTTCGACGATGGCCTGCGCAGCGTCTACGACAAGGCCTTCCCGCTGCTGCAGGCCTACCGCTACCCGGCGCTGGTGGCGGTGATCACCGACTATGTGGACATGGCACCGGGCCGCACCATCGACTACGGCTACCGCCGGTTCGGCCACGATGACTTCGTGACCTGGGCGCAGCTGAAGCAGATGCACGACAGTGGCCTGATCGAAGTGGCCAGCCACACCGATGACCTGCACCACGGCGTGCTTGCCAATCCGCAGGGAAACTCCACGCCCGCCGTGGTCACCCGCATCTACACCCCGGCCACGCGCAGCTACGAGAGCGAGACGCAGTATGAGCAGCGCCTGCGCACTGATCTTTCGCGCAGCGTGCAGCGCATCCAGCAGCACCTGGGCGTGCGCCCGCGCGCCATCGTCTGGCCATATGCCGCGTACAACCAGTTGAGCAACGACATTGCCGAGCAGCTGGGCATGCCGGTCTCGTTCGACCTGGAAGGCCGCAGCACGCCGGTGGCCAGCGACCTGCACGGGCTGGCACGGTTGCTGGTGAGCAACAACCCGACCGTGGAAGGCCTGGCCTACGAACTGCGCCGTGACGTCGCGCTCGACGGCATCCGCGCCCTGCAGATCGACCTGGATGATGTCTACGACGCGGATCCGGCGCAGCAGGCACGCAACCTCGACGCGCTGGTCGAGCGGGTCAAGCGCGTCGCGCCCACCCACGTCTACCTGCAGGCCTTCGCCGACCCGGACGGCAACAACACGGCCGACGCACTGTACTTTCCCAACCGGCACATGCCGATGCGCGCGGACCTGTTCAGCCGTGTCGCCTGGCAGCTCAAATCGCGCGCGGGCGTGAAGGTCTACGCATGGCTGCCGGTGCTCGGCTTCGAACTGCCCGACCCGGCGCAGCGCAAGGCGCTGGCGATCCGCAACGGCGATGCCGACGGCATGTACCGGCTGGACTTCACCAACCCGAAGGCACGCCAGATCATGCTCGACATCTACGAAGATCTGGCGGTCAATTCCTATTTCGAGGGGCTGCTGTTCCATGACGATGGCTACCTGCGCGACACCGAGCTGCCCGCGCTGGCCGCCGGTGCCGACGGCAGCGCGCGTACCCAGGCCCTGATCGACTTCACCCTGGCCCTGCGCAACAGCGCGCAGCGCTGGCGGCCGAAACTGGCAACGGTGCGCAACCTGTATGCCGAGCCGGTACTTCGCCCGCAGAGCGAAGCCTGGTTCGCGCAGCGCCTGGACCTGTTCAACCGGGCCTACGACCAGACCGCGCTGATGGCGATGCCCTGGATGGAAGGCAGCAAGCAGCCGGAACGCTGGCTCGACCAGCTGCTGGCTGCGGTACGCGCGCACGACCCGCAGCTGCAGCACACGCTGTTCGAACTGCAGACCGTCGATTGGCGCAGCGGGCAGCCGATTCCCGCCGAACGCCTGCGTGCGCAGATCCGCCAGCTGCAGGCGCAGGGCGTGCACCACTTCGCCTGGTACCCGGACGACTTCATCGGTGACCAGCCTTCCACCCACGATGCCCGCGCGGCGATGTCCGCCGGCAACTTCCCGTACCCGGAGAAGTGACGTGGACATGCATCCGCTGCTGCAGGTTCTGTTCCAGTTCGCCTTCTACTACCCGATGGTGATGGCGTTCTTCTGGATGTCCGGCGGCCTGTACTACTACTTCCGGCGTGAACGCCACTCGCGCCCGCGCAACGATCCCCCGTTGATGATCGCTCCCCCCTTCGCCACCCTGCTGGTGCCCTGCCACAACGAAGCGGAGAACCTGGACGACACGCTTGCCGCGGCGCTGGCGCAGCGCTACCCCGCCGACTATGAGGTGATCGCCATCGACGATGGCAGCAGCGATGACACCGGCGCGCGGCTGGACGCCCTGGCAGCGAAGCACCCGCGGCTGCGCGTGCTGCACCTGGACCGCAACCTGGGCAAGGCCAATGCGCTGCGCATGGGCGCGCTGGCCGCGCGCTCGGAATACCTGGTCTGCATCGATGGCGATGCCATGCTGGAGGAACATGCGCTGCACTGGATGGTCTGGCATCTGGTCAGCGGCAACCGGGTCGGTGCAGTCACCGGCAACCCGCGCATCCGCAACCGCTCCACCCTGCTTGGCCGCCTGCAGGTCGCCGAGTTCTCCTCCATCATCGGCATGATCAAGCGCGCACAGCGCGTCTATGGCCGCATCTTCACCCTCTCCGGGGTGATCGCCGGCTTCCGCCGTACCGCCCTGCACCAGGTGGGCTGGTGGTCGGATGACATGGTGACCGAGGACATCGACATCAGCTGGCGCCTGCAGCGCGCGCACTGGGACATCCGCTACGAGCCCAATGCGCTGTGCTTCATCCTGATGCCGGAAACACTCAAAGGCCTGTGGCGGCAGCGGCTGCGCTGGGCGCAGGGCGGCGTGGAGGTGATGCTGCGCCACGCCCGCTCGCTGCTGCACTGGAAAGAGCGGCGCATGTGGGGCGTGCTGCTGGAGTACGTGCTGAGCGTGATCTGGGCCTACACCATGCTGTTCATCGTGCTGCTGTGGGCGCTGGGCAAGTTCATCGAGCTGCCACCGCAGCTGCACATCGCCAGCCTGCTGCCGGAGTGGCATGGCGTGATCCTGGCGATGGTCTGCCTGCTGCAGTTCGCCAGCAGCCTGATCATCGACCGGCGCTACGAGACACAGATTGGACGCAACTACTTCTGGGTCATCTGGTACCCGATGGCGTACTGGCTGATCAGCCTTTCCACCACCCTGGTGGCGCTGCCGAAGACGCTGCTGCGCCGTCGCAGCAGGCGCGCCACCTGGACCAGCCCTGACCGGGGGATCCGATGAACGCGCACCACCCGTCCAACCGCTTCGACTCGCGGATGATCCGCAAGCCGCATCGCCAGCCACGCTTCCAGCGCACCGCCTGGGGATTTGTCACCCTGGCGTTCTGGGGCTTCTACTTCTACCTGTGGGCGCCACTGGTGACCCTGCTGTCGTGGTTGATCGGCGGCCAGCTGGCCTGGCGGCAGCTGTACGAACGACAGGGCCAGTTCGACCCGTACGTGCTGGTCGCGCTGCCATTGCTGCTGCTGTGCGCCAGCGTACTGCTGATCACCTGGGCCGAGTACAACCGCGCCCGCTTCCGTGGCCGCGAACGTCGCCAGCCAAGGCCATTGGCCAGCCTCAACGAAGTCGCGGCCGATCTGGGGGCCAGCGCAGGACTGGCCGAACGGCTGATGGGCTGCAAGGCCGCGACCCTGCACATGGATGACCACGCACGGCCGGTCGGCATCCGCCGCGAGGTGGTGTAGCCGAAGACCTGGTAGCTGCCGCCCTTGGTCGGCGCTTGGGCCTGGTGGGTGCCGACCTTGATCGGCACCGGGGTCTACCGCGAAGAGCATCCACGCAGGGCGTGGATCTGTTTATGTACGCGTCTGCCCCTCGCCGCGCACCACGAAACGTTCAACGGTGAGTGCCTCAAGACCCATCGGGCCATACGCATGCAGGCGCGTGGTGGAGATGCCGATCTCGCTGCCCAGGCCCAGCTGGCCACCATCGGAGAAGCGTGACGAAGCGTTGACCATCACCACCGCGGAGCGCAGCGCGTTGACGAAGCGCTCGGCATGGCTGGCGTCTTCGGTCGCGATCACTTCGGTGTGGTCGGAGGTATAGGTGCGGATGTGGGCGATGGCCGCCTCGAGATCATCGACCACGCGCACCGCCAGCACCAGATCGAGGAATTCGGCGGCATAGTCCTCTTCGGTGGCCGCCGTGCTGCCAGGTAGCAGCGGCTGTGCCTGCGCATCGGCGCGCAGCTGCACGCCGCGCTCGCCCAGCGCCTGCGCTACGCGCGGCAGGAACGTTCCGGCGACCTCGCGGTGCACCAGCAGCGTTTCCAGGGAATTGCACGCCGCCGGCCGGCTGCACTTGCCATCCACCAGCAGATCGAGGGCCTTGCCGGGGTCGGCACTGGCATCCACGAACAGGTGGCAGACGCCCTTGTAGTGCTTGATCACCGGCACCCGTGCATGCTCGGCAACGAAGCGGATCAGGCCTTCGCCGCCGCGCGGGATCACCAGGTCGATCAACTCGTGCAACTGCAGCAGTTCCAGCATCGCTTCGCGGCGCAGATCGGTCAGCACGGTCACTGCCGCCGCCGGCACACCGTTGGCGTTCAGGGCACCGGCCAGCGCCTGGGCGATGGCGGTGTTGGAATGGATCGCCTCGGAGCCCCCGCGCAGGATCACGCCGTTGCCCGCCTTCAGGCACAACGCCGCGGCTTCGGCGGTGACGTTCGGGCGAGCCTCGTAGATCATCGCGATCACGCCCAGCGGCACGCGCACCTTCTGCACGCGGATGCCGTTGGGACGTACGTCATCGCGGGTCACCTGGCCGACCGGGTCAGGCAGCGCGGCCACCTCGCGCACCGCCTCGGCCATCGCGAACAGCCGCGGCGGGTCCAGTGCGAGGCGGTCGAGCATGGCACTGCCAACGCCCTTGTCGCGCGCGGCGGCGAGGTCGCGTGCGTTGCCGGCCAGGATCAGTCCGGCATTCACCTCCAGGGCCTGCGCCATCGCCAGCAGCAGCGTGCGTCGCGCCGCACTGTCCAGGCCGGCAACGATCTGCGCTGCATCACGGCAGGCGCGCGCCTGGGCTTCGATTTCGCTCATCGGGGTGTCCTTCAAACCGGTCATGGCAGCACCAGGTCGTCACGATGGACGACGCTACCACCGTAGTTGTAGCCGAGCACGGCCTGGATGTCGCGCGAATGATGGCCGGCGATGCGGCGCACGTCGTCGGCCGCGTACTGGCTGACCCCGCGGGCCACGCAGACGCGGCCCTGCGGCGCGTTCCAGCACACCTGCACCATGTCGCCGCGCCGGAATGCCCCCTCCGCAGCGGTGATGCCACCGGGCAGCAGCGAGGCCCCCTTCTCGCGCATCGCCTGTGCCGCACCGGCATCGACGACGATCGCGCCTTCAGCCAACGGCGCGTGCCGCAGCCAGTGCTTGCGGGCGGCCTCACGGCTGCGTGCGGCATGGATGCGGGTACCGAACAGGCGGTCCTGTGCCAGCGCGCGCACCACATCAGCGCTGCGGCCGTTGAACAGATAGGTCTCGATGCCGAGGCGGCCCGCCTTCGCCGCCGCCTCCAGCTTGGTGCGCATGCCGCCGGTGCCAGCCCGCGAACCGGCACCGCCGGCCATCGCCAGCACATCGTCACTCAGTTCCGGCACATCGTGCAGTGGCCGCGCGTCGGCCACCGTGCGCGGATCGGCGCTGTACAGGCCATCGATGTCGGTGGCGATGAACAGCGCATCGGCATCGACCAGCGCCGCCACGGTGGCCGCCAGGTTGTCGTTGTCGCCGAGCTTGAGCTCGTCCACCGACACGGTGTCGTTCTCGTTGACCACCGGCAACGCCCCCAGCCGCAGCAGTTCGCTCAGCGTGGCGCGCGCATTCAGGTAGCGGCGGCGGTTGCGCAGGTCGTCGTGGGTCAGCAGCACCTGCGCCACGGGGCGCTCGAAGAAGCGCTGCCAGAGCCCGATCAGCTGGGCCTGGCCGAGCGCGGCCAGGGCCTGACGCGCCGCCATCGCCGCACCCGGTTCATCGGCCCGTGGCAGGATCGCGCGCCCTGCGGCGACCGCACCGGACGACACGATCACCACCTCGCGCCCGGCTCCTACATTGGCCGAGACGAACTGCGCCAGGCCCAGCGCATGGCGCGGCGACAGGCCGCCACCATCGGCCGCCAGCAGGCTGCTGCCGACCTTCAGCACCGCGCGCCGCCACGGCGGCAGCGCCTGTTGCGGGAACGGCGAAGCGACGTTGGCAGCGTGCAGGGTCATTGGTCAGGCTCTCAGCGGATGTTCCATTCGTGCACGGTCAGGTCGGAGGCCTGCATCGTCACCAGCGGGTCGGTGGCGACGATGGCCTGCGCCTGCGCCAGGCTGTCCACGTTGCACAGCACGTAGGCGCCACCGCTGCCATCGGCGAAGCCGCCGGTCAGCTGCAGCTTGCCCTGTGCCTGCAACGCATCGAGGAAATCGCGGTGCGGTTGCACCGCCGCGGCATTGAAGTCCGGACGGCGCATCGCCAGCACCAGGTAGACGGTGCCCGCCATCAGGACAGCGCCTGCCAGCGTGCGTGCAGTTGCTCCAGGCGCAGGTCGGCCGCCGAGCCGGGCGACACGCGCGCAGCCAGGCTGCCTTCCGGCGTGCGCCCCTGCCCTGCACTGTCGGCACCTGCCGCTGCCGCCTTGTAGGCCTCGCGGAACGGCACACCGGCCACGGCCGCTTCCACCGCCACGTCGGTGGCGTACATGCCCGAGTCGATCGCTGCGCGCAGCCTGTCGTCGCGCCATTCCAGGTTGGCCAGCAATGCCGGCAGCAGCTCCAGCGCGGCCAGGCCGCGGCCGAAGCCATGGAAGATGGCGCCCTTGGACGATTGCAGGTCGCGGTGATAACCCGAGGGCAGCGACAGCAGCTGCTCGATCTCGGTGCGCGCGGCAGCGACGCTGGCGTGGGTGGCGCGCATCAGCTCGATCACGTCCGGATTGCGCTTGTTGGGCATGATCGAACTGCCGGTGGTGTACTGCGCCGGCAGCGCGACGAAGCCGAACTCGGCGCTGGTGAACAGCGACAGGTCCCAGGCGATGCGGCGCAGGTCCAGCGTGGCGCCACCGAGGGCTTCCAGCGCTGCCAGCTCGAACTTGCCGCGCGACAGCTGCGCATAGATCGGCGAGATCTGCATGCGCGCGAAGCCGAGCGCCGCCGTGGTGTGCTCGCGGTCCAGCGGCAGGTTCACGCCGTAGCCGGCAGCGGTACCCAACGGATTGGCGTCGACCAGCGCAAGGGTGTCGCGGGCGCGGATGGCGTTGTCGATGAAGGCCTCGGCCCAGCCGGCCCACCACATGCCCGCCGAGGACACCACGGCGCGCTGGATGTGGGTGTATCCGGGAATCGGCAGGGCCTTCTCGGCCTGCGCACGGTCGAGCGCGACCTTGGCCACTTCCGCGCTGAGCTGCGCCACGCGCTGCAGCTTCTCCTTCAGCCACAGACGGGTGGCCACCAGGATCTGGTCGTTGCGGCTGCGACCGGTGTGGATCTTGCGGCCGGCATCGCCGAGACGCTCGGTCAGCCGTGCTTCGATCGCCGAGTGGCCATCCTCATACTGGGTATCGAGCACGAAGCGGCCCTCACGGAAGTCCTGCGCCAGCGCGTCCAGTTCGCGCAGCAGGCCGGCCAGCTCATCGGCGCTGAGGATGCCGATGTGCTGCAGGCCCTGCGCATGCGCGGCGCTGGCGGCAATGTCGTGCAGGAAGAACTCGCGGTCGAGGATCACGTCGTCGCCGGCGAGGAAGGTCTGGATCTGGGCGTCGACAGCGACGCCGGGCTTCTGCCAAAGAAGGTCTGCCATGGGGGCTCCGGAAGGCGTGTTCAGTGCGGGATCGACGTCAGTTCGTCGATGCCCAGCGCAAGGTTGAGGTTCTGCATGGCCTGGGTGGCCGCGCCCTTCAGCAGGTTGTCCAGGGTTGCCACCACGACCACCCGCTTGCCGCCCGGCGCGAGCGTGAAGCCACCGACCTGGGCACCGTGGCGGCCGGCGATGCGGCTGACCCACGGCGCTTCATCCACCACTTCGATCAGGGGTTCACCGGCATAGGCCTGCTGGAAGCGCTCGACGATCTGTTCGCGGGTCTGCACGCGGTTCAGCCACAGGTTGGCGGTCAGCGTGATGCCCCGGAAGTGCGGCGCGACGTGCGGCATGAATTCCACGGCCACGCCCAGCTGCACCGACACCTCGCGCTCGTGCACGTGGTTGGTCAGCGCATACGGCATCAGGTTGTCGGCCAGCAGTTCGACGTTGTTCTTGTCCGACGGCGTGGTGCCGGCGCCGGAGTAGCCGGACACACCGAAGCACTGCGGCGGGCCGGCCAGCAGGTCCAGCAGCGGATGCACCGCCAGCTGCATCGCCGTGGCATAGCAGCCCGGGTTGCTGATGTGCTTCTGGCCGGTGTAGCGGCCGCGGGTCAGCTCCGGCAGGCCGTAGTACCAGCCGTTGTCGAAACGGTAGTCGGCCGAGAGATCGACGATGACGGTATCCGGCTTCGCTGCGTCCAGCGCGGCCACGAACGGCGCGGCCAGGCCGTTGGGCAGGGCCAGGATCACCGCGTCCACGCCCTTGGCGGCCACCGCGTCGGCGTCCAGGTTCTCGTACTGCAGGTGCCCCTGGAATTCCGGATGGTGGTCGGACAGGCGCTGCCCGGCGCGCTCGCGCGAGGAGACGAAAGCCAGTTCCAGCCGCGGGTGGGCGGCCACCAGCTTGATCAGCTCGGCGCCGGTATGGCCGCGGGCACCGACAATGCCCAGGGTGAAGGTCGAATCGTTCATGCGTGGCTGTCCAGGCGGTACTGCAGGTGGCGCTTCACGCCCTGCCATTCCGCGTCGATGATGGAGAAGATGACGGTGTCGCGCGGCGTGCCGTCGGCGTGCCGCTTGTGGTTGCGCAGCACGCCATCCTGCTTGGCGCCGAGGCGGGCGATGGCGGTGCGCGAGGTGAGATTGAACCAGCTGGTTTCCAGCACCACGCTGATGCAGCCCATCACCTCGAACGCATGCTGCAGCAGCAACAGCTTGGCTTCGGTGTTGGCACCGGTGCGCTGCACGCGCGGCGTGTACCACGTGTAGCCGAGGCTGAGCCTGGGCACGCTGGCGTCCATGTCGTAGAAGCGCGTGCTGCCGATGATGGCGCCGGCCGCGTCGCGGATCACGAACGGCAGCACCTTGCCTTCGCTCTGTGCCTGCAGCGCCGCCTGCACATAGGGCTCGACCTGCTGCGGCGACGGCACCTGGGTGTACCAGAGCTGGTCAAGGCCACTGTCTTCGAGCGCATCGCGCAGGCCCGGCACGTGTGCAGGCTGCAGCGGCTGCAGCGTCACGTGCTGGCCGCGCAGGGTGGGAACCGCGTTCCAGGCGTCAGGAGGGCTCATCGCTCACCCCAGCAGGCTCGGCGCGCGCTGGGCGCAGTGGTCGACATAGGTCTTGATGCGGTCGATGCCATCGGCACCGAACCAGAACACCTTCCAGTGATCCTGCTTGTAGCAGCCATCGGATTCGGCGTAGTAGAAATGATTGATCGGATTGCCATGGCGCGAACGCCAGAACAGCTGCGGGGTTTCCTCCAGCATCACGTTCCAGACCGCACGGCCCAGGCCTTCGCCCTGCGCATCGTCGAGCACGGCGAACTTGTCCAGGTACACGCCCTCGGCCTCGTCGGTGAGGATCACGGCGGTGCGGTAGTTCTCGCTGACATAGGCACGCAGCAGCCGGGTCTTCTCGAAGTAGTCCGGCACCAGGGTGCGGCCGAAGCTGGACTCGATCAGGCCCTTCAGGCGCGGCAGGTCCAGTTCGTCCCAGGCGGTGGCGCGCAGCACCTTCTCGCCCTTGCGCACCAGCGTGCCCGAGCCCTTGTGGGTGAACAGTTCCTTGGCCAGGTCGGCCGGCCGGGTGATCGATACCGACGATTCCAGCGGCAGGCGATCAAGCAGATCCTTGATCTGCTCGATCTTCACCTTCATGCCGCCGTGAATCCATGGCTGCGCGATCAGGTGGTCGTACTCGGTGGACAGGTTGATCGAGTCGATCACGTTGCCCTGCTCGTCCAGCAGGCCACCGGTGCCGGTCAGGAAGATGATCTTGTACGGCTGCAGTTCCTGCACCAGTTCATTGGCGGCGAAGTCGGCGTTGACGTTGAGGATCTGCCCGCCCGCGGTTTCGCCCAGGCTGGTGATGACCGGGATCGAGCCGGCGCGCAGGCTGGCCTCGATCGGGGCCAGGTTGACCTTCTTCACCTCGCCGACCAGGCCGTAGGTGTCCACGTCCAGGTACTCGGCCTCGAACACGCCACCGGTGATCGAGGTGGCACGCGCACCGTTCTGCTGCAGCGCTTCGACCAGGCGCAGGTTGGACTGCTGGAACACCCGGCGCACGATCGCCAGCGCTTCCGGCGAGGTCACGCGCAGGCCGTTGACCGTCTGCTTCTCGATGCCGGCGGCCGACAGCTCGGCGTCCAGCTGCGGGCCGGCGCCGTGCAGCACGATCGGGGTCAGCCCGACTTCCTGCAGGAACGACAGCGAGGAGGTCAGCGCGTCGAGGTCGTCGCGCAGCACTGCGCCGCCGACCTTGACCACGGCGAAGCGCTTGGCATCCAGCTGCGAGAAGCGCTTGAGGTACTGGCTGATCTCCTTCGCGCTGGCCATGCTGGAGAGCAGGCGCACGATGGTCTGGCGGGTCTGGCGGTGAGGCTGGAGGGCAGGAGACATTTCGGTTTCGTCACAGGCGGCGGTCGCCGCGTTGCAGTTCCACCCGGCCGGGGCCGGGCGGCGTTGTAGGGTCGATCAGGCGCCGGCGGCGATGATCCGGTGCACGGCGTGGGTATAGCGCTGCAGCTGGTCCAGCGTCACGAATTCGTCGGCGGTGTGGGCCTGGGCGATGTCGCCCGGGCCGAACACCAGCGTGGTGTAGCCAGCGGCCGAGAACAGCGACGCCTCGGTCCAGAAATCCACGGCATTGCCGATCGGCAGCTCCAGCGCATCGGCCACGTCACGCGCCAGCAGGCGGCGGTTCTCGGCTTCGGCGATGTCACCGGCCGGCAGGCTCGGGCCACGGAAGGTCTCGGTGAACACGGCAGCGTCCGGTTCGGCGAAACCGGCGAAGGTCGCCAGCAGGCCGTCGATGTCCATCGACGGCAGCGGGCGGAACCCGAACCGCACTTCGGCAGCCGGCGCGATCATGTTGGCCTTGATCCCGCCTTCAACGCGGCCGATGTTGAAACGCAGGCCGGTCAGTCCACCAAAGCGGGCCGAGGCCAGCGATTCCACATGGTCCAGCGCGCGGTTGCCCCAGCGCATGGCCTGGTGCAGCGCGCTGGCGGCCGCATCCTGCTTGCCCGAGGCGTGCCCGGCACGGCCGGCGAACTGCATCAGCACCGAACTGATGCCACGGTGCGCGAGCACCGCTTCGCTCATCGTCGGTTCGGCCACCAGCACCGCTTCATACGGCAGTCCACGGGCCAGGAAGGCGGCGATGCAGCGCGGATCATTGGCCTCCTCGTCGCTGGAGAACAGGAAGGCGGCATCACCGTCGCTGGCATTCGCCGCGGCCACCAGCGCCGCGGCCGCGCCCTTGATGTCGCACACGCCGAGGCCGACCACGCGGTCATCCAGCCGGCGCATCACGTGCGGGTCGGCACTCCAGTGCGGCGAATCGGGCACGGTATCCAGATGCACGTTGAACAGGTACTTCGGCGTACCACGCACGGCGTACAGGCTGACCGCACCGGCGCCATGGTCGATCACCTCGACATTGAAGCCGGGCAGGTTCGCGCGCAGGTAATCGAAGATGCCACCGGTGGTGATCGCACGCGGCGGGTTGCGGGTGTCGAAGGACACCAGGGCCTGCAGGTGATCGAGCGTCTGGTCAAGCATGTGTCTGAATATCCGTAGGGTTCGAAATCGGTAGTGCCGGCCGCTGGCCGGCTCCGCAATGATCCGGCCGTGCCACGAGCCGGCCAGCGGCCGGCACTACCCTCCATCGACGTTGCGAGGCGCCGGCCAGCGGCCGGCCCCCCGTCACAGGTCAACCGCGATTGACCTGCGCATAGACAGTGGAGCTCATGCCGAACAGCTTGATGAAACCTTCGGCCTCCTCCACGCCCCAGTCGGCCGACTGCGCGTAGGTGGCGCCCTTGGTGTTGAGCAGGTGCGGCGACTTCACGGCCACCGCATCGACGCGGCCACCACGGGTTTCCAGCACCACTTCACCGTTGACCTTGGCCTGCGAGGACTTCAGGAAGGCTTCGATATCGGTCTTCAGCGGGTCGTGGTAGAAGCCTTCGTACACCAGCTCCACCCACTTGCGCGCCACGTCCGGCTTGAAGCGGTTCTGCTGCTTGGTCAGCACCGCATCTTCCAGCGCGCGGTGTGCGGCCAGCAGCGAGACCAGGCCCGGGGCCTCGAACACGATGCGGCCCTTCAGGCCGATCACGGTGTCGCCGGTGTAGACGCCGCGACCCACGCCGTACGGGGCGAATAGCTTGTTGAGCTGGGCCAGGATCTGGTCGCCCGGCAGCGCCTTGCCATCCAGTTCGACGGCTTCGCCCTCAACGAACTTCAGGGTGACGGTCAGCGCCTGTTCCGGCCACTCGCTGCGCGGTGCGCACCAGCCGCGCGCGCCCTCGCCCGGGGCTTCCCACCGGTCGATCTCGCCGCCGGACATGGTCAGGCCCAGCAGGTTCTCGTTGATGGTGTAGGCCTGCTGCTTGGCGCGCACGCCGAAGCCACGCTCTTCCAGGTACTTCTGCTCGTAGGCGCGGGTCTGGGTGTGTTCCTTCTGGATCTCGCGGATCGGCGCGATGATCTGGTAATCGCCCAGTGCCTTCACGGCCAGGTCGAAGCGGACCTGGTCGTTGCCCATGCCGGTGCAGCCGTGGGCGATGATGTGGGTACCCAGTTCGGCGGCACGCTTCAGCGCGGCATCGACGATCAGGTAGCGGTCCGAGACCAGCAGCGGGTACTGGCCCTGGTAGCCTTCGCCGGCCCAGACGAACGGCTTGACAAAGCCTTCCCAGATGGCCGGGCCACCGTTGACGGTGACGTGGCTGGCCACGCCCAGTTCGGCGGCGCGCTTTTCGATGAAGTCGCGCTCCTCATCATCCACGCCGCCGGTGTCGGCGAACACGGTGTGCACGTTGTAGCCACGCTCCTGCAGGTACGGCACGCAGAAGCTGGTATCCAGGCCGCCGGAGAAGGCGAGAACGACGTCTTTGTTGCTCATGGGGGTCAGGTCCACTTGGGGGATGAGAATTCGGTAGAGCCGACCATTGGTCGGCCGAAATGTTGGATGCGCCGCTGCGGGAGCAGCCGACCAGCGGTCGGCCCTACCCCTTGTGCGATCTAGCGCCCGGCAACCGCCGCCATGATCGCCTTCTGCACGTGCAGGCGGTTCTCGGCTTCGTTGATGGCGATGCACTGCGGCGAATCCATCACCGCGTCGGTGGCCTTCACGTTGCGGCGCAGCGGCAGGCAGTGGCTGAACACACCGTTGTTGGTCAGCGCCATCTTCCGTTCGTCGACGATGAAGTGCTTGAACTGGTCACGGATCGGCTTTTCCGGCTCCCAGTTGCCGAAGAACGGCAGCGCGCCCCAGCTCTTGGCGTAGACCACGTCGGCGCCGGCGTAGGCGCTGTCGATGTCATGGCTGATCTTCAGCGAACCGCCGCTCTCGGCCACGTTCTGCTCGGCCCAGCCCATGTAGCGCTCGTCGAGGATGTAGTCGGCCGTCGGGCACAGCAGGGTCACGTCCATGCCCATGCGGGTGGCGATGGTCAGCGCCGAGTTGGCCACGGCGGTGTTGAGCGGCTTGGGGTGGTAGGTCCAGGTCAGCACGTACTTCTTGCCACGCAGGTCCTGGGTGCCGAAGTGCTCCTGCAGCGCCATGATGTGGGCCAGCTCCTGGCACGGGTGGGTGATGGTCTCCATGTTGATGACCGGCACCGGCGAATACCTGGCGAAGCTGTTGAGGACGATGTCCTGGCGGTCGTACGCCCAGTCCTGGAATTTCGGGAACGCACGCACGGCGATGATGTCGCAGTAACGGCCCAGCACCTTGGCCACTTCCGCAATGTGCTCCTCGGTATCGCCGTCCATCACCGTGCCGAGGTTGAACTCGATCGGCCACGCATCCTTGCCCGGCTGCAGCACCACCGCATGGGCGCCGAGCTGGAACGCGCCCAGTTCGAAACTGGTGCGGGTGCGCATGGACGGGTTGAAGAACACCAGCGCGATCGACTTGCCCTTGAGCTGGTCGCCGAGCTTGTTGCGCTTGAACAGCGCCGCCTGGGTCAACAGCGCATCAAGATCGCTGCGGCTCCAGTCCTGGGTGTTCAGGAAGTGCTTGGGGGACATCATCTTTCCTTGCGTGGCGGCGCCGGGTTCGACGCGGTGGAAGGGAAAACAGGAAGCAAAGGTGGAGCGAAAAGGTTGCAGTTGCAGCTTTCAGAACGCGGAAACGAAAAAACCCAGCCGGCGGGCTGGGTTTTTTTCGGACGAACAGCAAAAAGCTCCGGTTACCCAGCGAGAATGTGGGGTTCCGGTCGACGCGCACGCGAGGTCATGCCCGACGCCTGTCGGGCTGCGCTGCTGTCGTGCTGGAAGTCGGTGAGCTTCATGGCCGGATATCTTTGCATGCGACCGGGGCCGGCGCAAGGGGCCCGGGTCGCAGAATCAGGGATTGCTGGCCGTGCCCTGCTCAGGGCCGACCCACGGGGTGATCGACACCCGGATCTTGAGCCGGTTGCCGGGGTCTTCCGGCAGCCGCGAGCGGTACTTGGTGCCCTTGTAGACGTAATCCACGTCATAGGCGATGGGGCGGCGGAATTCACGCCCCACCGGCACGATGCGGCAGTCGCGGGTCAGCATCGGCCCGTTGCTGGCCGGGGCCGGGGCGGGCGTCTCGGCAGCGGGGTCCTCGGAAACCTCGTCATCGCTGCGCTTGAACATCGAGCGCACCGAGTCCCAGAAGCGGCTGATCCGGCCCTTGTCCTCGACCGGTTCCTCGCCGGTCACGTTGACCGGGGCCAGAGTGCGGGTCGACACCGGCTCGCAATGCTCCTCGGTGCGGGTTGCGCGCAGGGTCTGGAACACCGGTTCGACATTCAGCACCTGTGCGTAGTCGAACTTCACGTTCTCCACGATCACCACCCGGTTGCGGGGCTCGGCCTCCTGCGCCAGCACCACGGCGGGCAGCGCCGACAGGCAGGCCAGGGTCAGCAACGCGGTGGGTTTCATTGGCGACGGGAGCAAGGACACGGCAATAGTGTAGGCAGTGGCGAGCGCAAGGGGCTGAACATTACCCGTCCACGCCGCTCCTGCCCACCCCACCCTGGAACAACCGGCGTCCACCGGTGGCAACCGGTGCCCCCAAAGGGGCGCGACACGTTCTAAAATCACAGGCTTGTCCCCCAGCCACAGCCCCATGACCCTGCGCCTGCACAACAACCTGACTCGCCAGCTCGAACCGTTCACCCCGCTCGACCCGGCCTGTCCGACCCTGTATGTGTGCGGCCCGACGGTCTACAACTACGTGCACATCGGCAACGCCCGTGGCCCGGTGGTGTTCGGGGTGCTGGCCGACCTGCTGCGGCGCCGTTTCGGCGCACTGCGCTACGCCCGCAACATCACCGACGTGGACGACAAGATCAACACCGCCGCGCGCGAGCAGGGGGTGCCGATCAGCACCATCACCGACCGCTTCGCCGCCGCCTACCGTGAAGACATGGCCGCGCTGGGCGTGGTGCCGCCGGACATCGAGCCGGAAGTGACCGCGCACATGCCGCAGATCATCGCGATGATCGAGCAGCTGATCGCCAATGGGCATGCCTATGCCGCCGAGGGCCACGTGCTGTTCGCGGTGGCCAGCTTCGACGGCTACGGCAAGCTTTCGCGCCGCGACCCGGACGAAATGCTGGCCGGTGCCCGCGTCGACGTGGCACCGTACAAGCGTGACCCGGGCGATTTCGTGCTGTGGAAGCCGTCCAGCGACGACCTGCCCGGTTGGGAATCGCCGTGGGGCCGGGGCCGTCCGGGCTGGCATATCGAATGCTCGGCGATGGCCGCCGCCCACCTGGGCGAGACCATCGACATCCACGCCGGCGGCGTCGACCTGCAGTTCCCGCACCATGAGAACGAGATCGCGCAGAGCGAATGCGCCCACGGCGGCAGGATCTTCGCCCGCTTCTGGCTGCACAACGGCATGCTCAACTTCGGCGGCGCCAAGATGAGCAAGTCGCTGGGCAACATCGAGCGCGTGCACGACCTGGTGCGCCAGCATCCGCCGGAAGCGCTGCGCCTGGCCCTGCTGTCGGCCCACTACCGGCAGCCGCTGGACTGGTCCGATGCACTGATCGAGCAGTCGGTGCGCACCCTGGACCGCCTGTACGGCACCCTGCGCGAACTGGCATCGGTCGAGGCGGTCGTGGCGATCCCGGCCACGGTCGAGGCCACCCTGGATGATGACCTCAACACGCCGCAGGCACTGGCCGAAGTGGCCCGCATCGCCGCCGATGCGCGCCGGGCCACCGAGCCGGCAGAGCAGGCACGCCTGAAGGGTGAGCTGCTCGGTGCCGGCCTGGCGCTGGGACTGCTGCAGGCCGATCCGGCACAGTGGTTCGGCACCACCGCCAGCGATGACGGCGACGATGCCCGCATCCAGGGCCTGATCGATGCGCGTGCCGCCGCCAAGAAGGCGCGCGACTTCGCCCGTTCCGACGCCATCCGCGACCAGCTGGCCGCCGAAGGCATCGTGCTGGAAGACACCCCGCAGGGCGTGCGCTGGTCGCGCAAGCGCGGCTGACGACCCGCCCTGCCCCGTGGCCGGTCCGCCGGCCACGCCCCACCGTAGAGACTGTTGTGACCGACTCCCCGTTCCCGCTTGAACCCACCGCCGCCGAGGCCCAGGCCGCCATCGCCGAGGAATTCGGCTTCTTCGGCGACTGGTCCGAGCGCTACCAGTACCTGATCGACCTCGGCCGCAAGCTGCCGCCCTTCCCTGAAGACTGGAAGACCGAACAGCATCGCCTGCTCGGCTGCCAGTCGATGGTCTGGATCGTGCCCGAAGGCAACGCGCAGTCGCTGCGCTTCCATGCCGTCAGTGATTCGGCGATTGTCTCCGGCCTGATCTTCCTGGCCCTGCGCGTGTACTCCGGGCGCTCGGCGCGGGAAATCCTGGACACCGAGCCGAGCTACATCCAGGACATCGGCCTGGCCCGCCACCTCTCGCCCACCCGCAGCAACGGCGTGGCAGCGATGCTGGCCTTCATCCGCGAGACCGCGCAGGCCCAGCTGCAGCGCGACCCGTCGTGAGCGAACCTGCCACGGCCGAAGACACCGCGCTGGGCCTGCTGTCCCGGCCCGGCTTCGCCAGGCTGCTGGCGTACCGCATCTTTGCGATGCTGTCCTACCAGGTGGTCGCAGTCACCGTTGGCTGGCACATCTACGAAGTCACCCGCAATCCGTTCTCGCTGGGCCTGATCGGCCTGGCCGAGGTCGTGCCGTTCTTCTGCGTGGCGCCGTTCGCCGGTTACCTGGTGGACCACCTGCCGCGGCGCCGCCTGGGCATGGTCGCCTGCTGCGGATTGATCGCCACCGCCCTGGTGCTGACCAGCGTGGCCATGGGCTGGCTGCCGATTGCCGGCGTGTGGCCGATCTATGCGGCCATCGCACTGACCGGCATGGTCCGCGCCTTCCTGTCGCCGATCTACAACGCCCTGTTCGCGCGCGTTCTGGCCCGTGACCAGTTCGCCCGTGGCGCCGGCCTGGGCGCGGTGGTGTTCCAGGCCGGCATGATCGCCGGCCCGGCACTGGGCGGCGTGCTGGTCGGCTTCGGTGGCAAGAGCCTGTCCTACGCGGTGGCCACCGCCTTCGCGCTGGTGGCGATGGCCTGTCTGGCCACGCTGAAGGTGGAAGAACCGGTGCATGCCGGCCCGGCCGCCCCGATCTTCAAGAGCATCGCCGAAGGCGCGCGCTTCGTGGTCGGCAACCGGATCATGGTCGGCGCAATGGCGCTGGACATGTTCTCGGTGCTGCTGGGGGGCGTGGTGGCGATGCTGCCGGCGTTCCTGCACGAGATCCTGCACCACGGCCCGGAAGGCCTGGGCATCCTGCGCGCCATGCCGGCGCTGGGCTCGGTGTGCGTCGGCCTGTGGCTGGCGCGCCACCCGCTGCACCGCAACGCCGGCCGCGTGCTGTTGTTCGCGGTGGCCGGGTTCGGCCTGTGCGTGATCGGCTTCGGGCTGTCGCAGCACTTCTGGCTGTCGGCGCTGATCCTGCTGTTCTACGGCGCCTTCGATGGCGTTTCGGTGGTGATCCGCTCGACCATCCTGCAGCTGGCCACGCCGGAAGAGATGCGCGGTCGCGTATCGTCGATCAACGGCATCTTCATCAGTTCGTCCAACGAGCTGGGCGCGTTCTATGCCGGCACGATGGCGAAACTGCTCGGCCTGGTCCCGGCCGTGGTGCTGGGTGGGTTTGCGGTGCTGAGCGTGGCCGGGATCACCGCGTGGAAGAACCCGACGCTGCGGAAACTGAATCTTCGCGACCTGCAGTGACGCTGCGAACAGCGGATTCGGCGGCGCCGGGCGTTTGGCTGGGGCCGTTGCTCTCCGTCGATGATTGGGCTTGTCACCTTCTTTTCGCGAAAAGAAAGTAACCAAAGAAACGCGCCGCCATCCGCGAGCCGGTGCTGCGCACCGGTGTCCTGTGCTCCTCGGTGAATCAGGGGACGGCGCGGAGAGCGAGCCGACCAGCAGTCGGCTCTACGGGATAGAGCGGCCTCTTCGCCCCTGATTCCCCTGCGGTGCTCGGCTCGCTACAAGGCGGACCCAACAAGGTTCACCACTGCCCGTGCCAGCCACGATCGCGTACCAACGATCCGCCAACAAAAAACCCGGCCAAGGCCGGGTTTTCTGCATGACCAGACAACGATCAGGAATCAGTCGCCCTGCTGCTTCTGCAGGTGCTCCCAACGCTCCTGGGCGTCGATGGTGCGCTCGGCGGTCAGGCGCGCTTCCAGGCGCTCCAGGCCAATCTCTTCGCCGGTGTCGACGCAGTAACCGTAGTCGCCGGCTTCCAGGCGCTTCAGGGTGCTGTCGATCTTGCCGATCAGCTTGCGGTAGCGGTCGCGGGTACGCAGTTCCAGCGAGTTCTCGGTCTCGCGGGTCGCGCGCTCGGCTTCGTCACCGATGTCACGCACTTCCTCGCGCAGGTTCTCGATGGTCTGCTTGGACTCCTCCACCAGGTCCGCGCGCCAGTTCTGCAGGCGCTGGCGGAAGTACTCCTGCTGCAGCGGGCTCATGTATTCCTCTTCCGAGGACGGCTTGTAGCCAGCCGGGAGGATCGGGCGGCCGGTGGCCTCGTCGGTCTTGTATTCGACCACCTTGTACTTGCTGCGCGGGGCCGGTGCTGCCGAGCGGGCGGCGACGGCCACGGCAACCTTGCCGACAGGGCGCGACACGGTCTTCGGGGCGGAATCGGATTTCACGGCGGATTTGGCAGGCGATTTCGAAACGGGCACGGGATTCTTGGATTGCGGGGCCTTCGCAGCGGCAGGGGCGGCGGCCGGGGCCGGCTTGGAAGCCGGTTGGGCTGCTGCCACTGCCACGGTCTTGGCCGGGACAGGCTTGGCCGGAGCCGCCTTGGCGGCAGGCTTCGGTGCGGACTTCACTACAGGGGCCGGCGTCGGCTTTGCGGCCGGCGCGGCGACATTCTTGGCAACCTTCTTTGCAGCAGCGGGCGTGGCGACCGGCTTGGCCGCTGGCACCTTCTTCGCCGCCGGCTTGGCGACCGGCTTGGCTGCCGCCTTCTTCACCGTCGCCTTCGGCGCCGGCTTGGCGGCTGCTTTGCTGGCCACCGGCTTGGCGGCGGCCTTCTTTGCCGGCGCGGCCTTGCTGGTGGCCTTCTTCACCACTGGCGCCTTCTTGCCAGCAGCAGGCTTGGCCTTGGCGGGCGCGGCAGCGGCCTTCTTTGCCACCGGCTTGGTTGCCTTGGCCGGCGCTTTCTTTGCGGTGGCCTTCCTGGCCGCCGGTTGCGAGGACGCTGCCTTGCTGACCGGCTTGCTGGCCGGCTTCTTGGCAACGGGCTTTGCCGCCAACTTCTTCACAACAGGCTTGGCGGTTTTCTTGGCGGCCGTTGCGGCCTTCTTTGCAGTTTTTTTAGCAGCCACGAAACGCTCTTCCTTGGATTTCCCGGGGCCCGGGAAAGCGGGCCTTTATAGCCTACCCGACCCGCAGCAGCAACCTTGGCACCCTGCTCCATTCAGTCCTGGAGCCAAGGCGCCCTGGAGGGCAGTCCGACGAACACGGACCGCCTTGCGCGGTACGGAACCTGGCCAGCACCCGACGGTGCTGGTACCGGTCGCAGGCCATCGGCGACATGCGACCAACGGCCCATCCTGCACAAATGCGGCCTTCATGCCAACTGGCATAAGATGACTGGGTGATCTCGCGCCTGCTCATCGCCCTGCTGCGCTTCTACAAGCGCTTCATCAGCCCCATGCTGGGGCCGCGCTGCCGTTTCGTGCCGAGCTGTTCTGAATACGCGATGGACGCCATCTCGCGGCACGGCCCGCTGCGCGGCAGTTGGCTGGCTGCGCGCCGGCTGGGCCGCTGCCATCCGTTCCATCCCGGCGGCTTCGATCCCGTGCCCGAGTCCCCCAACGCCCCCTCTTGCCGTTGCACAGGAAAACACTGACATGTCCTCCACCCTCATCACCAACGCCCGCATGGTCAACGAAGGCCGCACCTTCGATGGTGACCTGCGCATCGAGAACGGCCGGATCGCGCAGATCGGCAGCGGGCTCGCGCCGCGCGACGGCGAGCAGGTGGTGGACGCGGCCGGGCGCTGGCTGCTGCCCGGCATGATCGATGACCAGGTGCACTTCCGCGAACCGGGCCTGACCCACAAGGGCGACATCGCCAGCGAGTCGGCGGCGGCCGTGGCCGGTGGCCTGACCAGCTTCATGGACATGCCCAACACCAACCCGCCGACGCTGGATTCGACCATCCTGGAAGCCAAGTACGAACTCGCGCGCGGCCGTGCCTGGGCCAACTATGGCTTCTACCACGGCGCCAGCAATGACAACCTGGAGGCGATCCGCGCCCTGGACCCGAAGAAGGCCCCGGGCGTCAAGGTGTTCATGGGCGCGTCCACCGGCAACATGCTGGTCGACAATCCGGAAACGCTGGACGCGATCTTCCGCGAATGCCCGACCCCGATCATCACGCACTGCGAAGACACGCCGATGATCGATGCCAACCTGAAGGCCTTCCAGGAGAAGTACGGCGACGCGCTGACCCCGGACATGCACCCGGACATCCGCTCGCGCGAGGCCTGCATCAAGTCGACCCGGCTGGCGATGTCGCTGGCACGCAAGCACGGCACCCGCCTGCACGTGCTGCACATTTCCACCGCCGACGAGCTGGCACTGTTCGAGAAGGGCCCGCTGATCCGTGCCGACGGCAGCCGCAAGCAGATCACCGCCGAAACCTGCGTGCACTTCCTGCATTTCGCGCGCCCGGACTATGCGACCAAGGGCAACCTGATCAAGTGCAACCCGGCGATCAAGGAAGTGTCCGACCGCGAGGCGATCACCGCTGCGCTGGCCGACGACGTGCTGGACGTGCTGGCCACCGACCATGCGCCGCACACCTGGGAAGAGAAGCAGAAGCCCTACGCGCAGGCGCCCTCTGGCCTGCCGCTGGTGCAATATGCGCTGGTGGCCGCGCTGGAGCGTGTGCACGAAGGCAAGCTGACCCGCGAGCAGGTGGTGCAGAAATTCGCGCATGCCCCGGCGCAGCTGTTCGATGTGGAGGAGCGCGGTTTCCTGCGCGAGGGCTACTTCGCCGACCTGGTGCTGGTCGAGGACGTGCCGTTCACGGTCAAGCGCGAGGACGTGCTGTCCAAGTGCGGCTGGTCGCCGTTTGAAGGCACCACCTTCCGTTCGCGCATCGCCTCCACCTGGGTCAACGGCCAGCTGGTGTGGGACGGCAGCAAACTGGTGGGCGAACCGGCCGGCCAGCGCATGACCTACGACCGCTGATGCGTTCGGCACTTCTGATCGGGGCGCTGCTGGCCACGCCCCTGTTTTCCGTACCCACGCTGCACGCGCAGGATGGCATCGGCCGCCTGATCGACAGCCGCGTGGTGTTCCCGGCCAGTGCGTCGCAGGGCGCGCTGGTGATCGGCAAGGTTCCCGCCGGCAGCCGCGTGCAGTACGCCGGCCGCCAGCTGCGGGTGAGCGGTTATGGCAGCGTGGTGTTCGGCATCGGCCGCGACGAGAAGGGTCCGCTGCGCGTGCAGGTGCAACGGCCCGACGGTGGCAGCGAGACCGCAACCATCGCGGTGACGCCGCGCGACTGGCCGACCGAGCGGGTCAACGGCGTGCCACCGAAGACGGTCAATCCGCCGCCGGCGATCGCCGAGCGGATCAAGCGCGAACAGGCGCAGGTGACCGCCGCACGTTCGCGCGACGACGACCGCACCGACTTCACCCAGACCTTCATCTGGCCGGTACAGGGCCGCATCAGCGGCCGCTTCGGCAATGCGCGGGTGTACAACGGCCAGCCCGGCGCCGGTCACTCCGGCATGGACATCGCGGTGCCGACCGGCACCCCGGTGAAGGCGCCGGCTGCCGGCATCGTCACCTTCGCCGGCCCGGACCTGTATCTGACCGGTGGCACGCTGCTGCTTGATCACGGCTTCGGGGTCAGTTCCAACTTCCTGCACCTGTCGCGCATCGACGTGAAAGTCGGCGACCGCGTGGAACAGGGCCAGGTGATCGCCGCGGTCGGCGCCACCGGACGCGCCACCGGGCCGCACCTGCACTGGGGCATGAACTGGTTCGATACCCGTATCGACCCGTTGCTGGTGCTGGAACGCAAATAACGGTAGTGCCGGCCGCTGGCCGGCAACCTCATCCTCTTCGGCGCCTGCTGGATGCCGGCCAGTGGCCGGCACTACCCGGTACGTTGGATCAACCGCGCGCCGCCCACCACACGCGCAGCAGGGTGCGCACCGGGGTGGCTTCGATCGGCTTGCCCGCGGCCTGCGCCGCCAGGCGTGCACGCGCCAGGCTGGACCACACGCGGCGCGCGCGCGGGCCGGGCACGCGGGTGCTCCACCCCTTCAACAGGTGCTGCGCCCAGCGCTGCGCGGCCGTACTGGAATCTTCATCCAGCAGGCTGCGCGGCACACCGGCCACGCCGGCATCCTGCAGGCGCTGGGCCAGGGTCTGCAGCTGCACCGCACGACCGGCACCGGTGCGCGGCTTGTCCGCGAACAGCGCCACTTCCACCGCAGCCACGGCGTCAGCGTAATGGGCCAGCGCGCGCTCGGCACCGGCCACGTCCAATGCAACGGTGCGCGCCTCGACCAGATCCGGCAGCGCCTCGGCCAGCTGCGCCCACGGCGCACGCACCGGCTCCAGCAGGCGGCCCAGCGGGTGGCGCGAACGGTGTGCCGCCCAGCTGCGCAGTTCCTCGCCCCACCACGCCAGCTTGGCGTCGGCCGGCAGCGGATCGCCGCTGGTGTTGAGCATGTCGTCGAACTCCTGCAGCAGCGCAAACCACGCCACTGCCAGCTCGCGTTGTGATTCGGCCACGAACGGGGCGGCCACCGACCATTCCGGCCAGCGGCTGCGCCACTTGTCGAGGAAACTGTCCAGCGCGGTACTGCTCACTACGGGGTTCCTTACGGCTGGGCCGGGGCTGCCGGCCGGGTCGGCCAGAGACTGGCCAGTTGCAGAAGTTCGGCGTTCTCGACCAGCACGTCGGCCTGCCACGCCAGCGGGTCGTCACTGTGCAGGCGGTAGCCCCACAGCGCCGCCACCGACGGCATCGCGGCCGCGCGTGCGGCGATGATGTCACGCTCGTCGTCCCCCACGTAGACGCAGTCCTCGGCGGCAACGGCAATCGCCTGCGCGGCGTGCAGCAGCGGCAGCGGATGCGGCTTGCGCTCGGCCAGGCTGTCACCGCCCACCAGCACGGCGCAACGCTGCTGCCAGCCGTGCTGCGGCAGGATCAGGCGTGCCAGGTACTCGGGCTTGTTGGTGACGATGCCCCACACCGTGCCGGCGTCATCCAGCGCGGCGAGCATGCCGGCCACGCCATCGAACAGCACCGCGTGCTGGCCGATCAGCGCTTCGTAGCGCTGCAGGAATTCCGGGATCAGCGCATCGCGCTCGGCGGCATCCAGGTCCGGGAAGGCGGCCCCGACCATCGCACGCGAGCCCTTGGAGACCACCGGGCGCAGCACCGCCGGATCGACCGGTGCACGGCCGCGTTCGGCCAGCATCGCGTTGCAGGTGGCGACGAAATCCGGTGCGCTGTCCAGCAGGGTGCCGTCCAGGTCGAACAGCACCGCGCGCGGAAAGCCGGCGGCGGTCATGCCGGCTTGACCGCGTAGGCCAGGTAGTTGATGTCGGTGCGGCTGCTCAGGCGGGCATGGTTGCGCCACGGCTCGTAGGCCATGCCGCTGACGTCCACCAGCTGCAGGTCGGCTTCGCGCAGCCAGCGCGCCAGCTCGGCCGGCTTGATGAATTCCTGGTAGTGGTGGGTGCCCTTGGGCAGCAGCCGGGCCACGTACTCGGCGCCGACGATCGCCACCGCGAACGCGGCGGCGGTGCGGTTGATGGTCGACAGGAACAGATGCCCGCCCGGCTTCAGCAGGCGCTTGCAGGCCTCGATGATCGCGCCGGGATCGGGCACGTGCTCGAGCATTTCCATGCAGGTCACCACGTCGAAGCTGGCGGGCTGCTCGGCGGCCAGATCCTCGGCTGCCTGCACGCGGTAATCGACCTGGGCGCCGCTTTCCAGCGCATGCAGTCGCGCGACCTTGACCAGTTCCGGGGCCAGGTCGATGGCCGTGACGTCGGCACCGGCCTGGGCCAGCGCTTCACTCAGCAGGCCACCACCGCAGCCGATGTCGAGCACGCGCGCGCCACGCAGCGGCACGCGGTCGGCCACGTACTGCAGGCGCACCGGGTTCAACGCATGCAGCGGCTTCTGCGGGCCGTCGGCATCCCACCAGCGGTTGGCCAGTGCGGCGAACTTGTCCAGCTCGGCCTGATCGAAATTGGAGGAAGCGTGGGGGGCAGTCATGGGGGATGTCCTTGCGGCGCCAGGGATCAGGCGCGGATATGGCGGATGCGCTCGCGCCACTGGCGCGCGTTGGCGATGATGCCCGGCAGGTCCATGCCGACCAGTTCGCGCTGCACCAGCTTCGGCTTGCCGGCAATCCAGACGTCGCTGACCTGCTGGCGGCCGGTGGCGTACACCAGCTGCGACAGCACGTTGTGCAGCGGCTGGGTTTCCAGCGCAGACAGGTCGACGCAGACCAGGTCGGCCTGCTTGCCGACTTCGATCGAACCGATGCGGTCACCGAAGCCCAGCGCGCGGGCACCGCCCAGCGTGGACGCGCGCAGCGTGGTCGCCGCGTCCAGCGCGGTGGCGTCGTCGGCCACGGCCTTGGCCAGGATCGCCGCAGTGCGGTTCTCGCTGAACATGTCCAGGTCGTTGTTGCTGGCGCAGCCATCGGTGCCGATCGCCAGGTTCACGCCGGCGCGCTGCAGGGCACAGGCCGGGCAGAAACCGGACGCCAGCTTCAGGTTCGATTCCGGGCAATGCACCACGCTGACGCCACGCTCGGCGCACAGGTGGATTTCCGCATCGGTCAGCTGGGTCATGTGCACCGCGATCAGGCGGTCGTTGACCAGGCCGAGCCGATCCAGCCGCGCCAGCGGGCGCTGGCCGTGCAGCTTGATCGAATCGTTGATTTCCTGTGCGGTCTCGTGGGTGTGCAGGTGCACCTGCATGTCGAGCTGGTCGGACAGCATCCGCACCCGCTCGAAGTTGGCATCGTTGACCGTGTACGGTGCATGCGGCGCGAACGCGGTGCCGATCAGCGGATCGGTGCGCCACTGGTCGTGCAGTTCGCCGGCCTTGGCGAAGTACTCGTCGTCGGTCTTGGCCCAGGCGGTGGGGAAGTCGATGATGACCGCACCGACCAGCGCGCGGAACCCGTGCTTCTTGTAGACCGCGGCCTGCACGTCGCCGAAGAAGTAGTTCTCGTTGGCGCAGGTGGTGCCGCCGCGCAGCATCTCGGCGATGGCCAGGGTGGTGCCGTCGGCGACGAACTCAGGACCGATCACGGCCGCTTCCACCGGCCAGATGTGCTGCTGCAGCCAGGTCATCAGCGGCAGGTCGTCGGCGACGCCGCGCAGCAGGGTCATCGGGTTGTGCGTGTGCGCGTTGACCAGGCCCGGCATCAGCGCAGCCTCGGGGCGGCTGACCACCTGCGCAGCGCGGAAGCGTGCGCGTGCTTCCGCACGCGGCAGGATGGCGACGATCTCGCTGCCACGCACGGCAACGGCGTGGTCTTCCAGCACCACCGCATGCGGCTCGATCGGAACGACATAACCGGCTTCGATGAGCAGGTCGCAGGCTTCGGGGAGGTGCGGGCTATCGCTCATGCGGGCTCACTGGCTGGGGGGGCGGCGAGGTACTTCTGGGGACACGCCCCTGAGTCAGGGGCTGCCGCGAAGCGGCGGGGTCTGGAGACTCGTGAAGCGGGGCCCATGATCTGCCGAAGCAGATCACGGGAGCGCCAGCGCGAATGCGATGGCGCGTACCCGGCCAGCGGCCGGCACTACCGTAAGGTCGGCCCGTGGCCGGAACCTTACTTGACGCGTGCGGAGTATTCGCCCGAACGGGTATCGACGCGGATCACTTCGTCCTGGTTGACGAACAGCGGCACGCGCACCACGGCGCCGGTTTCCAGGGTCGCCGGCTTGCCGCCGCCGCCCGAGGTGTCGCCACGGACGCCCGGATCGGTTTCGGTGATCTTCAGCTCGACGAAGTTCGGCGGCTGCACGAAGATCGGCTCGCCATTCCACAGGGTGACCACGCAGGACTCTTCGCCCTTCAGCCACTTCTCGGCGCCGCCCATGCCGGCCTTGGTGGCCTGGACCTGCTCGAAGGATTCCGGGTCCATGAAGTGCCAGTATTCGCCGTCGCTGTACATGAAGTTCATGTCGGTATCGACGACGTCGGCTGCATCCAGCGAGTCGGTCGACTTCATGGTGACTTCCTGGGTACGGCCGTCCTTGATCAGGCGGTACTTCACGCGGGTGAAGGCCTGGCCCTTGCCCGGCTTGACGTATTCGGTGTCGATGATGACGGCCGGTTGGTTGTTGACCAGGATCTTCATCCCGTTCTTGACGTCGTTCATGCCGTAGCTGGCCATGCGTAAACTCCTGTGTGGCAAAAACGCCGCGGGTGCGGCGAGCCGTTAGAATGGAAAGCCCACCGGATGCCGGTGGGCGACTGTTTTTCTGCCCCCATGATAACCGCAGGCCCCCTCTCCATGCAGCTTTCCGCCTTCCCCCGGCCCCAGTCGCCCGGTGCGCCCGCGCGCTGGCAGCAGCTCTGGCGCCAGGCGCTGCGCGACCCGCACGCCCTGCTGGCCCGGCTGCAGCTGGACCCGGCGGCACTGGGCGTCTCGGAAGCGGCCATGGCCCAGTTCGCGCTGCGCGTTCCGGAAGGCTTCGTGGCCCGCATGCGCCCCGGCGACGCGGCCGATCCGCTGCTGCGCCAGGTGCTGCCGATCGACGAGGAAATGCGTCCGGCGCCCGGATTCAGCTTCGATGCGGTGGGCGATGGTGCAGCCAGGAAGGCCACCGGCGTCATCCAGAAGTACCGCGGCCGCGCCCTGCTGGTCGCCACCGGCAGCTGCGCGATCAACTGCCGCTACTGCTTCCGCCGCCATTTCGACTATGCCGCGGAGAACGCCGCCAAGGGCGGCTGGCAGGAAGCGGTGGCCGCCATCGCAGGCGATCCGGACATCGACGAGGTGATCCTGTCTGGCGGCGACCCGCTGTCGCTGGCCACGCACAAGCTGGTCGAGCTGACCGACGCCCTGCGCGCCATCCCGCATATCCGCCGCCTGCGCATCCACACCCGGCTGCCGATCGTGCTGCCGGAACGCGTGGACGATGAACTGGTCTCCTGGCTGGGCAGCCTGCCGTGGCCGCTGGCGATCGTGGTGCATGCCAACCACGCCAATGAGTTCGATGCCAGCGTGGACGCGGCGATGGCCCGCCTGCGCGGCCTGGGTGCCCAGCTGCTGAACCAGGCGGTGTTGCTGCGCGGGGTCAATGACAGCGTGCAGGCCCTGCAGGACCTGAGCGAGCGCAGCTTCGCCGCCGGCGTGCTGCCGTACTACCTGCACCAGCTGGACCGGGTCGAAGGCGTGGCCCACTTCGAAGTGGACGATGCCCGGGCCAAGGCGCTGATTGCCGGCCTGACCGCACGCCTGTCCGGTTACCTGATTCCCAAGCTGGTGCGCGAACTGCCCGGCGATCCGAGCAAGCGCCCGGTGTAATTCCGCAGGGGGTCAGATCCCTTTTCCTGCGGAAAAGGGATCTGACCCCGACACAACAACCGTCGGTCAGAGGCCCGATTCGATCATCCGCACCACTTCGGTGGCGGTCACCGGGTGGCTGAGCCAGTAGCCCTGGCCGAGGTCGCAACCGCGCTGCGCCAGCAGTTCGTACTGCGCCTGCTGCTCGATGCCCTCGGCCACCACGGTGATGCCCAGCGCGTGGGCCATGGCGATGATGGCCGTGGTCAGGGCCAGGTCGTCGGGATCGCGCTGCATGTCGGCCACGAAACTCTTGTCGATCTTCACGCCGTCAACGGGAACCTGGCGCAGGTGACTGAGCCCGGAGAAGCCGGTGCCGAAATCGTCCAGCCAGACCTTCACGCCGGTGCGGTGCAGCTTGTCCAGCAGCTGCGCGGCGACCATCTCGTCACCGATCACCGCGGTTTCGGTCAGCTCCAGATGCAGGCGCGACGCCGGCAGCCCGGACTCATGCAGGCATTGCGCGACCAGTGCCGGCAGTTCACCGCCGCGCAGCTGGCGTGGCGACACGTTCACCGAGACGAACAGGTCGTCGCCGGCCGCGCCACGCGGCCACTGCGCGGCCTCCATGCACGCCGCGCGCAGCACCTTCGGGCCGATGATCTCGATCAACCCGCTCTGCTCGGCCACTTCGATGAACACCGACGGCGGAATCGTGCCCAGGGTCGGATGCTGCCAGCGCAGCAGCACCTCCACACCGACCATCCGCCGGTCGCGCATGCGGAAGATCGGCTGGTAGGCCAGGCGCAGCTCGCCGCGCTCCCAGGCCCCGCGCAGCTCCTGCTCCATGTGCACGCGGCGCTCGACCGCATGGTCCATCGCCCGGCTGTAGTAGCGATAGCAGTTCTTGCCGGCCATCTTCGCCTGGTACATGGCGATGTCGCCGTTCTTCAGCAGCGTGGTGGCATCGGCCGCGTCGTCCGGGAACAGGGTCACGCCGATCGAGGTCCCCAGGAACAGCTCCCTGCCCTGCACCACCAGCGGTTTGCCCAGCTCGCGCACCAGCACCTCGGCCAGCAGGCGCGCGTTCGCGGCCACGTCGCCCTCGCCGACCAGGATCACGAACTCGTCGCCGCCGAAGCGCGCCAGCAGTGCCTCATCGCCGCCGGCTTCGGTCACCGCGCGACCGATGCGCTGCGCGAACTGCAGCAGGGCTTCGTCACCGGCCTCATGGCCGAGGGTGTCATTGACGCGCTTGAAATCATCGATATCGGCAAACAGCAGGCCCAGCCGATGATTGGACGCGCGCGCCGCCATCAGGCGATGGTCCAGCGCCTCGCGGAACGCCAACCGGTTGGTCAGCCCGGTCAGCGCGTCGGTATAGGCCATGCGCCGCACCTCGCGGTCATGCCGGGCGATGGCGTCGCGCATGCGGGCAAAACCACGCACCAGCTCGCCGACCTCGTCATTGCGGGTGTTCTCGGCCAGCGGCGCCTGGTAGTCGCCCGCCTCGATGCGGCGTGCCGCCGCAGCCAGGTCCCGGATCGGCGTGACCAGGGTGCGCTGCACGTACAAGATCACCGCCACCCCGATCACCACCAGCAGGCCCAGCATCAGCAGCAGCCAGCCCAGGTGGCGGCTGCCGACCTGCTGCAGGCGTTCGCCGAGGGTGGCATTGGCCGCCTGCTCGCGCTGCTGCACCTCGTCCAGCGCCATGCCGACCCGCACGCCACCGATGCGCTGGTTGCCGACCATGATCGGCATGGTGTTGTCCAGCACCTTGGGCGACTCCTGCACCACCAGCGCCTGCGCCCCTGCGGCCTTCGGGGCCAGCGGGTCGGTCATCGGCTGGCCGAAGCCGGAGACTTCGATCGAGCCGTCATGCACCAGCCGCCCACGCTCGTCAAACACCAGCACATAGCGCACGACCGGCTGCCGTGCCGTGCCGCGCACCAGCGCACCGACCTGGTCCAGGTCGCGGTAGTACAGCGGATTGGCCAGTGCATCGGACAGCTCGCGCGCCATGGCCTCGCCACGGCTGCGCACGCTGCGGTCGAACAGTTCATGGATGACGCCGCCGCTGAGGTTGCGCACCTCGCCCTGCATCGCCGCCTGCCGCCCCAGCAGCACCGCCAGGATCGCCACCACCACGACCATCGCCCCGCCCATCGCGAGCAGGAACCGGGCCTGCATTCCCGAGCCGAGCCACTTCATTCCACTTCCATCCGCACGCGCGTCAATCCTTGTTTCAATTCATCCAGCCGCTGCTGCGCATGCGCATCGACGCGGTGGAAACCCGAAGTGCCGAAAAACCGATGCAACGCCCCCTGCGCCTGCGGGTCGCTGGCCGCCTGCAGCAGGACATCCCGCAGCCGCTCACGCACCGCCGGATCCAGGTCGGCGCGGACCATCTCCACCGCCCGCGGGTAGGGTTCGGTGCGCAGCAGCTCGCGGAAGTCGCGCCGGAATGCCGCTGGCACCCGTCGCTCGTCGTTCCAGTCCACGCTGCTCACCGCCCCTGCCTCGACCATGCCCTTGTGCACGAACGTGGCGATGTTCAACTCGCTCCGCGCGAACACGTACCCCACACTGTCCCGGCCCGGCACGTCCCACACGCCGGCCAGGATCTGCGGCGCCAGCCCCTGCTGCAGCAGCGTCATCACCGGCACCAGGTAGGCGCTGGTCGACGCTGTGTTCTGCAGCGCCAGGCGATGCCCGCGCAGCCCCTGGAGCTGCTGGATCGGACTGTCGCGGCGCACGAAGAACACCGTCTGGTACTGGCGCACGCCATTGCGCTCGGTCAGCAGCAGCGGCCGTGCGCCACTGCGCTGGCCCAGCGCCACTGCCGTGCCCGACGTTTCCGTGACCCAGTCGACCCGGCCCCGCCGCAGATAGCTGGCCATCTGCTGTGGATCGCGTGCCATCAGGATCCGTCCTTCGGTGATGCCGACGTCATGCATGCGTGCCACCACATAGTCCAGCAAGGGCTGCAGCTGCTCGTAATGCGCCTGCGGATCATCACTGATCCGGCCCAGCACCAGCACCGGATCCGGTGCTGCATGCACCGTCCCGGCCAGCAGGATCATCACCAGGCTCAGCAGTCCCCTCTGCACTGCCCTTCGCAGACCCGACACAGGCTTCATCCCCCCTGGGTATCCGGACAGACTACCCGAAAAAATGAGAACGTCGTCAGCTGTCCTTGTTGCCCGCCTGCGCCAGTCGCGCCATGCGCTGGGTGTCGGCGAGGATGCCGCGCAACAGGCGCACTTCCTGCTCGCTCGGCTCGCTGCGCAGGAACAGCCGGCGCAGCTTGCGCATCGCCGATTCCGGGGCCCGGCCCTTGTGGAAATCGATCTCGTCCAGCGTGTCGCCAAGCTGGGCGAAGAAGCTCTCCATCTGCTCGTGGCTGGCCGCCTGTTCGCGGAAGCCCGGTTCGGCCCCGGCCGCCGGCTGCGCGCCCAGCAGCTGCATGCGCGTTTCGTAGGCCAGCACCTGCACCGCGGCCGCCAGATTGAGCGAGCTGAACGCCGGGTCGGAGGGGATATGCACCGCCGCGTGGCAGAGCTGCAGCTCTTCGTTGGTCAGCCCGGTGCGCTCTCGGCCGAACACCAGCGCCACCTCGGCCCCCTCGCCCGCCTTGGTTACCGCCCGGGCGGCGGCATCGGCCGGCAGGTACTCCTCCAGCTGCACGCGGCGGGCACGGGCGGTACAGCCCAGCACCAGGCGGCAATCGGCCACGGCCTCGGCCAGGGTGGCCACCACCGGGGCGTCGCCGAGCACGTCCTCGGCACCGGCCGAGCGGCGGAAGGCCTCCTCGTCCAGCGGTTTTTCGGGGGCAACCAGGACCAGGCGGGCCAGGCCCATGGTCTTCAGCGCACGGGCGGCGGCGCCCATGTTGCCGGGGTGCTGGGTACCGACCAGGACGAATCGGAGGCGGGTGGCGGCGGGAAACTGGGACATGAACAGGGAAAAGGTCGAGCTGGACGATGACCAATGGTAAACTGTGCGGCCGGCCACTGCGCCGGACCCGCTCTTTTCCCCCGCCAGTCCATCTCTTCTGCCTTTCCGGGAGCCCACGCCATGCAGAAACCCGCCGTCACCGTCATGGTCAAGGCCGCCCGCCTCGCCGGCAACGTCCTGTTGCGCAACATCAACAAGCTCGAGGCACTGAACGTGGTGCAGAAGGGCCGGATGGACTACGCCAGCGAAGTGGATGCGGACGCGGAAAAGGTGATCGTCAAGGAACTCAAGCGCGCCTACCCGGACTACGGCATCTTCGGTGAGGAAGGTGGCGTGCAGGGCGAGCGCCGCCAGATGTGGGTCATCGACCCGCTGGACGGCACCAGCAACTACCTGCGCGGCGTGCCGCACTACTGCGTGTCGATCGCGCTGGTCGAGAACGGCGAGCCGACCGACGCGGTCATCTTCGACCCGCTGCGCAATGAACTGTTCACTGCCAGCCGCGGCGCCGGGGCCGTGCTCAACGACCGCCGCATCCGCGTGGCCGAGCGCAAGGACCTGGAAGGCACCATGATCCACACCGGCTTCGCCCCGCGCGAGCGCAGCCGCGCCAGTGCCCAGCTGAAGGCGGTCGACGCCCTGCTGGTGCACGGCGAGGACATCCGCCGCACCGGCTCGGCGGCGCTGGACCTGGCCTACGTGGCCTGCGGCCGCGCCGACGCCTACTTCGAAGCCGGCGTGAAGGCCTGGGACATCGCTGCCGGCCTGCTGCTGGTCCGCGAGGCGGGCGGCAAGGTCTGCGACTTCAAGGGCGCGACGCTGGGCCGCATGGACAACCGTGGTCCGGAGACCCACCAGATCGTGGCCGGCAACCTGAAGGTGGCCGAGTCGCTGCAGAAGGTGCTGGTGAACACTGGCTACGCGGCGGAGTTCGACGCGAAGTTCTGAGATTCCGTGTAAAGCGGTTCATGGAGACGGCACCTGCGAGGGTGCCGTTTTCGTTTGCGCGGACTCGTTTCCGCGACCGCGGAGGGGTGTCACTTTCTTTGCTCGTGCAAAGAAAGTAACCAAAGAAACACGCCGCCGGGGCGCGAGCCGACGCTACGCGACGGTTCCCTGTGCTTCTCGGAGAATCAGGGGACGGCGCCGAACTCGCTGCGCTCAAACACCGGCGCCTCTTCGCCCCTGATTCCCCTGCGATGCTCGGCTCGCTCAAGGCGGACTGGAAGGTCAAGATCAACAGCAAGAGCATCCACGCATGGCGCGGATCTACAGGGGGCAGCTTTTGCCTTTGACGTTGGGTCCGCCTTGAGCGAGCCGAGCACCGCAGGTCCGGCGAGGGCGAAGAGGTGCGGGTGTCTGAGCGCAGCGAGTTCCCGCACCGTCCCTCGACGGACCGAGGAGCGCAGGGTACCGGCGTGCGCAGCACGTCGGCTCGCGCCCCGGCGGCGTGTTTCTTTGGTTACTTTCTTTGCACGAGCAAAGAAAGTGACACCCCTCCGCGGTCGCGGAAACGACTCTTGCCGGGTCGTACCCGGCGCCACCCATGCGTCGGCGCGCAAACAAGAACGCCCGGCACGGAGCCGGGCGTCTCTCACTCCTCTGCAAGCCGAGGCTTACGCCACCGTCGACGCCCGCAGCGCGGCAATGCGCTCTTCCAGCGGCGGATGGCTCATGAACAGCTTCTTGGCCGTCGAACCGGAAATGCCGAAGGCGGCGATCTGGGTCGGCAGCGTGCTCTGGCCGTGGTTGAGCTGCAGGCGCTCCAGCGCGGCGATCATCTTGTGGCGGCCGGCCAGCGAGGCACCGCCAGCATCGGCGCGGAACTCGCGGTGGCGCGAGAACCACATCGAGATCATCGTCGCGAACAGGCCGAACACCATCTCCAGCACGAACACGATGATGTAGTAGGCGAAGCCACGGCCGCCGCCTTCGCGGTTGCCCGACAGCGCGCTGTCGATGATGCCGCCGACCACGCGGGCCAGCACGATCACGAAGGTGTTCAACACGCCCTGCAGCAGCGCCATGGTGATCATGTCGCCGTTGGCGACGTGGGCGATCTCGTGGCCCAGGACCGCTTCGGCCTCGTCCTCGCTCATGTTGTGCAGCAGGCCGGTGGACACCGCCACCAGCGCGTTGTTGCGGTTGGCGCCGGTGGCGAAGGCGTTGATCTCCGGGCCGTCATAGACCGCCACTTCCGGCATGCCGATGCCGGCCGCCTTGGCCTGGCGCTCGACGGTGGCCAGCAGCCAGCGTTCGGTCGGGTTGCGCGGTTCGGTGATCACCACCGCACCGGTGGAGCGCTTGGCCATCCACTTGGACAGCAGCAGCGAGATGAAGGAGCCACCGAAGCCGAAGATCGCGGCCATCACCAACAGGCCGCTCATCTGGCTTGGATTGACCCCGAGCAACGACATCACGATGCTGGCGAGAATCAGGACCGCGAAGTTGGTCGCCAGGAACAGGGCAATGCGGGTAAACATGGGAAAATCCGGCTCGGAAGGGGTCGATACCGGTCAATTTGCGGCGTGGTCAGCTTGAATTCAAGCGCCAACCTGACCGACGATTCAGCCAGCATGACCTCCCCCATTCCCTGCGGTCGTTTCGCGCCCTCGCCGACCGGCCTGCTCCACCCCGGATCCCTGCTCGCCGCCTTCGGCAGCTGGCTGCTCGCGCGCCATCATGGCGGCCTGTGGCGGCTGCGCATCGAAGACGTCGATCCGCCGCGCACCGTGCCCGGGGCCGCCGCGTCACAACTGCAGGCGCTGGCCGCGTTCGGCCTCGCCCACGACGGCCCGGTCCTGTGGCAGAGCGCGCGTGGCGAGGCCTACCAGGCTGCGCTGGACGTACTGCTGGCCAGCGATCTGGCCTTCATCTGCCACTGCAGCCGCAGCGAGCTGGCCGCCAACGGCGGCATCCATCACCGCTGCATTGCGCGGCAACCGCGACCGGACCCTGCCGTCCGCTTCCGCGTGCCGCCGAGCAGCGTCGTGCACTTCGATGATGGCCTGCGTGGCCCGCAGCGACAGGACGTGCATGCCGACGTCGGCGACTTCGTGCTGCGCCGCGCCGACGGTTGCTGGGCCTACCAGTTGGCCGTGGTGGTCGATGACGCCGCGCAGGGCGTGAACGAAGTGGTGCGCGGCGCCGACCTGCTCGACTCCACAGCGCGGCAGATCCTGTTGCAGCAGGCATTGGGGCTGGCGGTGCCGCGCTACTGGCACCTGCCGCTGCTGCTCGATGCCACCGGCCACAAACTGTCCAAGTCGCTGGCATCGCTGCCGGTGGACAGCACACAGCCGGTGCCGGTACTGCGCGCGCTCTGGCAGCTGCTGGGACAGGCACCGGACGCACTGCAGCATGCGCACGACCTGGACACGCTGCTGGCCACGGCCCAACGGCGTTTCGACCCGGCGCGGCTGCCGCGCACCGACATCCTGATGGGAACGGGCCTGCCGCCGGCCGGCGCACTTTCCGCGCCGATGTTGCAGAATCCCCCTTCCCCCACCTGATACCCGGACAGCACTCCATGACATCTCGCGTCGCACTGGTCACCGGCGGAACCGGCGGCATCGGTACCGCCATCTGCCAACGCCTGGCCGACCAGGGCCACCGGGTCGCCACCAACTACCGCGACGAGGCCAAGGCCCGCGCCTGGCAGCAGGCGATGACCGAGCGCGGCTACCACGTGGCGATCTTCCCGGGCGATGTCTCCGATCCGGACAGTGCCGAAGCGCTGGTGCGCGCGGTCGAGGCCGAGCTGGGCCCGGTCGAGATCCTGGTCAACAACGCTGGCATCACCCGCGATACCACGTTCCACCGCATGCGCGCGGACCAGTGGCACGATGTGATCAACACCAACCTCAACTCGGTGTTCAACGTCACCCGTCCGGTCATCGAGGGCATGCGCCGCCGCGGCTGGGGCCGGGTCATCCAGATCAGCTCGATCAACGGCCTGAAAGGCCAGTACGGCCAGGCCAACTACGCGGCGGCCAAGGCCGGCATGCACGGCTTCACCATCTCGCTTGCCCGCGAGAACGCCGGCTTCGGCATCACCGTCAACACCATTTCGCCCGGCTACGTGGCCACCGACATGGTGATGGCGGTTCCGGAGGACGTGCGCGCCAAGATCATCGCCGACATCCCGACCGGGCGCCTCGGCAAGCCCGAGGAAATCGCCTATGGCGTGTCCTTCCTGGTGGCCGACGAAGCCTCGTGGATCACCGGCAGCAACTTGGACATCAACGGCGGCCACCACATGGGCTGGTAAGCCGCGCAGGGGGCCTGGCGGCCACTGCTGCCGGCCCCTGCCACAGGCCATGCTGCGCAGCACGCAAACCCTTGCTGCGCAACATGATCGAGCCTGAAAGCCAAGCCTGGCGGGGGCTGGGGCGGTTGCAACGGCTGCTGCACTGCGCCATGCTGCGCACCTACTGTGACGAGTGACCGCTTCAATGGCTGCGACCCGCATCATCAAGAAGTATCCGAACCGCCGTCTCTACGACACCGAGATCTCCAGCTACATCACCATCGAGGACGTGCGCCAGCTGATCCTGGACGGCGAGGACTTCGAAGTCCGCGACGCCAAGAGCGGCGACGACCTCACCCGTTCGGTCCTGCTGCAGATCATCGCCGACCAGGAGCAGGACGGCGAACCGATGCTGTCCACCCAGCTGCTGAGCCAGCTGATCCGCTTCTATGGCGATTCCCTGCAGGGCTTCATGGGCAACTACCTGGAGCGCAGCATGCAGGTTTTCCTCGACCAGCAGCAGCAGTTCCGCCAGCAGATGGGCAACCTGCTGGGCCAGACCCCGTGGGCGATGATGAACCAGCTGACCGAGCGCAACCTGGAGCTGTGGCAGGAATTCCAGCGCAGCATGGGCAGCGGCTTCGGCGGCCCGCGCCCGGGCGGCACCGGAACGGGAACCGGCACCGGCAACAAGCCCGGCGAACCGGGCACCGGCACCGGCGGCAAGACCCGCCGCTGAGCTGCAGCACCGGCGGGAACGAAAACGGCGCGCCCCTGGCGCGCCGTTTTGCTTGGAACCATGCCAACGATGCGTCAGCGTTTCGCCCTGCATGCGGTACACACCCGCTCGACCTTGTAGCCCTTCGCCTTCAGCTTCTCGACCACGCCATCACTGCCCAGCAGGTGCAGCGTGCCGACCACCACCAGCGTACCGCCCTGCCCGGCCTGCAGGTACGGCTGCAGCTTGGGTATCCAGGCATCATTGCGCCCGGTGTTGATGCGCTGGTACAGCTGCGGATACTGCTGGCGCATTTCGGCGGCCATCTTGGTCCACAGCAGGCGCTCGTCGCCGCGGCGCCATGCATCATGCAGCAGCCGCGCCTGCTCATCGGCCTTGCCGGCCTGGTCCAGCGCTTCGGCCAGCATCTGCCGCTGCTCCTGCACGGTCATCCCGTCGAGCATGCCGATCTGGGTATCGATGTCCTCCAGGCCCGCCGTCTTGCGGCCCGTCTTCTGCGCACGCTCCATGAAGTGGCGGTCCAGGCCCAGCGCCGGGTCCAGGCCCAGCTTCTGCATCTGCCCGACCGAAATGCTCAGGCCGACGAACCAGGGCTTCATGCCCTGCATCTGCGCCAGCGGCAACTGGTTCTGGGCAGCGAAGGCCTGCAGCTTCTGCCAGGTCGCCGCATCCAGATCACGCTTGAGCTCGCTGCCATCGGTGCGGGTCGCGGCCTGCACCATGCGGCTGGCCAGCTGTGGCGACTGCATGTCTTCCGGCGACAGCTCGAACACCACCCGCTGCGAGGCCTCGAATGCCTGTTCGACATCGGGCGACAGCGGGTAGTCCTGCGGTTTCAGCAGGTGGAACGACCCCAGCAGGTACACGCGGGCATCGCCCGGGCCGGTGACTTTCCACAACAGCGGCACGGGCGGCTTGGCCGCCGTTGCGGTCGCGGCCGCCGCAGGGGCGGCCTGGGCATCGCGGGCGGCGGCCAGGGGGGCTACCGCGCAGGCCGCCAGCAGCAGCGCGGCACGGAACACGTGGTTGATCGGCATCGTCAGCCTTCTCCTTCAGGCAGGTGGTACGCCTTTTCGCCCGCTTCCACGCGCAGGTCCAGCCGGTTTTCCGGCGGTGCCAGCGGACAGGTGGCGTAGGCGGTGAACGCGCACGGCGGGTTGTAGGCATGGTTGAAATCGATGCGCAGCGTGCCGTCGGCGGCGGGTGCATCGGTATCCAGGTAGCGACCGGCCGGATAACTGCCGTGGCCGCTGGTGCGGTCGGCGAAGATCAGGAACAGCGGCTGCCCGGGCGCACCGATGGCTTCCAGGCGCCAGCTGCGACCGTCGCGCTCGAACTCGACCGCGCCAGCGTTGGGCATCTCGGTGGTCAAGCCGGTGATGTCGACGATGGGGATCGTCTTGCCCGGCGGATGCGCGATGAAGCGCGCCTGCACCTGCCAGTCCGCCCCGCCCGGCCAATACTGCAGGCCGGCAAAATCACGGCGCGCCGCCGCATCGGCGTGCTTGACCCGCAGCGCATCACGCGGCCCGCGACGGATGATGCTGAGCTGGCCCTTGCCGCCATCGAACGCCAGCAGTGTCGGCCGCGCGTCCTTGTCGGTGTCGACGCGGATGCGGCCGCGCACCGGCTGGCCCTCATGGCTGACGTCGACGCCGGTCTCTGGCGTGAACCACCACTGCGTGCCCTCGCGGCGCAGCAGGCCCAGCTTGTCCGGTCCGACCGCCAGGCGGATGCCATTGGTCGCGCCACTGCCGACGAAGTGCGACGTGTTCTGCAGCCAGTGCAGGCCCACCAGCGCCGTCCAGCCATCGGGCCGGGTCAGGTCCTGGTAGCGCGCCACGCGCCATTGCTGCTGCGCGGCCGCGTAGGCCGGATCTTCAGTGACCGCTGGCGCCGCCGGCGGCGCCGGGCTGCAGGCGGCCAACATCCAGGCGGCCAGCAGGCCCGCCATTCCCCGATAACGCATCGATGCTCCCCTCAACGTCCGCGCAGGAACCAGCGGTCGATCTCCGCCAGCGAAAAACGGGCCCAGGTGGGCCGGCCGTGGTTGCACTGGCCGGACCGCTCGGTGATCTCCATGTCGCGCAGCAGCGCGTTCATTTCCGGCACGGTCAGGCGCCGGTTGGCGCGCACCGCGCCATGGCAGGCCATGGTCGACAGCAGTTCGTCGCGGGCACTGGCCACGCGGCGGCTCTGCCCATGCTCACGCAGGTCGGTCAGCACGTCGCGCAGCAGCCCTTCCGGTTCGGCATGCGCCAGCAGCGCCGGAATGCTGCGCACATGCAGCGAACCGGGGCCGGCACGGGTCACCTCGAAGCCGAGCGCCGCCAGGGTTTCGGCTTCGCTTTCGGCGGTATCCGCCTCGCGCTCGCCCACCGCCAGGGTGATCGGCACCAGCAGCGGCTGCGACTGCAGGCCGATGCCATCGTGCGCGTTCTTCAGGCGCTCGTAGCCGATGCGTTCGTGGGCCGCATGCATGTCGACCACGATCAGGCCTTCGGCGTTCTCGGCCAGGATGTAGATGCCGTGCAGCTGCGCGATCGCATAGCCCAGCGGCGGCACGCCCGCATCGGCGCTGGTTACCGGCAACCCGTTCTCGCTCGGCATCGGCGGCAGTGCCACTGCACGTTCGGCGCCTGCCGGCGTGGCATACAGCGCCGCATAGGCAGCCGGCGCGTCGGCCACCTGCAGGCCCAGCGGCTGCTGCGGTCGCCATCCGGAAAAGCCACCACCGCCTCCACCGGAGCCAGCCCCGGGTGCCGGGCCGCGCACCAGCCCGAAAGCGGAGGCGCCCGATGCGGAGGCGCCCGATGCGGTGGGCACGGCCGTGGCATCCACCGGCTGCGCAGCACCGGCACCGATCTCCTGCGCCGACATGCCAGCGCGGGTATCGGCCAGTGCATCCTTCAACGTGCGATAGACGAAGTCATGGACCAGCCGCGAATCGCGGAAGCGCACCTCGTGCTTGGCCGGATGCACGTTGACATCGACGCGGGTCGGGTCCAGCTCGAGGAACAGCACATAGGCCGGCTGGCGGCCGTGGTACAGCACGTCGCCGTAGGCCATCTTCACCGCGTGGGCCACGCTGCGGTCACGCACCGAACGGCCGTTGACATACAGGTACTGCTGGTCGGCGCTGGCGCGCGAATAGTGCGGCTGCGCGATCCAGCCGTGCAGGCGCAGGCCGGCGCCGCTGTGGTCCACGCGCACCGCTTGGTTGGCGAAATCCTCGCCCAGCGTTTCGGCAAGGCGCGCGTCGGAATACAGATCGCCCGGCTTGTAGCGGCGCGAGGCCTTGCCGTTGTGCGACACGCGCAGTTCGACATCCGGCCGCGCCAGCGCCAGCGACCGCAGCCATTCTTCGATATGGCCCAGTTCGGTGCGCTCGGCGCGCAGGAACTTGCGCCGCGCCGGCACGTTGTAGAACAGTTCGCGCACTTCGACGGTGGTGCCCGGCGCATGCGCGCGGGGCGTCACCTCGCCGATCTTGCCGCCTTCGATCTGCAGCGCCGAGCCGTGCTCGTCGTGCGCGCGGCGCGAGCACAGGGTGAAGCGGCTGACCGACGCGATCGACGGCAGCGCTTCACCCCGGAAGCCGAGCGTGGCCACCGATTCGAGATCGTCCAGGTCGGCGATTTTGCTGGTGGCATGCCGCGACACCGCCAGCGGCAGTTGTTCCGGCGCGATGCCGCTGCCGTTGTCACGGATGCGGATCAGGCGCACGCCGCCCTCTTCAAGATCGATATCAACGCGGCTGGCGCCCGCGTCGATCGCGTTCTCGACCAGCTCCTTAACCACCGACGCGGGCCGTTCGACCACTTCGCCAGCGGCGATCTGGTTGATCAGGATGTCCGGCAACGGCCGGATCGGACGCGGACCGGGCGCACTCATGGGTGGTGATGGGCAGCAGACTTCATGGGTCGATGATAGCGGAGGCTGCGCACGTAGAGTCGACTGCTCTTCGCCGGGCACCGCCCCCGCGCTGCGCGCGTCGTCGAGTGACAGTCGACGCTACAGAAAGCAGTAACCCGCCGTCGGCGGGTTACTTGCTGCCGCCGGCCATGGTGCCGGCCGCGTCGATCTCGGCCTGGGCGCGGGCGGCATACAGCGTACCCGGCGGCGGCTGGCGGCTGAAGAAGGTGTGCACGCCATCCAGCACCGCGCCCGCGACCTTGCGCTGGTAGGCCGGGTCCATCAGGCGGCGCTCTTCATCCGGATTGGAGATGAACGCGGTTTCCACCAGCATCGCCGGCATGTCCGACGTGCGCAGCACGGCGAAGTTGGCGCGCTCGATGTTCGGCTTGTGGTTGTTGCCGATCCGCTTCAGGCCACCCAGCACATGACCGGCCGCGTCTTCCGACGCCTTCATGTAGCCGCTCTGCGCCAGATCCAGCAGCACGTTGGCCAGGGTGCCCTCGGTCTGCTGCAGGCGCACGCCGCCGACCAGGTCGGCCGCGTTTTCCTTGTCCGCCAGCCAGCGGGCGCGCTGCGAAGACGCACCCTTGGTCGACAGCACGTAGACCGACGAGCCGGTGGCGGATCGGTTCTCGGCCGCATCGGCGTGGATCGAGATGAAGATGTCGGCCTTGTTGGCGCGCGCCTTCTGCGCACGCATCGGCAGCGGAATGAACACGTCGCTGTCGCGCGTCAGGTAGGCCTTCAGGCCCGGCGTGGCGTTGACCTGCCGGGCCAGTTCGCGTGCCACCGCCAGGGTGACGTCTTTCTCACGCTTGCCGGTCGGGCCGATCGCGCCCGGGTCCTGGCCACCGTGACCGGGATCGATCGCCACCACCAGGTGGCGCATGCCCGGCTGCATGCGGATGCGCGAGGCATCGCTGGGCATGGCCGGACGCGGCGGCTCGACCGGCGTCGGCGTCGGCGCCGGTGCCGGAACCGTGGACGGCGGCGTGGTTACCACCGCAGCGGTGCGCTGGCCGGCGAGGATCGCGGCCGGGGACGACGAAGGGCTGCTGCTGGCCGTGACCCCGGCCGCAGCGACCTGGGCCGGCGCGGTGGACGGTGCCGGCGTCGGCGCGGCCGGTGCGGCGGCCGTGGCGCTGGCCTGCTGCTGGACCTGCGCGGTCAGCAGCGCGGTGGCACGTGCGGCATCGGTACGCGACGAAGCGTTGGCAACCGGGCTGGACGCGGCCGGAGCGGGTGCGGGCGCGGCCCCCGCAGCAGGCGCCTGCGAGTGCACGGCCGGCGTTGCCGCCGGGCGGCTGGCGGCCACGGCCGGGCCATCACCCGGCCATTCGATCACCAGCTTGGATTCATTGCCCTCGCGCTGCATCTGCGGGCGGAACGGCGCCACCGATTCGGCGAGGTCAAAGACGACACGGAACGTCCCCGGAACCGGCTGCCCGGTACGCACCGCCGTGACCACGCCTTGCGCGGCCGGCATCTTCAGGTTGCGTATCGCGCTGGAGTCGGGGAAATCGACCACCAGGCGGTTCGGGCTGGCCAGCGACAGGGTCTTGTAGCCGCCACTGCCCACCAGCGAGATCTCCGCGCGGGTGCCGGTGGCGCCGGTATTCAGCAGCACCTGGCGGACTTCGCCCGCCCACGCACTGACGCTCGTCAGACCCAGTCCGACGGCGGCACAGATGGCGATGAGACGGTTCCCCGGGCGCATGGCTCAGGATTCAATCACCGCGCTGAACGGAATGCAACACCTTTTTCCTTAATAATCCGTAACCTGCCGATGTTTGTTCTCGTCAGCCGACAGAAATGGCCTGCAAGTCACCACCGCTGGGCAGCCGCGTGAGCCATTCACGACCCACGTCGCTGGCCCCAGTGAGACGGACGCGACGCCCCGTTCCTTCGATCTCCAGCGCCACCACCAGGTCGGTTGGCGGCAGCGCACCGGCGCCCCGCTCGGGCCATTCGACCAGCCACAGCACCGCGCTGCCTTCGTCCAGGCCGAGGAAATCCAGCTCACCGGCCTGGCCGATGCGGTACAGGTCCAGGTGCCAGGCCTCACCACCGGTGGCTAGCGGATAGCGCTCGACCAGGGTGTAGGTGGGGCTGCGGATGGCGCCCTGCACGCCCAGCGCGCGCAGCAGCGCGCGGGCCGTGGTGGACTTGCCGGCCCCCAGGTCGCCGCGCAGTTCGACCAGCGCCTGCGGCGGGCGGGTCGCCGCCAGCCACTGCCCGAGCAGTTCGGTGGCATCGCTGTCGGCAAGGAAGAAATCGGTCATGGCGAGAGTTCCGGGTTGGCCAGTCGCCGCAGCGGCGCCAGCAGGTCAGTAGGAAGCAGGCCACGCGCACCGTCAGCGGCAGCCCTGTCGCCGGCCAGTGCGTGCAGCAAGGCACCCGCAGCAGCCGCATCGAACGCTGCCAGGCCCTGGGCGCGCAGGCTGGCGATGATGCCGGTGAGCAGGTCGCCCATGCCACCGACGGCCATGCCGGGGTTGCCGGCGGCAATCAACCGTGGCCTCTGGCCAGGCGCCGCCACGATGCTGCCGGCCCCCTTCAGCACGACCACCGCGTGGAAGCGCTCGGCGAGCGCCTGCGCTGCGGTATAGCGGTCGGACTGGACATCGGCGGTGCTGCAACCGAGCAGCCGCGCGGCCTCCCCCGGGTGCGGCGTGAGAATGGCAGCGGGCAAGGCGCGCGGGTCCTGTGCCAGCAGGTTCAGGGCGTCGGCATCGAGCACCAGGGGGCGGGGGCTGGCCAGCACGCACGCAAACAGGGCGCGTGCCCATTCGTCCTGGCCCAGCCCGGGTCCGATCGCCACCACCTTCGCCTTGTCCAGCAAGGCCGGCAGTGCATCGCCGTCTTCCAGCGCATGGGTCATCGCTTCGGGCAGCCGCGCCAGCAGCGGCCCCACGTGGTCGCGGCGGGTCCCCAGGCTCAACAGCCCCGCACCTGCGCGCAACGCGGCTTCGGCCGCCATCGCGATGGCGCCGCCGCTGCCATGGTTGCCGCCCACGCACAGCACGTGCCCGGATTCGCCCTTGTGGGTATTGGCACGGCGCGGCGGCAACAGGGCCGGCAGGCGCGCCTGCGTCCAGTGCTCTGCAGCGGGTGCCACGCCCTGCCAGGCGGCGGCAGGCACCTGCAACGGCGCCAGGTGCTTCTGCCCGCAATGATCCAGCGCGTTACCGGTGTACAGCCCGCGATGCGCCACGATGAACTGCAGGGTCAACGCCGCACGTACCGCCACGCCCGGCACCGCCCCCCGGTCGGCGTCGACGCCGCTGGGGACATCCAGCGCCAGCACCGGCGCCGCCTGCGTAGTGAGCGCGACAATCAGCGCTTGCGCCGAACCCTCTGGCGCGCGATCGAAGCCCAGCCCGAACAGGGCATCGACCCAGATATCGGCCTGCGGCAGCGCACCGTCGAAATCGATGACCGAGCCGCCTGCGGCGCTGAAGTCCGATGCTGCACGTTGTGCCAGCGCAGTCGATGGCGGCCTGCCCGGCAGGGCGACCACCCTCACCTCGCGCCCGGCCTGCAGCGCGTGGCGGGCCAGCACAAGGCCGTCGCCGCCATTGTTGCCCGCACCGACCACCACGCCGATCCGCTGCGCCTGCGGCCAGTGCTGCAACAGGCACTGCCAAGCGGCCTGGCCGGCCTGTGACATCAGGTCCCAGCCGCCTTCGGCGGCCAGCGCCGAGGCCTGCGCATCGAGCGCACGCGCGGCAGCGGAATCGAACAGATCGGCAAGGTTGGCCATGCAGGGATTTTATACTGGTGCACATGTCCCCCGCCCCCGCCCCCGTCGATCCGGCCCAGGCCGTGCAGCGCATCCGCGCACTGGCCCGCGCGCATGGTTTCCAGCGCTGCGGCATCGCCGGCATCGAGTTGGGCGAGGATGAAGCGCACCTGGCCGACTGGCTGGGCCAGGGCCTGTACGGCACGATGGACTGGATGGCGCGCCACGGCACTCTGCGCGCACGCCCCGCCGAACTGTTGCCCGGCACCGTGCGGGTGATCTCGGTGGGCATGGACTACAGCCACAAGGACGACACCGAGGCCTGGGCGACGCTGGCCGACCCGGGCCGCGCCTACGTGGCGCGTTACGCGCTGGGCCGCGACTACCACAAGCTGATGCGCAACCGCCTGCAGAAGCTGGCGACGCAGATCAACGACGAAGTGGCGCCACTGGGCTACCGCGTGTTCGTCGATTCGGCCCCCGTGCTGGAGCGCGCACTGGCCCGCAACGCCGGTCTCGGCTGGATCGGCAAACACACCTGCCTGATCGACCGCCATGGCGGTTCCTGGTTCTTCATCGGCGAGATCTACATCGACATCCCGCTGCCGATCGACACGCCGGCCACCGCGCACTGCGGCACCTGCACGCGCTGCATCGATGTCTGCCCCACCCAGGCCATCACCGGCCCGCAGCGGCTGGACGCGCGGCGCTGCATTTCCTACCTGACCATCGAACACGACGGTGCCATTCCCGAAGACATGCGGCCGTTGATCGGCAACCGCATCTACGGCTGCGACGACTGCCAGCTGGTGTGCCCCTGGAACAAGTTCGCCAAGCGCACCGACGAAGCCGATTTCCGCGCGCGCAACAACCTCGATAGCGCGCGGCTGGACCAGCTGTTCGCCTGGGACGAAGGCGAGTTCCTGCGCCGCACCGAAGGCAGCCCGATCCGGCGCAGCGGCCATGAGCGCTGGCTGCGCAACATCGCCGTGGCGCTGGGCAATGCACCGTCCTCGGCCGAAGCGCTGGCCGCATTGCACACCCGCGCCGATGATCCCTCGCCGCTGGTGCGCGAACACGTGCAATGGGCGCTGGACCAGCACACGGTGCGCTGACGTGCGATCCTGAAGCCCCGGTCCACCTGCAGCACGCCGTTCCCATGCAGCCACGCAACAACGACATCTTCACCCCCAGCCAGCTCAACACCCTGGCGCGCGACCTGCTGGAAGGCAGCTTCCCGGCGATCTGGGTCGAGGCCGAACTGGGCAGCGTGGCGCGTCCTGCCTCCGGGCATCTGTATTTAACCTTGAAGGACGCGCGTGCGCAGCTGCGCGCGGCAATGTTCCGGATGAAGGCGCAGTACCTGAAGTTCGTGCCGCGCGAAGGCATGCGCGTGCTGGTGCGCGGCAAGGTGACCCTGTACGACGCGCGTGGCGAGTACCAGATGGTGCTGGACCACATGGAGGAAGCCGGCGAAGGTGCGCTGCGCCGCGCGTTCGAAGAGCTGAAGGCACGCCTGGAAGCCGAAGGCCTGTTCGACCCGGCACGCAAGCGCCCGCTGCCGGCGCACGTGCAGCGCCTGGCCGTGATCACCTCGCCCACCGGCGCCGCCGTGCGCGACGTGCTGAGCGTGCTCGGCCGCCGTTTCCCGCTGTTGGAGGTCGACCTGCTGCCGACCCTGGTGCAGGGCAGCAGCGCCGCGGCGCAGATCACCCGGCTGTTGCAGGCTGCCGACGCCAGTGGCCGCTATGACGTGATCCTGTTGACCCGCGGCGGCGGTTCGCTGGAAGACCTGTGGGCGTTCAATGACGAAGCCCTGGCCCGTGCGATCGCCGCCAGCCGCACGCCGGTGGTATCGGCGGTGGGCCACGAAACCGACTTCAGCCTCAGCGACTTCGCCGCCGACCTGCGCGCACCGACGCCATCGGTGGCGGCCGAGCTGCTGGTCCCGGACCAGCGCGAACTGGCGCTGCGCCTGCGCCGCACGGCCGCGCGCATGGTGCAGCTGCAACGGCATGCGATGCAGCAGGCCATGCAGCGCGCCGATCGCGCCCTGCTGCGCCTGAATGCCCAGAGCCCGCAGGCGCGGCTGGATCTGCTGCGCCGCCGCCAGCTGGATCTGGGCCGGCGCCTGCATGCCGCGTTCAACCAGCAGCAGGAGCGCCGTGCCGCGCGCCTGCGTCACGCGTCTGCGGTACTGCGTGGGCATCATCCGCAGCGCCAGCTGGACGCGATGCAGCGTCGCCTGGCCGCCCTGCGTGGGCGGCCGCAGGCGGCCCTGCAGCGGCGGCTGGAACGTGACGCGCTGCGCCTGCGCGGGCTGGCCCGCTCGCTGGAAGCGGTCAGCCCGCTGGCCACCGTGGCCCGCGGCTACAGCATCCTGACCCGCAGCGACGATGGCACGCTGGTACGCCAGGTCGATCAGGTGCGGCCCGGTGACGCACTGCAGGCCCGCGTCGGCGACGGCGTGATCGACGTGCAGGTCAAGTAGAGGGGGTTCGGCAGGGCTGCGCCCTGCACCCGCGGTGGTGCCGGCGCTGGCCGGCAGCCTCAACAGCAACAGCCAAAGCGGCTCTGGATTGCTGATGGCTTGGCGGGACGGTCGGTAGATCCACGCCATGCGTGGATGAAATCTGTCAGATCGCGAATCAATTCGGGGTCAGAGCCGTTTTCCCAGGGAAAACGGATCTGACCCCAGGAGCATTCCGGCAGACCGCAGCACACTGTCGAAACCCGCTTCTGCTGTTGCTGTTGCTGTTGCTGTTGCTGTTGCTGTTGCCGGCCAGCGGCCGGCACTACCTAGCGCGGGGACAACACACCCTACTTTGCCTGCTCGCAGAACTTCTGCCGGTACTCGAGCGCCTTCGGCATCAGCGCCTGCAGGTTCTGGATGCGGGTGCCCGGATTGGGATGGGTGGAGGCGAACTCCGGCGGCGACTGGCCACCACTGGCCTGGCCCATGCGCTGCCACAGCGGCACCGCCTCGCGGGGATCGAAGCACGCCGCTGCGGCCAGCATCAGCCCCACTTCGTCGGCCTGCGTCTCGTGGCTGCGCGCATAGGGCAGCAGGTAGCCGTAGCCCATCGCCGACATCATCATCTGTTGCTGCTGCGCATCCATGCCGCTGGCGGCGCCGGCCACCTGGCCGATCTGGGTCAGCTTCTGCTGCGCCATGCGCTGCGCACCGTGACGCAGCAGCGCGTGGGCGATCTCGTGGCCCATCACCACCGCCATCGCGTCGCGCGTGCGCGCCACCGGCACCAGCCCGGTATAGACCGCCATCTTGCCGCCGGGCAGGCAGAACGCATTGGCCTGTTCGGATGGAATCACGTTGACCTCCCACTGGAAGTCACGTGCGAAATGCGCCGGCTCGACGCCGTGCTCCTGCGCCAGCGCGGTCTCCACCACATCGACCTTGGCAATCAGGCGCTGGGCGATGTCGCGCACATCGCGCGCGATCGGCGCGTTGGGGTCCATCGGCGGCTCCTCCGAGAGGATCTGCTGGTACGCCTGCAAGCCCAGCGCAGTCTCCTGGCGGGCGTCCAGGCTGCTGTCGATCATCACCTTCTCGCCGGTGTAGGGATCGACCGTGCGGTTGGAGAACCAGTAGAACACCGCATAGCCCGCCGCCAGCAGCAGCACCCACCAGCGGATGTTGCCGAACAGGCCGCGACGCTGCGGGCCTTGCGGCGAGCGGGAAAAGGGATCATTGCGCATCAGGGGTCCGTCCAGCAGGCCCCGCCGGCCGGCGGGCACGGCGCAATCTTAGTGCGCGGGCGCCAGCAGCGGGTGAAGCCCGGTGCCGCTCAGATGCCCCGCACCAGGCGGAAACCGATGCGCGCGCTGGTGGTGTCCGAATCCTGGGACTGCCGCCACGCCGCACGGGTCTGCTCGGGCGCGTTGGCCCAGTTGCCGCCCCGGATCACCCGTGACCGGCAGCCCGGGTTGAACCAGGCGACACCATCGGACGGCGCACGCCGGTAGCTGGCATGCCAGCAGTCGGCCACCCACTCGCTGAGATTGCCGGCCATGTCGTGCAGGCCGAAGGCATTGGCCTGGAAACTGGCCACCGGCGCGGGCCCCCACCAGCCATCGCCATAGCCGACGAAGGCGTTGTGCCAGTGCCGCCCCGAGGGCGAGACATCCTTGCTCCCGGTGAAGTTGCCAGCGCCGGGCGGCGGCGTGCCGGCGTCGCCCCATGGATAGCGGCCACTGCTGCCGGCGCGCAGCGCATACTCGAATTCGGCCTCGCTGGGCAGGCGGTAGCTGCGGCCGGTCTGCTCGGACAGCCACGCCGCATAGTTTTCGGCATCACGTACGCTCACATGCATCACAGGCGAGTTTCCCAATGCGCGGCCACCGTCATAGTCCGAACGCCAGTCCACCCCGCTGCGACGGATGAAGTTGCCGCTGCGTTCGTCATAGACCACCGAATGGCCGCGCCGGGTCGCGCGCGGGCGCGCATTGGACGCCTTCACGTAGCGCTCGAAATCACTGACCGTGATCTCGGTGATCGCCATCGCAAAGCCACGATCGAAGCGCACGTAATGCGAGGGCCGCTCGGCATCGCTCGCGCCCGGCTCGGTATCGCCCGCGCCCATCTGGAAGCCACCGTGCGGCACCACCACCATCTGCGGCCCGCGCCCGCCATCGCGCATGGCGTCGCTGAACACCTGCCCGGGGCGGAAGCTGCCGTAATGGGTGGCCAGGTCGATGCGCTCGCGCAGCTGGGCCACCACCGCATCACCCGGCAGGGCGATGCGCAGGGCCTCGGCCAGCTTCTCGCGCGCCGGCTTCAGGCCCTGCGGCGTCGCCAGGTCGCGCAGGCCATCGTCGCGCAGCTGCAGCAGCGCCGCCGCGCGGATCTGTTCGATGCGCTCGAACGCGTCGGCGATGGTCGGTGACGAATCGCGGACCTTGCTGGCCTCGGCCAACCACGTCCCCGCGCTGGCGAAATCGCGCACGCGCGCCGCCTCCTCGGCACGGCGGATCAGGCCACTCTCGGCCGCCGCCAGGCCCTGCCGTGCCCGGCTGTTGTGTTCATCCAGCGCCAACGCCTCGCGGAAGTTGCCGATCGCACCGTCACCGTCCTCGCCGATGCGCCCCGAACGCAGGTCCTCCTCGCCGGCGCGGTTGTAGGCGACCACGCGCTGTGCGCGCTCAACCCGGGCCTGCAGCGCACGCACCTGCTCGTCCTTCGGCGCCAGGGTCAGCAGCACCAGCGCCTGGCGGCTGGCCTCGGCCAGCGCTTCACGCTGCTTCAGCGGCCGCACCAGCAGCGCATCGGCCTGCTTCTGCAGCCGCTGGCGGGCACGTTGCAGGCCCAGCCGGGCCTGGCGGTCGTCCGGATCTTCCTGCTGGACCGCCAGCCACAACGGAATGGCGGCATCGGCGTCCTCGTAAAGGTGGTCCTTGGCAAACGCCTGTTCGGCCGCACGCCGCAGCTGGGAAAGACTGCGGCCCTGCCGGTCCACCCGGGGAGGCGTCCACTGCTGCACATCCTCGGCGGCATCCTCACCGGCAATGGTGACGCTGCCCCGCCCGTTCCCCGGGGTCGCGTCCGCCTGCGGACCTTCCTGCTGCCGCGCGTCTTTGCCAGCCACCGGCCCCGGCTCCGGGGTCGCCGAGGGCGATGGCGTGCAGCCGGCCAGGACCACGGCCAGGGCGGTGCACAGCACGGACGACAGCGGAAAACGCAAGCAGGGTCTCCTTCGGCACGGATGCGCACCGACGTTAGGCTATTCTCCCCTGCCTGAGCAAACCCGAGTAGTAGGCCCTGACCCGTGGCAACCTGGATCACCACCCCCGCCGAGCTGGATGCGTATTTCCAGCAGCGCCCGACCCGAATCGGCCTGGATACCGAATTCATCCGTGAACGCACCTTCTGGCCGCAGTTGGCACTGGTGCAGATGGCGGTCGGGCAGGACATCCTGCTGATCGACCCGCTGATTCCCGGCATGACCGAGGCGCTGGCGCCCTGGCTGGCCGATGAATCGATCATCAAGGTGATGCACAGCGCCAGCGAAGACCTGGTCGCCTTCAAGTGGGCGTGCGGCGTGTTGCCGCGACCGTTGTTCGACACCCAGATCGGTGCCGCGCTGTCCGGCATCGGGGGCGGCATGGGCTACCAGAAGCTGGTGGCGGAAATCACCGGCGTGGCGTTGGCCAAGGGCGAAACCCGCTCGGACTGGATGCGCCGTCCGCTCTCGGAATCGCAGTTGCAGTACGCCGCCGACGATGTCGAGCACCTGTTCGCGCTGCACGACGCCATCGACGCCAAGCTGCAGGCGCTGGGCCGCCAGCAGTGGCTGTACGACGACGGCGAGCGCCTGCTGGCCAGCGTCGCCAACGACGAGGACCGCTGGCCACACCTGGCGATGCGCTCAGCGCAGTTCCTCGATGCCGCTGCGCAGCGCCGCCTGCTGCGCCTGCTGCGCTGGCGTGACGTGCAGGCACGCAGCAGCGACCGACCGCGCAGCTGGATCCTGGACAACGAACTGGCCGCCACGCTGGCACGCACGCCACCGGCCGATGCCGCCGCGCTGGCCGCGCTGTTCGAACAGTTCCCGAAAGCGCCGCGCAAACTGGCGGGCGCCGTGTGGCAGGCGCTGGACACGCCGCTGGCCGATGAGGCCGAGGCTCCGCTGGCGCTGCCGGCCAACGACAGCAACAAGCAGGCATTGAAGAAGCTGCAGGACGCCGTTGCCGAGCGCAGCCGCGAGCTGGGCCTGCCGGATGGCGTGCTGGCCTCGCGCAAGCATCTGGAAAGCTACCTGGAGCGCCGCCAATGGCCGGCCGCGTTGGCCGGCTGGCGCCAGCAGGAGCTGGAAGCGCAGCTGCAGGCGCTGCTGCCGGCACGCTGAAGCAGCGGGCGCGGCGCCGGATTGCATTCCCGCCGCCGTCGAACGCAACAAAAAGGGCGGCCCGGATCACCGCGCCGCCCTGCGCACTCCAGCAGTGCGAGGGTGGGACCGCCCACCCTCGCGGCAACGCCTTACCAGTTCATGTTCAACGAGACACCGACGGTGCGCGGTTCGTTGTAGACCGCGGCCATGTAGTTCTCGATCACACCCTTGAGGTTCTTCTCATTGGTGATGTTGCGCGCGAACAGCGCCACTTCGTAGGCACCATAGTTGCCCGAATAGCCGATCTTCAGGCCACCCTCGAAGTCACCCTTGGAGTTGAACTCCTTGCTGTCGTACAGCACGAAGCTGGTGTAGCCCTGCTTGTTCCAGTCGGTGGACACGAACAGGGTGCCCGCGTCGCTGACCGGGACGTCATAGCGGGCGGCCAGGTTGACGTTGTACTTCGGCGCATTCGGCAGCGGGTTGCCGTCGATCTGCGCGAAGGTGTTGGCACCGACCTTGATGGTCGGGTCATTCACCGTGCACACCACCTGGCCGTTGAGGCCGCAGACCTGCGCGTAGACGCGCTTGTCCTTGATCTCGCTGTGCAGCAGGCTCAGGCCGGCGCTCAGGGTCAGGTTCGGGATCGGGCGCAGTTCCATGTCCGCTTCGAAGCCGTAGGCCTTGGCCTTGTCGGCGTTGAACAGCACGCCATTGCCATCCGAATCGTTGCCGTTGAGCTGGATGTCATTGACGGTGTAGGTGAACGCGGTCGCGTTCAGGCGCAGGCGGTTGTCCCACAGGCTGCTCTTCACGCCCGCTTCCCAGGACAGGATGGTCTCGGAATCGGCGGTGGTGAAATCGGCATTGAACACCGCCGAACGGCCCTGGATGGTCGGGCCACGGAAGCCGCGCGCGACCTTCGCATAGACGCTCACATCCGGGGTGATCTGATACATCGCGCTCAGATCCCAGCTCGGGGTGGTGTCGGACATCCTGACGTCGGTGCGGCCCTTGTAGGTGACCACGCCGGCGGCAGTGTCAGCCGTCTTCAGCAGGCGGGTGTGCTTCTCGTCCCTGGTCTGGCGCAGGCCGGCGGTAACGGTGAACTTATCGGTGAAGGCGTAACTCAGCTGGCCGAAACCGGCCCAGGAGGTGTTCTTGTTGCGCAGGCGCACCCAGTTGTTCGGATTGCGCGCGGCACCCTTCAGGAACCAGGCGCGCTGATAGAAGTCGGTGGTGTCGCTGCCGTTGAAGTAGAACGCACCGGCCTGCCACTGCAGCGCACTGTCGTCATGGCTGGCCAGGCGGAATTCCTGGGTCCACTGGTCCAGGTCGCGGATGCGGCCCATCGACTGGCCGTAGCCGTTCGGCACGCCGTTGACCGGGAAGTTCACCGCAGCGCCGCCGTCGGTGTCACCACGGCTGTAGCCGGAGGTGGTCTCATAGGCGGTGATCGAGGTGAAGTCGATCGCACCGAAGTCGTAGCGTGCCTTCACCGAACCGCCATAGGTCTTGTAGGCCTGCGGGTTGTTGTCGGCTTCGTCGTAGGCGACCTGGTCGCGCGGCACGTCGGTCCTGTTCGAGCCCTTGGTCAGCGCGCCGCGCAGGAACAGGGTCGAGGTGCCTTCGTAGTCACGGGCATGGGCCGAGGCCAGGATCGAGAACTGGTCGCTCGGGGTCAGCAGCAGCTGCGCACGCACGTTGCGGTCATCGAAGCCGCCCATGGCGTTCTTCTTCGGGCTGACCGTGCCGTCGGCGCTCGGGCCCTTGTAGGTGTTGTCGACGTAGTCGTCGCGGTGCTGGTACAGCGCCGACACGCGGAACGAGGCGATGTCGTTGATCGGGCCGCCGAAGCCGCCGTCGATCGACACGCTGTTGTAGGTCGCGTAGCTGGCGCTGACGCGGCCGGTGTAGTCCTGGGTCGGCTTCAGCGTGTCGAACTTGACGATGCCGGCGGTGGTGTTGCGGCCGAACAGCGAGCCCTGCGGGCCGCGCAGCACTTCCACCTGGTCCACGTCATAGACCGGGTTGGACTTCAGCACCACGTGCTCCAGCACCACATCGTCCTGGATGATCGACACCGGCTGCGAGGCACCCAGGTAGAAGTCGATGTTGCCCAGGCCACGGATGTAGAAGCGCGGGAAGATGCGGCCGGTGGTGGTTTCCGCATACAGGCTCGGCACGCGGCCGGACAGCGCCAGCAGGGTGTCGTCGCCGCCGGCGGTGAAGTCGCGCATGCGCTCGCCCTGCACCACGCCGACCGAAACCGGCACTTCCTGCAGGTTCTGCTCACGGTGTTCGGCGGTCACGGTGATCGTGTCCAGGCCGGTCGGGGTCGGAGCGCTGTCCTGCGCGGCGGCACCGAAGCTGCCGACCAGGGCCAGGCCGGCACAGGCCAGGGCCAGCGGATGGCGGCGGAAGGAAACGAAGGAAGACGACAGACCCGACGGGCGGCGGGAATCGGAATGGGAGGGCATGGAATGCTCTGAGGAGGCGTCCGTGCGGCCTGCGCGAGCCGGGCGGCAAAGAGGAGGAAAACTGCGCAAGCGGCCATTATCCCCCAAATTGTTACGATTTCGTTGCGCGGCATCCGGGCCCGGCAAACCGGACGGTTTCGGCACAGTTGCGCGTGCTCACGCCACGTCGCCCGGCACATCCCGGGTCGGCTTGGCAAGGCGCAGCCAGTTGGCTACACTGAAGCCCTGCCGTGGGGCCATAGCTCAGCTGGGAGAGCGCGTCGTTCGCAATGACGAGGTCAGGAGTTCGATCCTCCTTGGCTCCACCACTCATAAGAAGACCCGCAGATCGTCGCGATCTGCGGGTTTTTTCTTTTCAGCGCTCCGGCTCAGGCCGGCTCCTGGTCTCCATCCTTGCGTTGCGGGCCACGCGAGTGCGCGTCGCGCACCTGTTGATCGCGCTGCCCCGGCCGCTGCTTGGCCACATCGTCCTGCTTCCTGTCCTGGCGGCTTTCCTGGATGCCCTGCTTCGGGTCCTGATCCTTGCGTTGCTCGTTCATCGAAAACTCCCTCGCCGGCAGCAGGCCAACGTTGCAACCACGCTAGAGGTTGCCGGGTGAGCCGCAGGTCAGTCCCGTGCCAACATCGTGTGGAGGAGCGGCTTGCCGCCACCGCCCCGCGCGGCCAGAATCCGGGGCACCACGCTCACCGGTGTGCCATGCCCTCCCCCGCCCAGCACGCAGCCCACGCGTTGCCGATGCGCCTTGATGCAACCGACGGCAGCATCCAGCTCGGCAATCTGCCGACGCTGATCGGCCCCACCCTGTCCCGGGAAGAAGCGAGCGTCGCCTTCGCCGCGCTGGTGCGAGGGGAACGCGATGTCGGCACCGGTTATCACTGGCTGAGCCTGCACCGGCTCAGCCTGGGCGGTGCACCCGCTGGCATCAGCCTGTGCTTCCACGGGCAACAGCTCGACATGGTGGCGATCGGCGTCGATCTGCCGGGTGCGCCACGGGAAGACGGCTGGCCGACCCAGGCCGCGATCAATGCCGAAGTCGCTTTCATGCGTCGCACCTTGGCCACGGCACTGGGGCGCAAACTGGCAGGTGGCCGCGCCCGGTTCGACTGGGGCGAAGCCTGGGCCCGTTTCGATCCGAAGGGCTTCATGGCCAGCAGCGGAATCCGCTACGCGCCACGCTCGTGACGCCGCTCAGGTACGGGTGATCGACACCCCGCCCTCCACGCGCATCGCGGTACCGGTAACGAAACTGCTTTCATCACTGGCCAGGAACAGCGCCGCGTTGGCGATCTCCTCCGGCTCGGCCATGCGCTTGAGCGCGTGCAGCGAGCGCACGAAGTCGCGGGCATCGCCGGTCGGTGCGGCCTGCCGGCCCATTTCGGTATCGGTACCGCCGGGCAGCAGCACGTTGCTGCGCACGCCCCGCGCCCCGTATTCGGCGGCGATCACCTGGCTCAGGCCGATCAGCCCGGCCTTGCTCGACGCATAGGCCGCCATGCCCGGGAAGCCCACGGTATGGCCAACAAAGGTGCCAACAAACACCAGCGAGCCGCCGCCACGTGCCAGCAATGCCGGCAACTGCGCGCGTGCCGCGTGGAAAGCGGCATCGAGATTGGTCGCCATCACGTCGCGCCAGGCCTCTACCGGGAACTCCGCCGCCGGTGCGCCGGGACCGAGCATGCCGGCGTTGTTGAGCGCGATGTCCAGGCCTCCGAATGACTGCCGGGCCAGATCGACCAGCGCCTGTGCCGTGCCCGGTTCGGCCACGTCGGCGGCATGCACCACGACCTCGCCGCCGGCGGCACGGATCTGCTCGGCCAGTTCCTGCAGCGGTTGCAGCCGCCGCGCGTTGAGCACCAGTTTCGCGCCTTCGGCAGCGAAGCGCAGCGCACTGGCGCGGCCAATGCCGGCGCTGGCACCGGTGATGAGGGCGATCTTGTTGTTCAGGCGCATGGTCGTGGTACCGGGTGTGAGGTGGCCACCACGATGCCGCGCCTGTGGCCGGCCAACACTCCGTTTCAGGGCCAGGCAGAGGGGTGCAGGAAACGGAGTTTCCGCAGAAGCGGCACGTGCCAGAATCCGCCCATGGACAGCACCACCGCCACCGCCCTCGATGCCCGTGTCGAACGGGTCTGCCGCCACCTGCAGGCCAGCCTCGACGAGCCCTCGCTGCAGGAACTGGCCGACATCGCCGGCTGCAGCCCGACCCGGCTGCATCGCCTGTTCAAGCAGGCCACCGGGCTGACCCCGAAGCAGTACGCCGCCGCGCTGCGCGCCGATCGCCTGCGCAGCGGGCTTGAGCAGCATGAACGCATCACCGATGCCTTCCACGATGCCGGCTTCGGTTCCAGCGGGCGCTTCTACGAGAACGCGCCGCGGCTGCTGGGCATGACACCGAAGCAATGGCGTGCCGGTGGTCGCGGCGAAGTCATCCACTTCGCGCTTGCCGAGAGTTCGCTGGGCAGCGTGCTGGTGGCCAGCAGTGCCACCGGCGTAGTCGCGATCCTGCTCGGCGACGATCCGGAGACGCTGCTGCAGTCGCTGCAGCAACGCTTCCGCCAGGCCGAACTGGTCGGCGCCGACCGGGGCTATGAGCAGCTGGTGGCACAGGTGGTAGGCCTGGTCGAGGATCCCTCGCGAGGCGCCACACTGCCGCTGGATATCCGCGGCACCGCCTTCCAGCAACGGGTATGGCAGGCGCTGCAGCAGATTCCGCGAGGACAGACCGCCTCGTATGCCGATATCGCCGCGCGCATCGGCGCGCCCCGCTCGAGCCGCGCCGTGGCCCGCGCATGCGCGAGCAATCCATTGGCGGTGGCGGTGCCCTGCCACCGCGTGGTCCGGCGCGACGGCGACCTGTCCGGCTACGCCTGGGGCGTGGCACGCAAGCGCGAACTGCTGCGGCGGGAAAACGCGGCACACGGCTGACACGACCCGGCCGCCCTCCCCTTGCTCGGCACAGCCGCAAGGCCCTCAGTCCAGCTTCACCACCAGCTTCCCGAAGTTGCGCCCCTGCAGCAGCCCGAAGAACGCCTCCGGCGCATTCTCCAGTCCGTCCACCACGTCCTCGCGGTACTGGATGCGGCCTTCGCGCAGCCACTGCAGCATCTCGCGTTCGAACTCCGGCCACAGATGGTTGAAGTCGTGCACGATGAAGCCGCGCACGGTCAGGCGCTGGCGCAGGATCTGGCTGAACAGCGCCGGCAGGCGGTCGGGGCCGGGCTGCGCGACGCCGCGCTCGTTGTAGGTGGCGATGGTGCCGCACACGGGAATGCGGGCGAAGTTGTTGAGCAGCGGCAGCACCGCATCCAGCACATGGCCGCCGACATTCTCGAAGTACACATCGATGCCCGCTGGCACCGCGTCACGCAGCTGCTGGGCGAAATCAGCGGCGCGATGATCCAGCGCTACATCCACGCCCAGCGTCTGCAGGTAGCTGCGCTTGGCCTCGCCACCCGCGATCGCCACCACCCGCGCGCCCTGCAGCTTGGCCAGCTGGGCCACCGTGGCGCCCACCGGCCCGGTCGCGGCGGCCACCACCAGCGTCTCGCCCGGCTGCAGGCGGGCGATTTCATGCAGGCTGGAATACGCGGTGAAGCCCGGCATGCCGTACACGCCCAGCGCGGTGCTCAGCGGCAGGCCGGCCGGATCCAGCCGGCGCCCCAGTGCCGTGGCCGGCAACACTGCATGGGTCTGCCAGCCACCGGGCGCCAGCACCCGCTCGCCCACTGCCACGCCCTCGGCACGGGACTGCAGCACCTCGGACACCGTCTGCCCCTCCATCACCGCGCCCACCGCCACCGGCGCGGCATACGAGGGGCCCTCGTCCATGCGTCCGCGCATGTACGGGTCGAGCGACAGGTAGCGGTTGCGCAGCAGCACTTCACCCTCGGCCAGTGGCGGCAACGCGGCCTGCTCCAGGCGGAAGTTGGCCGCACGCGGTGCGCCCTGCGGACGCGAGGCCAGCACGATACGGGAGGTGGTCGATGAGTCGGACATGGCGAACGTCTCTGCTGTGGGCAGCATCGGGAAAGGAAAGCCGACACTACGCCGCAGCGTCGCTCCATGGCGGCCACGAAAACAGCGTTCCATCGACCGGCGTGGCCATCGCCGCGTGCAGGCCTTGCCCGTGCAGCTTTGCCGATCAGCATGGCCCGCTGATTTCCGCCGCAGGTGACGATCACCACGCCCCGGCGCCGGGTGAATCGTCCTGCAGTACCCTGCCCTCCGTGCCGCGACGGAGGATCAAGCACTTGCACCTGCGCAGACGGCAATGTGAAGGTTTTTTGCCAAAATGCTTGCCGTAGGCGGCCGACCTCCGTAATATGCGCGTCCTTGGCAGCGACCTCGCTGCAACGAAACACGTGGCCGAGTAGCTCAGTTGGTAGAGCAGGGGATTGAAAATCCCCGTGTCGGCGGTTCGATTCCGTCCTCGGCCACCATGTTTGAGGACCTGCAGAAATGCAGGTCTTTTTTTCCGGAAATCGCAATGGCGGTTGCCGCACAATTTGGCCGAGTAGCTCAGTTGGTAGAGCAGGGGATTGAAAATCCCCGTGTCGGCGGTTCGATTCCGTCTTCGGCCACCATCTTTCGAGACCTGCAGAAATGCGGGTCTTTTTTTGCCCGTGGCGTGCGCCCGGTTGACGGAACATTTACACCGGCCTACGCCGCGACACCTACGCTCAGGGCTCCTGCCTGGAGTCCATCGATGCTGACGCGCCCTGCCCTGCTCGCATTCCTGCTGCTGGCCGCCTGCCCGGCCCTCGCCGCCGAACCGGTGCGCGCGGTCGACCATCTGGACATCGACCGCTATGCCGGCCAGTGGCACGAGATTGCCCACCTGCCGGTCTCGTTCCAGAAGCAGTGCGTCGGTGACATCACCGCCAATTACGGGCTGCGCAGCGACGGCCGCATCAGCGTCACCAATGCGTGCCGCAAGGGCGACGGCGAACGGGTGGTCGCCGAAGGGGTGGCTCGGCCGGTGGCCGGTCATCCCGGGCAACTACAGGTCCGCTTCGTCCCGGACTGGCTGAGCTGGGTGCCGCTGGTCTGGGCGGACTACTGGGTGCTCGCGCTGGACCCGGACTATCAGTGGGCACTGGTCGGCGAACCCGGCCGCAAGTACCTGTGGATCCTCTCGCGCCTGCCGGAAATGGAGCGCGGCCGGTTTGAACAGCTCAAAGCCACGGCCGAATCGATGGGGTACGACCTCGCGCCGCTGCGCCTGATGGCCCCGCTGCGCGATTCCGCGGCTGACTGAACCGCCCTGCATCGGGCGCATCGCACGCGGCCGATCCGGCATTTCGCACGCCCGGCCGCCATCTTCACGCGCTACCCTCTGCGACGGGTCGCCTTGGGCGATCCACAAAACCATACGCCGTAGTATGCTTACCCCAACGCACCCCCTGCAGAGGACTTGCGCCCATGCTCCACCGTGTCCGTACCGTCTTGATCGTCCTGTTCACCCTCGCCCTTGCTGCCTGCAGCAACGGCATCGTCAAGCGTGTCTCGGAACCGGCGGCCAGCCTGCAGCAGTTGACCGTGCGCGCCGACGGCAGCTGGACCGTGGCCCTGCGCCTGCAGAACTACAGTTCGATGCCGATGACCTTCGATGACGTCGCACTGGCACTGACCGTGGGCGACAGCGCAGCTGGCACCCTGCAGGTCAAGCCCGGCATTTCCATCGGCGGCACCTCCGCCGACGTCATCAATGTCGACCTCGTGCCCAGTTCGGCCGCGCGCCTGGTGGTGGCCGACGCGCTGGCCGGCAACCGCACCCTGGCCTATGGCCTGAAGGGAACGGTGGCAGCCACCCCGCAGGAAAAGAAGCAGCGCAGCTTCGACATCAGCAGCCGCAGCACCCTCAACCAGGCCCCGGGCCTGCCGGGCGTGCTGCGCTGACGTTCGCCTTCCGTTGCGGCGCCCCGGCGCCGCGCCCCCGCCCTGATCCAATCGAGACGTACCGATGAGCAGCTACACCGCCCCGCTTTCCGACCTTCGTTTCGCCCTGCACGACGTGCTCAAGGTCGAACCCCTGTTCGCCCGGCTGGGCTTCACCGACGCCACCGCCGACGTGGTCGATGCCGTGCTGGAAGAAGCCGGCCGCTTCAGCGCCACCGTGCTGGCCCCGCTCAACAGCGTGGGCGACGAGATTGGCTGCGTGCTCGACCAGGCCACCGGTGAAGTGACCACCCCGCCCGGCTTCAAGCAGGCCTACGACCAGTTCGTCGATGGCGGCTGGACCGGCCTGACTGCTTCGCCGGAGCTGGGTGGCCAGGGCCTGCCGCACACCCTGGGCGTGCCGCTGAACGAAATGATCAATGCTGCCAATCTGGCGTGGGGCAACTTCCCGCTGCTGTCGCACGGCGCCATCGAAGCGCTCAAGCAGCACGGCGAAGCCTGGCAGCACGACGCGTTCCTCAAGCCGCTGATCGAGGGCCGCTGGACCGGCACCATGTGCCTGACCGAGCCGCACTGCGGCACCGACCTGGGCCTGCTCAAGACCAAGGCCGAGCCGAACGCCGATGGCAGCTATGCGATCACCGGCACCAAGATCTTCATCACCGCCGGCGAGCACGACCTGACCGACAACATCGTGCACCTGGTGCTGGCCAAGCTGCCTGACGCCCCTCCGGGCGCCAAGGGCATCTCGCTGTTCGTCACCCCCAAGTTCAAGGTCGACCGCGAAGGCAACGTCGGCGAGCGCAACGCACTGCGCTGCGGTTCGATCGAACACAAGATGGGCATCAAGGGGTCGGTCACCTGCGTAATGAACTTCGATGGGGCACAGGGCTACCTGGTCGGCCAGCCGCACAAGGGCCTGCAGGCAATGTTCACCATGATGAACACCGCGCGCCTGGGCGTCGGCCTCCAGGGCATCGGCCTGTCCGAGCGCGCCTACCAGAACGCGCTGAAGTACAGCCGTGAGCGCCTGCAGTCGCGCGCCCTGAGCGGGGCGAAGTTCCCGGACAAGGCAGCCGACCCGATCCTGGTCCACCCGGACGTGCGCCGCATGCTGCTGACCGTGAAGTCGCTGGTCGAAGGCAGCCGCCTGCTGGCCCTGCACGCGGCCACCCTGATCGACGTCGCCCACCACGCCGAGGATGCCGCCGAGCGCGAGCGCGCCGACACCCTGGTGAGCTTCCTGACCCCGATCTCCAAGGCCTGCCAGACCGAATGGGGCATCGAGAACACCTACAACGCCCTGCAGTGCTTCGGTGGCCATGGCTACATCCGCGAACACGGCATGGAACAGCTGGCCCGCGATGCCCGCATCACCACGCTGTATGAAGGCACCACCGGCATCCAGGCGCTGGACCTGATCGGCCGCAAGACCGCGTCCAGCCAGGGCGCCGGCCTGAAGCTGATGCTGGCCGAGATCGAAGCGTTCGCCAAGGAACACGAGGGCAACGAAGCGCTGGCCGAGTTCATCGGCCCGCTGCGCGCCAAGGCCGCCGAATGGGGCGCGCTGACCCGCGACGTGCTGCAGCGCGCGGCCGCCAACCCGGACGAACTGGGCGCCGCCAGCTACGACTACCTGTTCTATTCGGGCTACGTGGTGCTGGCCTACTGGTGGGCCCGCAGCGTGGCCGCCGCCGATGCCAGCGCACACGGCGCCGCGTTCGCCCAGGGCAAGCGCGAAACCGCCCGCTTCTACTTCGCCCGCGTGCTGCCGCGCACGCTCAGCCACGCCGCAGCGATCCAGGCTGGCGCCGCCCCGCTGATGGCGATGGACGACGAGCGCTTCGGCGCCTGAGCCGGGCTTCGCCAGGCACCGGTAGTGCCGGCCGCTGGCCGGCAACCGCAACAGCCGGCTTCCTGCGGGATGGCGAGGTGGGTCCAATTGCGGGGGACGGCGCACGCCACCGGACCCACCCCGCCTTCGACAGATTTCCGCTGCTGTAGATCCACGCCACGCGTGGATGAGAACCCCTGAAATCCTTCTGGAGAAGAGCCCCCTTTTGTTAAAGGGGGCGCGCCGACAGGCGCGGGGATAAGGAGGAATGCGTGGACCTGAATGTTGACGATTTGCGTGTCGCCGACAGGCGATACACAAATCGTCAACATTCAGGTATAAGCTGTTCTCCCGATGGAGACAGACACTACACGCTTGGGTCTGATCGAAGCCGGAGCTCCGTTTTCTGCTCCGGGCGCCGAAGCATCGCCCAACGCCACGACGCTGCATCGCCCCGGCTCGGTCCGGCTGCTCTCGCTGGATGCCCACGGACGCGTACTGGACTGGATCACCTGGCAGGATGCGGCCTGCCTCTACGCCCGCGAAGCGGTGGCCTGGACGCTCGGCGATCCCTGCCTGCACATCCACGGCGGCACCAACCGCTTCAGCGGCCTGCAGAGCGGCATGGACCTGCACCCGATCATCGCCGCCCGCGGCCACGCCCGCTCGCGCGCGATCGACCCGACGCCGAACCTGACCAACCAGGCCCTGTTCGCCCGCGACGCCCATCTGTGCATGTACTGCGGCCAGCAGTTCAGCCGCCCCACGCTCACCCGCGACCATGTCATGCCGCTGTCCAAGGGCGGCCTGGACTGCTGGGAAAACGTGGTCACCGCCTGCTTCCACTGCAACTCGCGCAAGAGCGACCGCACCCCGCAGCAGGCCGGCATGCCCCTGCTGGCGGTGCCCTACCGGCCCAGCTGGATCGAGCACCTGATCCTGTCCAACCGCAACATCCTGGCCGACCAGATGGCCTTCCTGAAGGCACAATTGCCCAAGCGGTCGAAACTGAGCACCTGAACGCCTGAAAATGCAACCCTCACCGTCCTGTCACGGGCGGCGGCGTTTGCTTGCCCCACCCCCGTTTGAGGGCGAAAATGGGCATTCAGAAAAAGTGCGAACATGATGATCGACTCTGCCCGCTATCCCCGCCTCGCGCGCATCCAGACACCGGATGACCTGCGCACGTTCGACGAATCCGAATTGAGGGCGGTCGCCGACGAACTGCGCGCCTACCTCATCGAATCGGTGGGCAAGAGCGGCGGCCACTTCGCCGCCGGCCTGGGCGTGATCGAACTGACCGTGGCCCTGCACTACCTGTACCAGACCCCGGTCGATCAACTGGTCTGGGACGTCGGTCACCAGACGTACCCGCACAAGATCCTGACCGGTCGTCGCGACGAGATCCACACCGTCAAGCAGAAGGACGGCATCGCGCCGTTCCCGAAGCGCGAGGAAAGCGAGTACGACACGTTCGGTGTCGGCCACTCCTCGACCTCGATCTCGGCCGCACTGGGCATGGCCATCGCACGCCAGTCCGAAGGCGACGACCGCAAGATCGTGGCGGTGATCGGTGACGGTGCGATGACCGCAGGCATGGCGTTCGAAGCACTGATGCATGCCGGCGGCATGGAGCCGGAACCGAACCTGCTGGTGATCCTCAACGACAACAACATGTCGATCTCCGAGGCGGTCGGTGGCCTGACCAAGATGCTGGGCCGCGCCACCGGCAGCCGCACCCTCAACGCACTGCGCGAAGGCGGCAAGAAGATCCTCGGTGACAAGAAGAACAACCCGGCGCGCTTCGTGAAGCGCTGGGAAGAACACTGGAAGGGCATGTTCGTCCCCTCCACGATGTTCGAGGAAATGGGCTTCCACTACACCGGCCCGATCGACGGCCATGACATGCCGGCCCTGCTGTCCACGCTGAAAACGCTGCGTGCCTCCAAGGGCCCGAAGCTGCTGCATGTGATGACCACCAAGGGCAAGGGCTACGAGCCGGCCGAAGGCGATCAGATCGGCTACCACGCCGTCGGCCCGTTCGACCCGGACAAGGGCCTGGTGGCCAAGGCCGGTGCCAAGAAGCCGACCTACACCGATGTATTCAGCGACTGGCTGTGCGATGCCGCCGCCGCCGAGCCGCGCCTGTACGGCATCACCCCGGCGATGCGCGAGGGCTCCGGCCTGGTGCGTTTCAGCAAGGAGTACCCGCAGCGCTATTTCGACGTGGCGATCGCCGAGCAGCATGCGGTCACCCTGGCCGCCGGCATGGCCACCCAGGGGGGCAAGCCGGTGGTGGCGATCTACTCGACGTTCCTGCAGCGCGCGTACGACCAGCTGGTGCACGACGTGGCGATCCAGGACCTGGACGTACTGTTCGCGATCGACCGCGCCGGCGTGGTCGGCCCGGACGGTGCAACCCATGCCGGCAACCTCGACCTGAGCTTCCTGCGCTGCGTGCCGAACCTGGTGGTGATGGCACCGTCCAACGAAGCCGAGTGCCGGCAGATGCTCAGTACCGGCCTGCAGCATCCCGGCCCGGCCGCCGTGCGCTATCCGCGTGGCACCGGCACCGGCGTCGCCGCTGGCAACGACCTGTCCACCCTGCCGATCGGCAAGGGTGAGCTGCGCCTGCAGGGCAGCCGCATCGCCCTGCTCGCCTTCGGCAGCACCGTGGCCGCCGCTGAGCAGGTCGGCCGCGAACTGGGCCTGAGCGTGGTCAACATGCGCTTCATCAAGCCATTGGATCGGGAACTGGTGCTGTCCATCGCTGCCCAGCACGAGGGCCTGGTCACGATCGAGGACAACGTGGTGGCCGGCGGCGCCGGCTCCGGCGTAGGCGAACTGCTGAATGCCGAAGGCGTGCTGCGCCCGATCCTGCACCTGGGCCTGCCCGACAGTTACCAGCACCACGCCAGTCGCGAAGACCTGCTGGCCGAGGCCGGCATCGACGCGGCAGGCATTCGCGCCGCCGTGCTCAAGCGTTGGCCACAGCTGGCCGTTGGCACGCCGCCGCTCAGCGCGGCAGGCTGAGGCCGATCAGGAACCCACGCATGACGGTGAAGGTGCGGCCGAGGGCCTGCACCGTCTACGGTGGAAGCAGGTAGTTCCACGCCACGCGTGGAAGGCGGTACTCCGCAAGCCTGCCTCGGCAGGCACCGCACGCTCAGCCGTAGCTGACCGCTTCGACGAATGCGCCGCTGGCTTCCACGCGCACGGCCGCACGCTGCCCGGTGTCGACGAAGTGCAGGCGGGCCAGGGTCTCGGCGAAGTCATAGGCACGGGCGCCATCGCGGAACTCGATCGGCTCCGGCCTATCCGGATGCAGCACGCGCCACTGGCGCTGTTCGCATTGCAGGCGGATCAACATGCAGCTCACTCCTTGAGGCAGCGTATCGATGGCGGCGATGCCCCTGCCGGTAACGGCGCGAGGCACGCAGGGGATCAGGGCATATGGGATGCCCTGATCGCGGACAATACGGCGTTCAAAATGTGAGCTGTATCAGATTATTCTGATTTTTACGGGCTGAATCCGTAAAGCTCAATTCACCTGGATCAGTTCACCTGGAACTGTGCCCGGCAACCGTCACTGACCCAGATGCCGCGGCGGTCCCAGCCCCAGGTCTGGCCTTCGATGCAGGCGCTGCGCGAATCCTGGCGGATCAGGCGCACACCGCGGCGGATACGCGCATCGCAATATTCCTGGCGATGGCCGTTGGAATGGCAGGTGACCACGTCACCGCCGCCCCATCCGTTGCCATTGCCATTGCCCCAGCCGCCGCCATTGCCGCCCCAGCCGCCACCGCGGCGGTACTCACCCACGAATTCGGCCCGGCAGCCCTGCGTGACCCACACGCCATTGCGCGACTGGCCCCAGGTCTCGCCTTCCACGCACGGTGAGCCGGACAACTGCCGGATCAACCGCGCGCGACCGTCCAGGCGGCACTCGTTGCTGCGGTTCTTGACCGACTCGCAGCGCACGATGCCACTGCCGTCGCGGCCGCCGTAGCGGTCGTCGTCATAGCCGTAGCCGTAGCTCTGCGCCTGGGCGCTGCCGGCCGCCGCCAACATCGGCAACAGGGTGCAGGCCAGGGTGCGCCAGGTGAGTGCCTTGCCCATCGAAATCTCCAGATGAATACGATGGCGCAAGCATCGGGGATTCCCGGCCCGGCGCACAGTAGGGCCGGCGCCGGCAGTTTTTCCCCATTCAAACAACTCAACCGTGGCTGACTGCGCCACGGCCGCTGCTGTCATTCTCCGACGTGAAGCGCGTCCACCGTGTTGCCGAGCGCCTCGACCCGCACCGTGCTGCGCTGGCCGGTTCGGCGGTGATGTTCCAGGGCAAGCGCGGCGGCGGCGTCAAAGGCGTCGGCACCCCGGGCATAGGCGGTGGCATCGCGCAGCTGGGGATGCAGCACGGACCATCGCTGGGCCGAGCATTGGACGGTGATGACCATGGGGAAGCTCCTGTGGCTGGAAGGGGGCGTGGCAGGCCGATGGGGGGCCCGCCGGTACACCATCAGGCTAGCGATCGCCTCGGAGTCGGCCTATCAGATTTGTACGAAAATGCCGCGCCCTCGGGTCGTCCCTTCACACCCTCACATCCCTGAGCCCGTTTAGCCGGTTCATTCCGTGATCCTTGTCACGGAGTCAGCCTGGCTTCACACTACCGTCATCAACAGGGGCCCCTTCCACATGCGCACCTTCTTCTCGCACCAGCGTTCGACGTTGCTGAAGTTCTATTTCGTGGCCAGCTATCTCGTCCTGATCGAAGAGCTGATCCGCGCCGCCGTGCATTGAGCGCTTGCTGGCCCGGCAGCCGGCAAGCACACTGCGGTTTTAGGCACGGAGCCCGCCGGATGAAAGCGCTGTTTCTGATCCCCGCCCTGCTGGTCCTGGCCGCATGCGCCAGCCCGGACAAGGCACCCCCGCGTGCCGACGACGGTGCGGCATCGACCTCGATGCCGACCGTAGGCGGTGATCGCGACGCCCACGGCTGCATTGGTTCCGCGGGCTACCAGTGGTGCGAGCACACCCAGCGCTGCGAGCGCCCATGGGAGCTGGCACAGGCGCAAGGCCTGGCCAACACGGCCGAGGCGATCGACGCCTATTGCGCCAAGCCGGCGACGCCGGCACGCAAGTGAGCACGATCGGTCATGGCTGAATTGAGTCCCCTGCCCGACCTCGCCCGCGGCCGCTACCGCCACTTCAAGGGCGGCGAATACGAGGTGATCGACATCGTGCGCAGCAGCGAGACGCTGCAGCCCATGGTGCTGTATCGCGCCCTGTACGGCGACGGTGGCCTGTGGGTGCGCCCCTACCCGATGTTCATCGAGCAGGTGGCCGGCGAACACGGTACGCAACCGCGCTTTGCCCGCATCGACGACTGATCCGGTGCGAGCCGCGGTGACCTGGAGTGTCCGATGAATCCCTATGTCTATCTTGCCGCTGCCATCGTGCTGGAAGTGATGGCCACGTCGCTGCTGAAAGCCTCCGACGGCATGAGCCGGCTGTGGCCAACCGTCGGCGCGCTGGCCGGCTATGGGCTGTGCTTCTACCTGCTGTCGGTCACCATGAAGTCGGTGCCGACCGGCATTGCCTACGCGATCTGGTCCGGCGTCGGCATCGTGCTGATCTCGCTGATTGGACTTGTGGTGTTCAAGCAGCGCCTGGATGCACCGGCGCTGGCCGGCATCGCGCTGATCTGCGCCGGCGTGCTGGTGATCAACCTGTTCTCGCGCAGCAGCGCGCACTGAGTGCACGCTGCCGCGCAACACGCACTAGCTGACCTTCCTGGCCACGCTCATGCCGATCAGGAACAGCACCACGGCGATGATGATGCCGGCCCAGAACAGGAACTTGGCGATGCCGACAGCGGCACCGGCAATGCCGCCGAAGCCGAGCACGCCGGCGATGATGCCGATGACGGCGAAGATGATGGCCCACTTGATCATGTCAGTCCTTTCCCCACAGGGAATGCAAACGGTGTGATCAGGCTAGGCCGCAGCCGATGCGGCAGTCGTGAACAGGCCGCGTGCGCGGCGTGAATCAACGCGGGCGGAAACGCAGCAATGCCACCGCAAAAGCCAGGAACACACTCCCCACCAGCCGCTCGAACCAGCGCCGCGCGAACGGCGTTGCGAGCCAGCGACGCAGGCCGTGCCCGCCGGCCGCGTACATCACGTACCAGAACAGTTCGCAGGCCGCGAAGGTCGCCACCAGCACGCTGTACTGCACGGCCTGGCCACGTGACGGGTCGACGAACTGCGGAAGGAACGCCGCGGCGAACAACAGCAGCTTGGGGTTGCTCAGGCCAACCCACAGGCCGCCACGGAACACCGTCCCCGCGCCATGCACCGGCGCCAGCGTGACCTCGGCATCGTCGGCCCCTGCGGGCGCCGGCCGGCCGCTGTCACGCCACGCCTTGATGCCAAGCCAGGCCAGGTAGGCCACGCCGAGATAGCGCAGCACCTCGAACAGCCTCGGTGAGGAGTGCAGCACCGCGCTCAGGCCTGCAGCGGAGGCGGCCAGCACCAGCAGCATCGCCAGCAGGCAGCCGGCCATGGCCGGCACGCTGCCTCGGAAGCCCAGCCCGACGCTGCGTCCCAGGATGTGCAGCATGTTCGGCCCGGGCGTCCCGCACAGCACGAAGACCGTGACCAGGAACCACCACCAGGTATGCAGGGCCATGCCGGTTTCCACTTCAGAAGACGGCGCCAGCATACGGCGCTCGCCCGCGATGCGGCACATACAGCATTCGGCGGATGCGGCGGTTACAGATACCGGCGCCCCTGCACGGCAACGCCACCGCCATCTGTGCTGCAATGGCCCCTTCCGGCATGGAGCAGTGCATGAAGACCCTCGGCCTGATCGGCGGCATGAGCTGGGAAAGCTCGGCACAGTACTACCGGCTCATCAACGAGGCGGTGCGTCATCGCCTCGGTGGCGCGCATTCGGCGCAACTGCTGCTGTGGTCGGTGGATTTCGCCGGCATCAAGCAGCTGCAGCACGACGGCCGCTGGGACGTGCTGGGCGACCACATGCTGGACGCCGCACGGCGGCTGCAGGCCGGTGGCGCCGAGCTGCTGGTGATCTGCACCAACACCATGCACACACTGGCGGCGCGGATCGAAGCGCAGTGCCCGTTGCCACTGCTGCACATCGCCGACCCCACTGCCGCTGCGATCCGCCAGGCAGGCCTCCGCAGGGTAGGCCTGCTGGGTACCGCGTTCACCATGGAGCAGGCCTTCTACCGCGACCGCCTGCAGGACCGCTTCGGCCTGCAGGTGCTGGTTCCGGAAGCCGATGACCGCCGCATCGTGCACGACATCATCTACCAGGAACTGATCGCCGGGGTGGTGAGCGCACACTCGCGGCAGGTCTACGCAGGCGTGATCGCGCGCCTGGTCGCACGCGGTGCCGAAGCGATCATCCTCGGCTGTACCGAAATCATGTTGCTGGTCCGCGCCGAGGACAGCCCGGTGCCGCTGTTCGACACCACCACCCTGCACGCCCGGGCAGCGGTGGATGCGGCACTGGCCTGAGCCGCGCGCTCAGCCTTCGCCCTGCACTTCCAGCGCGGTGATGAGCCAGTCGACCACCGCCTGTGAATCACACAGGAAGAAAATGGCATCGCCCGACCGCGCTTCGGTCAGCAGCCGATAGACCGTGATCGCCACCGCCGACTGGTTGGCGATGAACACCTCCGGGCTGCGCGGCCCTTCGCTGTGCCCCGCGACGGCATGCAGTGCCTTGCGCGCGGCCACGGTTGCGGCCGGGTCTGCGCTGCGGGCCAGTTCCGGCCCGCGCAGGCCCCACGCAATGAACACGTGCTTGCCCTTGAACGTGGTGTCCAGGACACGCACCTGCCCGGCCTCTGCGCCAGCCGAGCGATGAATGACGGTACTGCTGATCAACGCAACCCCCTGTGGTCGTCGTGGTCCGCGCATCCTCCTCCACACGCCGGCCGCACGCCAGTGACGGCAGCCACAGGCTGTGCCGACACACGTGGGAAACATGTAAGAAGGTGTAAGCCGATGCGATCGGATGTGCAGCGATGATAAGGGATGTAAGGCCCTGAATGGGTTCGTGCGCACTACTAAATCCCTACTGAGCCGACGTCGGAACGATCCGTTCCGGAGGCCTCGGGCTGGTCCATCCTTGCGGCCCGTTCCCCCGCCGAGGTTCCCATGACCCATCGCCTGCTGCTGCCGATCACCACCGTCACGATGGCCCTGCTGCTGGCCGCCACCACAGTGGCCGCCCAGGATGACGACAGCGATCACATCCCGCCGCTGCGCTGCGAGTCGCAGTTCAACAAGACCGAACAGTGCCCGATCGAGGGCCGCATGCGCCTGGCCAGGCAGCTGTCGGTCACCCGCTGCGTGGAGGACCAGAACTGGGGACAGAGCCGTCGCATGCTCTGGGTCACCGCTGGCTGCCGTGCCGAGTTCGTCGCCGATGGGCAGGGACGCGGGCGCTGGCCGGAGCGCGGCCGGGGACGTGACCGGGATGACGATGGCGAGCGCCTGGTCTGCGAGTCCTACGAGCAGAAGGACAGGGAATGCCGCATCCGAGTGCGCCGCGAGGTGCGCCTGGTCAAGCAGAAGTCGGTGACGCCGTGCGTCGAGGATCGCAACTGGGGCTGGGACCGCCGCGGCGTGTGGGTCAGCGACGGCTGCCGTGCCGAGTTCCGTGTGTATTGACGGCCGACCACACGCTGGCAGTGGCGGATACGCAGATACGGCCGAGGTGATCGATAGACTGGGCGCACCCAGCCCAGGAGCCTTCGATGGCACCACCCGATCCTTCCTTGACGACGCTGCATATCCGCGAAGCAATGCCCGCCGACGTTCCCGCGTTGATCGCGCTCGACAGCGTTGCGGCCCACGATCCGCGGCGCGCACGGCAGATCAGCGACTGGCAGGCCAGCGGTGGCGTGCACGTGGCCGGACGGGCCGGCCAGCTGGCCGGTTACCTGGTCATCCACCATCACTTCTTCAGCGAAGCCTTCGTCGAGATGCTGATGGTGGCGCGCGAACAACGCAACCAGGGCGTCGGCGCCGCCCTGCTGCGCCATGCCATCGCGCTGCAGGGGCAAGGCAAGCTGTTTACTTCGACGAATGCTTCCAATACCGGCATGCAACGCCTGCTCGCCGCCTCGGGTTTCATCGACAGCGGCATCGTGCATGGACTGGACGAGGGCGATCCGGAACTGATCTATCGATTCGCTGAGGACTGATCATCGCCATCGGCAGCACGCACAAAAAAGCCCACGCATCGCTGCGCGGGCTTCTTGATTCATCACAGTGGTCGGGACGGCCGGATTCGAACCGACGACCCTCTGCCCCCCAGGCAGATGCGCTACCAGGCTGCGCTACGCCCCGACTGATGCTGCGATGTGCCCGCCAGTGCGGCGGGCCGTGAAGTATAGCGGATTACGAGGAAAATAGGATCAGCGGCGCAGCAACTGCAGCACTTCTTCCAGCTCCATGCGCACCTGCTTGATGATCTGGTTGCTCAGCGCCGATTCCTCGCGGGCATCGGGGCCGTCCAGGCGCAGGCGGGCACCACCGATGGTGTAGCCCTGTTCGTACAGCAGGCTGCGGATCTGCCGCACCATCAGCACGTCATGGCGCTGGTAGTAGCGGCGGTTGCCTCGGCGCTTGGCCGGCTCAAGGCTGGGAAACTCGGTCTCCCAGTAGCGCAGGACGTGCGGCTTGACGTCGCACAGCTCGCTGACCTCACCAATGGTGAAGTAGCGCTTGGCCGGGATCGGCGGTAGTTCGCGGTTACTGCCCGGATCCAGCATAAGCTTCCACCCTCTCCTTGAGCTTCTGGCCCGGACGGAAGGTGACCACCGTACGGGCGGAAATCGGAATTTCCTCACCGGTCTTGGGGTTGCGACCCGGGCGCTGGTTCTTGCGCCGCAGATCGAAATTACCGAAGCCCGACAGCTTCACCTGACGTCCCTGTTCCAATGCTTCACGCAGCACATCGAAAAACGCGTCGACGAATTCCTTGGCTTCCCGCTTGTTCAGACCGACTTCGTCGAACAGCTTTTCCGCCATCTCCGCCTTGGTCAATGCCATTGCCTGCTACCCCCGAGTGCTGCCCGCTCAGCCGCGGATCCGGGCGTGGTGTTCACGCTCGATGGCAGTGACCGCCTCGGCCACCACCGCATCCACGTCGCGGTCCGTCAGAGTGCGCGACTTGTCCTGCAAAATCAAGCCCATAGCGAGACTCTTGAATCCCGGCTCGACGCCCTGGCCGACGTAACGGTCGAACAGGTTGAGGTCGCGCAGCAGCGGGCCGGCGGCCTGGCGGACGGTGGCCGCCAGGTCCGTCCACGCCACCTGTTCAGGCACCAGGAACGCCAGGTCGCGGCGCACCGCCGGGAAGCGCGACAGCTCGCCGGCACGCGGCAGGCGACGCGCAGCCAGCGGCTCCAGGTCGAGCTCGAAGGCATAGACATCGGCCTCGATGTCCATCGCCTTGGCCAGACGCGGGTGGATCTGGCCGATCCAGCCGATCGCCATGCCCTCGCGGAACACCTCGGCCGAACGCGCCGGATGGCCGTAGGCACGGTCCGACGGACGGAACTCCAGCTGCGCGCCACTGGCGGCCGCCAGCGATTCCAGGTCGCCCTTCAGGTCATGGAAATCGACCTTGCGGGTCGGCAGGCCCCACTGCACCGCCTGCGCCTCGCCGCAGACCGCAGCGGCCACGCGCAGGGTTTCCAGCGGTGCCGGCCGGCTTTCGCCAGTCGACGCCCCGCCGGCTTGCTGGGCGAACACCCGGCCGATCTCGAACAGGCGCACGCGACCGAGCTGCCGCGCTGCATTGCGGCCCAGCGTGGCGACCAGGCCCGGCAGCAGCGACGGGCGCATCACCGCCAGTTCGGCCGACAGCGGGTTGGCCAACGGCACCAAGCCGTCGCGCAGCTGCCACTGGGCCAGCAAGGCGTCGTCGACGAAGGCGAAATTGACGGTTTCCTGCTGGTCACGGGCGATCAGCTGGCGACGCACGCTCAGCGCGTCCAGCTGGGTTTCACTGGGCATCGCCACGCGCGAGGCACCGCCCGGCAGCGTGGTCGGGATCTGCTCGTAACCGTGGATGCGGGCCAGTTCCTCGATCAGGTCCTCTTCGATGGCGATATCGAAGCGACGGCTCGGCGCGGTGACCTGCCAGCCGTCGGCGCTGGCGACCACGTCCATGCCCAGCGCGCGCAGGATGCGTTCGACTTCGGCATCCTCGATGGTGATGCCGAGCACGCGGGTGATCCGCGCGCGGCGCAGCAGGATCGTCGCCGGCTGCGGCAGATCGCCCTCGCGCACCGCCTCGGTGACCGGTGCCGGGGTGCCCCCGGCCAGGTCCAGCACCAGGCGGGTGGCGTACTCGATCGCGGTGCGCGGCAGTGCCGGATCGACGCCACGCTCGAAACGGTGACCCGCGTCGGTGTGCAGGCCGAGCTTGCGTCCACGGCCCATGATCGCGGCCGGGGCGAAGTGCGCGGCTTCCAGGAACACGGCCGTGGTGGCGTCTGTGACGCGCGTGTCGAAGCCGCCCATCAGGCCGGCCAGGCCAACCGCACGATCGGCGTCGGTGACCACCAGGAAGCTGTCGTCCAGCGCGGCATCGCGGCCATCGAGCAGCTTCAGGCTCTCGCCCGCGCGCGAACGGCGCACGGCGATGCTGCCCTGCAGGGTGCCCAGGTCGTAGGCATGCATCGGCTGGCCGAGTTCGAGCATCACGTACTGGGTGATGTCGACCAGCAGCGAGACCGGGCGCACGCCGCTGCGGCGCAGGCGTTCGGCCATCCACAACGGGGTCCTGGCCGCGGCGTTGACGCCTTCGATGACGCGCCCCAGGTAACGCGGCGCCTCGGCGCCCGCGTCGAGCTGGATGCTCAGCTCGCGGCTGCCGACCGCCGGAATGGCATCGGCGGCGAAGTCCAGCACTTCACTGCGGGTAGCGGCGGCGACATCGTAGGCAATGCCGCGCAGGCTGAAGCAGTCGGCGCGGTTCGGGGTCAGCTTGATCTCGATGCTGGCGTCCGGCAGGCCGAGGTAGGCGACCAGGGCCTGGCCGACCGGGGCGTCATCGGGCAGCTCCAGCAGGCCGGAGGCATCGTTGTCCAGGCCCAGTTCCTTGGCCGAGCACAGCATGCCGTTGGACTCGACGCCGCGCAGCTTGGCCGGCTTGATCTTCAACTCGCCGATCTGCGCACCGACCATCGCCAGTGGCGCGACCAGGCCCGGGCGGGCGTTCGGCGCACCACAGACGATCTGCAGCAGCTCGCCCTGCCCGGCATCGACCCTGCACACCTGCAGGCGGTCGGCTTCCGGATGGCGCACGGCCTCGACGATGCGTGCCACGACCACGTGATCGAGGCCTTCGCCCAGCGCGGTCACGTCTTCCACTTCCAGGCCGATGGCGGTCAGCACCGCACTCAGCTCATCACGCGAAGCGCGGGTCGGGACGTGGCTGCGCAGCCAGTTTTCGGAGAATTTCATGGTGTCATCCTGGTGGGCCCGGCGCATGCGCCTGGGCCTGCGAATTTGGGAGCAGTCGTTTCAGGAGCAGCCGGGCATGGCCCGGCTCTACAGGGTTGCGGCTTACGCGAACTGTTTCAGGAACCGCACATCGTTCTCGAAGAACGCGCGCAGGTCGTTGACGCCGTAGCGCAGCATTGCAAAGCGCTCCACGCCCATGCCGAAGGCGAAGCCGGTATAGCGCTCCGGATCGATGCCAACGTTGCGCAGCACGTTCGGATGGACCATGCCGCAGCCCAGCACTTCCAGCCAGCGGGTGCTGCCATCGGGCTGCTGCCAGGCGATGTCCACTTCCGCGCCCGGTTCAACGAACGGGAAATAGCTGGGGCGGAAGCGCATCTCGAAATCGCGCTCGAAGAAGGCACGCACGAACTCGGCCAGCGTGCCCTTCAGGTCGGCGAAGGTCGAATGCTCGTCCACCAGCAGGCCTTCGACCTGGTGGAACATCGGCGAGTGGGTCTGGTCGCTGTCGCTGCGGTACACCTTGCCGGCGGCGATCATGCGCAGCGGCGGCGCGTGGTCACCCATGTAGCGCACCTGCACGCCGGAGGTATGCGTGCGCAGCAGGCGGCCGTCGCCGAAGTAGAAAGTGTCGTGCATGGCGCGCGCCGGATGGTGCGGCGGGAAGTTCAGCGCCTCGAAGTTGTGCCAGTCGTCCTCGATCTCCGGCCCTTCCGAAAGCTCGTAGCCCAGCCGGCCGAAGATGCCGGTGATGCGCTCCAGGGTGCGGGTGATCGGGTGCAGGCCGGCGCGCTCGCCGTTGCGGCCCGGCAGGGTGATGTCGATGGCTTCGGCCGCCAGGCGCGCATCCAGGGCCGCGTCTTCCAGCAGCGCCTTGCGCTCGCCCAGCGCGCGGGTCAGCGCGTCGCGGGCCTGGTTGATCGCTTCACCGGCGGCCTTGCGCTCGTCGGCCGGCAGGGCGCCGAGCTGCTTGAGCTGCGAGGTGATGCTGCCGCTCTTGCCAAGCAGGGCCACGCGCAGCTGTTCCAGCGCATCGGGGCTCTGTGCGGCGGCCACATCGGCCAGCGCCTGGGTGGTGAGGGATTGGATGTCGCTCATGGGGGGCCGGAACTCCAGTCGATCTGCCATCGCGATGCGCGAAGGGCCGACCCCTGTCGCCACCGCCGTCCCCGCGCTGCCGCTGTGGCCGCGCCGGGACCCAAAAAAGAATGGGGAAGGACTTGCGCCCTTCCCCATGCATTGCCTTGACCTGACACCGTTCCGAGTGAACGGTTACGGCATCGGGAAGGACTTATGCCGCCAGCGCGCCCTTGGCCTTTTCGGCCAGCGCGGCAAAACCGGCTGCGTCGTGCACGGCGATGTCAGCCAGGACCTTGCGATCCAGGGTGATGCCGGCCTTCAGCAGGCCGTTCATGAAGCGGCTGTAGCTCAGGCCGTTGATGCGGGCAGCCGCATTGATGCGGGTGATCCACAGCGAACGGAAGTTGCGCTTCTTCTGCTTACGGCCGATGTAGGCGTACTGCTGTGCCTTGATGACCGCCTGCTTGGCAACGCGGAAGACCTTGCGACGGGCGTTGTAATAGCCCTTGGCGAGATCCAGAATCTTCTTGTGGCGGCGACGCGCCTGTACGCCACGCTTAACTCGTGCCATTTTTCAGTTCCTCAGAGGTAAGGGAGCATGCGGTCCAGACGGCCTGCGTCTTCTGCACGGACATGGCCCGTCTGACGCAGATTACGCTTACGCTTGGTCGCTTTCTTCGTGAGGATGTGGCTACGGTTGGCGTGGCCGCACTTGTACTTGCCCGAGGCGGTCTTGCGGAAACGCTTGGCCGCTGCCCGGTTGGTCTTGATCTTGGGCATTGCAATGTCCTTGATGGGATTTGACCCTGGTTTCTGACTGATCTGGCGGCGGCCTGGGCCGCTCTTTCCGTCCTGCCATGATCGGCGTACGACCCGTCCTGGGTGGGTCGAGCCGGGCATGATACAGGCAAAACCGCCTTGCTGCCAGCCCCTGCCCCGCTTTCACCGGCAACCCGCAGCCTGCCGGAAAAGCAAAGGGACGCCAGCGGCGTCCCCTTACCCTGAACCATTCAGCCAGGCGCCCCGGAAGGCGGCCCGTCAGGCCTCAGGTCTTCTTCTTCGGCGCGATCATCATGACCATCTGACGCCCTTCCAGGCGCGGACGGGATTCAATGACGATGTCCTCGCCCAGATCGGTCTCGATCCGGTTGGCCATTTCACGGCCCAGTTCCTGGTGGCTCATTTCGCGGCCACGGAAGCGGATGTTGACCTTGATCTTGTCACCATCCTCGAGGAACCCACGCATCTTGCGCAGCTTGATCTGGTAGTCGCCCTCGTCCGTGACCGGACGGAACTTCACTTCCTTGATCTCGACCTGCTTGGTCTTCTTCTTGGCCTCGCTGGCCTTCTTCTGCGCTTCGAACTTGAACTTGCCGAAGTCCATGATCTTGCAGACCGGCGGGTCGGCCTGCGGCTGGATCTCGACCAGGTCCAGGCCTTCATCTTCGGCCATGGACAGCGCTTCGTCGCGCGACAACACGCCGATCATTTCTCCGTCACTGCCGATCACGCGGACGCGCGGCACACGGATTTCCTGATTCTTGCGGTTCTGTTTGTTGTCAGGGGTGCTGATATTACGTTCTCCCAAGGGTATCGAACCGGCCCGGGTGCCTGTGCCCCCGGACCGGACCTTTGCTTACGCGCCCTCGGCGTGGAGCCGCTCGATGAAGGCCTGCAGGCTCATGCTGCCCAGGTCTTCGCCAGAACGCGTACGCACCGCCACAGCCCCATTCTCCTTCTCGCGGTCACCGATGACCAGCAGGTAGGGCACGCGCTGCAACGTATGCTCGCGGATTTTATAGCCGATCTTCTCGTTACGCAAATCCGAGCTGACGCGGAAGCCTTGCTCCGCAAGGGTTTTGGTCACGCCCGAGACGTAATCGGCCTGGGCGTCGGTGATGTTGGCCACCACCACCTGGGTCGGCGCCAGCCAGGTCGGGAACTGGCCGGCATGGTGCTCGATCAGGATGCCCAGGAAGCGCTCCATCGAGCCGACGATGGCGCGGTGCAGCATGACCGGATGCTTCTTCTGGCTGTTCTCGTCCACGTACTCGGCGCCGAGGCGGCCCGGCATCATGAAGTCGACCTGCATGGTGCCCAGCTGCCAGGTGCGGCCGATGGCGTCCTTCAGGTGGTACTCGATCTTCGGGCCGTAGAAGGCGCCCTCGCCCGGCAGCTCCTGCCATTCCACGCCACAGCTGGACAGCGCCGAGCGCAGGGCGCCTTCGGCCTTGTCCCAGGTGGCGTCATCGCCCAGGCGCGATTCCGGGCGAAGCGCGATCTTGATCTGGATCTCGTCAAAGCCGAAGTGCTTGTAGACCGCCAGCGCCTGCTGGTGGAACGCGGTCACTTCCGACTCGATCTGGCTCTCGGTGCAGAACACATGGCCGTCGTCCTGGGTGAAGCCGCGCACGCGCAGGATGCCGTGCAGCGCGCCGGACGGCTCGTTGCGGTGGCAGGAACCGAACTCGCCGTAACGGATCGGCAGGTCGCGGTAGCTGTGCAGGCCCTGGTTGAACACCTGCACATGGCCAGGGCAGTTCATCGGCTTGACCGCGTAGGTGCGCTTCTCCGACTCGGTGAAGAACATGTTGTCCTGGTAGTTGTCCCAGTGGCCGGACTTCTTCCACAGGCTCACGTCCAGGATCTGCGGGCAACGCACTTCGCCGTAGCCGCTGCTGCGGTAGACCTTGCGCATGTACTGCTCGACCACCTGCCACAGTGCCCAGCCCTTCGGGTGCCAGAACACCAGGCCCGGCGCCTCTTCCTGCAGGTGGAACAGGTCCTGCTGCTTGCCGATGCGGCGGTGGTCGCGCATCTCGGCTTCCTCGATGCGCTTGATGTACGCCTCGAGCTGCTTCTTGTCGGCCCAGGCAGTGCCGTAGATGCGCTGCAGCTGTTCGTTCTGCGCATCGCCGCGCCAGTAGGCACCGGAAATGCGGGTCAGCTTGAAGGCCTTCAGGAAGCGGGTATTCGGTACGTGCGGGCCGCGGCACATGTCCACGTATTCCTGGTGGTAGTACATGCCCATCGCCTGGATGTCATCGGACATGTCCTCGATCAGGCGCAGCTTGTAGTCCTCGCCACGGGCCTTGAAGATCTCGATCACTTCGGCGCGCGGGGTCATCTTCTTGATGACGTCGTAGTCCTGGGCGATCAGTTCACCCATGCGCTTCTCGATCGCGGCCATGTCGTCCGGGGTGAACGGGCGCTCGGAGTAGATGTCGTAGTAGAAGCCTTCGGCGATCACCGGGCCGATGACCATCTTCACATCCGGGTACAGCTGCTTGACGGCATGGCCGACCAGGTGGGCGCAGGAGTGGCGGATGATCTCCACGCCCTCCTCGTCCTTGGCGGTGATGATGCGCAGGCTGGCATCGTGATCGATGACGTCGCTGGCATCGACCAGCACGCCATCGACCGAACCGGCGATGGTGGCCTTGGCCAGGCCGGCGCCGATCGACTGGGCGACGTCCATGACGCTGACGGGGTTTTCGAACTCGCGGCGGCTGCCGTCGGGAAGGGTAATGTTGATCATCGCAGTGGCTTCGTGCGGGGCCCGCGGGGCGGGCTGGAAAGCGTTCCCGGGCCGTTGCCCGGGCAATAAAAAAGCGCCGCGAGGGCGCCTGCAACACAGGGCCTTCGGGGGCAGGTCAACAGGGGGCGGAGGTAGTGCTCATGTCGCACGCTCGGCCGGCGCTGGGCGCGGGCCACCTTGTTCCAGTCAGGGTTCTGCGGTGATCTTAAACCAGCGCACGGGAAAGCCCAAGGGCTGCCGTACGGTCCGCTGAATGGCGAGTGCTGGCGGCGTGAAAACGCAATGATTACCATGTCCGCGCAGCCCGCCCCGTGCCAGCCTGCCCGCTTTCCCCAGGACCTCGTGATGCGCCACCCGCTCCGACCGGCCCCCGCCGGCCCCGCCCGTGCCCCGCGTTCGCCGGCCCGCTGCCACGGCGGCCGCCCGCGATGATCACCGTCGGCCTCTCCACGCTGGGCTTCTGCAGCCTGGGCATGCTGGCGGCGATGTTCTCGGCACTGGCCTTCTATGCCGCCTCGCCGCACTGCCGCTGGCCCCGCCTGCGCCGCGCCGGCCGGCTCGGCCGCCAGATCGGCGTGGTCGCCGCTGCGGCCGCATTGTGGTTGTGGATGGCCGAGCTCGGCGTGGCCGCGGGCCTGGTGGCGATGCTGTGCACCTGGATGCTGGCCGCGATGCTGCTGCCGGCGCTGGCCGCCTGGCATCGCCCGGGCACGGAGTCACCCTGATGTGGCCGCGCGCCTTTGCCGGCATCATCGCCGGCTTCCTGCTCGCAGCCGCCGTCACCGGCCTGCTGGCCTGGCTGCCACCGGGCCCGTGGCAGCGCGCGCTGGTGCCGACCCTGATTGCCTTCATCCCGCTGTGGATGCTGGCCGCCCTGTGGGCGTTCAGCTTCCGCAGCGCACTGCGCGCCTGGCTGGTGCTGGGCGGCAGCGCCGCCGTTGGCTTCGCCGTGCTCGCGCTGCTGCGCCTGACCGGCGCGGTGCAATGAGATCCCTGCCATGAAGTTCAGTTCGCAGACCCTGCGCACGTTCACCACCCTGCACACCTGGGTCGGCCTGGTCGCCGGCTTCGGCCTGTTCGTGGCCTTCTACGCAGGTGCGCTGACCCTGTTCCATCACGACCTGCCGCTGTGGCAGACCCCGGGCGCAGCCACGGCGTTGCCGGCCGGCCTGGATGACTCGCAGTACCTGCTGGAAGACGTGCTGGCGGCCCATCCGGAAGCGCGCCGCCACGTGGGCATGACGTTCCCCGGCGCCGAGCACCCGCAGCCACTGGCGTACTGGCAGGCCGACGACGGCAGCTGGCGCTATGCCTGGCCGGGCCAGATCGCCGGCAGCCCAGCCCCGCCGCAGACCGGACTGGCCGAACTGGTCAACGAACTGCACTACAGCCTCGGCCTGCCGGTGGCCGGCGTCTACGTGATGGGTATCGTCAGCCTGCTGTATGGCATGGCGCTGCTGAGCGGGCTGGTGATCCATCTGCCGAAGCTGTTCGGCGACCTGTTCGCGCTGCGGCCGGGCCGCAACCTGAAGCAGTTGTGGCAGGACGCGCACAATGTGATCGGCGTGCTCAGCCTGCCCTTCCACCTGATGTTCGCGGTCACGGGCGCCCTGCTCTGCCTGGTGTTCGTGCAGATGGCCCTGCTCAATCCGCTGATCTACGACGGCAAGGCACTGCAGGCGGTACCGACGGCGATGGACACCGCGCCGGTGCGCGAGGCCAGTGGCATTCCGGCGCCGCCGGGCAGCCTGCGCGTGCTGCATGCGCGCGCACTTGAAGTCGCCCGCGCACAGGGCGTGGCCAACTTCGAGCCGGCCTACCTGAAGCTGGCCAACGCCGGCGACGCCAACGCCACCATCGAGATCACCGGCGAGGCCAGTGGCACCCTCGGCCCGCTTGGCGCCGTGGCGTTGGATGTGGCCAGCGGCGACCTGCTGGCCTCCCAGCTGCCGGGCCAGCGCGATGCCAACCACGCCACCCTCAGTGCCGCCTATGCACTGCACTTCGGTGAGTTCGGCAACGGCGTGGTGGTCTGGCTGTACTTCCTGCTCGGCCTCGGCGGTGCGTTCCTGTTCTACTCCGGCAACCTGCTGTGGATCGAGTCGCGGCGCAAGCGTCGCCAGCCGCACCAGCCGCGTGCCGGTGTGAACATGGCGCGGGCCACGGTCGGCGTCTGCATCGGCCTGTGCGTGGCGATCTCGGTCGCGTTCATCACCGCACTGGTGCTGGAGCGGCTGGCACCGTCGGCCGTCGACCACGGCATCCGCTGGGCCTGCTTCGGCAGCTGGGCGGCCTGTGCGCTGTGGGCCGCGCTGCGTCGCCCGGCGCAGGCCGCACGCGAACTGCTGTGGGCCGCGGCGATCAGCACCGCGCTGGTGCCGGTGCTGCACGGCGCGCTCAATGGAGATTGGCTGTGGCGCGCGGCCGCGCGGGGGCACTGGCCCCTGTTCTGGGTCGATGCCATCGCGCTGGCGATGGCCTTCGGCTTCGCCCGCCTGGCCGTGGCCAGCCAGCGGCGCGCCCGCAACGGCGACCCCAACAGCGTCTGGGCCAACTAAGCTTTCGCCGGGCATGGCCCGGCGCTACCGCTGCGGGTGTTCTTCGCCCGGATAACGACTTATTTCGATCAGGTTGCCATCCGGGTCGCGGACGTACACCGATTCGATCGGTCCCAGCGCACCGGTGCGTGCGACCGGCCCCTCCTCCACCACAATGGCCTGCGCCTGCAGATGCGCCAGCACATCGGCCGTCGCTGTGCGCGTGACCAGGCACAGGTCGGCACTGCCCGGCGTCGGCCGCAGCGCGTGCGGTTGCAGCGGTGCGCTGGCCGGATGCAGGTTGATTTTCTGCTGGCCGAACTGCAGCGCGGTGCGACCGGCACCGAAGCGCACGATCTGCATGCCGAGCACGCGCTGGTAGAAATCACAGCTGCGTTCGATGTCGGCGACGGTGAGGACCAGGTGGTCCAGGCGTTCGAGAGGGATCATGCGCAAAGCGTAGCGCCGCCGGCGTCGTCGCAGTGTGCGGTGTCGGGCCGGTGGCGTTGCCGCACGGCGCCGGGCGTGACCCGGCGCCGCCGACTCAATCGCCGATGCGCGCTTTCTGCCACGGGCCGAGCATGGCGTTGAGCAGGCTGGCCTGCCCGTCGTCGCCGGTCAGTTCCCACATGAACACCCCGGCCAGGCCCTGCTCGCGGGCGAACCGGGCACGCAGGCCGATCGAGCGCGGGTCTTCATAGCTGATGAAGATCTTCTGCCCGGCGTTGTACAGCCACGGGCTCTGCGCCTGCGGTTGCCAGTGCTTGGTCCAACCCGGCTGGTCGAGATAACGCGCTTTGATCACCCGCCAGTCGCCGGCATCGGCGGGTGCGCTGTAGGGCTGATACAGGCCATCCGGCACATCACCGGTAACCTTGAAGCCGCGCCCGTAGAAAGGCACGCCCAGCACCAGCTTGTCGGCCGGCACGCCGTGCTCGCGGTAGTACTGCACCGCACCGGCCACGTTGTTCCAGCGCCGCAGTTCCGGCGCCAGCGGATCGGCCGGCACTTCATGCAAGGGCGCATTGAAGGTCGACACCGAAGAGAAGCCGGTGCCCATGTCGTAGCTCATCAGGTTGATGAAATCCAACACCTTGGCCAGCGCCGGCAGGTCGTAACTCGCGGCCGGATCGTAAGGACCGTCGGTCTGCAGGCGTCCGGCGGCCAGCGCGGCAGTCAGTAGCATCGGCTGTCCCGCCTTGCGGCCGCGCGCGTCGAGTGCCTGGCGGAACGCCTGCGCGAGCAGGGTCAGGTTGGCGCGATCCTGCGGGCGGTGCGCCAGCTCCTTCGGCCCGCCACTGACCGGAAATTCCCAGTCGATGTCGACGCCGTCGAAACTGCCCGCGTGGCGATCGAAGAACAGCGCCATGCACGAGTCGACCATGCGCCTGCGGCTGGCCTCGGTCAGTGCCGCATCGGAGAACCCGCCTGCGCCCCAGCCCCCAATCGAGATCAGCGTGCGCAGGTGCGGATGCGCCCTCTTGAGCTCGGCCAACGCGGCGAAGTTCCTCGGCGCTTCCGCGCCGACCGTGCAGCGCCCGTCCTCGAGGGTGGAGAACGCATAGAACAGGTGCGTCAGCCGCTCGGCCGGAATGCTCGAGACCGGATAGCGCTCGGCCGAACCGCCCGGGTAGTAAGCGCCGAAGATCGGCGGCTGTGCGGGCCGCGCATGCGCGGCGATGGGCAAGGCACCGGCAATCAGCACGGCAAGGACGGCCACGGTCTGGCGGAACATGGGATCTCCCGGTTCGAAGGCGCAGCCACGTTAGCAAACGGATGGGGCGTCGGGACGCATGTCGCGGCATGTCGTCCCATGGACAGGCGGCCACCCATGAAAGCTGTCACAGGCTTGGCCAGCCAGCGGCAAACGCCGGTCACGACAGGACAACAATGCGACCCGCGCAGGCGGTCAGGGCACAGGTTCTCACCGGCTCACGGTCACCACCACCCCCACCTGCACTACGTGCACCCGGGCCGTGGAGCCGAACCAACCTGGCGTTGGCGGTCTCGTCAGGCGTGTAACCCTCCGGTCGACGAGCCTTGTGGCACAAGGGCTTCAGAATTCTTCAGGCCGGCTTCCAGCACTTCAGATCGTTCGCAGGCCCAATCGGGCCCCTTTCGGTGGAGCCCGATGATGCGTTCGATCCTGTCCGTCCTGACCCTGCTGCTCTGCGTCACCTGTGGCGCGCCCCTCGCCGCCCGCGCCACGCCACCGGACCCGGCCCGGTTGGTGGCGCTGGAGCGTGCGATCGCCAGCGACGAGCTCAAGCAGATCCGCAGCGTGCTGCTGCAGGTCGATGGCAAGGTGGCCTATGAAGGCTACTTCAACGGCGCAGACGCCGAGACCCTGCATGACGTGCGTTCGGCCAGCAAGAGCGTGACCGCGCTGCTGGTCGGCGCCGCCATCGGCGAAGGGCGATTGGCCGGGGTCCAGGCCAAGGTCTACGACTCGTTCCCAGACTTCACCGCACGCCACCAGGTCGACCCGCGCCTGCGTGCCACCACCGTGCAGGACCTGCTGACCATGAGCAGCCTGTGGGAATGCGATGACGAGAATCCATTCTCGGCTGGCCACGAAGAACGCATGTACGTCAGTGAGAAGTGGCTGGACTTCGCGCTGGCGCTGCCGGTGAAGGGCTTTGCGCCGTGGATGCAACGGCCGGAGAACAGCCCGCATTGCCGTGCGTTCGCCTACTGCACCGCCAATTCGTTCGTGCTCGGCGCCGTGCTTGAGCGGGCCACTGGCCAGCCCCTGGCCGACTACGCCGCGCGTGTGCTGGAGCAGCCGCTGGGCATCACCCGGAGCCAGTGGAATCGTTCGCCGGAGGGAATCGGCATGGGGGGCGGCGGCACGCGCTATCGCACGCGCGACCTCGCGCGCATTGGGCAGCTGGTGCTCGACGGTGGCCGCTGGCAGGGGCGGCAGCTGGTACCGAAGGACTACATCGAGGCAATGATACGGGCGCAGGCAACTACCGCGGATGGCAGTGACTACGGCTACCAGTGGTGGGGCCTGAAGCTGGACGTCCAGGGCTCAGCCCGCACGGTGTGGGCGATGTCCGGCAATGGCGGCAACTATGTGTTCGTGATGCCGGAGCAGCGCGTGGTCGCGGTGGTCACCAGCCAGGCATTCAACCGCAGCATTGCGCATCCGCAGTCACGACGGATCCTCACCGAGTTCCTGCTACCGGCGTTGCACTGAGCGTGGCCAGGTCGGCGGGGCGCCAGTCTGCGGCCAGCACCTGCGCGCGCTGGCGGGCAATGTCGGCATCAAGTCGGTCAAGGAGCGCCGCCCAGCCCGGGGTGTCATGCAGCAACACGAACAGTGGCGTGGCGCGCAGCCACGCCACATCGCGGAAGCCGTCATCAGCGGCCCGGTGCAGAGCTGCAACAGCATCGTTGGCGCGCCCGTCGGCCTGCAGCAGCAATGCCTGCTCCAGCGCAGCGTCGGGCCAGCCATCGCCGTCGTCGGCGGCGAGCCTTTGAAGTCGCTCAGCAATCCATGCAGGGTCCACCGGCTGCGGCCCGTGCAACACCGCCAGCACCTGGCCCAGCGACTGCCGGGGACGCAGCTGGCGGCCACGCTCGAAAGCCTCGCCGGCGGCAGCGTGGTCGCCGGCCAGCAGCGCCAGTTCGCCCTGCAGGCGCAGCAGCTGCGGATGCGGCGTGCCACGTGCGAGCGCTTCGTCCAGCACCTGTCGCGCCTGTTGCGGTGCCCCCGCCACGTACAGGCTGCGCGGCCAGGCGATGTTGGAGAAAACGTTGTCCGGGTAAAGCTGGAAGTTGCGCGCATGGCGTTGCGCAGCCACCTGGGTGAAGCCCAGCAGCTCCAGTTCGCGCGCAACCTGCACCTCCCGGAACCGCACGCGCTCGGGCGCTTTCAGCGACAGGTTTCCGCGCAGCGCGGTCACCAGCTGTCCGCGCTCCTGCTGCAGGTAAGCCAGCGACGCGCGGCTGCGCTCGTCGTCCGGGTCCAGTTCGATGGCACGCACGTAGCCGTCGATGGCCAGGCGCATGTTGCCCGCGCAGTCCTGCGCATAGCCCCACAACGCATGGGCGGCCGCATCGCGCGGCGCGCGCTGGCGCTCGTGCTCGGCCAGGGACATCGCTTCGCTCAGCTGCCCGGCCGTACCGTTGAACAGGCACCCCTGCGCCGACAGTGCCCGTGACAGGCCACGCCGCGCCGCCGTGGAATCGGGGTCGGCCTGCAATGCCTGCCGATACAGCTGGATGGCCCGTTCGTTGTTGCTGGCCTGGCCGATACCGGCGTAGTAATCGGCGCGCTGCAGGAACGACTGTCCACCGGCCTGCGGCGGCGGCGGTGACCACGGCAGCAGCGCCGACGCCACGCCCAGCGCCAGGCCCAGCGCCACGACAGCCGCTGCGCCCCAGCCGAAGCGGTGATACCCGCCTGGTCGTGCCGCCGGTAAGGCGGCGGGCAGCGGCGGTGCGCACAGCTGATAGCCACGGCCGCGAACCGAACGGATGTAGCGCGGGCGCCGGCTGTCATCGCCCAAGGCCTGCCGCAACAGCTTGACCCGCTGGCTGACCGCATCTTCGCCGACCACCGCCGGTGCCCAGACCTGCGCCGCCAGCATGTCGAAATCCACGACGTCGGTGCCATGTGCAAGCAGCACGTCCAGCAGGGTCCAGCTGAGGCCGCTGACCGGCAACGTCTCACCGTTGCGGCTGACGCGCTGCGCCGGGCGATCGATGTCCAGGTCGAGCAGGCGCAGGGTATCCATGGCCGAAGCATAGCGGTTGGAAAGCGCCGGCGGACAGGCAAAGAAAAAGCGGGCCGGAGCCCGCTTTTTCATTTTGCGAAAGCGTGAGGACCAACGGTCCTCACCCACCGCACAATCCGCCGTACCGATTACTCGGCGCTGACGGCGTCGCCTTCTTCCACGGCCTTCATCGACAGGCGGATACGGCCCTGCTTGTCGACTTCCAGCACCTTGACCTTGACCACATCGCCTTCCTTCAGCACGTCGCCGACCTTCTCGACGCGATCGCTGGAGATCTGCGACACGTGGACCAGGCCGTCCTTGCCCGGCAGGATCGTGACGAACGCACCGAAGTCCATGATCTTGGCGACCTTGCCTTCGTAGATGCGGCCCGGCTCGACGTCCGAGGTGATCTGCTCGATGCGGGCCTTGGCGGCCTGGGCAGCGATGGCATTGACCGAAGCGATGACGATGGTGCCGTCATCCTGGATGTCGATCTGGGTGCCGGTTTCCTTGGTGATGGCCTGGATGGTCGAACCGCCCTTGCCGATCACTTCGCGGATCTTGTCCGGGTGGATCTTGATGGTCAGCAGGCGCGGCGCGTAGTCCGACAGCTCTTCACGCGGCGCGGTCAGGCCGTGGGCCATTTCGCCCAGGATGTGCAGGCGGCCAGCCTTGGCCTGCTGCAGGGCCTGCTTCATGATCTCTTCGGTGATGCCTTCGATCTTGATGTCCATCTGCAGGGCGGAGATGCCCTCAGCGGTACCGGCCACCTTGAAGTCCATGTCGCCCAGGTGATCTTCGTCACCCAGGATGTCGGACAGGACGACGAAGCGCTCGCCTTCCTTGACCAGGCCCATGGCAATACCGGCCACCGGTGCCTTCACCGGCACGCCGGCGTCCATCAGGGCCAGCGACGAGCCGCAGACCGACGCCATCGACGAAGAACCGTTCGACTCGGTGATTTCCGAGACGACGCGGATGGTGTACGGGAACGATTCCAGCGACGGCATGACAGCCAGCACGCCACGCTTGGCCAGGCGACCGTGGCCGATTTCGCGGCGCTTCGGGCCCATCATGCGGCCGCACTCACCCACCGAGAACGGAGGGAAGTTGTAGTGGAACAGGAAGTTTTCCTTGTACTCACCGGCAACGGCGTCGATGACCTGGCCGTCACGGGCGGTGCCCAGCGTGATGGTCACGATGGCCTGGGTTTCGCCACGGGTGAACAGCGAGGAACCGTGGGTACGCGGCAGCACGCCGGTCTTCACGGTGATCGGGCGGACGGTGTCCAGCGCACGGCCGTCGATGCGGACCTTGGTGTCCAGCACCGAGTCACGCATGGTGCGGTATTCCAGTTCGCCGAATTCCTTCGACAGCTCGGCCGGGTTCCAGCCTTCGGCGGCCACGCGGCCGGCCAGGGCTTCGAACACGTCCTTCTTGATCGCCGAGATGGCGTCACGGCGCTGCAGCTTGTCACGCACCTGGAAGGCTTCGCCCAGGCGCGGGCCGATGGCTTCCTTCAGGGCGGAGATCAGCGCGTCGTTCTTGGCCGGGGCTTCCCAGGTCGACGGCTTGGTGCCGGCTTCGACGGTCAGTTCGTTGATCGCGTTGATGACCTTCTGCATTTCGCGGTGACCGAAGGTCACGGCGCCCAGCATCACTTCTTCGGACAGCAGCGCGGCTTCGGATTCGACCATCAGCACGGCGTTGGAGGTACCGGCGACGACCAGTTCCAGCTGCGAGTCAGCCAGTTCGCTGACGGTCGGGTTGAGGATGTACTCGCCGTTCTTGTAACCGACCTTGGCAGCGCCGATCGGACCCATGAACGGGGTGCCGGCCAGGGCCAGGGCAGCCGAGGCACCGATCAGGGCCGGAATGTCACCGTCCACGTCCGGGTTCAGCGACATCACCGTGGCGATGATCTGCACTTCGTTCTTGTAGTCTTCCGGGAACAGCGGGCGGATCGGACGGTCGATCAGACGCGAGATCAGGGTTTCCTTCTCGGTCGCACGGCCTTCACGCTTGAAGAAACCACCCGGGATACGGCCGCCGGCGTAGAACTTTTCCTGATAATCGACGGTCAGCGGGAAGAAGTCCTGGCCTTCGCGCGCGCTCTTGGCGGCGACGGCGGTGACCAGCAGTACGGTGTCGTCCATCTTGACGATGACGGCGCCGCTGGCCTGACGGGCGACTTCGCCGGTCTCAAGCGTGACGGTGTGCTTGCCGTACTGGAAGGTTTTGGTGATTTTTGCCACGGAGGGTGTCCTTGGGGATGCTGTCTGCGAATTTGGACCGTCGGCGACCCTTGCCGCCAGCGGGTGACCGGATCGTTCCGGCCTGAATCGGGGATTGCGGTACTACAAAACAAAACCGCGGCGCATCGCTGCGCCGCGGGGGATTCGTTGCTTAGCGACGCAGGCCAAGCTTCTCGATCAGGGCCTTGTAGCGCTCGACGTCCTTCTTCTTCAGGTAGTCGAGCAGGCTGCGACGGCGGTTGACCATCTGCAGCAGGCCGCGGCGGCTGTGGTGGTCCTTCTTGTGGGTCTTGAAGTGGCCGGTCAGCAGTTCGATGCGGGCGGTCAGCAGGGCCACCTGGACTTCCGGGGAGCCGGTGTCAGCGGCGCTGCGCTTGTTGTCTTCAATGACCTTCTGGGTGTCGATCGACATTTTCTTTTTTCTCTGTGATGCGTGGCCGGCAGGAACGCGCTTCGCGCACCGCCAGGCTCGCCGTGGACTACGAGGATGAAACCTGCGCGGGGCAGGCTGCCGGAAAACGGCCGCGAAATTGTAACGGCCGGGGGCTTCCGGGACAAGGACCGGGGCTGAACCGGCAGACCCGGGTCAGAGGTTGAAACGACGCTGCGGGGCCAGCAGGCCACTCTCATCGACCTGGCCCAGGCCCTGGACAGCATCGTCCGGTCCAAACACGGCCACCAGGCCACGGGGCCAGGACAGGTCGCGCTGGCGCTGGCCGACGCAGAACCGGTGGGCCTGCTCGGCATCGAGGTCGACCCGGGGGTAATCCGCCAGGCCGGCCGCCAGCGGCAGCAGCAGCGCGTCCATGCCCGCCTCGTCCCCGGCCTCGGCCATCGCCCGCAGCTGGTCCAGGGTGACCATGGCCGGCTCGCGGAACGGCTCGACCCACAGCCGGCGCAGCGCACTGATATGGGCGCCACAGCCCAGGCGTTCGCCGAGGTCGCGGGCCAGGCTGCGGATGTAGGTGCCGGAGCCACAGGTCACGCGCAGCCGCAGTCGTTCCGGCTGTTGCTCGAGTATGTCGATGGCGTGCACCTGCACCTCGCGTTCGGGCGCCTCGATGACATCACCGCGGCGGGCCTTCACATACAGCGGTTCACCGCCCTGCTTCAGCGCCGAATAGATCGGGGCACGCTGGCGGATGCTGCCGGTCAAAGGCGCCAGCGCCGCCTGCAGGGCTTCGGCGCTGATTGCCGCCACCGGGCGCTGCAGCAGCACCTGGCCTTCGGCATCGTCGGTATCGGTGGTCTGGCCGAGCACGATCTCGGCGTCGTAGGCCTTGGCCGACCCCAGCAGCAGGCCAGCGATCTTGGTCGCCTCGCCGAAGCACAGCGGCAGCAGGCCGGTGGCGAGCGGGTCGAGGCTGCCGGTGTGGCCGCCCTTCTCGGCGCGGAACAGGCGGCGCGCCACCTGCAGGGCGGCGTTGGAGCTCATGCCGGTCGACTTGTCGAGCAGCAGGATGCCATCCAGGCGGCGGAACTGAATTCGGGTCATGACAGGATTGTGTAGCGCCGAGCCATGCTCGGCTTCCGCAGCGATGCGCGAGATCAAAAGCAGCCGAGCATGGCCCGGCGCTACAGGAACACTATTCGTCGTCGCTCTCGCGACGCTTCTCGGCGGCCAGCGTATCGGGCAGGTCGCGCAGGATGTTGTCGATGTGCTCACCACGGTCGACCGAGTCGTCGTAGTGGAAGTGCAGTTCCGGCACGTGGCGCAGCTTCATCGCACGCGCCAGGTCCATGCGCAGTCGGTAGCCCAGCTCCTTCAGGCCGGCCACGGCCTCGGCGGAGCGCTCGGGCATCAGCGCGGTGACGAACACCTTGGCATGGGCCATGTCACGGGTGATTTCCACGTCGGACACGCTCACCGAGGGCAACCCATGCTCGCGCACGGCGTTGTGCACCAGGGTGCCGAGTTCACGGCGCAGCTGGGCGGAGACACGGTCGGTTCGATGGAAAGTCTTGGGCACGAGGAGCTCTTGGTTCAGTTGTCGCCCGACCAACGGTCGGGCGCTACATCTACATGGTACCCGACCGTGGGTCGGGTTCTACAGCATGGCAGGGCCCCACCGGGCTCTTCCCTGGCAGGGCCCGACCGGGCTCTACCAGGGTAGGGCCCGACCGCTGGTCGGGCCACCGTGCAGCATTACAGGGTGCGCGGCACTTCGATGCGCTCGAAGCACTCGATCTGGTCGCCCGGCTTGACGTCGTTGTAGGCCTTCACCGCGATACCGCATTCGGTACCGTTGCGGACTTCCTCGACGTTCTCCTTGAAGCGGCGCAGCGATTCCAGTTCGCCCTCGAAGATCACCACGCTGTCGCGCAGGACGCGGATCGGCTTGTTGCGCTTGACCACACCCTCGATGACCATGCAGCCGGCGACGGCACCCAGCTTCGAGCTGCGGAAGACGTCGCGGACCTCGGCGATACCGATGATCTCTTCGCGGATTTCCACGCCCAGCAGACCGGAAGCCACCTGCTTCACCTGGTCGATCACGTCATAGATGATCGAGAAGTAACGCAGGTCGACACCGTTGGATTCGATGATGCGACGCGCCGAAGCGTCCGCACGCACGTTGAAGCCGATGACGGTGGCCTTCGACGCGGCTGCCGAGTTGGCATCCGACTCGGTGATGCCGCCCACGCCGGAGTGGATCACGTTGATGCGGATGTCGTCGTTGGACAGCGCGACCAGTGCCTGGCTCAGGGCCTGCACCGAACCCTGCACGTCGGCCTTGATGACCAGGTTGAGGACCTGCTGGCCCTCGCCCTTGCCCAGGGTCGCCATGATGTCTTCCATGCGGCTGCCGGCAGTAGCGACCAGGCGCGATTCACGGCGCTTGGTCTCACGCTGCTGGGCCACGTCCTTGGCCAGGCGCTCGTCCTCGACCACCACGAAGTCGTCACCCGCTTCGGGCACGCCGGACAGGCCCAGGACCTGCACCGGAATGGACGGGCCGGCGAACTCCGGCTGCTTGCCGGTCTCGTCGAACAGCGCACGCACGCGGCCGTACTGGATGCCGCACACCAGGTAGTCGCCCTTCTTCAGGCGGCCCTGCTGCACCAGCACCGTCGCGACCGGGCCGCGGCCCTTGTCCAGCGACGATTCGATCACCACGCCGGAGGCGCGGCCTTCATCGACCGCCTTCAGTTCCAGCAGTTCGGCCTGGATCGAGATGGCGTCCAGCAGGTCGTCGATGCCCAGGCCGGTCTTGGCCGAGATCTCCACCATCTGGGTGTCACCACCGAAGTCTTCGGCCACGACCTGCTCGGACAGCAGTTCGTTCTTGACCCGCATCGGATCCGCGTCGGACTTGTCGATCTTGTTGATCGCCACGATCAGCGGCACACCCGCCGAACGGGCGTGCTGGATCGCTTCCTTGGTCTGCGGCATGACGCCGTCATCGGCGGCCACGACCAGCACCACGATGTCGGTCAGCTTGGCGCCGCGCGCACGCATCGAGGTGAAGGCGGCGTGGCCCGGGGTGTCCAGGAAGCTGATCACGCCCTTGGGCGTGTCCACGTGGTAGGCACCGATGTGCTGGGTGATGCCGCCCGCTTCGCCGGTGGCGACCTTGGTGCGACGGATGTAATCCAGCAGCGAGGTCTTGCCGTGGTCGACGTGGCCCATGATGGTGACCACCGGCGGACGCTGGGTGGCCTCGCCCTGGTTTTCACCGGCGGAGGCCAGCAGTGCGTCTTCGGCGTCGTTGTCGTTGGCACGGATCGCCTTGTGGCCGAGTTCTTCGGTCACCAGTGCGGCGGTGTCGTGGTCGATGGACTGGGTGATGGTCGCCATCACGCCCATCTTGAACAGCGCCTTGACCACCTCGCCGCCCTTCAGCGCCAGCTTCTGCGCCAGGTCGGCCACGGTGATGGTGTCGCCGATCGCCACTTCACGCACCACCGGTGCGGTCGGACGCTCGAAGGCGTGCGGACCGGCATTGTTGCCACCGCGCGACATGTCGCGACGGCCACCGGCCTGGTTGCGGCCGCCCGGACGACCCCGGGTGTTGCTGTTGTTGCTGTTGCCACGACGCGCACGATCGGCGGCCGACAGGTGCATCTGGCCGGCGAAACGGTCACCCGGGCCACGCTCGTTGCGCGGCGCGCTGCGGTTGTTGCGGTCGTCGTTGCGCGGCGGCGGCGGTGCACCACGCGGCGCAGCCGGGGCTGCGGCCGGGGTACGCGGCGGGCGCGGCGCGGTTTCGTCGATCGGAGCACGCTTGGGCTTGCTGGCAGCCAGCGTCTCGGCCGCCTTGGCGGCAGCCGCAGCTTCCTCGGCGGCCTTCTTCTCGGCCTCGGCGCGTTCCTTGGCGGCGGCCTCTTCCTCACGGGCACGGACGATGGCTTCGTCGCGCAGACGATCCTTTTCGGCCAGGGCCTGCTGTTCGGCGAGGTTGCGCGCGCGCGACTCTTCCAGCTTGCGCAGGATGTCGGCGCGCTCTTCGTCCGGCGTCATGGCGCGAGCACCATCCTTGACGTAGGTCCGCTTCTGGCGCACCTCGACATTCACGGTCGTCTTGCTGCGACCGGAATTGACCGTCACTTCCTGCTGCTTCCGGCGGTTGAGCGTGATCTTCTTTGCAGACTGATCGGTCTCTTCCGGGGCCTGCTCGGGCTTGCCGTGCGAACGACGAAGGAAGCCCAGGAGCTTCACCTTCTCGGAGCTGGTCACGACCTGGTCGGGACCGCTGAACTTCATGCCGGCACCGGCCAGCTGTTCCAGCAGTTTTTCGACCGGCGTGTTGACCAGTTCGGCAAGCTTGCGGATGGTGGTTTGCTGCGACATTCGGATCCTATGATCTTGTGGGCGCCCCCCCGCATCTGGAGGTGGCGCGGATTCTACGCCCTGAGCGGCTCAGGGCCCTGTTCATTGCCGGCTCATTCGCCGCGTTCCAGTCGGGCGATCTCCTCGGCACGGGCGGCCAGGATCAGCGCAGCGGCGCGCGCCTGATCCAGTCCTTCGATGCCGAAGTCCATGACCTCGTCGGCGGCCAGGTCGGACAGATCCTCGCTGGTACGCACGCCGTGGCCGGCCAGCGCGTATGCGGTGGCTTCGTCCATGCCCTTCAGGGACAGCAGGTCCTGCGCCGGCTGGCCGTCTTCAAGGCCTTCTTCGACTGCCAGGGCCTCATTGAGCAGCGCATCGCGGGCACGAGCGCGCAGCTCTTCGACGATGTCCTCGTCGAAACCTTCCACGGCCAGCAGTTCGCCGACCGGGACATATGCGATTTCCTCGACGGTGCCGAAGCCTTCGCTGACCAGGATGCCGGCGATTTCCTCGTCCACTTCCAGCTTGTCCATGAACAGCTGGCGGGCGGCAGCCTGCTCGGCCTCCGACTTGGCGGTGACCTGGTCCTGGGTCATCACGTTGAGCTGCCAGCCGGTCAGGCGGCTGGCCAGGCGCACGTTCTGGCCGCCCTTGCCGATCGCCTGGGCCAGGCGGTCTTCGGCAACGGCCAGGTCCATCGAGTGCTTGTCTTCATCGACGATGATCGACTGCACTTCGGCCGGTGCCATCGCGTTGATGACGAAGTTGGCCGGGTTGTCGTTCCACAGCACGATGTCCACGCGCTCGCCATTGAGCTCGTTGGACACGGCCTGCACGCGCGAACCGCGCATGCCGATGCAGGCACCGATCGGATCGGTGCGCTGGTCGTGGGCCAGCACGGCGATCTTGGCGCGGTCGCCCGGGTCACGTGCACAGGCCTTGATTTCCACCAGGCCCTGGCCGACTTCCGGCACTTCCAGCTTGAACAGCTCGATCATGAATTCCGGCGCGGCGCGGCTGATGAACAGCTGCGGGCCACGCGGCTCGGAACGCACTTCGGCCAGGTAACCACGCACGCGGTCACCGGCGCGCAGCACGTCGCGCGGGATGCCCTTGTCCTTCGGAATGAAGCCTTCGGCGTTGCCACCCAGGTCGACATAGATGTTGCCGCGCTCGGCGCGCTTGACCACGCCGGTGATCAGTTCACCCACGCGGTCCTTCCACGCATCCACGACCTGCTGGCGCTCGGCTTCGCGCACGCGCTGGACGATGACCTGCTTGGCCGCCTGGGCAGCGATGCGGCCGAAATCCGGGTTCTCGATCTGCTCTTCGATGTAGTCGCCGACCTCGACGCCCTCGGCTTCGTCGACGGCGTCCATCAGGCGGATCTGGCGGTCGGGCGATTCCATGACCACGTCATCGGCCACCACTTCCCAGCGGCGGAAGGTCTCGTAGCTGCCATCCTTGTGGTCGATGACCACGCGGGTCAGCACTTCCTCGTCGGGATAGCGCTTCTTCGCTGCCGAGGCCAGGGCGGCCTCGATGGCATCGAAGATCACTTCACGCGGCACGCCCTTCTCGTTGGCGACTGCGTCGACTACCAGCAACAGTTCCTTGCTCATTGGCTCACTCCGCGCGCGGCTTCTTTGCCGCCGGCTCGTTGGAAGAAGAATTCGTGTTCGGCTTCGGACGCTTCGGTGCCGGACCGGTCGGCTTGCTCGGGGCCAGCCCCAGCGCCACCCAGTCGGGCATGATCCGTGCCTTGTCGATGTTGTCGGCCGACACGACCACTTCGGCCTTGTCGACGATGAACGTGATGGTCCCCGCCGCCTCGTCGGTCGCTTCGATACGACCCTGCAGGCGACGACGGTTGTCCTGCGGCAGCTTCAGCGTGACCTTGGCCGATTCGCCCTGGTGGCGGGCAAACTGCTCCAGGTTGAACAGCGGCCGGTCCACGCCCGGCGAGGACACTTCCAGCGTGTAATTGCCGCTGATCGGGTCCTCGACGTCCAGCTGCGCCGACACTTCGCGGCTGACCCGCTCGCAGTCGTCGACATTGATGATGCGCTCGGGCTGTTCAGCCAGCGGCACGTCGATGTAAAGGCGCAGGGTCGCACCGCCGGGGGCCGGCAGATACTCAACGCCCAGCAGCTCCAGGCCCAGCGACACAACGGTCGGGGCGAGCAGATTCGCGATGTCGGTTGCCTTGTCGCTCACAGCCTGCCTTGATCTCTATGGTTGGGTGCCGGCCTTGGCCGGCGTGGAAACATGACGCCCCGGAAACGACAAAGGGCCCGCTGGGCCCCTTTTCCGGAAAGACTCCGGTGACTGGATTCCGGTTGCAACCCGCATGGCCTGCCGGTTGCGGCCCTCCTTCCGGATCTGGACTCCCGCCGGGAGACCGCCTTCAGGGGTACTGCTAGGCCGCTGATGATAGCGGCTGCACCGCGCTGGTGCAAGGTGCGGACCCGGGGTCAGATCCCTTTTGCCGTGGAAGAGGGATCTGACCCCGATCACGCGGACACGACGCAGACCCCAAAGAAAAACGCCTCCGAAGCAGGGCTTCGAAGGCGATTCCTTTACTTGGTAGCGGGGGCAGGATTTGAACCTGCGACCTTCGGGTTATGAGCCCGACGAGCTGCCAGACTGCTCCACCCCGCATCAGAAGCGGAATTATGAGCGATTGCTTCGAAACATGCAAGCGATCCCTCATTCATCAAACCGGTTGGCGCCGATCCGACGTTGGTAGCGGGGGCAGGATTTGAACCTGCGACCTTCGGGTTATGAGCCCGACGAGCTGCCAGACTGCTCCACCCCGCACCGGAAGTACTTGAACTGCTGCCCCGCCCTTTCGAGGGAGGCTGCCGCAACGATGTTCTGGCTGAACCGCTGCAGTGACAACTCAGGCTGCGCATATTACACGAATCGCGCAGCTTTGTGTCAACTTTTATGCAAGATGCGCAAATGCCTGCTGGCACCAGACCATGATCGGGTTCCAGGCCAGGCCCAGCGCGAGCAGCGCCAGGGCATTCACGCCCAGCACCACGCCCAGCACGCGGTCATTGCTGCGCGGCATGGCCTCGCCCACCGGCTCATCGAAGTACATGACCTTGATGACGCGCAGGTAGTAGAAGCAGCCGACCACGGCGCACAGCACGCCGAGGATGGCCAGCCACAGCAGGCCGCCGTTGACGGCCGCGCCCAGCACCGCCAGCTTGGTCCAGAAGCCCAGGAACGGCGGGATGCCGGCCAGCGACGCCATGATGCACAGCACCAGGCCGGCCATCCACGGGTTGCGGGCGTTCAGGCCCTTGAAGTCCTCGATGTTCTCGGCTTCAAAGCCGGCACGCGACAGCGCGATGATCGCGCCGAAGGCCGCGGTGGACATGATCGCGTAGGCCAGTGCGTAGAACAGCGCGGCGGCGTAGCCCTGCGAACCGCCACCGGCGATGCCCATCAGCAGGAAGCCGATGTGCGAGACAGTGGAGAACGCCAGCATGCGCTTGAGGTTGCTCTGCGCGATGGCCATCAGGTTGCCGATGACCAGCGATACCGCGGCCAGGCCGGCGATCAGCAGCTGCAGTTCGGTCGACAGCGGACCCACGCCCATTTCCAGCAGGCGGTAGGCCATGCCGAACGCGGCCAGCTTCGGCGCCGAGCTGATGAACAGTGCGATCGGTGCCGGGGCACCCTGGTACACGTCCGGCAGCCACATGTGGAACGGCGCGGCACCCAGCTTGAAGGCGACGCCGGCGATCATGAACACCGCACCGGTGATCAGCAGCACGCGCTCTTCCGAGTGCGGGATGGCCTCACGGATCACATCCAGGTGCAGGCTGCCGGTGGCGCCGTAGATCAGCGACATGCCGTACAGCAGCAGGCCCGAGGCCAGCGAACCCAGCACGATGTACTTCATCGCCGCTTCCGAGGCCAGGCCGCTTTCGCGGTTGCTGGCGACCAGGGCGTAGGAGCACAGCGCCAGCAGTTCCAGGCCCAGGTAGACCATCAGCAGGCTGCCGGCCGAGACCAGGATCATCATGCCGGCGGTGCCGAACAGGATCAGCACCGGGATCTCGCCCTGGAACAGGTCGCGGTCACGCAGGTAGCGCCAGCCGTAGACCAGGGTCAGGCCGCTGAGCAGCACGATCCCGGTCTTCATCACGTCCGCGGCGGTATCGCGCACGAACATGCCATGGAAGACCTCGCCCTGCCCGCCCACGCCGGTGGCCAGCATGAACAGCACCACGGCCAGCGCAGCGAGCGAGAACAGGTGGGTGACGATCTTGTTCCGGTTGCTGACGAACAGGTCGAGGATCATCAGGGCGAAGGCGCTGCCGATCAGCACCAGCTCGGGAGCGAGCGGTGGCAGGTCAGCGGCGGTCAATGGCAGCAGCGGCGAGGTGGTCATCATCAAATCCTGGAATTACAGCAGCTTGCTGGATGCGATCTGCATCGCCAGCTTCGCGATCGAGGGCTCCATCAGGTCGGTCAGCGGCTTGGGGTAGATGCCCAGGGCCAGCACGCCGATGGCGAACACGCCCAGCACCAGCCATTCGCGGCCGTTGATGTCCTTCAGTTCGGCAACATGGCTGTTGGCCACTTCACCGAAGAAGATGCGCTTGTACAGCCACAGGGTGTAGGCGGCGCCGATGATCAGGGTGGTGGCCGCGCCCAGGGCGATCCACGGATTACGCTGGAAGGCCGAGAGGATGACCATGAACTCGCCAACGAAGCCGCTGGTACCCGGCAGGCCCGCGTTGGCCATGAAGAACAGCATCGCGAAGGTCGCGAACCACGGCATCACGTTGACCACGCCGCCGTAATCGGCGATGCGGCGGCTGTGCATGCGGTCGTACAACACGCCGACGCAGGAGAACATCGCGCCGGACACGAAGCCGTGCGAGATCATCTGCACCATGGCGCCCTGCAGGCCCAGGCGCGCGGCATCGGCGTTGCCGGCTTCACGCACCAGCCACAGCGCGATGAAGGTGCCCAGGGTGACAAAGCCCATGTGCGCGATCGACGAATAGGCGATCAGCTTCTTCATGTCGTCCTGCACCAGGGCGACCAGGCCGACGTAGATCACCGCGATCAGCGACAGTGCAATCACCAGCCAAGCCCACTCCTGCGACGCGTCCGGGACGATCGGCAGGTTGAAGCGCAGGAAGCCGTAGCCACCGATCTTCAGGGCGATCGCGGCCAGGATCACCGAACCGGCGGTCGGCGCTTCCACGTGGGCGTCCGGCAGCCAGGTGTGGACCGGGAACATCGGCACCTTGACCGCGAAGGCGATCAGGAAGGCGAAGAAGATCCAGGTCTGCTCCTTGGCCGACAGCGGCAGCGCGTACAGGTCGGCCAGCTGGAAGCTGCCGCCCTTCATGTACAGGTAGATCAGCGCCACCAGCATCAGCACCGAGCCGAGGAAGGTGTACAGGAAGAACTTCAGCGCGGCGTAGATGCGGCGCGGACCGCCCCAGACACCGATGATCAGGAACATCGGGATCAGCATCGCTTCGAAGAACACGTAGAACAGCATCGCGTCCGTCGCGGCGAAGATGCCGACGGTGACGCCTTCCAGGATCAGGAAGGCCGCCACGTACTGGTTGACGCGCTTGTCGATGGCGCTCCAGGCGCCGATCAGGGCAAGCACGCTGACCAGGGTGGTCAGCAGGATCAGCGCCACGGCAATGCCGTCCACGCCCAGGTTGTAGCCGATCTTGTACGCCGGGATCCAGGCATGGGTCTCGACGAACTGCAGACCATCGACGCCTGCGTTGTAGCCGCTCAGCAGCGAGAGGCTCGCCACGAACGTCAGCACCGCTACGCCCAGCGACGCCCAGCGGGCGGTCTGCGCATCACGGATCGCAAGGATCAGGGCACCACCGATGATCGGCAGCCAGATGAGGACACTGAGTAGAGGCCAGTTCGACACGTCTTCTTATTCCGTACAGGTCATCAACGCAGGTAATGCATCAGCACGCCCAGCAGGGCAATCAGGCCGATGATCATCGCGAAGGCGTAGTGATAGAGGAAACCGGATTGGGTACGACGCAGCACGCCGGCTGCGACGTCCACAACACGTGCCGAGAGATTGACCACGCCGTCGACGATGTTGCTGTCGATCCAGCGCGAGACCTTGCCCAGCTTGACGCTGCCACCAGCAAAGCCATCGATCCACAGCTTGTCGAAGCCGTACTTGTTTTCCAGTACCGACACCAGCGGAGCGAAGGTCTTGCGGGCCTTGCCCGACAGGTCCGGCTTCCACAGGTAGAACAGCGCGGCCAGCAGGAAGCCCGCAACGGTCAGCATGAACGCCGGAGCCATCATGCCGTGCAGCGCGAAGGCGACCGGGCCATGGAACTCCTCGCCCAGGAAGCCGATGGTGTTCTTGGCCGGATCGTAGAAGTCGACGATGCCGGTGAAGAACGTGTGCGCCTGGCCCTTGATGGCATCGTGCGCGTGGTTGCCGGCCCAGTCGGTGCCGTACAGCATCGGGCCGATGCTGAAGAAACCGATGGCGATCGACGGGATGGCCAGCAGGATCAGCGGGAGGGTCACCACCCACGGGGTTTCGTGCGGCTCGTGCGGACCGTGGCCATGGCCGTGGTCGTCATGATGCGCATCGCCGTGGTGGGCGTCGGCGGCGTGGTGATCGTCATGGCCGTGGCCATGGGCGTGGTCATCATGCGCGTCGCGGAAACGCTCCTTGCCGTGGAAGGTCAGGAACAGCAGGCGGAAACTGTAGAAGCTGGTGACGATCACGCCACCCAGCACGGCCCAGTAGCCATAGGTGGCCACCCAGCTGTTGGACAGGTGCGCGTGCAGCTCGGCCGCCTCGATGATGGTGTCCTTCGAGTAGAAGCCGGAGAAGAACGGCGTGCCGACCAGCGCCAGGGTACCGATCCACATGGTGATGAAGGTGATCGGCATGTACTTGCGCAGGCCGCCCATCTTGCGCATGTCCTGCTCGTGGTGCATCGCGATGATGACCGAGCCGGCGCCCAGGAACAGCAGGGCCTTGAAGAAGGCGTGGGTCATCAGGTGGAACACGGCGGCCGAATAGGCCGACACGCCCAGCGCAACCGTCATGTAGCCCAGCTGCGACAGGGTCGAGTACGCGACCACGCGCTTGATGTCGTTCTGCACGATGCCGATCAGGCCGGTGAAGAACGCGGTGGTGGCACCGATGAACAGCACGAAGTTCAGCGCGGTCTGCGACAGCTCGAACAGCGGCGACATGCGGGTGACCATGAAGATACCGGCGGTCACCATCGTCGCGGCGTGGATCAGTGCCGAGATCGGGGTCGGGCCTTCCATCGAGTCCGGCAGCCACACATGCAGCGGGACCTGGGCCGACTTGCCCATGGCACCGATGAACAGGCAGATGCAGATGACGGTGGCGATCGACCAGATCACCGGCTCGTTCAGCAGCTGCATGCCCAGGATCGTGCCGTCCCAGATCTGCAGCTGGGCGCGCGGGTCAGCCAGCATGCCGGCCTGCGAGAACACCTGCGAGTAGTCCAGGGTGCCGAACACCCACAGCACGCCGGCGATGCCCAGCAGGAAGCCGAAGTCACCGACGCGGTTGACCAGGAACGCCTTCATGTTGGCGAAGATCGCGGTCGGGCGCTTGAACCAGAAGCCGATCAGCAGGTACGACACCAGGCCCACCGCTTCCCAGCCGAAGAACAGCTGCAGGAAGTTGTTGCTCATCACCAGGGTGAGCATCGAGAAGGTGAACAGCGAGATGTAGCTGAAGAACCGCTGGTAGCCCGGATCGTCCTGCATGTAGCCGATCGTGTAGATGTGGACCAGCAGCGACACGAAGGTCACCACCACCATCATCATCGCGGTCAGCTTGTCGACCATGAAGCCAACGTGCGCCGAATACTGGCCCACTTCGAAGAACGTGTAGATGTTCTGGTTGAACGGCTGCGCACCGCCCCACAGCAGCTGGTAGAGCGTGTACATCGACAGGCCGCAGGCCACCGCGACGCCGAGGATGGTGATGGTCTGCGCGCCGAAGCGCTTGACCTGGCGACCGAACAGGCCGGCGATGATGCTGCCGAACAGCGGTGCGAGCACCACTGCGATCAACAGACTCTTGGAGAGAGTGATTTCCATCTGTGGATCAGCCCTTCAACGAATCGACTTCGCCGACATTGATCGTGCGGCGTGTACGGAACAGGGTCACCAGGATCGCCAGGCCGATGGCGGCTTCCGCGGCGGCGACGGTCAGGATGAAGAACACGAACAGCTGGCCGGACGGATCGCCCAGCTGACGCGAGAAGCCGACGAAATTGATGTTCACCGACAGCAGCATCAGTTCGATCGACATCAGCAGGACGATGACGTTCTTCCGGTTGAGGAAAATGCCGGCCAGGCTGATGGCGAACAGCACCGCGCCCAGCGCGAGGATATGGCCAAGGGTGATCACGGCTGGGTCTCCTCGCCGGCGACCGGCTTGCTGTTGCTGTGCACGACCGGTGCTTCGGCACCCATCTTGACCATGCGCAGGCGCTGGCCGGCCTTGACCATGGTCTGCTCGCCCGGGTTCTGGCTCTTCACGCCGGTACGGCGACGCAGGGTCAGCATCACGGCGGCAACCACGGCCACGGTCAGGATGACGGCGGCGAACTCGAACGGCAGCAGGTACTCGGTGAACAGCGTGCGTGCCAGCCAGGTGATGTTGGAGCTGTCGGCGGCGACCGCAGCGGCGTTGTCGGCCGGGAACGGCGTGACCGAACGCGCCTTGACCCCGATCAGGATCAGCATCTGCGCCAGCATCGCGACCGCGACAATCAGGCCGACCGGCAGGTAGCGCACCCAGCCCTCACGCAGCTTGGTGGGGTCGATGTCCAGCATCATCACCACGAACAGGAACAGCACCATCACCGCGCCGACGTAGACCAGCACCAGCGCCACACCGAGGAACTCGGCGCCCACCAGCAGCCACACGCAGGCGATGGAGAAGAAGGTCAGCACCAGGCAGAGCACGGCGTGAACCGGGTTGCGCACGCTGATCACCGCACCGGCCGAAACCGTTGCCGCGATGGCGAACACCCAGAAAGCGATATTTACCCAATCCATCTCTCGACCTCAGCGGTAAGCGGCATCGGCGGCGCGACGCTCGGCGATCTCGGATTCGAGACGGTCGCCCAGGGCCAGCAGCTGCGGCTTGGTAACGATGTTTTCGCCACGATTCTCGAAGTGGTACTCGAGGATGTGGGTTTCGACGATCGAGTCCACCGGGCAGCTTTCTTCACAGAAGCCACAGAAGATGCACTTGAACAGGTCGATGTCATAGCGCGTGGTGCGGCGGGTGCCGTCCTCGCGCTTGGCCGAGTCGATGGTGATGGCCAGCGCCGGGCACACCGCTTCGCACAGCTTGCAGGCGATGCAGCGCTCTTCGCCGTTGGGATAACGGCGCAGCGCGTGCAAGCCCCGGAAGCGCGGCGACTGCGGGAACTTCTCCATCGGGTACATCATCGTGTACTTCGGCTTGAAGCTGTACTTCAGCGTCAGCCAGAGGCCCGCCAGCAGTTCGAGCAGCAGCAGGCTCTTGAAGTAATGGGTAATCCTGTTCATCACTTTAGACGCCCTTTTGAATCACGCCGAAGAACACCATGACGGCGGTAACCGCGATCCACAGAATGGCCAGCGGGATGAAGACCTTCCAGCCCAGGCGCATGATCTGGTCGTAGCGGAAGCGCGGGAAGCTGGCACGGAACCAGATATAGGCACTGGCGAAGAAGAACACCTTGACGAACAGCCACGGCGCGCCCCCCTTCCAGATCCAGTCGACCAGCGGCGAGACATCGCCGAAGTTGACCCAGCCCTGGACCGGGCTCAGCCAGCCGCCGAGGAAGAAGATCGAGATCAGGAAGCTGATCAGGATCATGTTCGCGTATTCGGCCAGGAAGAACAGGGCGAAGGCACCGCCGGAGTACTCGACCATGTGGCCGGCGACGATTTCCGACTCGCCTTCCACCACGTCGAACGGCGCGCGGTTGGTTTCAGCCACGCCCGACACCCAGTAGATGACGAACAGCGGGAACAGCGGCAGCAGGAACCAGTCGAAGAAGCCGGAACTGCCGGCCTGCGCCATCACGATGTTGCTCAGGTTCAGGCTGCCCGAGGCGATCATCACGCCGACCAGGGCGAATCCCATGGCGATTTCGTAGCTGATCATCTGCGCCGACGCGCGCATCGCACCCAGGAACGCATACTTCGAGTTGGATGCCCAACCGGCCAGGATGATGCCGTAGATGCCCAGCGAGGTCATCGCCAGCAGGTACAGCAGGCCGGCGTTGGCGTTGGACAGCACGATCTGCGAATCGAAGGGCACCACCGACCAGGCCGCGAAGGCCGGGGCCAGGGTGATCAGCGGGGCCAGCAGATAGATCGCCTTGTTGGCGCTGCTCGGCTGGACCACTTCCTTGAACAGCAGCTTGAAGACGTCGGCGAAGGCCTGGAAGATGCCCATGCCCACGTACATCGGGCCGTGGCGGACGTGCATCCAGCCGATCAGCTTGCGTTCCCAGACCACGTAGAAGGCCACCGAGATGATCACCGGAACGGCGATCACCAGGATCTTCAGGATGATCCAGATCAGCGCGCCGATGTCACCGAGGCCCAGCAGCCACTGGTGCAGCGGGTCGACCGCGTTCAACAGCAATTCGTTCATGCAGCCACCACCGATACGCGAGCGGCACCCAGCGGCGCGGTCGCGCCGTGGCCCGATTCAATCCAGACCGAACCCGCAGCGACGCGGGCGTCGACCACCACCGGCAGGGTGGCCTTGCCGGCATCGGTGCCGACCTTGGCCATCTGCCCTTCCTGCAGCTGCAGGCGAGCGGCATCTTCAGCGTTCAGCACGATGCGCGGGGCGTTGTTGAGCGGATGCGACTGCAGTGCCGGGGCGCGACGGACCACCGCATCGGTGCGGTAGATCGCGGCGGTCGAAGCCACTTCCAGGCCTTCGCCGGCAACCATCGGCTGCGCCGAAGCGGCAACGGTGACCGACACCGGGGCCAGGCTGGCACGCAGGCCGGCCAAGTCGGTGAAGTCGAAACCGGCCAGCGCCATGTCGCCGCCCAGGGCACGCAGCACGCGCCAGCCCTCACGGGCCTCGCCCGGCAGCTTGCCGCCGGCACGGGCGGACTGCTCGCGACCATCAAGGTTGGTCAGGGTGGCGTCGATTTCCGGCAGCGCACCGATCGGCAGGATCACGTCGGCGACGTCGCGGGTCGAGGCACAGGCGAACTGGCTGAAGGCCACCACCTGGGCGCCGACCAGCGCCTTGCGCGCGGCAGGGGCATCGGCAAAGTCCAGGCCCGGCTCCAGGCCGTACACCACGTAGGCCTGGCGCGGCTGCGCCAGCATCGCGGCGACGTCCCTGCCGGCCGGCAGCACGCCGGCGCGGGTCAGGCCAACGGCGTTGGCGCCCTGCGGGATGCGGCACAGCTTGGCACCGGTGGCGGCGGCGAACTCACGCGCGGCAGCGCGGATCGCGGCAGCCTGCGGGTGGTTTTCGGCGATGCCACCGACGATCAGCACGGTGTTGTTGCCGCCCTGCACTGCCGAACGCAGCTCGGCGTTGGCCAGCGCGTCGACGAACTTCGACGGCGCAACGATCTGCTTGCCGGCGATGCTGAAGGCGAAGTCGAAGTCCACCGGGTTGACGACGTGGATCTTCGCGCCGTTGGTGGTCTGCGCCTTGCGCAGGCGGGCGTGCAGCAGCGGCAGTTCGTGGCGGATGTTGCTGCCCAGAACGACGATGCGGTCGGCGCCTTCGATCTCGGCCAGCGGCAGGCCGAACACTTCGGCGGTTGCGGCGTCGGAGAAATCGCGGTTGTTGATGCGGTGGTCGATGTTGCTCGAGCCCAGGCCCTTGGCCAGGCGGGCCAGCAGCGCACCCTCCTCGTTCGAGGTCGACGGATGCACCAGCACGCCCAGGTTGTCGCCCTGGTTCGCCTTGAGGATCTCGGCGGCCGCGGCCAGGCCTTCGGCCCAGCTCACTTCCTTCCACTCGCCATTGACCTTGCGCAGCGGCTTGACCGCACGGTCTTCGCTGTACAGGCCCTGGTGCGAGTAGCGGTCACGGTCGGACAGCCAGCATTCGTTCACCGCTTCGTTGTCGCGCGGCACGGTGCGCAGCACTTCGCCGCGACGCACGTGCAGGAACAGGTTCGACCCCATCGCATCGTGGTAGCCCAGCGATTCGCGCGCGGTCAGTTCCCACGGGCGGGCGCGGAACTGGAACACCTTGTTGGTCAGCGCGCCGACCGGGCAGACGTCGACGACGTTGCCGGACAGCTCGGTGGTCAGCGGCTTGCCGTCGAAGGTACCGATCTGCAGGTTCTCGCCGCGGTACATGCCACCCAGTTCATAGGTACCGGCAACGTCGGCGGTGAAGCGGACGCAGCGGGTGCACTGGATGCAGCGGGTCATCTCGGTGGCGACCAGCGGGCCCATGTCCTCGTCCGGCACCACGCGCTTGCGCTCGTTGAAGCGGCTGACCGAACGGCCATAGCCCAGCGAAACGTCCTGCAGCTCGCACTCGCCGCCCTGATCGCAGATCGGGCAGTCCAGCGGATGGTTGATGAGCAGGAACTCCATCACCGAGCGCTGGAACTTCAGTGCCTTCTCGCTGCGGGTGGCGACCTTCATGCCGTCCATCACCGGGGTGGCGCAGGCCGGCGCCGGCTTCGGCGACTTTTCCACGTCCACCAGGCACATGCGGCAGTTGGCGGCGATCGGCAGCTTCTCGTGGTAGCAGAAGCGCGGAATCGGAATGCCGGCCTTGTCGGCCGCCTGGATGATCATCGAACCCTTGGGCACGACCAGCGACTTGCCATCGATCTCGATGGTCACGTGATCCGGTGGCACGTTCGGGTTTACGGGTTGCGCGCTCATGCGGCGGCTGCCTCCACCTTCTTGCCGTCAACCATCGAATGACCGTTGACGATGTAGTACTCGAATTCGTCCCAGAACTGGCGCAGGAAGCCCTGGATGGGCCATGCAGCCGCTTCACCGAACGCACAGATGGTGTGGCCTTCGATCTGCCCGGCCACCGCCTTCAGCTGGTGCAGGTCCTCCATCGTGGCCTTGCCGGCGACGATGCGCTCCAGCACGCGGTGCATCCAGCCGGTGCCTTCACGGCACGGGGTGCACTGGCCACAGGATTCCTTGTGGAAGAACTGGCTGATGCGGCAGGCGAACTTGACGCAGCACACGCTGTCGTCGAGCACCACGATCGCACCCGAGCCCAGGCCGGAGCCCAGCGCACGGATGGTGTCGTAGTCCATCGGCAGGCCCTTCAGCTCGGCCGCGGTCAGCACCGGCATCGACACGCCGCCCGGGATCGCGCCCTTGAGCTTGCGGCCCGGACGCAGGCCACCGGCCATTTCCAGCAGGTCGTCGAAGGTGGTGCCCAGCGGCACTTCGAAGTTGCCGCCGTTCTGCACGCAACCGGACACCGAGAAGCACTTCGGGCCGCCATTGGCGGTCAGGCTCAGGCCCTTGAACCACTCCGGACCGTTGCGGATGATCGCCGGCACCGAACCGTAGGTTTCGGTGTTGTTGATCGTCGACGGCTTGCCGTAGAGGCCGAAGTTCGCCGGGAACGGCGGCTTGTAGCGCGGCTGGCCCTTCTTGCCTTCCAGCGATTCCATCAGCGCGGTTTCTTCGCCGCAGATGTAGGCGCCGGCGCCCAGCGCGCCGTAGATGTCGATGTCCACGCCGCTGCCGAGGATGTTCTTGCCCAGCCAGCCGTTCGCATAGGCGTCGGCCAGGGCCTGCTCGAAGTGCTCGAACGGCTCGTGGTGGAATTCACCGCGCAGGTAGTTGTACCCCACGGTCGAACCGGTGGCGTAGCAGGCGATCGCCATGCCCTCCACCACCGAGTGCGGGTTGTAGCGCAGGATGTCGCGGTCCTTGCAGGTGCCCGGCTCGGATTCGTCCGAGTTGCAGAGGATGTACTTCTGCATGTTGCCCTTGGGCATGAAGGACCACTTCAGGCCGGTCGGGAAGCCTGCGCCACCGCGGCCGCGCAGGCCCGAGGCCTTGACCATCTCGATGACCTGCTCCGGCGGGATCTTCTCTTCGAGGATCTTGCGCAGGGCGGCGTAGCCACCGGTCTTCAGGTAGCTTTCGTACGACCACGGGGTGTCGTAATGCAGGGTGGTGTAGACCACCTGGTGCGGCAGCGGCGCCGGGCCGACCGGACCCTTGGATTCGTGGTGATGTGCCATGCCCTTACTCCAGCCCGTCCAGCAGCTCGTCGACCTTTTCCAGGGTCAGACGCTCATGGTAGTGACCGTTTATGACCATCATCGGCGCGCCGCCACAACCGGCCAGGCACTCTTCCTCGCGCTTGAGGTAGACGCGGCCGTCCGGGGTCGATTCACCGTGCTTGATGCCCAGCTTCTTCTCGCAATGGCGGACGATGTCCTCGGCGCCATTGAGCCAGCAGCTGATGTTGGTGCAGATGGCCACGTTGTTGCGGCCCACCTTCTCGGTCTCGAACATCGAGTAGAAGCTGGCGACCTCGTAGGCCCACACCGGCGGCAGGTCGAGGTACTTGGCGACGGCGGCGATCAGCTCGTCGGTCAGCCAGCCCTGGTTCTGCTCCTGGGCCGCATGCAGGCCCTGCAGCACGGCAGAGCGCTTGCGGTCCGGCGGGAACTTGGACAGCCAGTGATCGATGTGAGCGCGGGTCTTGTCGCTCAGCACCACCATCGGGTCGACGTCGCGCGCCGCCTCGAAATTACCTGTCGCCTTCATCGGCCGACCTCAGCGAAATGCATAACGTGAAATTCCAGAAACTGCGGCGCCGGCTTGCGCCGGCTGCCTGCAGCGGGCGTTGGCGTGGCGGACGGCATTACCGGTCAACCTCGCCGAACACCAGGTCGTAGGTACCGATCATCGCCACCACGTCGGCCAGCATGTGGCCGCGTACGATCGAATCGATCGAGGACAGGTGGGCGAAGCCCGGTGCGCGCAGGTGCACGCGGAACGGCTTGTTGGCGCCATCGGAGACCAGGTAGCAGCCGAATTCGCCCTTGGGCGCTTCCACGGCCGCATAGGTTTCACCCGCCGGCACGCAATAGCCTTCGCTGAACAGCTTGAAGTGGTGGATCAGCGCTTCCATGTCGTCCTTCATGTCCTCGCGCTTGGGCGGAGCGACCTTGAAGTTCTTGACCATGACCGGGCCGGGGTTGGCCTTCAGCCACGCCACGCACTGCTTGATGATGCGGTTGGATTCGCGCATTTCGGCGACGCGGACCAGGTAGCGGTCGTAGCAGTCGCCTTCCTTGCCCAGCGGGATGTCGAAATCGACGGCATCGTACTTGGCGTACGGGCGCTTCTTGCGCAGGTCCCAGGCGATGCCCGAGCCGCGCAGCATCACGCCGGTCATGCCCCACTGGTGGGCCAGTTCCGGAGTGACCACGCCGATGCCGACGGTACGCTGCTTCCAGATGCGGTTGTCGGTCAGCAGGGTTTCGTATTCGTCGACGCGCTTGGGGAACTCGACGGTGAAGTTTTCCAGGAAGTCGAGCAGCGAGCCTTCGCGCGAAGCATTCAGCTGCTTCAGCGCCTTGCCCTTGTGCCAGCGTGATTCCTTGTACTTCGGCATGTGGTCCGGCAGGTCGCGGTAGACGCCGCCCGGACGGTAGTACGCCGCGTGCATGCGCGCGCCGGAGACCGCTTCATAGCAGTCCATCAGTTCTTCGCGCTCGCGGAAGGCATACAGCATCACCGCCATCGCACCCAGGTCGAGCGCGTTGGAGCCCAGCCACATCAGGTGGTTGAGGATGCGGGTGATTTCGTCGTACATGGTGCGGATGTACTGCGCACGCTCCGGCGCTTCGATGCCCATCAGGGTCTCGATCGCGCGCACGTAGGCGTGCTCGTTGCACATCATCGACACGTAGTCGAGGCGATCCATGTAGCCGATCGACTGGTTGAACGGCTTGGACTCGGCCAGCTTCTCGGTGCCACGGTGCAGCAGACCCACGTGCGGGTCGGCACGCATGATGGTTTCGCCGTCCATTTCCAGGATCAGGCGCAGCACACCGTGAGCGGCCGGGTGCTGCGGGCCGAAGTTCATGGTGTAGTTGCGGATTTCCTGCCGGCTTTCGGCGGCGTTGCTGGCGAACGCTTCGCCGGCCTGGTGTACGTGGCTCACTTCACTGCCTCCTGCGCGCGCTCACCGGCTGCGGTCTGCAGACGGGCGTCGTCACGGATCACGCGCGGCACGCCGACACGCGGCTCCACCGAGGTGACCGGTTCGTAGATCACGCGCTTCTTTTCTTCGTCGTAGCGGACTTCGACATTGCCGATCAGCGGGAAGTCCTTGCGGAACGGATGGCCGACGAAACCGTAGTCGGTCAGGATCCGGCGCAGGTCCGGGTGGCCTTCGAAGATCACGCCGTACAGGTCGAACGCTTCGCGCTCGAACCAGTTCAGGCCCGGCCACACGCTGGTCAGCGAGGACACCACCGGCAGCGCTTCGTCAGGGGCGAAGCAGCGCAGGTGCATCATCAGGTTGTGCTGGTACGAACGCAGCTGGGCGACCACGGCGAAACGCTGGGTCGGCATGTGCTGCGGGCGGGCACCGTCGGCACCGTTTTCCTCGGTGGGGAACTCGCCCCACGCGAAGCGGCCCTGGGCCTTGCCTTCGACGCCACGGCTGAAGCCCTGCGAGGACACGTCGGCGGTGTCCCATTCGTCGGAGCCATAACCGAGGTAGTCGACGCCGCACAGATCCACGGCCTGCTCGAAACCAAACTCGTCACGCAGCGCCAGGGCGGTGGCGTGCCACTCGGCGGCAGGCACTTCCAGCGTCACTTCGCCGCGGGGTTCGACCACGATGACCTTCGCACCAGCGAAACGTGCGGAGAGTCGGTCGATGAAGGATGCTTGCTCTGCCATGGGGGCTTGGCGCGCTCTTGTCAGGTGAAGGGGTCAGCGGGCGATGGTCTGTGTACGCCAGATCTTCTTCTGCAGCTGCAGGATCCCGTACACCAGCGCCTCGGCGGTCGGCGGGCAGCCCGGGACGTAGACGTCCACCGGCACCACGCGATCACAGCCGCGCACGACAGAATAGGAGTAGTGGTAGTAGCCACCGCCGTTGGCGCAGCTGCCCATCGAGATGACCCACTTCGGGTCCGGCATCTGGTCGTAGACCTTGCGCAGCGCCGGGGCCATCTTGTTGACCAGGGTACCGGCCACGATCATCACGTCGGACTGGCGCGGCGACGGGCGGAACACCACGCCGTAGCGGTCAAGGTCCAGGCGCGCGGCGCCGGCGTGCATCATCTCGACCGCGCAGCAGGCCAGGCCGAAGGTCATCGGCCACATCGAGCCGGTGCGCGCCCAGTTCAGCAGTGCGTCGACGCTGGTGGTGACAAAGCCCTTTTCCAGCAGCGGGTTGTCGCCTTCCGGCCGCAGGATGTCATCAACCCGGCCTTCCGGCGACGGGTTGTTCATGAGGCCATCGAGAGTCTGAATCACTCCCATTCCAGCGCTCCCTTCTTCCAGACGTAAATGAAACCGAGGAACAGCATGCCGACGAACAGGCCCATGGTGACCAGCGAACGGGCGCCCAGCTCCATGAAGACCTGGGTCCACGGCACGATGAAGATGATTTCCAGGTCGAAGACGATGAACTGGATCGCGATCAGGTAGTAGCGCACATCGAACTTCATGCGCGCGTCTTCGAAGGCCTCGAAGCCGCACTCGTACGGCGAGAGCTTTTCCAGATCGGGGCGGCGGGGACCGAGGAATCGACCAACCAGCATCAGCGTAACGCCGATACCGGTGGCAACGATCAGAAACAGCAGAGAAGGCAAATATTCGGCCAGCACAGCGATTCTCTCTTGCCTCTGCCGCCGCGCCTGCAGGCGCTTTGGCATGGGGGAGTGGACGGGAACCTGCCTGGCGCCTTGCGCGCCAGACGAACCCGCTTTACTTACAAATGGTGCCCAAGAGGGGACTCGAACCCCTACGACTTGCGTCGCTACCACCTCAAGGTAGTGCGTCTACCAATTCCGCCACCTGGGCAAACGATCACATCAGACTATCTTCCCGATGCGCCGCGTATTGTAACCGGCTTCAGTGTTTCTGGGAGCCTTCCGAAGGCTTTTCTTCACCAGAAACCGAAGATTCCGCCTGAGCCGGCACATTCGCCGCCGGAACCGGGGCGGCCGGGACCGGATCGGCCTTCGGAACGGCCGGCAGTTCGCCCGCCGGAGCCGCCGGCGCGCTGGCCGCCGGGGCGGACATCAGGCCCAGGTCCTGGTCGGCCGCCGGACGGGTGCCGTGACCGGCATACCAGGCCATGAAGAGACTGATGCCGAAGAACACGACTGCCAGCCACTTGGTCGACTTGGACAGGAAGTTCGAGGCGCCACGCGCACCGAACACCGTGCCCGAGGCGCCGGCACCAAAGCCCGAACCCGCCGCCGCACCCGAGCCACGCTGCATCAGGATCAGCGCGATCATGGCCACAGCGACCAGCACGTAGACGACATTGAGGATCAACATCAGCATTGGAAACCGCCCTCGGACAATACTTCTAGGATTAGTTCGCGGCCGCCGCCCGTGCGATGGCCAGGAAGTCCGCGGCCACCAGGGAGGCACCGCCGACCAGCCCACCATCGACATCCGGCTGCGCGAACAGTTCCCCGGCATTGTCGGGCTTCACGCTACCGCCGTAAACAATGGGCAGTGAATCAGCAATTCTAGCATCGATGCGCGCGACTTCGCCACGGATGAACGCGTGCACCTGCTGCGCCTGCTCCTTGCTAGCGGTACGCCCGGTGCCGATGGCCCACACCGGCTCATAGGCGACCACGGCCTGGGCGAAGCCGGCCGCGCCGGTCAGTTCCAGCACCGGCGCCAGCTGGCTGGCGATGACCGCTTCGGTCTGCCCGGCCTCGCGCTGCTCGAGGGTTTCCCCCACGCACAGCACCGGCACCAGCCCAGCGTGCAGGGCCGCGGCGAACTTGCGCGCGACCAGCTCGCTGCTCTCATGATGGTACTGGCGGCGTTCGGAATGACCGACCAGGCCATAGCGGGCCCCCACCTCGACCAGCATGGCGGCGCAGACCTCACCGGTGTAGGCGCCCTTCTCGTTGCTGCTCACGTCCTGCGCGCCAAAGGCCAGGCCGGTCTGGCCGAAGTCCTCGACCAGCTCGCCCAGGTACGGCAGCGGCGGCAGGATCACCACATCCACCCCATCCACCGGCAGCCCGGCGGCCACCTGCCCCAGCAGTTCATTGGCGAATTGACGGCTGCCATGCAGCTTCCAGTTTCCGGCGACGATCTTGCGGCGCATGAGCGGGTGGCTCCTGTGTGAAGTCAGCCGATCATGATACCCGTTACGGCAAAAATCCGTTTCCGTGTAAGCGGTTACATCGATTTTCAGCCAACGGCGCAGCCCCTCGTGGCGGGGGTCTGGTTGGGCTGGGCGCGGAAAGCCCGGTTGGATGGGTGGGCTTGGCCGGGCGGGTGGGGATGGCGGGGGACGCCGTAACCCGTCCGTTCTGGCCGTGGACTTGCCGGCCAGCGGCCGGCACTACCGCGGCTGCAGGGCGCCGCCCTGCAAAGACAAAGGCCGCCTTTCGGCGGCCTCGCGTCTCATTACTTCAGCTTGATCTCGCGCAGGCGTTCCTCGAGGAAGCCGTGGGCGGTGATCGGCTCCGGATACCGGCTCGGGTTCTCCGGGGTGATGCACGAGGGCAGCACGTCGATCAGGAAGTCCGGGTTCGGGTGCAGGAAGAACGGCACCGAGTAGCGCGGCTGGCGCGCCAGTTCGCCCGGGGGGTTGACCACGCGGTGGATGGTCGACGGATACACGTGGTTGGTCAGGCGCTGCAGCATGTCGCCGATGTTGACCACGATGGTGTCCGCGTCCGAGGTGAACGGCACCCACTCGCCATCATGCGACTGCACCTCCAGGCCGGCGGCACTGGCGCCGACCAGCAGGGTGATGAAATTGATGTCGCCATGGGCGCCGGCGCGCACGTTCGGAATGTCGTCGGTGGTGATCGGCGGGTAGTGGATCGGGCGCAGGATCGAGTTGCCGAAGTTGGTCTTGTCGGCGAAGAAGTTCTCCGGCAGGCCGATGTGCAGGGCCAGCGCCGACAGCACGCGCGAACCCAGGTTGTCCAGCGCCTGGTACAGGCCGTAACCGCGCTCACGGAACCCCTCGACCTCGGTCGGCCACAGGTTCGGCGCCATCACGTCACGGTACTTGGAGTCGTCGGCGATCTCGCGACCGATGTGCCAGAACTCCTTCAGGTCGAAATGCTTGGAGCCCTTGGCGGTTTCCACGCCGAACGGGGTGTAGCCGCGGGCGCCACCGCTGCCAGCGACGTGGTACTTGCGCTTGACCTCTTCCGGCAGGGCGAAGAAGGCCTTGAAGGCATCGTAGGCCGCGTCGATGTCGGCCTGCGGAATGCCGTGGTTGCGGATGCCCGCGAATCCCCATTGGCGGTAGGCCGCGCCCAGCTCGGCCACGAAGGCCTCGCGGTCGCTGTCAAAACGGGTGATGTCGAGGGTGGGGATCTGGCTCACAGCGGTTCCTGGCTTGTCGTTGGGTCTGGGGGGCCAGCGCATTCATGGCCCGCCTGAACATTGTGACAGATCGCCCGGAGGACGCCACTCGATACGAAGAAACAAACCGATACAATGCGCGACCCGCGCGTGGCGCAACGCGGCCATCACGTTGCCGCCGCTCCCCGTTCCCGCGCTCCCCGAACCCGCCCCGCCATGCCCGCCGCTGTCTCCGCCGCCCCTGTCGTCGAAGGTCCCGCCCAGCGCTGGCGCCGGCTGGCCTGGTGGTCGCTGTTCATCGCCGGCAACGCCGTCCTGGCGGCGGCGATCGCGCTGGGCAACGTGCCACTGCGTGACAATCCGGGCGGTGCCACTGGCCTGGCCTATCTGGCGATCGCCCTGCCCGGCCACCTGCTCGCGTTCGGCGCGCTGGCCGGCCTGCTGCCACTGCTGCTGGGCCTGTGGCCGCGCCGGGCGCGCACGTTGAGCGTCAGCGCCGTACTGCTGCAGGGGCTGTGGCTGTGCCTGCTGCTGGTCGACGCCAAGGTCTTCACCCTGTACCGCTTCCACCTCAATGCCATGGTCGTGAACATGGTGTTCGGCGGCGCCCTGCAGGACCAGGTCGCCCTGTCCTGGAAGACCTGGCTGCAGGTCGCGCTGCTGGTCGCCGCGGTCTTCACCGCCGAAGGCCTGCTGGCCTGGGCATGCTGGAAGCTGCTGCCGGCGGCATCGCATCGGCGCCGGGTGCTGCAGGCCTGGGCGGCGGTCGCGCTGCTGATGGGCGGCGGCCAGCTGGCCACGGCCTACTACGACGCGCGCGGCGACCGCGATGTGATCGCACAGTGGAACTACCTGCCGTGGGCACAGCCGATCACGGCCAAGAGTTTCATGCGGCGCCTGGGCGTGGTCAGCCAGCAGCAGGCCGGCCTGCCCGACCCGCGCCACGCGCAGCTGCTGTACCCGCTGCATCCGTTGCGCTGCCAGAGCCCACATCGCCCGAACGTGCTGATGGTGGTCCTGGAATCGCTGCGCCACGATGCGCTGACACCACAGCTGATGCCCCATACGTCGGCGCTGGCGCAGGACGCGCGCGTGTTCGACCACCACTTCAGTACCGGCAATGCCACCCGCTACGGCCTGTTCGGGCTGCTCTACGGCCTGCCCGGCGGCTACTGGCCGAGCATGCTGGACGAGCAGCGTGGTTCGCAGCTGTTCCAGGTGCTGGGCCAGCAGGGCTACGACCTGCACCTGTACGGCAGCGCGCCGATGTACAGCCCCGAATTCGATCGCACCGTGTTTGCCGATGTGCGCGACCAGCTGCACCAGGGGCCATCGGCGCTGAAGTCCGACGGTCGCGACCGCGCGATCGTCGGCGCGCTGCAGCAGGACATCCGCGCCAGCCAGGCGGCAGACCACCCGTGGTTCGGGTTCGTGTTCCTCGACTCCACCCACGCGCCCTACCACATGCCCGAGGGCTATCCGCCGGTGACCACACCGATGGCCGCCGACATCGACTTCCTCAAGTTCGGCCCGGAGCATGACCCGACGCCGGAGCTCAACCGCTACCGCACCGCCGTGCACTATGCCGACAGCCTGATCGGATCGCTGCTGGACGACCTGCGCGCGCAGGGCCTGGCCGAGGACACCATCGTGCTGGTCACCGGTGACCATGCCGAAGAGTTCAACGACCTCGGGCTGAACTACTGGGGCCACAACGGCAACTTCTCCGACTACCAGCTGCAGGTGCCGTTCGTGCTGCATTGGCCGGGCAAGGCCGCTGGCCACGACGCACGCACCAGCTCGCACGAAGACTGGGTGCCAACACTGATGCGCCACGCGCTGGGCTGCGAGAACGCACTGGCCGACTACAGCACCGGACAGGACCTGCTGGCCGAGCCACAGGGCCAGCGTGCGCTGGTGGTCGAAAGCTGGTCGCAGCGCGCGGTACGCCATGGCGATGCGATCTATGTGTTCGACAAGTTCGGCAACGCCACCGCTCTGGACCTGCACTATCGCCCGCTGCCGCAGCAGGTGCCCGATGCCGCCGCCGTACGTACCGCATGGGAAGCGCTGACCCGCTTCCGCAATCGTTGACCTTCAAGGATCGATCCCGCATGAACCGTCCATTGCGCATCCTGCACACCGAAGCCGCCAAGGGAATGGGCGGGCAGGAGATCTACATCTTCCGCCACATGCAGGTGATGCGCGCGCGCGGCCACGAGGTGGCCCTGCTGTGCCAGCCCGAAGCCCGCCTGGCCACGCTGGCCCGCGATGATGGCTTCACTGTCCACACCCTGCGCATGGGCGGCCTGCTGCGCCTGCTGCGTGGCATCTGGTCGGTCTCGCGCCTGGTGCGCCGCGAGCGCTACGACGTGGTCAACACCACCAGCCGTCGTGACGCGCTGATCGCTGCCGCTGGCGCCCGCCTGGGCGGCACGCCGCTGGTGGTGCGCTCGCGCCACCTGATGAGCCCGGTCAATTCGCTGCTGACCTATACCGGCCTGCCGCACCGGGTGCTGACCGTCAGCAGCTTCGTCAAGCAGCTGCTGACCGAGCGCGGCATTCCGGCCGAGCGCATCGGTATCGTGCCGCCCATCGCCGTGCCGCCGCGCTGGAGCGAGATCCGCAAGGCCGATCCCTGGCAGTGCCTGCAGGACGTGCGCGCGGACGTGCGTGCCGAACTCGGCTTCGGCGAACAGGACATCGTGGTCGGCTGCGTGGCGGTGCTGCGCGAGCCCAAGGGCCACGCCGACCTGCTGCAGGCGATGGTGCCGCTGTGCAGGACGCATCCGAACCTGCACCTGGTGGTGATCGGCGATGGCCAGCCGGTCATGGATCGGCTGCAGGCGATGCGCGACGAACACGGGCTGCAGCAACAGGTGCATCTGCTGGGCTACCGCGATGGCGCCTGCCGGCTGATGGCCGGTTTCGACATCTTCGCGCTGGCGTCGCACAAGGAAGCGGCCGGTACCGTGTTCCTGGAAGCAGCCTATGTCGGCGTGCCGATCGTGGCCACCCGCGTTGGAGGCGTGCCGGAGATGGTGGTCGATGGCAGCAATGCGATCCTCACCCGGCTGGGCGACAATGCAGCCCTGACCGGTGCCCTGCGCCTGTTGGTGGACGATCCGGAACGGCGCCGGCAGATGGGCCGCGCCGGGTGGGACTGGATGCGCAGCGCGCACCGCTTCACCCCCGACGGCCACGGCGAGACCACCGAACACTATTACCACCAGTGGCTGAAGGAGCTGGGACATGGCTGATGCCCGAACCGTACCGGTGCTGATGCACCACCACGTCAGCCCGTCGCCGGGCATGATCACCGTGTCGCCGGAGAATTTCGAAAGCCAGATCGCCTGGCTGGCCGGCAACGGCTGGACTTCGCTGACACTGGACCAGTACGCCGGTTTCCTGGCCGGCCGGCCGGTGCCGCGCAAGTCGATCGTGATCACCTTCGACGATGGCTACCTGGACAACTGGGTGTATGCGCACCCGATCCTGCAGAAGTACGGGATGCACGCGGTGGTGTTCGTGGTCACCGGCTGGATGGGCGAAGGCCCGCAGCGGCCGCATGCGGGGATGGCCGGCGCAACGCTGCCCCCCACGCCCGACCACCGCGGCTGCGAAGCGGCGATCTACGAGCAGAACCGCAGCGACGACGTGATGATGCGCTGGAGCGAAGCGCGCGCGGCCATTGCCGCTGGCACTTTCGAAGTGCATTGCCACACCCATACCCACACCCGCTGGCTGCGCCGCGACGACCTGGACCGCGCGCAGCGCCGTGCCGGCCTGAGCCGGGACCTGGCAGTCTCGCGCGAGGTCCTGAAGGAAAAGCTGGGCGAGGTGTCGGACACGCTGTGCTGGCCCTACGGCGATTTCGACCAGGATCACATCGAGGTGGCCCGCGAGCAGGGCTTCCGCTACCTGCACACTACCCACCCGTTCGGTCGCAATATGGTGGGCGGCGACCCGGAACGCATCTACCGCTTCGCGATCCGCAACCGCCCGGCCAGCTGGCTGCGCAAGCGCATCGCGCAGAGCTACAACCCCCTGATCGCGCCGCTGTTCAATGGCTTCAAGGCACGGCAGAAGAAGATGGTGCCGGGCCCGTAAGCGTCACGCTGCCCTGTCGCTTGAACGAAAAACGCCCCGGCTTTGCGGGGCGTTTTCCGTTTGCTGAAGGTGCAGCCGCCTCAGGCAGCGGCTTCACGCACCGCTGCGGACAGGCGATCCAGCGTGTCCTGCATCAGCGCTGCGTCATCGGCCTCGACCGTGACCCGCACCACCGGCTCGGTGCCGGACGGGCGCAGGAACGCACGGCCGCGACCGGCCACCGACTGCTGCGCGACGGCCAGTGCGGCCTGCACGCTGTCGGCCTGCACCGTGGCCTTGGCCGAGACATTGCCCAGCCGCACGTTGACCGTCTTCTGCGGCACCCGCACCAGCCCCTTCAGCGCCTGGCGCAGGGTCTGGCCGCTGTTGCGCAGCGCCACCAGCACCTGCAGCGCGCTGACGATACCGTCACCGGTGGTGGCGCGGTCCAGGCACAGCAGGTGGCCGGAGGCCTCCCCGCCGAGCACGCCACCGCCTTCGATCAGCGCCTGGTGCACGTAGCGATCACCGACATTGCTGCGCAAAAACGGAATCTGCAGGTCGGCGAACGCCTTCTCGATGCCATAGTTGCTCATCAGCGTGCCGACCACCGGGCCGCGCAGGCGGCCTTCGTCCTTCCAGGCACGGGCCAGGATGTACAGCAGGTCATCGCCGTCGACCGGATTGCCCTGGTCGTCGGCCATCAGCACGCGGTCGCCGTCGCCATCGAAGGCGATGCCGAGATCCGCGCGGGTCTCGCGGACCTTGGCCGCGAGGTTGTCGATATGGGTCGAGCCCACGCCGGCATTGATGTTGACGCCATTGGGCTCGGCACCGATGCCGATCACCTCGGCGCCCAGTTCGCGGAACAGCAGCGGTGCGATCTGGTAAGTGGCACCGTGCGCGCAATCCAGCACCAGGCGCACGCCACGCAGGTCGAACGCGCGCGGTACGCTGGCCTTGCAGAACTCGATGTAGCGGCCGACCGCCTCGCGCGCGCGCGCGGCCTTGCCCAGCTTTTCCGATTCAGCGGTGGTGAACGGAACGTCCAGCGCCGCTTCCAGGGCCAGCTCGGTGGCATCGTCGAGCTTCTCGCCCTGGGCGGAGAAGAACTTGATGCCGTTGTCGTAATGCGGGTTGTGCGAGGCGCTGATGACGATGCCGGCATCCACGCCCAGCGTACGGGTCAGGAATGCCACCGCCGGGGTCGGCATCGGTCCCAGCAGCTGCACGTCGGCACCGGCGGCGACCAGGCCGGCTTCCAGCGCCGCCTCGAACATGTAACCGGAAATGCGGGTGTCCTTGCCGATCACCACGATCGGCCGCCGCCCATCCTGGCCGCGCTGGGCGACCAGGACGCGACCCAGGGCGTTGCCCAGGCGCAGCACGAAGTCGGCCGAGATCACGCCCTGGCCGACCCGGCCTCGGATGCCATCAGTACCGAAGTACTTGCGGCCTCCCATCAAGCCACCTCCGGCGCCGGCTGGCGACCCAGCATCGCCAGCAGGTCGGACAGGCGGTCGCGCATTTCGCGGCGGTCGCAGATCTGGTCGATGGCACCGTGCTCGAGCAGGAACTCCGAGCGCTGGAAGCCTTCCGGCAGCTTCTCGCGCACGGTCTGCTCGATCACGCGCGGGCCGGCGAAGCCGATCAGCGCCTGCGGCTCGGCGATGTTGATGTCGCCCAGCATCGCGAAGGAGGCCGAGACGCCACCGGTGGTCGGATGGGTCAGCACCGAAATGTACGGCAGGCCGGCTTCACGCAGCTTGCCCAGCGCGGCCGAGGTCTTGGCCATCTGCATCAGCGAGAACAGGCCTTCCTGCATGCGGGCGCCGCCGCTCTGCGAGAAGCACACGTAGGGCGCACCGATCTCGACTGCGGTTTCGGCAGCCAGTGCGAAGCGCTCGCCGACCACCGAGCCCATCGAGCCGCCCATGAAGGCGAAGTCGAAGGACGATGCCACCAGCGCACGGCCCTTGAGCAGGCCGCGCATGGCGATCAGCGCGTCGTACTCGCCGGTGTTCTTCTGCGCGATCTTGATGCGCTCGCTGTACTTCTTCTGGTCCTTGAACTTGAGCAGGTCGGTCGGCCCCAGGCGCGCACCGATCTCGGTGGTGCTGTCGGCGTCGAACAGGGCGGCCAGGCGCGCGCGCGCGCGGATCGCCATGTGATGGCCGCACTTCGGGCAGACTTCCAGGTTCTCTTCCAGTTCCGGACGGTACAACGCGCTGCCGCAGTTGCTGCACTTTTCCCACAGGCCCTCGGGGACACTGCGCTTCTTGCTGGGGGTGTTGTCGGTGCGGATGCCGGACGGCATCAACTTGCTGAGCCAACTCATGCGGGAGGACACTTCCGTTCAGGGCGGCCCAGGGGCCGCAAAGGCGGACAGTCTAGCTCCGCTTTCCCCGCCCGTGCACCCCCTTGCCAGCGGCGGGGCAGCCGGAAAAAACCATGCTGGGACGTACGTTTAGGTGCTGGGCGGTACCCGCCGCTGGCCGGCAGCCGTTGCGTGCAGACCAATGGGTAGTGCCGGCCGCTGGCCGGCAGCCCTTGCACGCGCGCCCTCAGGAGGATGCCGGCCGGTGGCCGGCACGACCATTACGCGTCCAGCGCCTGCCGCAGCGGGGCCAGGAAAGCGCGGGCACGCTGCGCGGCCTCTTCAGCCGAGCCCGCTTCGGCCAGCGCCGCCACCAGCGCGCTGCCCACCACCACGCCGTCCGCCTGCCGGGCCATGGCTGCGGCACTGGCGGCATCCTTGATGCCGAAGCCCGCCACCACCGGCACCGACGCGCGCGCGCGCAACGCCTGCAGGCGGGCACTGGCGGCATCGCTGTCCAGGCGCTCGGACGCGCCGGTGACACCGGCAAAGCTGACGTAGTAGAGATAGCCACGGGCCAGCGCCAGCAGCTTGTCGGCACGTGCTTCGCTGGTGGTCGGCGATGCCAGCAGGACCAGCGCAAGGCCGGCGGCGTCGAACGCCTGCTGGGCCTCGCCCGCCTCTTCCGGCGGCAGGTCGACCAGCAGCACGCCGTCCACGCCGGCGTCGACGGCGGCCTTGGCGAAGGCCGCGTAGCCGTGGATCTCCACCGGGTTCAGGTAGCCCATCAGCACCACCGGGGTCTGCGCATCGCGCTCGCGGAACTGCGCCACGGCCTGCAGGACGTAGCGGCTGCCTGCACCGCGGGCCAGCGCGCGCTCGGAGCTGCGCTGGATGGTCGGGCCGTCGGCCATCGGGTCGGAGAACGGCACGCCCAGTTCGATCACGTCGGCACCGGCCTCGACCAGCGCGTGCATGACCGGCACGGTGGCCTCCAGCGAGGGATCACCGGCCGTGACGAAGGGGATCAGCGCCTTGCGCTGCTGTTCGCGCAGACGCTGGAAACAGGCATCGAGTCGGGCTACGGACATTTCAGGCACATCCTTCAATCAGTTCAATCGCATCGCTGGTTCCCCAGTACATCCGGGTAACCTTCCCTTCAAACAGTTCCACGCGGATACCCAGGTCCGAACCGGGGTCCTGCCAGGTGAGGTACTCGCCCTGGTCACCGTCGTAGGCATGCGGGCTGGATACCGGCGGCCTCGGGAACTGGGCCATGGCCTGGGCGCGGGTCATGCCGACGCGCAGGCCGAACGGACCGGGCTGCGGCGTGGGCGCGCCGCTCTCCGGATCCCGTCCGAGGTCGAAACGGACGACGCGATCTTCATCGGTCATCATCGACACGCCAGGCGGCAGCCCCTTGCCGTCGTAGTACTCGCAACTGCCGCCCATGGCTTCGACGGCGCCCTGTGCCGTCCACGGCCCGAGGGCCTGCAGATCGCTCATGTGCTGGCCGATCAGCACCTCGCCGGCATGGTCCAGCGCCACTGAGGCCACCGCGGGCGCATCATCGCCGTCCGTGCCTTCCACCGGTGGCGGATCGACAATCGGCGTGCGTGCGATCGGGTCGAGGTCGTCGTTGGCGGCCGGCTGCTGTGCCGGCTGCGTGGTGGCCTTGGCGGCCGGCGCCAGCACCGGCGGTTCCGGCGGCTGGCACGCGGCCAACCCCAGCGCCAGCAGCAGCACGCCACTGTTGCGCAGCAACGCGCTCACAGCACCAGCCCTTCGCGCGCGGCGATGGTGTGCACGTCCTTGTCGCCACGGCCGGACAGATTGCACAGCACGATCTGGTCACGCGGACGCTCGCGCGCCAGCTTGATCGCCTGCGCCAGCGCATGGCTGGACTCCAGTGCCGGCAGGATGCCCTCGGTATGCGCCAGCAGGTGGAACGCCTGCAGCGCTTCGTCATCGGTGATGCCGAGATAGCGGGCGCGGCCGGTGTCGGCCAGGAACGCGTGCTCCGGGCCGACGCCCGGATAGTCCAGGCCGGCCGACACCGAGTGGGTTTCGATGATCTGGCCATCGTCGTCGCACAGCACATAGGTGCGGTTGCCATGCAGCACGCCCGGGCGACCGGCAGCGATCGATGCGGCGTGGCGCCCGGTGCTGATGCCGTCACCGGCGGCCTCGGCACCGACGATCTCGACCTGGCGGTCGTTGAGGAAGGCATGGAACAGGCCGATGGCATTGCTGCCGCCGCCGACGCAGGCGGTGATCGCATCGGGCAGGCGGCCATACTCGGCCAGCATCTGCTCGCGTGCTTCGCGGCCGACGATGGCATTGAAGTCGCGCACCATGCGCGGATAGGGATCCGGGCCGGCGACCGTACCGATGATGTAGAAGGTGTCCTGCACGTTGGTCACCCAGTCGCGCATCGCTTCGTTGAGCGCATCCTTCAACGTGGCCGAACCGGAAGTGACCGGCACCACCGTCGCGCCGAGCAGCTTCATGCGGTAGACGTTGATCTTCTGCCGCTCGATGTCGGTGGCGCCCATGTACACCACGCACTCCAGGCCCAGCCGCGCGGCAACGGTGGCGCTGGCCACGCCGTGCTGGCCGGCACCGGTCTCGGCGATGATGCGCTTCTTGCCCATCCGCGCCGCCAGCAGCGCCTGGCCGATGGTGTTGTTGATCTTGTGCGCGCCGGTGTGGTTCAGGTCTTCGCGCTTGAGCAGGATCTGCGCACCGCCCACATGGTCGCTCAGACGCTGGGCGTGGTAGATCGGGCTCGGCCGGCCCACGTAGTGGGCCAGGTCGCGGTCGTAGGCCGCCTGGAACGCCGGGTCCTGGCGGGCCTGGTCATAGGCCTGGGCGAGTTCCTGCAGCGGGCCGACCAGGGTTTCGGCGACGAAGCTGCCACCGTAGCGGCCGAAATGGCCGTGGGCATCCGGGAAGGCGTGGTAGTCGGCAATGGGGGAGGCAGACATGGAAGCGACCGCTGGTTCGAGACAGGTGGATACTCTAGCGCACGGTTCATGACCGGAAAATGGATATTATCTGGCGCATACCGTCAGGAAATCTCACATGATCCGTTCCCTGCTGCCACCGCTCAATGCGCTGCGCGCGTTCGAGGCCACCGCCCGCCTGGGCGGCGTTGGCCGCGCCGCGCAGGACCTGCATGTCACCCACGGCGCGGTCAGCCGGCAGCTGAAACTGCTGGAAGACCACCTCGGCCTGGCGCTGTTCCAGCGCGCCGGTCGTGGCCTGCGCCTGACCGCTGCGGGCACGCGCCTGCAGGCAGCATGCAGCGACGCGTTCAGCGGCATCGAAGACTGCGTGCGGGAGCTGCGGCGACCGGCGGCGGCCCCGGCGCTGGTGCTGGGCTGCAGTGGCAGCGTGCTGGCCCGCTGGATGATCCCGCGCCTGCCCGCGCTGCAGGCCGCCCTGCCCGGCGTGCGCCTGCAGTGGTCGGCACTGGATGGCAGCTTCACCGAGGCGCAGGCAGCGCTGGATGCGGTGCTGCTGCTGGCGCAGGGGCCGTGGCCGCGCGGCTGGCAGGTGCGTGAACTGGCGCCGGAACGGGTTGGCGTGGTGGTGGCGCCATCGCATCCGGCCGCGCAGCGCCTGCGACATGTACCGCCCTCGGCACTGCTGCAGGAGACGCTGCTGCACACGAGCTCACGACCGCAGGCGTGGCCAGCGTGGGCGCAGGCACAGGGTCTGGACGTGTCGAAGCTGCAGCTGGGTACTGCCTTCGAGCACCTGTACTACCTTCTGGAGGCAGCAGTGGCCGGGCTGGGCCCGGCGATCGCGCCAGAGCCGCTGGTGGCCGAGGACCTCGCCGCGGGACGGCTGATCGCCCCGTGGGGATTTTCCGCCACCGGTGGCTTCTGGGTGCTGGCACGGCCGGATGGACCGGCAGATGTGCGCGTGGACGCGCTGGCCGATTGGGTGGTCGCGCAACTGCGCTGACAACAAAAAGGGGACGGAGGGGATTAAGTCGCAAGTGGCACAAACGACTTAATTCCCTCCGTCCCCTTTTTTCAGCTGGCAGTCGGGGTGGCCAGTCGCTGCTGCAGGTCTTCGCGCAGGCGCGACAGCTCGACTTCGGCCTGCTGCCGCTGCTGCATTCCTTCGCGATGGATGCTGCGCACTTCCTCGACCGTGGCGATCAACTGGTCGTGCACGTGGCGCAGCGTGGCCACGTCGATCACGCCGCGCTGGTTGCTGCGTGCGGTATCGACCGAGGCCTGGCGCAGCAGGTCGGCGTTGCGGCGCATCAGCTCGTTGGTGGCATCGTCGATGGCGGTGGACAGCTCGACCGCGGCCTTCTGCTCACCCAGCGAAAGCTGGATGGCGAACTGGCGCTTCCACGACGGGATGGTGATCTCGCGCACCGTGTTGAATTTCTCGATCAGCTGCAGCGCGTTGGCCTGGATCAGGCGGATCATCGGCAGCGACTGGTCGGCCGCATGCTGCATCAGCTGCAGGTCGGACACGCGCTTTTCGAGGAGGCGGATCGCGTTGTCGACTTCGCCCTGGCGGATGCGCTGCTGCGGATCCTCACTGCCCTGCCCGGCCTGCTGCTCGGCCTGCAGTTCGGCCAGGCGCTGCTTGCCGGCCGCAGCATACAGGCCCAGCGCATGCCGTTCTTCGCGGACGATGTCGTGCATGCGGTCGAACTCGCCCACGCGCTTGCCCATCAACGCCTGCTGCACACCGACATCACCCAGCAGCTGCTCGATCTGCGCATTGGTGTCGCTGAACTTCTGCACCAGCTCGCCCTTGGATACGCGCAGGCGGTCGATCAGGCCACCGATCACCGGCACCTTCGACCGCTGCGCGAAGCCGTCCAGCTTCAGGCTGCGCGCGATGCGCACCACTTCGCCCAGTTTCTCGCCGCTGGCATCGAGGTCACGATTGCGCACCTGGTCCAGCAACTGGCTGGAAAACGCTGCGGTGCGCGTGGCCGCTTCGCGACCGAAGACCTGCAGGTTGCCCGGGCGCAGGTCATCCAGCTCCAGACGGATCTCGGCGATGCGCGGCAGATCCTCGCGGACCAGGCCAAGCGCCTGCAATACGCCTTCATCGAGCGGAGCGGCGGTGGTCGTGCCGGGCACGAGGGCACCGGGGGTCTGGCTGTCCTGGGTCATCGGGCAGTCTCCTTGCAGTTGGGTAAGCGGCAGCGGCGGCCGGCTCAAGGCAGTCTAGCCTGAGCCGCCGCGACCTCGTCATCGATCTGTGCGTGCAGCGTGGCGGCCTTCGCCGCCAATGTGGCGCCGGCCGCAGCCTGGCCCGCCGCAGCGGCCTGCCGCCAGGCTGGCAACAGGAAGTCATGGATGCGTGCGAAGCGTTGCAGCAGCACGTTGTCCTGGTCCTGCAGGAGCTGCCACTGGCCGGCCTCGAGACGGCGCAGCGTGGCCAGCCGGCGCAGATGATCGAGCCGTTGCGACAGCGCGGCCTGGCCGGCGATATCCAGCGACGCCAGCCGCACCGCTGCCAGCTCGACCCAGGCGTCCAGCGCTGCGGCCGCCGCTGAATGTCCGGCAATGGCCATGGCCCGCAGCTGCAGCTGCAGCTGCAGCTGCTGGGCCTGCTCGCGCGCCTGCAGGGCCAGCACGCCCAGTTGCGACTGCAGCGCACGTGCTTCCGCCTCGCGATCGACATCGCGCCCCAGCAGGCGGCCCCACCAGCCCGCATGCCGCCGGATCTGCGCCAGGTTATCGGCCTGCAGGGCCAGCGCGATGCGTGCCAGTGCGGCCACCAGGCCTGCGCCCGCGCCCGGCGGCAACGCTGTTTCGCGCCGCGCCAGCGCCTGCAGCAACGGCGCACCATAGGTGGCCAGCACGGCGACATCGGCCGTGTCCGGCAAGCTCGGTGGCGGCAGTGGCGCCTGCATGGTCACGGCAGCGGCGGCGGCTGCGGTGTCGTTGCTGGAATCTCCTCACTGTCGTCCGGCGGCAACGACTCGCCGTAGAAGTGACGCATCAGGGCCTCATCCAGCGCGCGCTCCTCCGGCGTCGTGGCACGGCGCACACGCGCACGCTGCGCCACCGCACTGTTCGGCACCCCACGCTCGACCTGCTGCCGCGCCCAGCCGGCGAACGCGGCCAGGGTCTGCGACACCTGTGCCTGCTGCGCCTGCGATGCCGCCAACAGTTCCACCAACGGTGCCAGGCCAGCCTGCAGGTCGTCGGCCAGGAGCGTCGTCGGCACACTGGTGGCTGCCGCGACCGGCACCGGCGCGGCGGCCGGACGTGTTTCAGAAAGACGATGCAGGGCCTCCAGCAACGCCGGCCACGGTGCCGGGTCGGCAACGGCAAGCGCTTCCGGCACCGGCGGTGGAAGCTGCAGGGCGGCGGCGATGTCGGCCAGCTGCGCGACCACGCGCCCGCCGACATCGCTGTCGTCGGCCCCCAGGGCCTTGTTGCGCAGGAAGTCGCGCTTGATCTGCGTCCAGCGTTGCGCCTGCGTGTCGTCCAGCACGCCGCGCAGTTCGGCCAGCTTCAGCAGGTTTTCTTCGGCGCCGGTAGTCAGCAGCTGTGCCTCGCCCAGGTAGTGGTCGGAGATCAACTGCTGCAGCTCGTCCTCGTTCATCACCGGCGAGATCTTCTCGGCCAGCTTGTTCATGTTGCGGTAGCTACCCTGCAGCCGGAACGGCGGCTCGGTGCGGTAGCGGTCGTCCTGCGCGGCACTGGCGATGTACTGCTGGTTGACGCGGTAGACCACGTCGCGCACGCGCAGCATGCGCTGCAGGGTGGCGGTGATTTCGTTGATCTCCGCGCTGCTGTAGGCGTGGCTGAGGCTGTTGGTCGAGACCTCCTTGCCCATCGCCCGGTCGACCAGCGTGTACAGGTCAGCCATGTCGCGCGTAGCCAGCGGCGCCAGCACCGGGTTGGAGGTCAGGCTGTTCTCGATGTAGCTGAGGGTAAAGGCCGCCTCCATGCCACCGAGCACATCACCCAGGTTGTAGATGTCGGCACGGTTGGCCAGCATGTCCGGGATCTTGAACACCTCGCCGGACTCGGTGTACGGGTTGCCGGCCATCACCACGCAGAACTTCTTGCCACGCATGTCGTACGTACGGGTGCGACCGCGCCACACACCCTCGATACGGCGGGTGCCATCGCACAGCGAGATGAACTTCTGCAGGAACTCGGGATGGGTGTGCTGGATGTCGTCCACATACAGCATGGTGTTGTTGCCCATTTCCAGCGCCAGGTTGAGTTTCTCCAGCTCCTGCCGCGAGGTCGCGTCCGGTGCCTGGGCCGGGTCCAGCGAGCGCACCTCGTGACCCAGCGCCGGGCCGTTGATCTTCATGAAGACCAGGCCCAGGCGGTGCGCCACGTATTCCATCAGCGTGGTCTTGCCGTAGCCGGGCGGCGAAATCATCATCAGCAGGCCCATCAGGTCGCTGCGCTTGTTCTCGCCGACCGTACCCATCTGCTTGGCCAGGTTGTCACCGATCACGCCCAGGTAGACATCGTTGATCAGCTTGTTGCGTACGAACGAGGACAGCGGCCGCGCCTTGAACTCGGAAAGCCGCAGGGTCTCGCGCTCGCGGCCGATGATGCCCTGGCGCAGCGCCTGATAGGCATGGAACGCTGGCACGAAATGACGCAGGTGCTGCTTCAGGCGCGCCAGGAAATCATCCAGCGATACCACCAGCGTGCCGTTGCTGATGCGGGCGTGTTCACCCAGCAGGCCACTGACCTCCGCCTGCAGCGCGGCGTCGCTGGCACGGGTGCGCAGTTGACGCTGCACCAGCAGCAGTGCTGCAGCCTCGTCGACATAGCCGGCATGCGGGGCATGCGCCGGCATCCGCGCCAGCGCCCGCAGCCACTGCCCGGCCAGCGCCCAGCGCGTGGCCAGCGGATCCTGGCTGCGCTGCAGGGCGCGTTCGACCGCCTCGCGTTGCCCGGCCTGTTCCAGCTGCCGAGCCAGTGCCTCCAGCAGCGCTACCGCATGGCGGCTGCTGCTGAACACCGGCTCGCCGGCCGCCAGTTCCTCGCCCAGATAGGCGGCCGCGGCCTCTGCGGCATCGGCATCGAACGGCAACGCGTGGGATTGCGCATACGCCAGCAGTGCCTCGGCCATTTCCGCACGCAACGCCAGGCGCCCTTCGTCGGACCCCAGCAGCCGTGCCAGCGCTTCAGCCCCCATCTGGCGGGCCGGCCATTGCGCCACCGCTTCGTGCCGCTGCTCGGCAGCCCAGAACAGTACCGCCAGCGCACGCACCCGCGGTGCATGGCGCAGGCTGCCGGCCGCCTGCTGCAACGGCAGCAACGCACGCAGGATCAGCGCGGCATCATGGTCATGGATGCCGCGCTCGTAGCCTTCGCGGTAGCGCGGTGCGGCGAACGCACGCACGCGCTGGTCCAGTGCTTCGGGCGTGGCGACGTCGTGCTGCAGCGTGGCCAGATCAAGGCCGTCGCTCCCCTCCTGCGCGGCCATCAACAGGCTGCCGGCCAGATACTCGCCGCGATACAGTGCAGGTGATTCGGAGTCCAGGGTGACCGGCCAGAACGGCTTCAGCGCATCCAGCTCCGGATCGTGCAGGGCCTCCAGGAAATCGGTGCCGGTCAGATGGATCGCCAGCGTGTCACCACGCGGCAGCAGGGTCAGGTCCAGGGCCTGGGTGTTGACGCTGAAGCGATGACGCGGCCCCAGCCGCACCACGTTGCCGCCTGCTTCGTACAGATCACTGCGGTCACGCAGCTGGCGCACCGCCTGGTCACGCACGCCCTTCAGGCGTGCTTCGATGTCGTCGGCCTTGACGTTGTCATGCAACGCGCGCAGGCGTTCGGCCAGCTCACGCAGCTTGAGGATCAGCGGATCGCCGGCAAAGAACGCATTGAGCTCATCGGCGGTGGCGAAGCGCTCGGTGCGCTTGGCCAGGCCATCGAGGATGCGGCTGGCTGCATCCAGCACCGAACGTGCCTTGCGCTGGCGGTCATCCAGCAGTGCCTGCTTGTGCGTTTCGAAGGCTTCAACCAGCTCTTCGCGCTTGCTTAGGATGTCGCCGAGGAACTGCTCGTGTTCGCCGAACTGGCTCTCCAGCTCCTCCAGCTGCACCAGCAGGCGAGACAGCTGCTCGTCGGCACGCTCCGGATCCGTGGCCAGCGCCAGCGCGCTGGTGATCGACTGCGAGAACAGTGCGAACTGTGCGGCGAACTGCGCCACGGCCTCGGCCGAACCGAGCGACCTGCGGCGCTGATCGGCACGCGCGCGGGCCTGGTTGAGGCGACCGTACAGCACCGAAATGGACTCGACCACGCGGGTGCGGGCGGTGGCATCGTCCACCTTCAGGCCGGCCATCAGTTCGGACAGCATATCCAGATCGGCCGCCATCCCGCGCAGCCCCTCCAGCTGCTCATCCAGCTGGCGGGCACTCTGCGCCTGCTGCGCAGCTTCATCCAGCGCCTGCAGGCGCGTGGTCAGCGGCATCAGCGCGGCATCGCCGGCGAGGAAGTCACCCGTGGCGGCGCCGACATGATCCTGCGCCTCCACCAGCTCGGCCGTCATCGTCTCGATACGCGCGGTGTCGATGTAGCGCAGCTCGCGGATGGTCAGCAGCCGTCCGCGCAATGCGGTGATCGCATTGAGGGCCTCGACGAAGGCCTGCACCTCGTTCCAGTTCTGCGGCTGCAGCCGGCCCAGCAGCGCCTTGTGCGCGGCCTCTGCCTCGACCATCGCCTGCGCCGACTGCTGTCGGATCGACTGCACCTTCTCGTACTCGTCCAGCACCGATTCGCCGGTGGCGCTGATCTGCCGCAGCAGCGCCTCGGCGCCATCGCAGGCCGCGTCACCCAACCAGTGGTGGGCATCGAACAGGCGCCGGGTGTCGGCCACCAGGCGCTGGTAGCGCTGCACCGACACATCCTGGCCATCAATCTCGCGCGCCAGGTTGAACAGGTTGGAAATGCCGCGCACCAGTTCGGCATTGCCGATGCGGCCCATGAAGGTGTTGCCGGGCGGTCGGCTGGCGGCAAACTCATCACTGCTGAACGGGGTCTGCCAGACCTGCATCGGATGGATGCGGGTCGGTTCGCTGCCTTCGGCATGGAACAGCACCATGCGCCCGTCCTGCATCAAGGCGTAGCCATGGCCGAACACCGGGTTCTGCAGCACGCGCTGGATGGTGTTGTAGACGAACAGCGCCGAGCGCCCGCCCTCGCGCTCATAAAAGATGTACAGCACGTCCTCGCCATTCGGTGAACGGATGCTGCGCTTGAACTGCATCCCGGCCATCGAGGCGTCGAATGCCTTGTGCTCGCCGCCCTGCAGGTAATAGCCACCCGGGAAGATCACGCCGTGGTCTTCGGGCAGCTGCACGCAGGCCTGCACGATCGCATCGTTGCGCACGATGCCGCCGGTCAGCGTGTTGTAGATCAGCCCGCGCCACTCTGTCTCGCGGTATGGCAGCACCTTCAACAGCACCAGCGAACCGACCCGGGCGAACTCGAACTGGGCGTCGTCCAGCGACTGCGTGCTGTCCTCGACCGGTTCGCTGTAGATGCCCTGCCCGGTCTCGGTATTGTTCTCGACCTTGATGGTGAGGTCGCCGCCGGTGGTCTCCACGAACAGGGTGTCGAGGATGTTCAGGTGCGAATGGCGGCCGTTGACCGCCAGGTCGCGGGTCGCCCGGGTCCATTCGAAGTCGAACGGCGGCGGCAGTGCGATATCGCGCTCGCCGCGCGCATCCAGATAGGTCAGTTCGCCATCGCGCGACAGCGCCCAGCGGAACACGCGCACGTCGCTGCTGCGCTCGCCGATCTGGAACGAGGCCAGCAGCTTGTCGCCCACCACGATCAGCTGCAGCAGGCGTGCGTGCTTGTAGTAGGCATACAGCTCGTTGAAATCGTGCACGAAGCCCGGCTGGTCGAGGAAGCTGCCCTTCAGCTCCAGCGCAGCGACGTCGTAGCCGTCGCTGCCCTGCACCAGCCGGTACAGGCCGAACACATCTTCGATGCGGGTCTGGGTCTTCAGCCCGATGAACACGTTGTAGCCGAACAGCAGGCGGTCCGGGCCCACCTGCACGATGTCACGGCCGACGCAGTTGTTCTCGCTGCGGATACGGAAACGCCCGACCACTTCCAGGCGGCTGTCGCCGAACTCGGCCAGGCGCTGGCGGTTGAGCGTCTCGGCCAGGCCCTGCAGGCGCTGGCCCTGCTCGGCCAGGCGACGCCGCAGGACTTCATAGGCGCCACCCTGGGCAACGGCCTGGTCGACGGTGTTGCCGCCGGCCTCCGGCGCGGTGGATTCGGCGGACGGATGGGTTTCAGACATCAGCAGGCTTCCGGCTCACGGGCGGACGGCCGCGGTTGCGGCCGGCGCGGGCGGGCGGTGGCCGCAGCGGCCACCGCCCGATGCATCAACGGGCGCTGTCGACCACGGTGGCCGACACGGTCGGCACCGCGTCGGCATCCTCGGCGATCTGGCGCGGTGCCGGTTCGGCCACGGCCACGCCCAGGTAGCGCTGCATCAGCTCCTGCACGATCGGGCTCTTGCCGGCAAAGCCTTCGATCGACTTGCCCAGCGACACCGCCTTGACCAGGTTCTCGAACATGCCGCCGTCGCCACCGACCAGATCGATATCGGCGTTGCGCAGCGCGCTGGCGATGACGTTGGCGTTCTCGCGCGAGACTTCCTTGCCGGCTTCGATCGAGGCCAGCGCCTGCTTCAGGCTGTTGTCCAGCATCATGCGGAACTCTTCGTGGCCACGTGCCTGGTCGCTCAGCGAAGCGATGGCTTCGAACTTGCGCACCAGGCCTTCGGCCTCGGCCAGCAGCTTCTTCTGCACCACGCCGGCCTCGGCGTTGCCCAGCGATTCGGTGGCGGTGGCACGGGCCAGGCCCATCTTCTCCTCACCCTGCGCCTGCGCCTGCAGGGTCTCGGCCAGCACGCGGGCTTCGTTGCTGCCCTGCTTCAGGCTGGCTTCGGCCTTGGCTTCGATCACGCGGGCCTCGGCGATGCCGACCTTCTCGATGGCCAGTGCCGAAGCTTCACGCACCTGCGCTTCGGCCAGGCCCGGCGCAGCCTGCTCGGCGCGCAGCGCATCGGCCAGCAGGCGCTTGGCTTCGGCCTGCTTGCCGGCCGCTTCGTGTTCGGCCTGGGCCAGCGTGGTCAGTTCCACTGCGCGGTGCTTGGAGGCGGTTTCGCGCGCCTGCGCTTCCTTCACTTCGCGCACCAGCGATTCCTGTGCCTTGGCCTCGGCTTCCAGGATCAGCACCTGCTTCTGGCGGTCGGCCTCGGAGACCTCGCGCACTTCCTTGATGCGCTCTTCCTCCTGCGCCACGGTCTTGTCGATGGAGATGCGTTCGCGGGTGATGTTGGCCACGTCCATCTTGCCCTGCTCGACCACCTTGTCGCGCTCCACGCCCTGCAGCTGCACTTCGCGGTCGGTGGTGACCTGCTCAAGCTGGCGTGCGCGCTCCACGCGCTCGGCCTCGATGGCCACGGCACGCTGGCGGTTCTGCTCGGCCACTTCCACTTCGCGCAGGCGGTTCTGGTCGCGGATCTCGATCAGCTGCTGTGCTTCGATGCGGGCGTTCTCGGACAGCTGGCGCTGCTCTTCCTGCACCTTGGCGGTCTCGGCCTCCTCGCGCGCGCGGATGGTCTCGATCTCGCGCTTCTGGCGTGCTTCGGCTTCGGCCTGCTGGCGTTCCAGCGCCAGCAGCGCTTCACGCGCTTCCACGTTCTTCTTGGTGATGGCGAGCTTCTCGTTCTGCTCCAGCTCGTTGGTCACCACGTTCTGCGCGGCGGTCAGCTCGGTGATCTTGCGGATACCCTGCGCGTCAAGGATGTTGAACTGGTCCAGCAGCGCCTTCGGGGTCTGCTCCAGGTAATCGATCGCCACGTCTTCCAGCACATAGCCGTTGAGGTCGTTGCCGATCACCGCGATGATCTCGTCGCGGAACTCCTGGCGCTTCTCGAACAGTTCGGTGAAGTCGAACTTCTTGCCGACCGTCTTCAACGCTTCGGAGAACTTGGCGTTGAACAGCTCATCGACAGCATGCTTGTCCGACGCACGGTCGGCACCGATGGCCTTGGCCACGCGCAGCACGTCGGCCTGGGTCTCGTTCACCCGCAGGTAGAAGGCCACGGCGATGTCGGCACGCATGTTGTCGCGGCAGATCAGGCCTTCCTTGCCACGGCGGTCGATCTGCAGGGTGATCAGGCTGATCCGCATCAGCTCGGCGCGGTACAGCACCGGGATGATCAGCGCACCGGTGAAGTGCACCTTGGGCGTGGAGCTCATGTCGTTGACGATCAGGGCCACGCCCTGGTCGACCTTGCGGTAGAAGGCCTTGAACAGCCCGGCCACGCCCAGCAGCAGGACGAGCAGGCCGCCGGCGACGGCCAGGAACGGTAAGAGGGATGCCAACGTCATTGATGAGTCTCCTTGTTGCCCGGAAGCAGGTTGTCCTGGAAATCGAGGGCGATCGCATCGGCGCGGACCACCCGGTAATAGTGTTTTTCGGCCACGTGCTCGACCAGCACGATGCGCTCGCCACGCTGCAGTTCGAGGTCGCTGCGGATCTGCAGCACCAGCCCGGCGCCGCCATCATCGACCGTGGCATGACCGCTGCGTGCGTCCACCTTCGGCGATGCGACCACGCCGGCCCGGCCCAGCAGCGATGCCTGCGGTACCGGCCGCAGGCGCAGCAGGAAGCGCCGGACCGGGCGCAGGATCAGCGCGGTGAGCGGTACCGCTGGCAGCGGTGCCAGCACCGCCACGAGCGTCCCCAGGCCCCAGCGCAGCAGGTCCGGCAGCGGCAGCAGTACGAACAGATGGATGAAATAGGTGAGGAGCCAGCCGAACAGGCCCAGCAGGGTGACCACCACCATGATCGGGACGCCACCCAGGCCCCAACGCGCCAGCATGGCCGACAGGCCACTGAGGTCGGTCCCCGCCTCGAGCGCGCCGTCGGCGCCGAGATCGCCAAAACCGTCATCGACCAGGCCGAACGCCGCAACCGCCCAATACATCACCGACACCAACAGCAGAATGCTGTACGGCAGCGTCGGGTAACCGAGTACGACGGTGAGAAACTCCTGCATCGCTTGCCTTCCTGGGCTGTGGGCGGCGGCCGCCCGTTCGGGGCGCGCCGAGCGCGTCCCGTCGATCCCCGCGCCAGCCCTCATGGCAGGCGCGCTTGGGACCATCCTATGTGAAGAGTGCGTGCAGGCTCAAATCCAGGTCCAAATCGCGGCAGATAGTGACGCCAATCACTCCAGAACCGCGCAATCGGCCCGACGCACTTCTTCGACAAAGGTGCGCATCCTGTAGCCGTCCTTGATCCCCGGCTCCAGCTCGATGCCACTGGAGACATCCACGCCCCACGGCAGGGTGGCCAGCACCGCGTCGTAGACGTTTTCCGGGTTCAGGCCGCCGGCAAGCAGGAACGGCCGATGCAGGCCGGTCGGGATCCGTCCCCAGTCGAACGCCACGCCGGTGCCGCCACCGCCACCCGGCGCGTGGCTGTCGAACAGGAAGCCCGCGGCGCTGGGGTAGCGCAGCTGCAGGGTGCGGGCATTGATCTCTTCACGCCCGCCCATGGCGATCGCCTTCAGGTAGGGCATGTTGAAGCTGCGGCAGAAGCTCTCGTCTTCCTCGCCATGGAACTGCAGCAGGGTCGGGCGCACCGTGCGCAGCACCTCGCGCACCTCTTCCTTGCTGTTGTTGCGGAACAGCGCCACCACGTCGACCATCGGTGCGATCGCCTGGCGCATCGCGCGTGCCTCGGCCGGGGCGACCCGGCGGCTGCTTTCACGGGCGAAGATGAAACCCACCGCGTCCACGCCCAGTTCGCCGGCCAGGCGGACGTCGCCGGCCCGGGTCATGCCACAGAACTTGATGCGCGTGCGGTAGTAGGAGCGGCTCATAGCGTGACCTCGGCGGGCAGATGCCAGTTGTCGGGGTACAGGGGCCCAAGGAACACCAGGCCCTGCGGCGGTGCGGTGGGACCGGCTACGGTGCGATCGCGCCCGGCCAGCAGTTCGGCGATCCATTCCACCGGCTTCTCGCCACTGCCCACCAGGATCAGCGATCCGACGATATTGCGGACCATGTGATGAAGAAATGCATTGCCCTGCACGGCGACCTCGATCACCTCGCCCTGGCGGGTGACCTGCAGTGACTGCAGTTCGCGCCGCGCATGCAACGCCTGGCACTGCACCGAGCGGAACGCGCTGAAGTCGTTCTCGCCGAGCAGGGCCTGGCCGGCAGCGTGCATCAGCGTCTCGTCCAGCGCGCGGCGCTCCCAGCTGAGCGTCTGCCGCTGCAGCGCCGGCCGCACCTCGCGGTTGAGCAGGCGGTAGCGGTAGCGGCGCGCACGCGCCGAGAAACGGGCATGGAAGTCGTCGGCCACCGGCACGCACCAGCGCACCGCGATCGAGCGTGGCAGGCGGGTGGTGGTGCCCAGCATCCAGGCGCGCGGATCACGCGCCACGTCCGTATCGAAATGCACGACCTGGCACTGGCCGTGCACGCCGGCGTCGGTGCGGCCAGCACAGACCACCTGCAGCGGCGCGTCTGCGACCGATGACAGCGCCTGCTCAAGGCTGGCCTGCACGCTGGGGCCACCCTCGCCCAGGTTCTGCCAGCCCCTGAAATCGCTGCCGTCGTACTCGACGCCAAGCGCGTAACGCATGTGCTACCTCGATGTTGCGGGTGGGGCGGCGCTCAGGCCGGGTCGCGTTCGGACCAGACCGCCAGTTCGTTGCCACCAGGCTCGACGAACTGGAAACGGCTGCCCCCGGGGAAGGAAAACACCGGCCGCACGATCTCACCGCCGGCATCGCGCACCGCCGCTTCGATCGGCGCAAGCTGGTCGGCGTACAGCACCAGCAGCGGCGCACCGCTATCGCTGGCACGCTGTGGCTGGCCGCGGAAGAAGCCGCCCTGCAGGCGGCCGTCGTCGAAGGCGGTGTAGTCGCTGCCGTAGTCGACGAACGACCAGCCGAACGCCTTCTCGAAAAAGGCGCGACTGGCCGCAGGATCCGTCGAGGCGAATTCAACATAGTCGATGCGGCGCTCGCGGCTCATGGCAGGGTCCTTGTGGGCGGAATCGGTCACGGCAGCCGGGCCAGCAGTTCGCGGGCCTGGGCCTGGCAGTGCAGGTCGCCGCCGTCGGCGACTTCCTGCAGCAGCGTACGCGCGGTCTGGGCATCGCCCAGGTCGAGATAGGCGATGGCCAGTTCCAGGCGCTCCTGCCCGGCCCGCGGTGCCCAGCCGGCATCACCGGCCGATGCAGCAGTGCCTTCTTCATGCACCGGTGCGGCCGGCGCGTCCTCCGGCACCGCCGGCGCATCCTCGCTTCCAGGATGCTCGGCCGGCAGGTCGAACACGCCGCGGAACTGCGGCTGCTGCTCGGCGTGCAGCGCGTAGTCCGGCACGGCCACCTCGTCAGCGGCCGCGTGCGCGACCGGCTCATCCTGCACGTCGTCGGCCGGCACGGAGTCGTCCTGCGTGGCCGCCGGCTCATCCCAGCGCGGCAGCTCGGTCACCGCCTCGGGCAGCGCCACCACCTCGTCATCGCGCAGCGTCTGCGCCTGCCAGTCCGCCTGTGCGTCCAGGTCGGCAGCGGAGGCGGCAGCCACTTCATCCTGCGCCGCGCGCTCGGTCGCCCAGGCCGGCATCGCCGGCTCCTGGCGGCCCCCCTCGGTCGCCACCGAGGACCATGAGGACTGCTCGGCCAGTGTATCCAGCGCGGCGCCCGCCGGAACCGCAGCGGCCAGGCCGGCGGCATCGTCTTCTTCGCGCAGTGGCGGCAGCGGCGACGGCTTGCGTCGACGCAGCAGCCAGGCCGCGCCGGCTGCCAGCAGCAGCACCGGCAGCCCCAGCCAGTACCACGGTGTTGCCGCATCGCGGGCACCCGGTGCCTGCGCCAGGCGCTGCTGCGCGGCGGCCAGGTCGTTGTCCTTCATCGCGATCAGCGACTGCTGCTGTTCCTTGAGTTTTTCCAGGTCGGCCACGCGCTGCTTGAGCTCGCCGATCTCGGCATCGCGGGTCGCGATGTCCTCGCGTGCCTGGCGCAGTTGTTCGTTGCCCAGCATGTCACCCTCGCTGCCGGCTGCAGTGCCGGTGGTTGTGCCCGCATGCGCGGCGTCGGAGGCCAGCGCCGGAGCGATTTCAAGTCGTGCCCCATTGGCCGCAGCCGGGGAAGAAGCGGTCGCGGTCGCCGCCGTGGCGGCCGGGGCGACGCTGCCCGCCGGTTGCGGCACGGTGCGCGCCTGCCGCCACTGTGCGGCATGCTCACGCACCAGCGCGGCGGCCTCGGCGGCATCGACGGCCGCCAGTGCATCGCTACCGGGCATGCGCAGCACGGCGCCCTGTTTGAGCAGGTTGACGTTGCCGCGGATGAAGGCTTCCGGGTTGGCCCGCAGCAGGGCGATCATCGCGCGGTCGCGGCTGACCTGGTTGCCGCGGGCCACCGCGCTGGCGATCTGCGACAGGGTCTGCCCGCGCTGGACGGTGACGCTGCCATCGGCCGCCGGCGCCGTGACCGGCGCAGCCGCTGCACGGGGGCGCGGCGCGGGCACCGGCGCAGCGGCGGTGGACGGTGCAGGCGCGCGGGCGTCGTCCGCAGGGGCAGGCGCCGCGGTCGGCTCGCGCGCGATGGTGTTGGACAGGCTGCCGGCCGGCGCGACGATTTCCGGTTCGGCCACCGCCAGTGCACTGGAGGGTGCATCGACCAGCGCCGAGTACTCGCGGACCAGCCGGCCCTGGCCCCAGTCGGCCTCGATCAGGAAGCTCAGCGACGGCGTCTCGACCGGCGTCTGCGAGGTCACCCGCACCACTGCCCTGCCCTGCGCGTTGCGGGTCAGCTCGAACTGCAGTTCGCTGACCAGCCCGGTCGGGCGCTGCAGGCCAACGCGTTCGAAGGTGACCGGAGAGGCCAGCGCGACACGCAGGTTCTCCAGCTCGGACGGATCGGCCGAGACCACCGGGATTTCGGCCAGCAGGGGCTGGCCCGGCTTGGACAGGACACGGATGTCGCCCAGGCCCAGGGCCAGCGCCGAACTGCTGGCCAGGGCCAGCAGCGCAGTGGATAGATAGAGGAGCGGGCGCTTTGCGCCCCTGGCCCGTTTATTCATGGGCGACACTATAAAGCGTGCGGACCGCGGTCCGCATCCATCGAGGGGGACCTTCGGTAGTGCCGGCCGCTGGCCGGCAGACACGCACGCCCCCATCACGGCAATGCCGGCCAGCGGCCGGCACTACCGGTGAGGCAACCGCTGTGATCAACGCTGCTCGGCGGCGACCAGTTCGGCCAGCTGCACCGCGTTCAGGGCAGCGCCCTTGCGCACGTTGTCCGACACGATCCAGAGGTTGAGGCCGCGCGGGTGCGACAGGTCCTCGCGGATGCGGCCGACGTACACCGCGTCGGTGCCCGAGGCATGGGTGACCGGGGTCGGGTAGCCACCGGCCTCGTGGCGATCCACCACTTCGACGCCCGGCGACTGCTCCAGCAGCGCGCGCGCTTCGGCCACGGTGACCTTGTCGCGGGTCTCGATCGCCACCGACTCGGAGTGGCCGTAGAACACCGGCACGCGCACCGCGGTCGGGTTCACCAGGATGCTGTCATCGCCGAGGATCTTGCGGGTCTCCCAGATCAGCTTCATTTCTTCCTTGGTGAAGCCGTTGTCCTGGAAGTCATCGATGTGCGGGATCAGGTTGAAGGCGATCTGCACCGGGAAGCGCTGCGGATCGATCTCCTGGAAGCTCAGCAGCTGGCCGGTCTGCTTGCCCAGTTCCTCGGTGGCCGAACGACCACCGCCGGACACCGACTGGTAGGTGGAGACGTTGATGCGCTCGATGCCGTACTTGCGGTGCAGCGGCGCCAGCGCCACCAGCATCTGCATGGTCGAGCAGTTCGGATTGGCGATGATGCCGCGCGGACGGTTGGCGACCTGCTCCGGATTGACCTCGGACACCACCAGCGGCACGTCATCGTCGTAACGGAAGGCCGAGGAGTTGTCGATCACCACCGCGCCGGCGGCGGCGAACTTCGGTGCGTATTCCTTGGACACGCTGCCACCGGCCGAGAACAGCGCGATCTCGACGCCGGCCGGATCGAAGGTAGCCAGGTCCTGGACCTTGACCTTCTGGCCGTTGAACTCGATCTCGCCGCCGGCCGAACGCTCGGAGGCCAGGACGCTCAGGGTACCGACCGGGAAATCACGCTCGGCCAGGATCGACAACATGGTCTCGCCAACGGCGCCGGTGGCACCGACGACGGCGACGTGGAAACTGCGCTGTGCATTGCTCATGGGGGAACTCTCACGAAAACGGGAATGGGGAAAAACACGCACGACAGCTGGGTTCGGGGAACCTCCTCAAGCGGGGCGCGCGGAGGTTCCCTATCGTTTCCCGGTTTTTTTGCCCAGCGTCACGCGCGCGGCCATCGCCGCGTCAGCGTTGATCGCGCTCGGCATCCGCGACGGGCCGCCGTCCAGGCCGAGCCCGGCAAGCAGATTATCCACGGCCAGCTGTACCATCGCCGTGCGCGTGGCCAGCGAGGCACTGCCGATGTGCGGGGTCAGCACCACGTTGCGCAGCGCCAGCAGTTCCGGGCGCACCTTCGGCTCGCCCTCGTACACGTCCAGGCCAGCGGCAGCCAGGCGTCCGTTGGCCAGCGCGTCGGCCAGCGCGATCTCATCGACCAGGCCACCGCGGGCGATGTTCACCAGCGTTGCCGACGGCTTCATCTTCGCCAGCGCGGCGGCATCGATCAGGTGGTGCGAGGCCGGGGTATACGGCAGCACCAGCAGCAGGTGGTCGGACTGTGCCAGCAGCGTGTCCAGGTCCACATAGGTCGCGCCCACTTCCGCTTCGGTCGCCGCCGGCAGCTGCGAACGATTGTGGTACAGCACCTTCATGCCGAAACCGTGCGCGCCGCGGCGGGCGATGCCCTGGCCGATACGGCCCATGCCAAGGATGCCCAGCGTGCTGCCGTGGATATCGGCACCGAGCATGGTCTGGAACGACCACTGCTGCCACTGGCCGTCGCGCAGCCAGCGCTCGGATTCAGTGATGCGGCGCGCGGTGGCCATCAGCAGCGCGAAACCGAGATCGGCGGTGGTTTCGGTCAGGACATCCGGCGTGTTGCTGGCCAGGATGCCGGCCGCGCTGAGCGCGTCGACATCCAGGTTGTTGTAGCCGACGCCGACATTGGCGATCACCTGCAACTGCGCGGCGTCGGCCACCTGGGCCGCACCGATGCGCTCGTTGAGGGTGATGATCGCGCCGTCGGCGCGGGCCAGCTGTCCGGCGATCTGGTCCGGCGACCAGGCGGTGACGGTGTCGGTGCCGCGCAGCTGCACGCGATCGCGCAGCGGCGCGATGGCCGCGTCGATCAGCGGCTGGCTCACCCACACGGTCGGCCGCGTGTCAGCCATCGATCTGCCCGGGAATGCGCGGGGTGATCGTGCCGACGTCGCCGCACTGCGCGCGGTGGCGCAATGCCTGGTCCATCAGCACCATCGCCACCATGGCCTCGGCGATCGGGGTGGCGCGGATGCCGACGCAGGGGTCGTGGCGGCCGGTGGTGACCACCTCGACCACGTTGCCAGACGTATCCAGCGACGGGCCCGGCAGGCGCAGGCTGGAGGTCGGCTTCAACGCGATCGAGGCGACCACCGGCTGGCCGGTGGAGATGCCACCGAGGATGCCGCCGGCATGGTTGCTGGCGAAGCCCTGCGGGGTCAGCAGGTCGCGGTGTTCGGTGCCCTTCTGCGCGGCGCTGGCGAAACCGTCGCCGATCTCCACGCCCTTCACCGCGTTGATGCTCATCAGCGCGGCAGCCAGCTCACCGTCAAGCTTGCCGTAGATGGGTTCACCCCAGCCCGGCGGCACATTGTCGGCCACCACGTCCACGCGCGCACCGACCGAATCACCGGACTTGCGCAGCGCATCCATGTACGCCTCCAGCGCGGGCACCTGTTCGGCGTGCGGCCAGAAGAACGGATTGTCTTCCACGGCCGACCAGTCGAAACCGGCCGGGGTGATGTCGCCCAGCTGTGACAGGTAGCCACGCACGATGACGCCGAAGCGCTCGGCCAGCCACTTCTTGGCGATCACGCCGGCGGCCACGCGCATGGTGGTCTCGCGCGCCGAGGAACGGCCACCACCGCGCGGGTCGCGGATGCCGTACTTGTGCCAGTAGCTGTAGTCGGCATGGCCCGGGCGGAACTGCTGGCCGATGCTGGCGTAATCCTTGCTGCGCTGGTCGGTGTTGCGGATCAGCAGCGCGATCGGGGTGCCGGTGGTCAGGCCCTCGTACACGCCCGACAGGATCTCGACCTCATCGGCCTCGCGCCGCGCCGAGGTGTGCCGGCTCTTGCCGGTGGCGCGGCGCCGCAGGTCGTGGGCGAATTCGGCCGCGTCCAGCGCCAGCCCCGGCGGGCAGCCATCGACCACGCAGCCGATGGCCGGCCCGTGCGACTCGCCGAACGTGGTGACGGTGAACAGCTTGCCGAACGAATTGGAGCTCACGGGCGCTGCGCCGCCAGTTCGGTGATGCGTGCGCTGTGGGCGATCAGCTCGCGGCATTCGACCGCGAAGATGCCCATCTGGCCGACCTTGAATTCGATCCAGGCGAAATCGACTTCCGGCAGCAGCTTGACCAGATGCTGTTCGGATTCGCCCACTTCGCAGATCAGCAGGCCGTCTTCGCTCAGGTGCAGCGGCGCGTCACGCAGGATCTTCAGCACCAGGTCCAGGCCATCGTCACCGGCACGCAGGCCCATTTCCGGCTCGTAGGAGTACTCCTGCGGCAGGGCATCGGTCTCGTCGTTGGTGACGTACGGCGGATTGGTGACGATCAGGTCGTAGTGGCGGCCGGTCAGGCCGTTGAACAGGTCCGACTTGATCAGGGTGACGTTGTGCGCCTGCAGGCGCTCCTTGTTTTCTTCGGCCAGCGACAGTGCATCGTCGCTCAGGTCGACGCCGTCCACTTCCCAGTTCGGGTAGTAGTGGCCCATGGCGATGGCGATGCAGCCCGAACCGGTGCACAGGTCCAGCGCACGGCTGACATCGCGGCCGGCCAGCCACGGCTCGAAGCCGCATTCGATCAGTTCGGCGATCGGCGAGCGCGGTACCAGGGCGCGCTTGTCGCTCTTGAAGCTCAATCCTGCAAACCAGGCCTCACCGGTCAGGTAGGCGGCCGGGATGCGTTCATCGATGCGGCGCTGGAACAGCTCAAGCACGCGCAGCTTTTCGGCCTGCAGCAGGCGCGCCTGGCCGTAGGCCGGGCCCAGATCGTGCGGCAGGTGCAGGCTGTGCAGCACCAGCTGGGTCGCCTCGTCCAGCGCGTTGTCATAGCTGTGCCCGAAGGTCAGCCCGGCTTCGTTGAAACGGCTGGTGCCGTAGCGGATCAGATCGATGATCGTGTGGAGTTCGGCGGCCGTTTCAGCGGTCATGGCGGTACTGCGGGCAAAGTGGCCCCCGATTATAGGGGCTGGCGCCGGCGGCGGCATCCGTTGCGGCGGAAACGATCCGGCCTCACCCGGTATGATGGAGCCCATTTCGCGCGGGAGCCCCCATGTTCAATCGCAACGCCGGCATCATCCTGCTGATCGCCCTGGCGGCGGGGCTGGGCCTGCTGGCCGCCCAACAGGTGTTCGCGCCGAAGCCGCCGGCCAACGCGCCGGCCACCGAAGCCATCACCCTGTACCCCACGCCGCGTGAGCTGCCCGACTTCAACCTGGCCCAGTCCGACGGCACCCGCCTGATCCCGGGCGAGCTGAAGGGCCACTGGACCCTGGTGTTCCTCGGCTTCACCTTCTGCCCCGACGTCTGCCCGACCACGCTGGCCGAGCTGGCCGGCGCGCAGAACCAGTGGGAAGCCCTGCCCGACAGCCTGCGCCCGCGCGTGCTGTTCATCTCGGTCGACCCGGACCGCGACAGCGCCACCCGCCTCGGCGAATACGTGCACGGCTTCCACAAGGACACCCTGGCCGCCACTGCTGACGTTCCCTCGCTGGAGCGCTTTGCCACCTCGCTGGGCTTCGTGTTCCAGAAGGTGCCGGGCAAGCATTTCGACGAGAACCCCGAGGATTACACCGTCGAGCATTCGGCCAGCCTGGCCGTGCTCGACCCGCAGGGCCGCCTTGCCGGCCTGGTACGCCCCCCGTTCAACGCGCCGGCGATCGCCCGCGACCTGCAGAAGCTGACCGAGAAAACCGCCCCATGAGCCTCACCACCGCCCTGACGTACGCCCTGCCCCACCGCCTGCTGTCTTCGATGGCGCGTTCGCTGGCGTACTCGGACGATCCGCGCGTGTCGCGCTGGCTGATCGACACGGTCACCCGCAAGTTCAACGTGAACCTGGACGAAGCGGCCAACCCGGACCCGCGCAGCTATGCGACCTTCAACCAGTTCTTCACCCGCGCGTTGAAGCCGGGCGCCCGCGTGGCCGACGCCGATCCGCGCAGCCTGGTGATGCCGGCCGACGGCAGGATCAGCCAGCTCGGCAGGATCGAGGCCGGCCGCATCTTCCAGGCCAAGGGCCAGTCGTTCACTGCCGCCGAACTGCTGGGCAGCGCCGAGGATGCCAAGCCTTACAACGATGGCCTGTACGCCACCGTGTACCTGTCCCCGCGCGACTACCACCGGGTGCACATGCCGTGGACCGGCATCCTGCGCGAGACCGTGCACGTGCCGGGGCGCCTGTTCAGCGTCGGCCCGGCGGCGGTCAACGGCGTGCCTCGCCTGTTCGCACGCAACGAGCGCCTGGTCTGCCATTTCGACACCAGCTTCGGGCCGATGGCCAGTGTGATGGTGGGTGCGCTGCTGGTGTCCGGCGTGGAAACCGTCTGGAGCGGCGAGGAGATTCCGCACTACGGCGATCGCATCACCCGCAAGGACTACCGCGGCCAGGGCATCCGGCTGGAGCGTTTCGCCGAGATGGCGCGCTTCAACTACGGCTCGACCGTGATCGTGCTGCTGCCGCCGGGCGTGGCCGAGTTCGCCCCGCACCTGGACGCCGAAAGCCCGGTGCAGCTGGGCCAGGCGCTGGCGAAGCTGCGCTGAGGCTTCGGGAGTGCCGGCCGCTGGCCGGCATCCCCGTTGATCCAACGCGGCGGGCATTGCCGGCCAGCGGCCGGCACTACCGGTGCGCGCGTTACTGCAGGGCCGGGGCCGGGCCGACGTCCATGCCGTCGTAGTCTTCCACGCCGCGCTCCGCGGCCAGCGCCGCGAATTCCTGGTTGCGGCGATCCAGCGACGCTTCGTCGTGGATCTCCACGCGCTCCACGTGCAGCACGTGGAACGGCGCGTCACCCTCTTCCGGCTCCTGCTCGAACAGTTCCACGAAGGTGTAGCCCTGCGCCTGCAGGTGCCCGGCCAGTGCCTGCAACGGCTCAGCGGTGGAGTGCACGAAGAAGTACCCCCACAGCAACGGGCCGTTGATGTCCCAGTCGGTGTTTTCGCGGAGATTGGCGAACAGGTTGCGGGTGTCTTCGAGATCCATGTGGGTTCCAGGGGTCGGGGGGATTACTTGTCGCAGCCCTGCAGCTTCAGCGTCTGGCCATGGCGCAGGCTGTAGGCCGGGGCCTTCAGGCCGTTGGCGCGGGCCAGCGTCGGCACGTCGCACTGGAACTTCGCCGCGATGGCACCCAGGGTTTCACCGCGGCCCACCTTATGGCTGCGCACCGGCTTTGGCCGCGCAGCCGGTGCCGGGCGTGGCGTCGACACCGGCGCCACCGGCGCGGTCGGCACGCTGGTGGAGGCCGCCGCATCGGCCACCGGCACCACGCCGCCCACCGCTACGCTGCCGGTGTAGCTGGCCGCGGTCGGGCGCTTGATCGCAGCATTCAGATCGGCGGTAATCAGGGTGCGGGCCAGGTCGGCACGCGGGCCACTGATGCAGTTGCGCTGGTACAGGCCAGCGATGCGGGTGGTGGCGTTGATCAGGGTGCCGGCCGGGATCCAGCCATCGGCTTCATAGCGCGGGTTGAGGTTGCGCAGCGCGCGCATGTAGCCGTCGCGGGTGCCGTGGCTGCCCAGGCAGATGGTCAGTTCGTAGATGGTGGTGGACTTGGCCAGGCGCAGCGTGGCCGGCTGCGCGCTGATCTTCGGGAACTCCACGCCATACTGCTGCGGGTGCAGGAAGATCCAGGCCGCGGCAATCACCATCGGCACATAGTCCTTGGTTTCGCCCGGGAACTGGTTGTAGACGCTGTCGGTCCAGAAGCTCTGGCCGGCGCTCTGCTTGAACACGCGTGCGGCACGGCCTTCGCCACCGTTGTAGGCGGCCACCGACATTTCCACGTTGTTGTTCAGTTCGCGCAGGCGTTCGTTGAGGTAGCTGGCGCTGGCTTCGGCGGCACTGCGTGCATCGAAGCGGGTGTCGAACCCGGTGCCGTCCGGGCCGAGGCCGAAGCGGCGGCCGGTGGCCGGCATGAACTGCATCAGGCCGGCAGCGCCGGCGCGCGAGGACGCATGCACGCGGCCGTTGGATTCCTTGGCCATGATGCCGAACAGCAGTGCTTCGGGCAGGCCACGCTTTTCCCACTCCGGCCACATCACCGCGCGCAGGTTCTGGTAGTTCTCGTAGCTGGTCAGCAGCGCCGGGCGCATGTCGGTCAGCCAGCGGCGGATGCCGGCCTGCACCGCCGGGTTGTATTCGACCATGCTGTCGAAGGCGTGCCGCTTGTCGTTCAGCAGCGCGGCAGCACGCCCGGCCTCGGGCACGTCCGCGGTGAGCGGGCCGATGTGGTCGGGGTCGGCTTCCAGACGGTCACCGCCCTCGTCGGCCACCTCATCGCTGGCGGCCGCATCGGCGTCGTGCTTGAGCAGGCGCTTGTAGCTGGCCAGCAGGGTGCCCATCTGGCAGCCCTTCTGCTTCACGCAGTCGTTGAGGACATCTTCCATGTCCTCCAGCGCGGCATCGGCCTCGTTGCTGCCCTTGGGATCGGCGTTGGAGACCAGCAGCAGGGCGTCGCTGTAGCGCTTCTCGGCGGCGGTCATGCGCTGCTGCAGCGCATCCACCTTCACCTTGTCCCGGGCCGAAACCCGCTGTGCGTGGGCGTCGGGCGCCAGGGAAACCAGGCCGGCCAGGGCCAGCAGCGGCCAACCGCGGGAAATCAGGACAGGAACGGGCATTGATGGCACTGTGTGCGAAACAGGCAGGCAGAGTAGCGGCGCCGCCAAGGTCCGGGCAAGCCGACCTTCGGACCGTCACTGCCGGCGGTTAACATTGGGCTATTCATCACAAGGGCTGGACCATGGATCCGATTCTGCTCGGCAAAGGCATTACCGACGATATTGCCGTCACCCTGCTGCCGAAACTCGGCAACCGCCACGGCCTGGTGGCCGGCGCCACCGGCACCGGCAAGACGGTGACCCTGATGACGCTGGCCGAGGGGTTTTCGCGACTGGGCGTGCCGGTGTTCCTGGCCGATGTGAAGGGTGATGTGTCCGGCCTGGCGGTGCCCGGCAGCGGCGCCGAGAACCTGCTGCAGCGTGCCGCCGAGATCGGCGTGGCCGACTACGCGCCAGCCGCCAGCCCCGCCATCTTCTGGGACCTGTACGGCAAGCTCGGCCATCCGGTGCGCACCACGGTCAGCGAGATGGGCCCGACCCTGCTGGCGCGCATCCTCGAATTGAACGACACCCAGGCCGGCGTGCTCGATATCGTGTTCAAGCTGGCCGACGACCGCGGCCTGCTGCTGCTGGACATGGACGACCTGCGCGCCCTGCTCGGCCTGGTCGCCGAGGAGCGCAAGGACATCTCCACCGAGTACGGCCTGGTCAGCGCGCAGTCGATCGCCGCGATCCAGCGTTCGGTGCTGCGCCTGGCGCAGGACGGTGGCGAGCATTTCTTCGGCGAACCGGCGCTTGAGCTGGCCGACATCATGCGGGTCAACCACGACGGCCGCGGCGTGATCGGCATCCTCGCCGCCGACCAGCTGGTACTCAAGCCCAAGCTGTACTCCACCTTCCTGCTGTGGCTGCTGTCGGAGCTGTTCGAGCAGCTGCCGGAAGTGGGCGACCTGGACAAGCCGAAACTGGTCTTCATCTTCGATGAGGCGCACCTGCTGTTCGATGATGCACCGCCGTCGCTGGTGCAGCGCATCGAGCAGGTGGTGCGGCTGATCCGTTCCAAGGGCGTGGGCGTGTACTTCTGCTCGCAGTTCCCCGACGACGTCCCGGGCAACATCCTTGGCCAGCTCGGCAACCGCGTGCAGCACGCGCTGCGTGCGTTCACCCCGCGTGACCAGAAGGCGGTGAAGACCGCGGCCGAGACGTTCGTGCCGAACCCGAAGCTGGACGTGGCCAAGGTGCTGAGCCAGCTCGGCACCGGTGAGGCACTGGTCTCCACGTTGCAGGACAAGGGCATCCCGATGCCGGTGCAGCAGACCCTGATCGCGCCCCCACGCTGCAGGATGGGCCCGATCACCGAGGCCGAGCGCGCCCAGGTGCGTGCCGGCAGCCCGGTCGGCAGCCGCTACGACACCGCGGTCAACCGCGAATCGGCCGCCGAGCTGCTGGCCCAGCGCGCGCAGAAGAGCGTCGAGCAGGCACAGGCGCCGGCCGCGCGCAGCCGCGAGCAGGACGACGCACAGGAAGGCGGGTTCGGCCAGGCGATCAAGGACGCGATCTTCGGCACCAAGCGCCGCCAGGGCATGATCGAAACCATGGCCAAACAGACCACGCGCACCGTCGGTACCAAGCTGGGCAACCAGATCGTGCGCGGCATCCTCGGCGGCATCTTCGGCGGCAAGCGCTGATCTGCCACGGCCGGGGTCAGAGCCCTTTCCGCTGGAAAGGGCTCTGACCCCGCCTCCCGTTCGTCATCCAGAAAAGAAGCCGTATTGCATGTCGCGTTGGCGTCCCCCCGCAGAAAAAAGCACGGCCCTGATCACCGCCTCCGGGCATGCGCGGCTGAAGGCCGAACTGGACGAGCTGTGGCGCGTGCGCCGTCCGGAGGTGGTGAAGGCACTGGCCGCCGCCGCCGCAGAAGGCGACCGTTCCGAGAACGCCGAATACACCTACCGCAAGAAACAGCTGGGCGAGATCGACCGCCGGGTTCGCTACCTGACCAAGCGGCTGGAATCGCTGCGCGTGGTCGATACCACGCCAACCGATCCACAGGCGGTGTTCTTCGGTGCGTGGGTGGAACTGGAGAACGTGGACAGCGGCGATACCAGCCGCTACCGCATCGTCGGGCCGGATGAAACCGATGCCGGCCTGGGCTGGATCAGCATCGATTCGCCCCTGGCCAGGGCACTGCTGAAGAAGCGGCTGGACGATGAATTCTCGGTGGAACTGCCCGGCGGCCAGTTCACCTTTGCGGTGATCGGGGTGGAGTACGCGCCGTTGTAGAGTCGACTGTCGGTCGACTACCGCGCGAAGCGCGGCACAGACCTCCGCAGCCGGACGGCAAACGCACCGCGATCCTCATCGCCGCTGATGACTCGCCGGGCCATCTGTCAGGCGTCCACGGCCTCGGAACGAAGCGCAGTCGACTGACAGTCGACTCTACATGGCCCCATGCAATGGTGGCGGGTACGTGCGCCCTGCACGCAGCGGGCGGAAGTAGTCGGCATCGCGATAGAAGGCGGAATCCTGCACGTCGTGCCAACCCGGGATTCCAGCCAAAGGCAGCGGACGCAGCTGCAAGGGATCGGTCACTGCCCGGCCCTCGGCGATGGCCGCGGTCACCGCGTCAACACAGGCCGCATCGGCATCGCTTTGCACCACCACGCACTTGCCCACCAGCAACCGCCCCGGCAGCAGTGCCTGCTCCATCAGCGCATGCCCGAACACCGCCACGATGGCGATGTCGCCGCTGTGCCAGCGCATCGGCTCGAACACTGCAGGCCAGTCATGCCCATCCCATGCGCGCAGCATCGTGCCATCGCGCACACGCACGATCACGCCGGTCTCGTCGAACTGGGTCAGGGCGGCTTGCGCACGGTTGCGCTGGCCGGGTGGCATGGCCTCGATATGCCGGCACTGCTGCACGTTGAGCGCACGTTTCAGCTGCGGGTAGGCGGCCCACACCAGCGCATTGAACAGGTCGTGCCAGTTGTCGGCGCGGGTGGCGATGCGCCCCCGCGCGATGCGGGTTTCGTAGTGCAGCCCATCGGCCAGCAGCGCGGCATCCTGTTCGACCAAGCGCTTGCCCGGCACGGCCAGGCGTGCATCCAGCGCCGCGACGGATGGCCATGCAGTGGCGTCCAGCAGGTCACGGAAGCCCTGCAAGCCGGCGAACAGCGGATGCTCGAAACGCCGCGCAGCCACCGCCGCACGTGGCGGCGGGACGAAGCGCCGTGAACCGCCGCCGTCACCGGTGGCGGTCGGCGCGAGGGTCACAGCACCTTGAGGTCGAATGCCGGGCGGGTAGCGGCGGGCAGCGCGTCACCGTACAGGTCGTGCTCGTCGCTCTCGGTGATTTCCACGTCGACGAACTCGCCCACGCGCAGCGGCACCTGGTCGGCGTTCTGGATGTGCACCAGGCCATCGATCTCCGGCGCATCGGCCCTGGAACGGGCCACGGCGATATCGCCTTCAATGGCGTCGACCAGGCACTGCTGCACGGTGCCGATCCTGGCCTCCAGGCGTGCGGCGGAGATCTGCGCCTGCTTCTCCATGAAGCGGGCCAGACGCTCCTGCTTCACTTCCTCCGGCACCGCATCGGGCAGATCGTTGGCGGTGGCCCCCTCGACCGGCGAATAGGCGAACGCGCCCACGCGGTCCAGCTGCGCTGCGTCGAGGAACGACAGCAGTTCTTCGAACTCGGCCTCGGTCTCGCCCGGGAAGCCGACGATGAAGGTCGAACGCACGGTGATGTCCGGCGCGATACGGCGCCAGTTCTGCACGCGCTCCAGGGTCTTCTCGACCGCGCCGGGGCGCTTCATCAGGCGCAGGATGCGCGGGCTGGCATGCTGGAACGGGATGTCCAGGTACGGCAGGATCCGGTTCTCGGCCATCAGCGGCACGATCTCGTCCACGTGCGGGTACGGGTAGACGTAGTGCATGCGCACCCATGCATCGAGTTCGGACAGGCCTTCGCACAGCGCCTTCAGGCGGGTCTGGTAGGCCTTGTTGCGCCACATCTTCTCGGCGTACTTCACGTCCACGCCGTAGGCCGAGGTGTCCTGCGACACCACCAGCAGCTCACGCACGCCGCCACGCACCAGGCGCTCGGCTTCACGCAGCACCTCATCCACCGGGCGCGAGACCAGCTTGCCGCGCATCGACGGAATGATGCAGAAGCTGCACGTGTGGTTGCAGCCTTCGGAAATCTTCAGGTAGGCGTAATGGCGCGGGGTCAGCTTGATGCCGTAGTCGGGCACCAGGTCCACGAACGGGTCGTGCTTGGGCGGCAGTGCTTCATGCACCGCCTCCATCACGCTCTGGTAATCCTGCGGGCCGGACACCGCCAGCACGTTCGGGTACGCCTCGCGGATCTGCTCCGGGCGCTTGCCCAGGCAACCGGTGACGATGACCTTGCCGTTCTGGTTCATCGCCTCGCCAATGGCATCCAGCGACTCGGTCACCGCCGAATCGATGAAGCCGCAGGTGTTGACCACCACCACGTCGGCCGAGTCGTAGGACGGGACGATGTCGTAACCTTCCGAGCGCAGCTGGGTGAGGATGCGCTCGGAATCGACGAGGGCCTTCGGGCAGCCAAGGCTGACGAAGCCGACTTTGGGGTTCAGCTGGGACATGGAATCGCGGGACTCTGGGGGCCTGGGCCCCTGCCGGCGTGGCAGGGGTTCCTGGGGGCCGGGGCCTGAAAGGGCGCCAGTATACCGGGGTTGGCGGCCATGCTCTGAACGGCCAGCCGCCCGATCACGCACAGCCGCTGACATCGTGCTAACCGGCACAGCACCGACAATGCAGCTCTGTTCCCAGCAACGAGGAAGATGACGATGGCCGAGTGGATCACCCTGGATACGCATCACGGCCCGGTACGGGCCTGGCAGGCCCTGCCGGACGGCACCGCGCGTGGCGGCCTGGTGGTGGTGCAGGAAATCTTCGGCGCCAATCCGCACATCCGCAGCGTGGCCGAGCGCTTCGCGGCCGAAGGCTATGCGGTGCTGGCGCCTGCGTTCTTCGACCTGCTGGACGGCACCGACGCCGATCCGGACGCCCTGCCCTACGACGCCGAGGGCGTGAAGCAGGGCCTGGAACGGGTCGGCGCACTGGGCATGGAGCGGGCGCTGGAAGTGGTCCGGGCCGCCGCAACCCGGCTGGCCCCTCATGGCAAGGTCGGCACGGTCGGCTACTGCTGGGGCGGCACGGTGGCGTTGCTGTCGGCACTGCGCCTGGGGTTGCCGTCGGTCAGCTATTACGGTGGGCGCAACGTGCAGTTCCTCGACGAAGCGCCCAAGGCCCCGGTGATCTTCCATTTCGGTGCGCAGGACCGCAGCATCCCGCCGGAGGCGGTCCAGGCCCACCGTGAGAAACTGCCGCAGATGGCCACCTACGTCTATCCGGCCGACCACGCCTTCAACCGGGAGGTCGGACATGCGTATGATCCAGACAGCGCCGCCCTGGCGCTGCAACGCACCCTGGACTTCTTCTCGGAGCATCTTGGATGAGCGAATTCGAACTCGATTCACGCCTGGCCACCGATAGCGTACTGGTGGCGGAAGGACCGTTGTCGCAAGTGCGGCTGATGAACGACGAACGATTCCCCTGGCTGGTGCTGGTACCGCGCCTGGCCGGGGTGACCGAGTGGATCGAGCTGGATGGCGAGCAGCAGGACAAGCTGCGCACCGAGCTCAACCGCGCCTGCAAGGCCCTGAAAGGCTCCGACGGCGTGGAGAAGATCAACATCGGGGCGCTGGGCAACATCGTGCGCCAGCTGCACTTCCATGTGATCGGCCGCCATGACGGCGATCCGGCGTGGCCGGGCCCGGTCTGGGGCAGCGGCCCGGCGCATCGCTACGAGCCGGCGGCGCTGGACCAGCATGTCGCCTACTGGAAGGAACGGCTAGGATATCCGGCCCAGTCCTGAGCGTTTGCCGACCCGATGCGATTCAACCTCGTTGCCGCCGTCCTGCTGATCCTGATCGGCCTGTTCATGCTCGCCAGCAACCTCGGCTGGACGCACCTGAACCTGTCCAAGCTGCTGCTGACCTGGTGGCCGGTGGCACTGGTGGGCGTCGGCATCGCGATGCTGTTCGGTCGCGGCAAATAAGCAAAGGCGGCGCAAGCGCCGCCCTCTGCCCTGCCAGGAAGCCGAGCATGGCTCGGCTCCATAACCGATCAGGTCCGCGGCAGGGTCACGCCGGTCTGGCCCTGGTACTTGCCGCCACGATCGCGGTACGAGGTCTCGCAGACGTCATCGGCGGCCGCCTGGAAGAACAGCATCTGCGCCACGCCTTCATTGGCATAGATGCGCGCCGGCAGCGGCGTGGTGTTGCTGAATTCCAGGGTGACGTGGCCTTCCCATTCCGGTTCCAGCGGGGTCACGTTGACGATGATGCCGCAGCGCGCGTAGGTACTTTTGCCAAGGCACACCACCAGGGTGTCGCGCGGGATGCGGAAGTACTCCACCGTGCGCGCCAGCGCGAAGCTGTTCGGCGGGATGATGCACTCGTCGGCGGTGATGTCGACGAAGCTGCCCGAGTCGAAATGCTTGGGGTCGACAATCGTCGAGTTGATGTTGGTGAACACCTTGAACTCGCGCGAGCAGCGCACGTCGTAGCCATAGCTGGACGTGCCGTAGCTGACGATGCGCTGGCCGTTGGCCTGCTTGACCTGCCCGGCCTCGAACGGCTCGATCATGCCGTGCTGCTCGGACATGCGGCGGATCCAACGGTCACTCTTGATGCTCATGCTTTGTCCTGGGGGTACGAGGGGGCGCGAGGATTCTAGCAGGGGCCCGGCCTCGGCCGGCGGCCCCTGCCCCGGCGCTTACAGCAACGACGACAGGATCGGGATCGAGGCCCGCGGACGCTTGCCAACCTCCTCGATCAAGCGCTGCGCGGCGTGGCGATAGGCCTGGGCCGGCGCCGAATCCGGCTGGGCCACGGTGATCGGGGTGCCTGCGTCGCCCTGTTCGCGGATGCCGATCTGCAGCGGCAGCGACCCCAGCAGCGGCACGCCGTACTGCGCGGCCATGCGCTCGCCACCGCCTTCGCCGAACAGGTGCTCGACGTGCCCGCAGTTGCTGCAGGTGTGCACGGCCATGTTCTCGACGATGCCCAGCACCGGCACCTCGACCTTCTCGAACATCTTCAGCGCCTTCCTGGCGTCCAGCGTGGCGATGTCCTGCGGCGTGGTGACGATCACCGCACCGGCCAGCGGGATCTTCTGGGTCAGGGTCAGCTGGATGTCACCGGTGCCCGGCGGCAGGTCGATCAGCAGGAAATCCAGGTCATCCCACAGGGTGTCATTGAACAGCTGGGTCATCGCCGAGGTGGCCATTGGCCCACGCCAGATCATCGGCGTGTCCTCTTCGATCAGGTAGCCGATCGACATGGTGTCCACGCCGAACGCGCGCAGCGGCTCGATGCTCTTGTTGTCCGGGCTTTCCGGGCGACCGGACAGGCCCAGCATGGCCGGCACGCTGGGGCCGTAGATGTCTGCGTCGAGCACGCCCACGCGCGCGCCAAGCTGCTGCAGCGCCACGGCCAGGTTCACCGCGGTGGTGGACTTGCCGACGCCGCCCTTGCCCGAACCGACCGCGATGACATTGCGGATGCGGGCATGCGGCGTAAGTCCCTTCTGGACCTGGCTGGCATGGGGACGGCGGGGGGAACTGTTCACAACGAGCACCGGCAGGGTCAAGGGGATAACCCAACATCATACAAGCTGGACGCAACCTGACTGAAATTCAGGATTGCGACGGATTCGTGCACAGATTGTTAAGTTCATGTTACGTTCGATGAGCACTGTTTTTGAGCTGCGGAGCCGCTGTTCCGGCCCGCGCGATGGCGCATGCGCAGTGCCGTTTTTGTTTTTGCTCTCCATTGGAACTTCATGAAACACGTCAGCAATACCGCACGTCGCAACACGCTCGCCGTCGCCCTGATTTCCGCTCTGATGGCCGCCGCCCCGGCAATGGCCCAGGACAAGGCGACCAACCTGGACAAGATCACCGTCACCGGTTCGCTGATCCCGCAGACCCAGATCGAAACCCAGACCCCGGTGATGTCCATCACCGCCGAAGACATCCAGACCCGCGGCTTCAGCAGTGTTGCTGAAGTGCTGCAGCAGTCGTCGCTGACCACGGGCGGCCTGCAGGGTGGCCAGACCTCGGGTGCGTTCACCCAGGGCGCCGAAGCGGCCGGCATGTTCGGCCTGAACCCGGGCTACACCAAGTACCTGATCAACGGCCGCCCGATGCTTTCGTATCCGGCGCTGTACAACGGCAGCGAGTCGTTCAACAACATCAGCGGCATTCCGATCGACATCGTCGAACGCATCGAAGTCCTGCCGGGCGGCCAGTCGTCGCTGTATGGCTCGGACGCGATCGCCGGCGTGGTCAACATCATCCTGAAGGAACGCATGGACGGCGGCACGATGTCGATCCGTGGCGGCACCTACACCGAAGGTGGTGGCAGCAACATCCGCTTCAGCGCCGCCAAGGGCTTCAACGCATTCGACGACCGCTTCCACGCGCTGGTCAACGTGCAGATCGAAAACGGCAGCCCGATCTGGGGCTACCAGCGTGACATCACCAAGCAGAACAACCCGGTCGGCTACACCGCGCAGCTGCCGTCGAACGACTTTGCCGTCATCGGCAACGCCGACAACAAGCTGTACATGATGGACCCGACCCGCTGCGGCAACGTCGCAGGCCTGTACGACGGCACCACCACCGTCGGCAAGCGTGCATCGGGCGAATCGTGCGGCTCGGTGTACAGCGCCGGCTACAAGACCCTGAAGAACGGCAAGAACAGCGGCCAGTTCTACTCGTCGATGACCTTCGACGTGAACGACAACTTCCAGCTGTTCGCCGATGTGCTGTACAGCAAGGAGAAGACCGAGTTCACCTCCGGCTCCAGCGCCCTGTGGTGGGGCACCAAGTCGGTGATGGGCGGCTTCTACGACCAGGGCCTGGGCAAGGTCGTGAACCTGCAGCGCGCCTTCGCGCCGGAAGAAATCGGCCCGGGCCACTACAACAACATCCTGAACTCCGATGAGAGCCGTTCCTACCAGGTCACCCTGGGCGGCAAGGGCATGGTCGGCGATTGGGACTACAGCGCCAGCTTCACCCGCGGCGAATACCGCCTGGACCAGAACCGCTTCGCACGCTGGAAGGACAAGATCGAAGGCTTCTTCGGCGACACCGTGCTGGGCCCGCGCCTGGGCACCACCGCTGATGGCTTCGGCATCTACAACCCGGACTACACCGCGTTCTACTCGCCGATCACCCCGGACCAGTTCGCCAGCTTCACCGGCTACGGCACCCATCGCAGCAAGACCTGGCAGAACCTGGGTCGCGTGCAGGTGACGAACGGTTCGCTGTTCTCCCTGCCGGGCGGCGACGCCGGCCTGGCCGTGGTGCTGGAAGGCGGCAGCGAAGGTTGGGACTACTCGCCCGACCAGGCCTTCGTCGATGGCAACGCCTGGGGCGCCACCGCCGTGGCCGGTGCCGGCCACCGCAGCAACTACGCGGTGACCAGCGAACTGCGCATGCCGGTGTTCGAATCGCTGACCATCAGCGCCTCGGGCCGCTACGACGCCTTCAAGATCGCCGACAAGACCGTCGACAAGGCCACCTACAGCATCGGCCTGGAATACCGCCCGGTTGAAAGCCTGCTGCTGCGCGGCAAGTACGGCACCGCATTCCGCGCGCCGACCCTGTCCGACGCCTTCCAGGGCATGAGCGGCTCGTTCGCCTCCGGTCAGAACGACTACTACCGCTGCAGCCAGATGGGTTATGCGCTGCGTGACGAAGCCTGCTCGTTCTACAAGACCACCTCGGTGTACAGCGAAAAGTCCGGCAACCCGGACCTGAAGCCGATCACCGCCGACGTGTGGAGCGCGGGCGTGGTGTGGGCCCCGGTGAGCAACTTCTCGCTGTCGGTCGACTACTACAACTGGAAGATCAAGAACGAGGTCAAGACGCTGAGCACCGACCAGCTGCTGCTGGCCGAGTACCAGTGCCGCAACGGCCTGCCGAACAACACCTCGGCCAGCTGCCAGAACGTGACCGACTGGGTGTCCCGCGACGCCGGTGGCAACCTGACCCGCGTGTACACCCCGAAGCTCAACGTGGCCAGCCAGAACCTGGAAGCGGTGACCGTCGGTGCCAAGTACCAGCAGGACCTGGGCCGCTTCGGTTCGCTGATGTTCTCGGGCAACTACACCAACATGCTGAAGCGTGAAGTGGTGCCGCTGCCCGGCGCGCAGAAGCTGGATCTGCTGAGCGATCCGTACAACATGTGGTACTACGACAACTTCGCCAAGGTGCGCGGCGATGTGTCGGTGGGCTGGGCCATCTCCAAGTTCACCACCACCGTGTACGCCAACTACGTCGGCAGCACCCCGAACTACCTGGCCTACACCGGCCGCAGCTATGACTACGTCCACGCCTCCGGCGCCAAGGCCGGCAAGTGGGGCTCGTACACCACCTACAACATGAGCCTGAACTACCAGGCGCAGGACGATCTGACCCTGTCGCTGATGGTCAACAACGTGTTCAACAAGCTGCCGGAAGGCCAGCGCTACAACTACCCGGGCAACGAATCGACCCCGTTCAACGACGGCTTCTACAGCGTCTACGGCCGTCAGATCTCGGCCCAGGTCAAGTACGACTTCTGATCCCGTCGTATTCCGGACTGCGTGTCTGGACCAGGCCCCGCTTCGGCGGGGCCTTTTTTTTGGCCGGTCGCGCGCGATGCAGCGGAGCACCGCCCGTCGCCGACCACTCCAGCCTGAATGCATGGCTAATGCACCTCACGGAGCGCCGGGGACGGGCCTCACCGCCCCATATGAGAAAAAAACATAAGAAATCAATGACATGGCAAAAGGCTGATACTCAACCCGGGTTTGCCGAATCCGCCATTATGACGAGAGCATGAATGGTTGACAGGCCAAGTTAAGTCTGTGTTAACGTTGGATCGTCGGCTTGTGAAGCCGGTGAAACGTGGGCAATGCCCACCAGGGACGGCGGCGGCTGCGACAGGCGCCGACCGAGGTTTGATTCATCAGGGGATCCACATATGACCATCCGCAAGGCACTCATCCGCCACCCGCTGAGCTTTGCGCTCACCACGGCCCTCCTGGCAACCGGCATCGCCCCCGCGTTCGCCCAGGAAGCCGGCAACGAGGCAGGCGGCAAGAACAGCAGTGCCACCAATCTTGATCGCGTCTCGGTCGTTGGCTCGCGCATCAAGCGCGCCGACGTCGAGGGCCCGGCACCGGTCACGGTGATCACCCGCACGGATATCGACCGTGAAGGTTTCCAGACCGTTGGCGACATGCTGCAGACGTTGACCCAGAACACCACCTCGTCCTTCACCGGCGACCTGGCGGTGACCGGCTTCACTCCGAACGCACAGGTGGTCAACCTCCGCAACCTGGGCCCCGGCTACACGCTGACCCTGGTGAACGGCCGTCGCCCGGCGCAGTACCCGCAGCCGTACAACCGCGACAACAATGTCGCCAACATCAACTCGATCCCGAGCAGCATCGTCGAGCGCGTGGAAGTCCTGACCGGCGGCGCCTCGGCCATTTACGGGTCTGACGCCGTGGCCGGCGTGGTCAACATCGTGCTGCGCGAGCATTACGACGGCAACCTGGTCCGCCTGACCACCGGCACCACCGCAGAAGGCGGCGGCGACACGGTCAACCTGGAACTGACCGGCGGCCGTACCGGCGATCGCTGGAGCGCGGTTTGGGCCCTGCAGTACAGCGATCGCGAGGCTGTCTACGCCAACCAGCGCAAGTTCCTGTCGGATCTGCGTGAGGGCCCGCTGGGTTCGACCGCTACCCCGGGCCTGTCGCTGATCGCGATCCGCGGCCTGGCCTCGGCCAATGGCCGGGTCAACCAGAACGCCTACTATCCGGGCCAGGCCAAGTGCGATGCACTGGGCTTCACCACGGTGACCACCGCCGCCCGTGGCACCTACTGCGGTTCGTACGACAGCAACGCGGCGCGCTCGATCTCCAACCAGCGCCAGTTCTACTCGGCCTACGGCTACGGCACCTTCGACTTCACCGACACCACCCAGGGCTGGGCCAGCGTCAACTATTACACCACCAGCGCCAAGGCCAGCGCCGGCACGGAGTTCTGGGGCACCTCGGGCGACAAGTTCAACATCCTGTCCAATGGCACCACCAGCGCGTACTACTACGATGCCGGCCTGCGCGACATCGTGCAGTTGCAGCGTGTCTTCACCGCCGCCGAACTGGGTGGCAATGAAGCAGCCAGCACCAAGTACGACGAATACACCTACGACTTCGCTGCCGGCGTGCGTGGCACCTTCGCCGACCGCTTCGACTGGGAAGCCACCGGTGGCTACGGCTACTACAACTACAAGATGGACCGCCCGCGCCTGCTCGCGAAGTCGGTGCATGACTACTTCCTGGGACCGGTGCTGGGCTACAGCAACGCCACCGGCACCGGTGCAGGCGTCTACCCGATCCACCGCCTGAACCTGGATCGCTGGTCCTCGCCGATCACCCCGGAGATCTACCAGTCCTTCGCGACCCGCGTGATCAACCGCTCCGAAACCAGCGTGGCGAATGCCGCCTTCAACGTCAGCGGCGACCTGTTCGAACTGCCGGCCGGCGCTGTTGGCTTCGCCAGCGTGCTGGAATGGAACCGCCAGAAGATGGACATGGTGAGCGACCCGCGCACCGACCAGCTGCGTCCGATCGACGGCCAGACCATCTACAACCTCACCAGCTCCGGTGAGACCCACGGCACCCGCGACCGCTACGCCGTCGGCGCCGAGTTCCGCGTGCCGATCTTCAGCAATCTGAGCGTCAACGCTGCGGCGCGCTATGACAAGTACGACGACATCTCGTCGGTTGATGCATCCACCACTTACAACCTCGGCCTGGAATTCCGCCCGTTCAGCAACCTGCTGCTCCGCGGCAGCTATGCCACCAGCTTCCGCGCGCCAGACATGCAGCTGATCTACGCCGGCGGTGCCGCGTCCTACACGACCGAACTGGACGAATACTCCTGCCGCTCCGGTACCGGTCCGGGCGCTGCCCAGGGCCCGCGTACCCGCACCCAGTGCAACACGCCGACGAGTGACCCGACCAAGTACTCGGTGCAGACCCTGGTGGCCGGCAACCCGAACCTGACCGAGGAAAAGGGCAAGTCGTGGGGCGCAGGCTTTGTGTGGGACGTTACGGATGGCATGTCGCTGACGGTCGACTACTACCGCATCCGCCTGGAGGACGCCGCCGCCCAGCTGAGCAACGACTACCTGCTGCGCGCTGAGGCGGCCTGCCGCCTGGGCACCGCCAGCGACGGTCGCGCGGTCCCCAGTGCTTCGGTCTGCCAGAACGTGCTGGGCCTGATCACGCGCACCAACCTGCCCGGCTCGCCGGACGATGGCCGTATCCAGCGCATCAACAACGCCTACATCAACACCGCACTGCAGGACACCAGCGGTATCGATGCAACCTACAAGTACGCGCTGGACACCGACCGCTGGGGCCGTTTCAACGTCGACCTGGGTTACTCGCTGACGCTGACCAACAAGTACAAGCAGACCGCCGACGACGACCTGATCGATTACCGCGACCTGCCGCCGGAGTACTTCAACCCCGAGCGCAGCCGCGCCCGCGGCAGCCTGACCTGGACCAAGGGCGACTGGGCCACCACCGTGTTCGGCACCCGCTACGGCTCGGCCTTCAGCTATGCCGAAGCTGATGGCACCAACAGCGCGGGCGGTGCCTACTCGCGTCGCCTGGCGCCGTACTTCCTGTGGAACCTGAGCGTCGGCAAGAAGTTCGGCGAGAACGTGCTGGCCACCTTCCAGGTCGTCAATGTGTTCGACAACCAGTATCGCAAGGACAACAGCAACACGACGTACCCGTTCTACAACCCGTTCATCGGCGCAGACCCGCTGGGCCGTCGCTTCTACGTGAGCCTGCAGTACAAGTTCTGATCCTCGCTGCATGAGGTAGGAACGCATGGGAAAGCCCGGGTCTGAACCGGGCTTTCCTTTTTTGAACCGGCCGTAGCTACCGCTGGCCAGGACAAGGACCCCTGATCATGAAGAAGACCTCGCTGTTGACGCCGTTGGCCCTGGCGCTCGCCGCCGCCCTCCCCGCTGCCTTGCCGGCCGCCGCTGCGGGCGCGGCGACGCCCTATTCGATCGAAGACTTCGCCAGGCACGCCAGCTACAGCTCGGCCAGAATCTCACCGAGCGGCGCCTACCTGGCTATCAGTGTCGATCTGGGCGACCAGGACGTGCTGACCATCCTGCGCACCAGTGACCTGAAGGTACTCAAGGTCAACCAGCTGCCGGACCAGAAGAGCGTGGGCAGCTTCCACTGGATATCGCCGGAACGGCTGATGTTCAACGCGGTGAAAAAGCAGGGCGGCTACGCCCAGCCCTTCCCCACCGGGGAATGGTTCGCGGTCAACGCCGACGGCAGCCAGGCCCGCCCGGTGATCTTCTACGGCACCCGCGATGCCACCCAGCGCAGCAAGAGCGTGGGCAACGAATCCTATTCGTTGCTGGACACGCTGCGCGGCGATGACCAGAACGTGATCATGCAGGTCCGCTACCCGCGCTCTTCCGAAGGCGCAGGCACCCAGGTGGTGAGCGTGGACACCATCAGCGGCAGGCGCACGCCCTTGGCGCGCGCACCCAAAGAGAACTGCGACATCGCACTGGATGGCGCCAAGGAACCGCGCTTCGCGGTCTGCAGTTCCAGCCGCGATGAGAGCGGCGAATATGATGAGCGCAGCGAGCTGTACCGCCGCGACGGCACCACCTGGACGTTGATCAACGCCTCCAAGTCCGACGGCCAGCATCTGCGCGTGCTGCGCACCAGCGCCGACGGTACCGTCTACGCCGAACAGGATGATGGCAAGGTCCCATCGGCAATCGGCACGCTGGACACCGGCAGTGGCCAGTTCCAGAAGCTGTTCCAGGATCCTGTCAGCGAAGTCTCGCAGATGATGTGGAGCACTGATGACAAGCGGCTGATCGGCGTGGTCAACCAGGCCGGCAGCCCCAAGGTCACCCTGCTGGATGAGGACCACCCCGATGCCGCGCTGTACCAGTCGCTGGCCCAGGCATTTCCCGGGCAGATGGTGCAGTTCTCCAGTTCCACCGAAGATGGCAACCGCATCCTGGTGTCGGTTTACAGCGACACCAATCCAGGGGAGCTGTACCTGTTCGACCGCAAGACCGGCCAGGCCCGTTTCCTGCTGCAGGGCCGCGACTGGCTTGATCCCAAGCGCATGGCCAGCGTCACCCCGTTCACCGTCAAGGCACGGGACGGCCAGCTGCTGCATGGTTACCTGACCGTTCCGCAGGGGGCGCAAGGCAAGCGCCTGCCAATGATCGTCAACCCGCACGGCGGCCCGATCGGCCCGCGCGACAACTGGGGCTTCAATCCCGAGGCGCAGCTGCTGGCGAGCCGTGGCTATGCCGTCCTGCAGGTCAACTTCCGTGGCTCTGGTGGCTATGGCAAGGCCTTCGAGAACGCGGGTCACCGGCAATGGGCCGACGGCATCCAGAACGACATCCTCGATGCCACGCATTGGGCCATCGACCAGGGGGTGGCTGACAAGGACCGCCTGTGCATCTATGGCGGCAGCTTCGGTGGCTACTCTGCACTGATGGCGCCCATCCGCGAGCCAGGCCTGTTCAAGTGTGCTTTCGGCTACGTCGGGGTATACGACGTGGACATGCTGTTCAAGAAGGGCGATATCCCGCAGCGCGAGTCCGGTCAGCGCTATCTGCGCCGCACCCATGGCACCGACGTGGCCGAATGGAACAAGGTCTCGCCCGCCCGCCGGGCCGGTGAGGTCAGGATTCCGGTATTCCTGGCCGCAGGTGCCCGCGACATGCGCGCCGTGCCCGAACAGACCGAGCTGATGGCCAAGGCACTCACCGATGCCGGCAACCCTCCGGAAGGCGTGATCATCCAGTCCGGTGAAATGCATGGCTTCTACGACGTTCCGGCCCGGGTAAATCTGTACTCGAAGATGCTCGACTTCTTCGGCCGGCATATCGGCACGCCCGCACGCTGAACGAACCGGGGCAGCACGCCTGCCCCGTGTTTCCTTTGGCACAATGACCTACGCCGCATGTCCCGAAGCGCGCTCCGGCCGATGATTGGGGGCACGCGGTCCCCTTGCTGCCATCACGGATTGATGAACATGAAACTGCATTGGCTTTCGCCACTCCCTCTCCTGGTCGCGTTGGCCTCGCCGGCCATGCTGGCGGCGGCGCCTCCAGCGCCTTCCACGGCCCCGCTGCCCAGCGATCCAACCGATGATCCGCTGATGATCAGCGCGGGCTTCCTGAACGGTCATCCCGACCTGCGCTTCCGCATGCTGGGCATGGAAAAACAGCGCGCCAACGACCTGCCCGCTGCATTTGCGTTCTTCCAGCGCGCCGGTTTCTACGGGGACAAGGTCTCGCAGGCAAGGGTCGCTGAAATGCTGTGGAACGGCACTGGCACGGCGGTCGACCGCCCGCTGGCCTACGTCTGGATGGACCTGGCTGCCGAGCGTGGCTACAAGGGCTTCGTCGAACTGCGCGAACGCTACTGGGCCGCGCTGGATGAATACCAACGCAACCAGGCCATCGGCCAGGGCGAAGCGGTGTATGCACGGTTTGGAGACGCTGCCGCCGAGCCGCGCCTCGCATTGGCAATGCGGCGTGAACAGAAGCGCATGACCGGCAGCCGCACCGGCTTTGCGGGCAACGTCAAGATTCTCGTGCCGGGCCCGAATGGCACCACTGAACAGATTGATGGCAGCAAGTTCTACGACACCCGTTACTGGGACCCGCAGCTGTACCGGCAATGGCAGGACAGCATCTGGTCGACACCGCGGGTGGGACGCGTGGAGATTGGCAACGTAGCCCCGGTTTCCACCGAAAACCAGGCGCGTAGCCGAATCCCCGATGTTGCTCCACAGGTTGACGCCCCCGAGCCGGTGACCGGGGACGAACCGCCCCAGCCGACCCCTGGCCTGCGCTGAGGGCGCACCGCCGCCCCCAACGGACCATGCCGATCCTGCCTGCTGGCGACCGACCACCGCCAGGGCAGGCCGGCTTGCCATTGACCATGACCTTCGACACCCTTGCAGGTCTGGCCGGCGGCGTATCGTTCGGCCACGGTCGCACCTGCGGCCACTCCCTGACTCACTCGGCCCGGAGGCCATTCAAGTGACCCGTACTCCCAAGATCGTGCTGCTGACCCTGGCCGTTTCGGCCGCGCTGGTCGGCTGCGGCAAGACTGAAGCCCCGGCCAAGGACGCCGCCGCCTCCGCCCCGGCCACCGCCGAAGCCACCACCTATAAGCTGGACGAGAGCAAGCTGCCGGCCTACAACGCCTTCCAGCCGAGCGACCTGGACACCACCAAGGACGCCTGCACCGCCTTCGGCGACTACGTCAACAGCAAGTGGCTGGCCGCCAATGAAATCCCGGGCGACCGCACCAGCTGGGGCGCGTTCACCATCCTCGACGAGCGCTCGGTGGCCGTGCAGCACCAGCTGGCCGAACAGGTCGCGCAGGTCAAGAACCCGAACCACATCGAGAAGATCGTCGGCGACCTGTGGGCCACCGGCATGGACGAAGCCAAGATCAACGCACAGGGCATCGAGCCGCTGAAGGCCGACCTGACCGCGATCGACGGCCTGCAGGACAAGGCGGCCATCGCCGACTACCTGCGCACCAGTGCCGCCAAGGGCGACAACCTCCTGTTCGGCTTCGGTGCCGAAGCCGACTTCAAGAACTCGGCCGTGAACATGGCCTACGCCAGCCAGGGCGGCCTGGGCCTGCCGGATACCACCTATTACACCGACGCCAAGAACGCCGACAAGCTGAAGGCCTATCAGGCGCACGTGGCCAAGGTGCTGGAACTGTCCGGCGTCGCCGCTGCCGATGCCGCCAAGCAGGCGGAAGAGGTCGTCAAGTTCGAGACCCGCCTGGCCAAGGCCTCCAAGTCGCGCGTCGAGCTGTCGCGCAATGTCGAGCTGTACTACAACCCGGTCACCCTGGCCGACGCCGACAAGCTGACCCCGAACTTCAGCTGGACCGAATTCTTCAAGTCGCAGGGCGTGGCCGCACCGGAGAAGTTCTCGCTGGCCATGCCGGCCTTCCATGAGGAAGTGAGCAAGGCGCTGGGCGACACCGATCCGTCGGTGTGGCGCGCCTACCTGCGCTTCCACACCGTGGACAGCGCCTCGCCGTACCTGGCCGACGCGTTCGTGCAGGAGAACTACGAGTTCTACGGCAAGACCCTCAACGGCCAGAAGGAACAGAAGCCGCGCTGGAAGCGCGTGCTGGGCACCATCGAGAATGACGCCGGCGAAGCCTTCGGCCAGCTGTACGTGAAGGTGGCCTTCTCGCCGGAAGCCAAGGCGAAGATGGAAGAGCTGGTGAAGAACCTGGCTGCCTCGCTGAAGGACCGCATCCAGGGTCTGAGCTGGATGAGCGAGGAAACCAAGGCCAAGGCCATCGCCAAGTGGGAAACCTTCACCCCGAAGATCGGTTACCCGGACAAGTGGCGTGACTGGTCGGGCCTGCAGACCCAGCGCGACAGCTTCCTGGGCAACGTGCGCGCGGCCAACGAGTTCAACTACAAGTTCAACCTGTCCAAGATCGGCAAGCCGGTGGACAAGACCGAGTGGGGCATGACCCCGCAGACCGTCAACGCCTACTACAACCCGCTGCAGAACGAGATCGTGTTCCCGGCCGCCATCCTGCAGCCGCCGTTCTTCGACCCGAAGGCCGACGACGCGCTGAACTACGGCGGCATCGGTGCGGTGATCGGCCATGAGATGACCCACGGTTACGACGACCAGGGTGCGCGCTTCGGGCCGACCGGCAACATGGAAGACTGGTGGACCCCGGCCGACAAGAAGAACTTCGAAGGCCTGACCGGCAAGCTGGTCAAGCAGTTCGACCAGTACAAGGTCGACGGCCAGGCGGTGAACGGCCACCTGACGCTGGGCGAGAACATCGCCGACCTGGGCGGCCTGGCCACCGCCTACGACGCCCTGCAGAAGGCCACCGCCGGCAAGGAAGATGCCAAGGTCGACGGCTTCACCCGCGACCAGCGCTTCTTCTTCAACTGGGCCACCGTGTGGCGCACCAAGTACACCCCGGAAAACGCCAAGGTCCGCCTGGCCACCGACCCGCACGCCCCGGCGCAGTTCCGCGCCATGGGTGCGCCGTCGAACCTGCCGACCTTCGCTGCCGCGTTCCAGTGCAAGGCCGGTTCGCCGATGGCCCGCACCGGCGAGCAGCAGGTGGTGATCTGGTAAGCCACGGCTGACGCTGCGGCAGACCTGCAAGGGCCCGGGACTTCCCGGGCCTTTGCTTTTTTGCGATGCCCGCCGTCCACGCAAGGCGTGGCACCCCTGCCGACCACGCCGTGACGCGTGCATGTCGCGCGCCTCCCCGCGCCCGGTGGCAGCGCCGCGCGATGCCCGGCAGACGGCGCGTGATGTGTGCATGCCGCGCCCATGCCCGGCTTGCTATAGTGCGCGCGCCCTCAATCCATCACGGATTCGTTCCACATGCCCAATTTCCGTCCGCTTGCCATCGCCCTGGGCATCAGCCTGGCGACCCTGGTCCCGACCCACGATGCGTTTGCTGCCGCCAAGAAGAAGGCCGCTCGCGCCCCGGCCGTCAGCGCCCAGTGCAGCGACTTCTACGACGCCACCAATGCAGGCTGGCTGAAGGCCAACCCGGTGCCGCAGACCGGCGCCACCACCGCGCTCGGCCAGCTGGTCGAGCGCAGCCGCCAGCAGCAGCGTGAACTGCTCGACGCCGCGATGAAGTCGCCGCAGGGCAACGTGCAGAAGCTGCTGGGCGACTTCTGGGCCAGCGGCCTGGACGAGGCAGCGGTGGAAGCGGACGGCTCCAACCCGATCGCGCCGCTGCTGACCCGCATCAATGCCATCAAGAAGGCCAAGGATGTGCCGGCGTCGATCGCCGCGCTGCACCAGGTCGGCATCCCGGTGGCCTTCAACTTCGGCCCGGACGTCGATCTGAAGGCACTTGATCGTCACATCGGCTACTTCATGCAGGGTGGCATGGGCCTGCCGGATCCGGCGTTCTATACCCGCACCGACGCCGACACCGTGGCCCTGATGGGCCGCTACCGCACCTACGTGAAGCAGATCCTGGCACTGACCGGCACGCCGGCGGCCAAGCTCGATGCCGAGTCGCAGTCGGTGATCGCACTGGAGACCGAGCTGGCGCGCAACGCGCAGTCGCTGGCCGGGATCAACAACCCGTTCAACAACTACGCGCCGATCTCCACCAAGGAGCTCAACAGCCGCTACCGCAACCTGCAGCTGGACGCGTTCCTGAAGGCCCAGGGCGTGGACGACGACCTGGTTTCGCTGGCCGACCCGGGCCTGTTCAAGCAGCTCGATGGCATGGTCACCAAGCTCAAGCCGGACCAGTGGAAGGCCTACCTGCGCTGGCGCGTGGGCGACTCGATGGCGCCCTACCTGTCCAAGGCCTACCGCGACGCGGAGTTTGAGTTCCGTGGCCGCGTGCTGCGTGGCGAAACGCTGCCGCCGCCGCGTTGGGAAGATGTGCTGGAGGCGATCAACGTGGCCGCCGGTCCGATGCTCGGCCGCGAATACGCGGCCCGTTACCTGTCGGCCGAAGACCGTCGCCAGGCCGCATGGATCGTCGACAAGGTGCGCGAAGTGCAGATCGAGGCGGTCAAGAACAGCAGCTGGATGAGTGCCGAAGCCAAGACCGAAGCGCAGGCCAAGCTGGCCGCGCTGAAGATCGAGATCGGCACCCCGCTGCGTGATCTCGACTACAGCGTGCAACCGATGGGCCGCGGTTCGTTCGGCGGCAACATGCTGATCGCGTCGACCTGGCGCCACCGCGAGGAAATGAAGCGCATCGGCAAGGGCAACGCCGACCGCCGCTGGGACGTGCTGCCGCAGCAGCCGTCGCTGGCCTACGATCTGGCGCAGAACCGCCTGATCGTCACCGCTGCGATCCTGCAGGGCCCGGTGTTCAACGCCAAGGCCGATGCCGCCGACAAGTTCGGCAGTTTCGGTGGCCTGGTCGGCCATGAGCTGACCCGTGCGATTGATGCCAAGGGCGCACTGGTCGATGCCAAGGGCGAACTGCGCAGCTGGTGGACGCCGGCAGACAAGACCGCCTGGACCCTGCTCGGCAACCGCGTGGCCGCGCAGTACAGCGCCTACGATTTCCCGGGCGTGAAGGGTGCCAAGGTCAACGGCACGCTCACCCAGGAAGAGAACCTGGCCGACATCGCCGGGCTGGAACTGGCTTGGGCCGCGTACACCGCGCAGGAGCCGAAGGCCAAGCCGGCACAGCAGCAGGGCTTCTTCCGCGCCTGGTCGGCGTTGTGGGCGCAGCAACTGTCGCCGAACGAGGCCGCGCGCCGCTTGACCGCCGACATCCGCGCGCCGGGCCTGTGGCGCAGCAATGGCACGCTGGCCAACCTGCCGGCGTTCGGCGCCACCTTCAGCTGCAAGGCCGGCCAGCCGATGCAGCGCAGCGAAGCCGAGCAGATCAAGGTCTGGCGTTGAGCCTTCAGCGGCCGTGGTAACGCAAAGGGCGCCTTCGGGCGCCCCTTTTTTTTGCGGGTGCAGCACGATCCCGGGTTAACGCCGGGCATGCTATCGCTGCGGCTTCGTCCATCGCGGAGCCCCGACATGGCACACAAGAACACGATCTGCCTCTGGTACGACAACGACGCGCTCGAGGCCGCCACCTTCTATGCCGGCAACCTGCCCGACAGTGCGGTGACGGCCGTGCATCATGCCCCGGGCGACTACCCGGACGGCAAGGAAGGTGACGTGCTGACCGTTGAATTCACGGTCTGCGGCATCCCCTGCGTCGGGCTCAACGGCGGACCTGCGTTCAAGCACAGCGAAGCGTTCTCGTTCCAGATCCAGACCGACGACCAGGCCGAGACCGACCGCCTGTGGGATGCGATCGTCGGCAATGGCGGGCAGGAGAGCCAATGCGGATGGTGCAAGGACCGCTGGGGTATCTCGTGGCAGATCAGCCCACGCGTCCTGATCGAAGCGGTGACCAGCCAGGACAAGGCGCTGGCCAAGCGCGCCTTCAACGCGATGATGCCGATGAAGAAGATCGACATCGCCACCCTCCAGGCCGCCATCCAAAAAGGGGACGGAGGGGATTAAGTCGTTTCTCCCCACCGCTGCTGACCCCGTGCGAATTGCGACTTAATCCCCTCCGTCCCCTTTTTCGAGGTGCTGATGTCCTGGGATGCGATCATCATCGGCGGTGGCCACAATGGCCTGGTCTGCGCGGCCTACCTGGCACGCGCCGGAAAGAAGGTGCGGGTGCTGGAGCGTCGTGGCGTTCTCGGCGGTGCTGCGGTCACCGAGGAGTTTCATCCAGGCTTCCGCAACTCGGTGGCGTCATACACCGTGTCGCTGCTGCAACCGAAGGTGATCGACGACCTGCAGTTGCATGCGCATGGGCTGCGCATCATCAATCGCCCGGCCAACAACTTCCTGCCATTGCCCGACGACCGCTACCTGCTGTCGGCACCGGGCCGCACCCAGGCCGAAGTCGCCAGATTTTCCGAGCGGGATGCGCAGCGCCTGCCCGCCTACGAAGCGCGCCTGGAGATGTTCGCCGACGTGCTCCGCGCATGGGCCCTGCGTGCACCGCCGGATCTGGGCGTGGCCGGCGGTTGGCGTGCCCTGCCCGCGCTGTGGCAGATGGGCCGCCTCGGCCGCGAACTGGCGGTGCTGGATCCATCGCTGCGGCAGGAACTGCTGGACCTGTTCACGCTGTCGGCGGCCGAGTACCTGGACCGCTGGTTCGAGAGCGAGCCGATCAAGGCCCTGTTCGGCTTCGATGGCATTGTCGGCAACTATGCAAGCCCGTATACACCGGGCAGCGCTTACGTCCTGCTGCATCATGTGTTCGGCCAGTGCAATGGCCTGAAGGGTGCGTGGGGCCATGCGATCGGCGGCATGGGCGCAATCAGCCAGGCCATCGCCGCCGCTGCACGCGCGGCTGGCGCGGAACTGCAGGTGGACGCCGGCGTGCGACGCGTACTGGTTGAACACGGCAGTGCCGTGGGAGTGGAACTGGCCAACGGTGAAATCCTGCGTGCACGCGCGGTGATCGCCAACGTCAATCCGAAGCTGTTGTACGAGCAGATGCTGGCCCCGGCACAGGTACCGGACGCGACCCGCGAACGCATGGCGAACTGGCGCTGCGGTTCCGGCACGTTCCGGATGAACGTGGCGCTGTCGCGGCTGCCGGACTTCCGCGCCCTGCCCGGCCCCGGCGATCACCTCAGCGCCGGCATCATCATGGCACCCAGCCTGGACTACATGGACCGCGCCTGGCTGGATGCGCGCCGCGACGGCTGGTCGCGCGAACCGATCGTGGAGATGCTGATTCCCAGCACGCTGGACGCTTCGCTGGCGCCGGTCGGCCGGCATGTGGCCAGTCTGTTCTGCCAGCACGTGGCACCGGTGCTGCCCGATGGACGTCACTGGGATGATCACCGCGACACCGTAGCCGATCTGATGATCGCGACCGTCGACCGGTATGCACCGGGCTTCGCCGACAGCGTGCTTGGCCGACAGGTGCTGTCGCCGCTGGACCTGGAACGCACCTTCGGCCTGGTCGGCGGTGACATCTTCCACGGCGCACTGAGCGCCAACCAGCTGTTCTCGGCACGGCCGATGGTCGGCCAGGCCGGCTATCGCGGCGCCCTGCCCGGGCTGTACCTGTGCGGTTCGGGCACACACCCCGGCGGTGGCGTCACCGGTGCGCCGGGGCACAACGCGGCGCAGGTGGTGTTGCAGGATCTGTAGAGGCGTGCCGACCGACGGTCGGCACCTACAGCGTGGGAGAAGGCGTGCCGGCCAACGGTCGGCACCTACAACGTCAAATGATCCTTCGGATCATTTGACGCTGCGCAGATGGTTGGGGCGCTTCGGTGGGCCGGGCGGGCGGCGCTTGAATGGCGGCTGCCCACGCCAGTAGCGGATCAGCAACCAGCCGAACAGCATGCCGCCCAGGTGCGCGAAGTGGGCCACGCCCGGCTGCCAGCCGGTCATGCCCAGCACCAGTTCGCCCACGCCAAACAGGATCACGAAGGTGCGCGCCTTCATCGGGATCGGCGGGAACAGCAGCATCACCCGTTGGTTCGGGAACAGCATGCCGTAAGCGAGCAGCAGTCCGAACACGCCGCCGGAAGCGCCCAGCACCGTGGCAGGGTTTTCCAGCAGCGTACCCACCAGCAGCTGGCAGACACCGGCACCGGCCACGCAGACCAGGTAGTACAGCAGGAAGCGCCTCTCGCCCCAGGTCTGCTCCAGCGGCGCGCCGAACATGAAGACCGCCAGCATGTTGAAGAACAGGTGGCCGAAGCTGCCATGCAGGAAGCCATAGGTCAGCAGCTGCCACGGCTGGAAGTTGCCGCCGGGGGAGAACGCGTCGAAGCCCTGCTGCAGCGGTTGCAGCATGAACGGCTCGAAGGTCTGCATGCCGAGCAGGAACGGCTGCTGCAGCAGGAACAGGATCGCGTTGGCGATCAGCAGGGCCTTGGTGACGGTTGGCAGTCGCGGGAACATGGGAGCACCGGCATGGAACGGCCTCCATCATAGCCGCAGCACCGTGTGATGTTGGCGCGCCCACGGGATGCCCTGTTCAGTCGCCAGCGATGCTCAGCCGGGCCCCCACACAGCAGCATCCAGCGCCGCCGCCGGATCGGCCGCCGGCATCCGCACCCGGCCGTTTTCCACCTGCACGCCCTCGGCACGCAAGCGCTGCGACTGCTCGCGCCAGCCGGCCGACCCTTCCGCCATGGCGATGCGCCCATCCGAGCGCAGCACACGGTGCCAGGGCAGGTCGGGATCGTCGTTCTGGCCCAGGACGCGTGCGGCCAAGCGCGCACGCCCGGGCAGGCCAGCGCGCATCGCGACCTGGCCATAGCCCATCACCTGCCCCGCCGGGATCGCGCGGATCACCGCCAGGATGCGCGCACGCGCCTGCTCCGGGGTCAGTGCCGCAGCCGGGTCACCAGCAGCACGCCGATCAGCACCAGCACGGTGCCGGCGATCTGCGCCGGCCCCATCGGTTCGTCGAGCAGCCATAGGCTCATCACGATGGTGGAAACAGGGCCCAGCATACCGACCTGTGCGGCCAGCGACGAACCCACGCGCTGCACCGCCAGCATGATCGCCAGCACCGGCAGCACCGTGCACACCGTGGCGTTGACCAGCGACAGCCACTGTACCGGCGCCGGTGCCTGCCACAGCAACGGCAGCGGATGGGTCACTGCGAAATGCAGCAGCACCAGCACACTGGCCACGCAGCTGGCATAGGCGGTCAGCCGCACCGCACCGATGCGCGCGACCACCTGTCCGCTGCCGAACAGGTACAGCGCATAGCTGAGCGCACTGCCCAGCACCAGCAGGCTGCCGACGATGATCTGGCCGCCTTCGCGCTGCAGGTCGTGCCCGAAGGCCAGCAGCACGCCGAGGTAACTCAGCACCAGCGCACCGATCTGCCAGCGGCCCGGCCGCTGGCGCGCCAGCAGTACGTTGATCAGCAGTACCAGGGTCGGGTTCAAGTACAGGATCAGCCGCTCCAGGGTCACGCTGATGTACTGCAGGCCCTGGAAGTCGAGCAGGCTGGACAGGTAATAGCCGGTGAAGCCCAGCCACAGCACGCGGGCGCGATCAGCCCAGGACAACGGCTCGGCCCGGCGCGCGGCCCACAGGGCCATCAGCACGAACAGCGGCAGCGCCATCAGCATGCGCAGCGCGAGCAGCGTGGTGGCATCGACGCCATGGCGCAGGCCGAGCTTGACGATGATCGCCTTGCCCGACGCGGCAACGGCGCCGATCGCGGCGAGGCCGATGCCGCCCAGCGCAATGCGCGGGGAAGCAGTGGCGATGCGGGAAGCGGGAGTGGACATCAGGACGACGGCGGGCCGCGCAGGGCGGCCCGGCAAGGCGTGGGGACGCCCATTGTCGCATGGGGGCGCCCGATGCCCTGTAAAGCCACAACGGCCCGGCTCAGCGCATCAGCACCACTTCCTCGGCCGAGGTCGGGTGGATCGCCACGGTGTCGTCGAACTGGGCCTTGGTCGCGCCCATCTTCACCGCCACGGCAAAGCCCTGCAGGATCTCGTCGGCCGCTTCGCCCAGCAGGTGGATGCCCACCACGCGTTCTTCCGGGCCGGCACAGACCATCTTGAACAGGCTGCGCTGGGTGCCGTTGGCCAGCGCCTGCAGCATCGGGCGGAAGCGGCTGTGGTAGACGCTCACCTGGTCGAAACGCCGGCGCGCTTCTTCCTCGCTCATGCCCACCGCGCCCAGCGGCGGGTGCGAGAACACCACGCTGGCCACGTTCTCGTAATCCATCTTCGACTGCGGGCGGCCCCCGAACAGCCGGTCCATCAGCCGCCGCGACGCGGCCACCGCCACCGGGGTCAGGCCGACCTTGCCGGCGATGTCGCCGACCGCGTGCACGGTCGGCACACCGGTGGTCTGCCACTCGTCCACCTGCACCTGCTCATGCTCGCCGATGCCGATGCCGAGCGCTTCCAGACCCAGGCCCCGGCTGTTGCCGCGGCGGCCGGCAGCGAAGAACACCGCATCGAACACACTGTCCATCGGGCCGTCATGGCCGAACGCACGCACGCGCTCGCCATCGCGCTGCAGTTCGCGCAGGCGATAGCCGAAGTGGATCCGCACGCCCTGCTGTTTCAGGTTCTCGGCCAGCTGATCGGTCAGCTCGTAATCGAAGCGCTCCAGCAGGCGCTGCCCCCGTACCAGCAGGCTTACCCGGCTGCCCAGTGCCTGCAGCAGCCCGGCCAGTTCCACCGCGATGTAACCGCCACCGATGATCGCGACCTCGGCCGGTGCCGCGCGCAGATCGAAGAAATCATCGGAGACCAGGCCCAGTTCCGCGCCGGGAATCTCCGGGCGCAGCGGGTGCGCGCCGGTGGCGATCAGGATGTGCTCGGCGCTGTAGCGCACGCCGTCGCTGCAGGCCACGGTATGCGCGTCGAGCAGATGGCCGCGCGCCGGAATCCGTACCACGCCGGTTTCATCCAGGCGCTTGTGGTAGCTGGTGTGGATGTTGCTGATGTAGGCCTGCCGATGGATCACCAGTTCCTTCCACGACAGCGCCGGGCGTGCTTCGACATCGAAGCCCATCGCGTTGGCCAGGCCGATGCGCTCGTGCAGGTCGGCCGCCAGCCACATCGCCTTCTTCGGCACGCAGCCGACGTTGACGCAGGTGCCGCCCAGTTCACCCGGCTCCAGCAGCGCCACGCGCCGGCCATGCTGGGCCGCGCGGATCGCACCGGCCAGGCCGGCGGAGCCGCCGCCAAGGACGATCAGGTCGTAATCATAGGGTGCAGTGCTCATCGGAATCGCTCGGTCGGTAGGGGCAGGATCGATCACCAGCGCGCGGCCGCAGGACGTGATCGGCGATCCGCTGGCCACCACCGGTGCTCATGCTGATGCCGAGCATGCCATGCCCCGCCGCAAGCCAGGCGTGAGGACGCATGGGGCCGCGACCGATCAGCACAGCGCATGCGCGCCCATCGCTCAGCCCTGCTCCGCCCTGCGCCGCATCGGTGGCCACTGCCGGTAGGTCATCGCACGCCACAGCCATTCCATCGGACCAAAGCGGAAGCGCGCCAGCCATGCGTGCGAAACAGCCACCTGCGCTGCGAACACCACCAGCGCGAACAGCAACTGCACGCTGCGCGGCATCCGCTCGAACCCACCCAGGCCATAGTGGTAGAACAGCCAGGTACACAGCAGCGACTGGGCCAGGTAGTGGGTCAATGCCATGCGCCCGACCGGCGCCAGCCATTCCAGCCGCGCGCGCCAATGCACGATCCACGCCAGGTAACCCAGGCACATCGGCAGCCCGCCGATCGTCACCAGTGCCATCGCTGCGGTCACCGGCAGGTCGTAGGCGCCCGGTGCCAGATACGGCTTCCAGGCAACGCCGAGCAGCGTGACCGCCAGGCCCAGCGGCAGCGCCACCCAACGCAGCAGCGCGTACAGCCGTGGGAAGCGCTCGGGTGATGCCAGTGCGCCGCTGGCGGTGAACCAGCTGCCGATCAGGAACATGCCCAGCACTTCCGGACCGGTGATCAGCAGCGCGCCCATCGACGATCCGAACTCGTGCAGGCGCTGCGTGGTGGCCTGCATCCAGCTGCCGTGGCCGTAGACCAGGCGCTGCTGCGCGATGGCCTGCTGTGCTTCGGCGAGCATCTTCTGCACATCCTCCGCCGAAGCCATCGACACCATCGCGCCCACCAGCAGCATCATCGCCACGCCGCCCAGGTAGACCGTCACGCCCATCCACGGCAGCCAGCTGCGCGGCGCCTCGCGGCAGGCCAGCAGCGGCAACGAGACCAACGCGTACATCACCAGGATGTCGCCGGACCAGACCAGCAGCGCGTGGCACAGGCCGATCAGCAGCAGGCCAGCGCTGCGGCGCAGGTAGAACGGCGTGAACGCGCGCCCGGCCACCTCGGCGCGCTGCGCCATCACTGCGAAGCCGGCGCCGAACAGCAGCGAGAACAGGGTGAAGAACTTGCCCTGTACGAACACATAGACCAACGCATCGGCCCAGGAGTCGATGCCCTGCCAGTGCGTGTCGATGCCGGTGAAGGCCAAGTCCAGCGGGCCGCTGAAGGCCTCGATGTTCATCAGCAGGATGCCCAGCAGTGCCGCGCCGCGCAGTACGTCCAGCACCGCGATGCGTTCGCCGGAGGCCATCGGCTGCAGGGAAGGAGAAACAGCGTTCACGGGGCGTCCGTCGGGCAGGTCCGCCATTATGCCGCCGGCCCGCGCGGCATGGACGCCCGCGTCGTGGCCCGGAAACACAACGGCCCGCCGAAGCGGGCCGTCGCTGCCATCACGATCGCGCTGCGATCAATGCTGGTGACCACCGTCGCCATGGACGTGGCCGTGGTCCAGCTCTTCCTTGCCGGCTTCGCGCACGTCGACGATTTCGACGTCAAAGTGCAGGTCCTTGCCGGCCATCGGGTGGTTCAGGTCGACGTCGACGACGCTCATGCCGACCTTCTGCACGGTCACCGCACGCGGGCCGAAGTTGGTCTGCAGCACCACCTGCTGGCCCGGAGCCAGCTTGGTGTTGCCGAAGTGCTTCTTCGGCACGCGCTGGGACAGGCCCTCACGGCGCTCGCCGTAGGCGTCGGCCGCCTTGACGTCGACGTTGAACGTCGCGCCGGCTTCCTTGTCCATCATGGCGTTTTCCAGGCCCGGGATGATGTTGCCGTGGCCGATCAGGATCGCCAGCGGCTCGCCGCGGTCCTTGGACGATTCGATCGGCTCCTGGCCGACTTCGGAAACGGTGTAGTGGAAGCGGACAACGCGGTCTTTTTCGATCTTCATGCGCAACTCTGTCTGGATCTGCCGGAGGCAGGCGGGTTGGGGCGGGTTGTCGCCCGACGGGGACGCCGCCATCATGACGGCCAATCCAAGGTGGCGCATTATCCGGAGATCATGCACATCACGCCAGTTTCGTCCGGCCCGCGCCGGTTCCTTGCCCCGGCCCTGCTGCTGGCCCTGCCCCTGCTGATGACCGCCTGCGGCGGCGGCAAGGCCACCCGTCCGGCCCCGCCGCCGCCGACGGCGAACTGGCCAAAGACCGTGCCGGACAACCCCGAGGCCGCCAACTCGGTGCTGATGCGCGCCATCAGCCTGGTCGGCACGCCCTACCGCTATGGCGGCAATACCCCGGACTCGGGCTTCGACTGCAGCGGCCTGGTCGCCTATGTCTACCGCGAGATGCTGGACCTGCGGCTGCCGCGCACCTCGCGCGACCTCGCTGCGGTACAGGGCCCGAAGATCGATCCGCAGCGCCTGGCCACCGGCGACCTGGTGTTCTTCGGCAGCCGCGGCAGCGTCACCCACGTCGGCATCTATGTGGGTGAAGGACGCTTCGTGCACGCGCCGAGCACCGGCGGCACGGTGCGCCTGGACTCGCTCAGTGGACCTTACTGGAAGGACCACTACACAGGGGCGAAACGCGTCCTTCGCTAAAATGAACAGGCGATATGTTCAAAACTGTGACGAGAATCACCATGGAACTAACGAATTACTAACGGAATTTTTAACTTATCCGCGCTTTTACAGGGCATGATGCCCCATCGTTTTTTTCCTGTGACCGACGCGTGACGACTGACGACCTGAAAAGCGAAGGCCAGACTTCCGTATCTTCACGTGGTGCCCGCCCGCTGCTGCTTGGCCTGGCACTGTGCCTGACCAGCCTTCCGGCCTGGTCGCAGACGGTTCCGAACCGTTCCGATGCACCCGCGGCCCCGGTGGCCGAGAGCACCGCCCGACCGGCCGCCAAGGCCGAGGCTGCCGCTCCCCAGCGCAGCCGCGTCGATGCCGCCGCCAGCGCCACGCTGGCCGCGCTGCTGCCGCACCTGGCCGCCAACGACACCATTCCGCTGATGGACCGCTCGGCCGTGGTGGCCGGTGACCTCAGCCGCCTGCTCGCCAATTACGACACCAGCAGCGCCGCCAATGGCAGCGTCGTCGGCACCGCCGCGGACAACGGCAAGGTGCAGTCGCTGCTGCGCCGCGCGATGACCCTGCTGGGTACCCCCTACCGGTGGGGTGGCAGCAATCCGGACAGCGGCTTCGACTGCAGCGGCCTGGTCGGCTATGTGTTCCGCTCGGCCCTGGGCATCGAGCTGCCGCGTGTCTCGCGCGAGATGGCGCACGATGACAACGCCGAGCTGATCAACGACCGCACCGCGCTGGCGGCCGGTGACCTGGTCTTCTTCGGCCGCAAGGGCCGCGTCGACCACGTCGGCATCTACGTGGGGGACGGCCGCTTCCTGCACGCACCGAGCTCGGGCAAGGACGTGCGCGTGGACACCCTGCTCAGTGGCTACTGGGGCAACAAGTTCATGCAGGCTCGCCGGGTCGACCTCTGACCGGCTGGCGCCACGGCGCCGCCTGATACGCAAAGCAAAGCCGCTGCCCTGCAGCGGCTTTTTTGTTGGGCCCGCGTAATGGTGGGTCGCTGCCGACCTGGGTCGGCACCGCCCTCATCCACGCATGGCGTGGATCTACTGACCTCTGGTGACCTTTGGTGGGTGCCGACCTGGGTCGGCACCGCCTCCATCCACGCATGGCGTGGATCTACCAGGCCCGGCTTGACCGCCACCGCGCCAGCCAGCTCCCAGACAAGAAGCCCGCCGGGTCAGGGCGGGCCTTTCATCTCCACGCAACCTCAGCCGCGTGGTGGTGTCGGGTCGGGGTCGTCCACGCCCACGTTACTGGACGGGTTGTCATACACCGCCTGGTCCAGCAGCCCGGTCTCCTTGGCCACGATCACCGGCACCAGCATCTGGCCCGTCACGTTCGTCATCGTGCGCATCATGTCCAGGATGCGGTCGATGGCGTACAGGTAGCCGATGGTCTCCAGCGGCAGGTTCGCCGCGCTCAGCACCACCGTGGCCATGATCACCGCGGTCCCCGGCACGCCGGCCGTACCGAAGCTGCCCAGCACCGAAGCGATCAGCACCACCACGTACTGCTCCGGGGTCAGCGGCACACCGCTGTACTGCGCGATGAACACCGCGCACAGCGCCGGATAGATCGCGCCGCAGCCGTCCATCTTGATGCTGGCGCCCAGCGGCACCGCGAACGAACCGTAGTCCTTGTTGACGCCCAGGTTGTGGGTGATCGAACGCAGCGCCACCGGCATCGCGGCGAAGCTGGACGAGCTGACGAAGGCCACCTGCATGCCCGGCGCCGCGCCGCGGAAGAACTTCAGCGGGTTCAGGCCGTGCGCCAGCAGCAGCGCGCTGTAGACCACCACGATGTGCAGGGCGCAGGCCACGTACAGGGCCAGCACGAAATGGCCCAGCGGCAGCAGCTTCTCGAAGCCATAGCTGCCGACCAGGCCGGCGATCAGGCCGAAGGTGCCGATCGGGGTGACTTCCAGCACGAAGCGGGTCACCTGGATCATGATGTCGCTCATCTGCCCGACCAGCTTGCGCGCCTCGGTCACCTTCTCGCCGAGCTTGACGATGGCAAAGCCGACCAGCCCGGCGAAGAAGATCACCGGCAGGATCGAGCCACGACCGGCCGCCAGCACGGTCTCACCGGCCGCGTTGACCTTGGTGCCGATGCCGGACAGCGCGTAGAAGACATTGGCCGGCACCACGTCCAGCAGCACCTGCACCACGCTGGGCACTTCACGCGGCACGTAGTTGCTGGCCATCGTCAGCTGCAGGCCACCGGCGCCGGGCTGCAGCACGGTGCCCACGCCCAGCCCGACGCACACCGCCAATGCTGCGGTGATCACGAACCACAGGAAGGTACGGCCACTGAGCGCGGCCACCGACTTCTGCCCGTGCAGCGACGAGATCGCGTTGATGACCGCGAAGAACACCAGCGGCACGGCGATCATCTTGATCAGGGTGACGTACAGCTCGCCGAGCGGGCCGAACCACGTTTCCGCAGCGGGGCCGAGCGCCCAGCCAGCCAGCGCACCGAGCACGAAGCCACCGACCACGCGCTGCCAGAATGGAATCCGCAGCCAGGCAGAGACCAGCTTCATAGGCAATCCAGAGGGAAGGAAGGGATGCTGGCACGATAGCCCAACGCGGCCTGCGGAACGACCGCCCGACCGGCAAATCAGTGTGTCATCGGCGTGCCTTGCGAGGGCGGGCATAATGAATGTCCCGTTACAGTTTGTGAGATCCCAGCGTCCATGCGCCGTTCTGTCTCCCTGTTGGCCGCCTGCGCCACCACCCTGCTGCTCGGCGCCTGCGCCAGCACCTCCCCTGCCTCCGCCCCGGCCGGCCTGAAGATCGCCGTCGCCCCGGTCGCCCACCCGGCCGGCGAAACCCCGCAGTGGTGGTACCGCAGCGGCGCCGCCCAGGCCGCCGCCAACGGCGCGATGTCCGGCAAGGCCAGGAACGTCATCCTGTTCCTCGGCGACGGCATGAGCCTGACCACCGTGGCCGCCTCGCGCATCTACGAGGGCCAGCAGAAGGGCGGCTCGGGCGAAGAGAACCTGCTGTCGTGGGAGCGCTTCCCGGCCACGGCGTTCAGCAAGACCTACAACACCGATTCGCAGACCCCGGATTCGGCCGGCACCATGACCGCCATCACCACCGGCGTGAAGACCCACATGGGCGCGATCGGTGTCAGCGCCGGCAGCCGTACCGACTGCGCCGACAGCCTGTCCAAGGGCCTGCTGACCTGGCTGCAGCTGGCCGACAGCGCTGGCCTGGCTACCGGCGTGGTATCCACCGCGCGGCTGACCCATGCGACCCCGGCCGCCACCTACGCGCACTCGCCGGAGCGCAACTGGGAAAACGACACCGACCTGACCGAGGCGGCCAAGGCCGCGGGCTGCAAGGACATCGCCCAGCAGCTGCTGTCGACCTCGCGCTACGGCCGGGGCCCGCTGGTTGCCCTGGGGGGCGGCCGCGGTGAGTTCACCACCGTCGAAGAGCGCGATCCGGAGTACGACGACAAGGTCGGCCAGCGCCTGGATGGTCGCAGCCTGGTGCAGGAATGGCAGCAGGCGCACCCGCAGGGCGCCTACGTGTGGAACAGCAAGCAGCTGGCCGCCGCCGCCAATGCACCGGCCATCCTCGGCCTGTTCGAGCCGGACCACATGCGCTACGAATACGAGCGCCCGCAGGATCCGGGCGGCGAGCCGAGCCTGGCCGAACTGACGGCGGCAGCGATCAGGAATCTGTCGAAGCACCCGGAAGGCTACGTGCTGATGATCGAAGGCGCGCGCATCGACCACGCCAACCACAGCGGCAACGCCTACCGTGCACTGACCGAGACCGTGGCGCTGTCCGACGCGGTGCGCGTGGCCAACGAGCTGACCTCGGCCGACGACACCCTGATCATCGTTACCGCCGACCACTCGCACACGCTGAACTTCGTCGGCTACCCGGCGCGCGGCAACCCGATCCTGGGCAAGGTGAAGGACAAGGGTGGCGAAGATGGCGCCGGCAAGCTGGACTACGCACTGGATGGCACCGGCCAGCCGTACACCACGCTGAGCTATGCCAACGGCCCGGGCCATACCGGCAGCAGCAACCAGCAGCCGGCCGGCCCGAAGCGCTACCCGCACAACCCGAGCAGCTTCGAACCGGCCAACGGCCGCCCGAACCTGCGCGAGGTCGACACCGAGCATCCGGACTACATGCAGGAGGCGCTGGTGCCGATGAAGTCCGAGTCGCACGGCGGCGAGGACGTCGGCATCTGGGCGCGCGGCCCGGGCAGCAAGGCGATCCACGGCACGCTGGAACAGAACGCGATCTACCACATGATCGTGCAGGCCACCCCGGCCCTGCGCGAGCGCCTGTGCCAGGCCGGCACCTGCGATGACAAGGGCGTGCCGGTACAGCTGCCGGCGCCGACGGCATTCGAACGCAAGGCCGAGGCCAAGTGATCGTGCGGCAGGCCCGCCCTGCCCCTGCCAGCGGCCGCTTCGCGCGGTCGCTGGCCCTGCTTGGCGTGCTGGCCAGTGCCAGCGCGCTGGCACAGGCACCGGCATGCCAGCTGCTGACTGACGAACACGGGTTGTGGCCGCTGCCCGGCTGCGAGGTGGTCGATCATCGGCCGAAGATCAGCGCCGGCACGTTGAAAGACCTGAACTACGACGACCACGGCCTGGCCGTGGTGTACGCCGACCAGGGCTTCCACTACGTCGACCGCAAGGGCCGCAGCCTGCCGGTGCTGACCTGGGACAACGGCCCGGAAACACCGCAGGAAGGACTGCTGCGCGGCCGCATCGGCAAGCGCATCGGCTACTTCGACCTGACGTTCCGCCAGGTGGTACCCGGCACGTTCGATTTCGGTTGGCCGTTCCAGGAGGGCGTGGCCGAGGTCTGCAACGGCTGCCGTCGTGGTACGCCGGATGCCGATGGCCACACGCCGATGGAAGGCGGAGAGTGGTTCCGCATCGACCGCGCGGGCCGCCGGGTGAAGTAGTTTTTTCGGCAGGGCTGCGCCCTGCACCTGCCGAAGCCGAAGCCGAAGCCGAAGCCAAATCAAGATCAAAAGCGGCTCTGGTTTTCTGTGAGTTGGGCGGAGCGGTGTGGGTGGTCAGGACACGCCGTAAACCCGTCCATGGGGGCTCGATGGCGCCATCCATGGCGCCAACGGTCCTGCCCACCCACACCGCCCCACCCCCGACAGATTTCCGGTGACGGTTGGACCATCCACGCTTTGCGTGGATCGAATCTGTCAGATATCGAATTGAATCCGGGGTCAGATCCGTTTTCCGCAGGAAAACGGATCTGACCCCATGAGCAACCCGACAGTTCGCAGGAAACTGTCGAGGGCGGGGTGGGTCCGGTTGCGGGAGTGTCCGCGGCATGGATGCCGCGGCCAAGCCCCCATGGACGGGTTTACGGCGTCTCCCGCAACCGGACCCACCCCGCCAACCTTCAGGAAACCAGCTTCTGCCGTTGCTGTTGCTGTTGCTCTGGCCCGTAGCGGGTGCAGGGCGCAGCCCTGCCAAGTAAACCCCACCCTATACTTGCCGCCGTGACTGCCTTCCCCGCCCCTGTTGCGCTGGATGCGCCGCTGCTGGTGGGCTACAGCGGCGGTGTCGACTCGACCGTGCTGCTGCACTGGCTGTGGCGCTGCGCACAGCTTTCCGGCACGGCACTGCGTGCGGTGCACGTGCACCATGGCCTGCAACCGGCCGCCGATGACTGGGTGCTGCATTGCCAGCAGCAATGCGCAGCACTGGGCATCGAACTGGCCGTGCATCGCGTGCAGATCGACAACCGCGCAGGCCTCGGCCTTGAGGGCGCAGCGCGGCAGGCCCGGCGTGCGGCGTTCGCGGCCGAGTTGCGCGACGGCGAAACGCTGGCCCTGGCGCAGCACCAGGACGACCAGGCCGAGACCTTCCTGCTGCGTGCGCTGCGGGGGTCCGGCGTCGATGGCCTGGCCGCGATGTCGGCACACAGCCACCTTGGCCAGCATCCGCTATGGCGGCCGCTGCTGGCGGTCCCGCGCAGTGCACTGCTCGACTACGCGCGCCAGCACGCGCTGCCGTGGATCGAAGACCCCAGCAATGGCGACGACCACGCCGATCGCAACTTCCTGCGCCTGCAAGTGCTGCCGCTGCTGCGCCAGCGCTGGCCGCATGCCGCTGCGGCGCTGGCGGGCAGCGCGGCGCACTGCGGGCAGACCCGCCAGCTGCTCGATGAGGAGGACGCCGAGCTGATCGCGCACCTGGAAGTGGCACCGCGCGTGCTGTCGCTGCCATTGCTGCGCCAGGTCTCGCCCGGGCGCGCCGCGCGGGTGCTGCGTGCCTGGGTGGTCGGCCACGGCGCCGCCCCACTGCCGGCGAAGGTGCTGCAGCAGGGACTGGACGAACTGCTGCCGGCCGGCAACGATCGCCAGGCCCGGCTGCGCTGGCGCGATCATGCCATCCGGCAATGGCGCGACCATGCCTATCTGCTGCCCGCGCAGCTGCCGGCGCTGCCCCGCCAGTGGCAGGCCGACTGGGATGGGCATGCCCCCCTGGCGTTGCCTGATGGCGGCCAACTGCGCCTGCAGGGCGCCGCCGGCTTCGAACGGCCACTGCAGGTCCGGGCACGCGTGGGCGGTGAGCGCATCCTGCTGCCCGGTCGCCCGCATTCGCATGCGCTGAAGGACTGCCTGCAACGCGAACACCTTGCCCCCTGGCGGCGCGCCCAGCTGCCGCTGCTCTTCGATGGACCACAGCTGCTGGCCGCCGCCGATGTGGTCATCGGCGCGCCGCTGCAGGCCTGGTTGCAGGCCCATGGCGCGCAGCTGCTGTGGCGTCCCGGCGGCTGGTGAATTGACCCCCGCGCGCGGCCCGTCCACACTTGCCGCATGGCCAAGAAGTCCCCCGAAAACGCCTCCCCGGTCGCCCAGTTCGAGCAATCGCTCGAATCGCTGGAACAGCTGGTGGAGCAGATGGAAACCGGCGAGCTGAGCCTGGAAGCCTCGCTCAGTGCTTACGAACGTGGCGTCGGTCTGTATCGCCAGTGCCAGCAGGCGCTGGAGCAGGCCGAACTGCGCGTGCGCCTGCTCAGCGATCCGGCCCAACCGGAAGCATCCGAGCCTTTCGATCCGCCCAGCCATGACGGCTGAGGTTCTGTTCGCGCGCTGGCGCGACCGTATCGAAAGCCAGCTCGACGCCGCCCTGCCCTCGCCTGCCGAAGCACCGCAGCGCCTGCACCAGGCCATGCGCTATTCGGTGCTGGGCGGCGGCAAGCGCATGCGCCCGCTGCTGGTGTACGCCAGTGGCCACCTGTTCGGCGCGCAACCGGAACACCTGGACGCGGCGGCGATGGCCGTCGAGCTCATCCACGCCTATTCGCTGGTGCATGACGACCTGCCGGCGATGGACGATGACGCGCTGCGCCGCGGCAAGCCGACCACCCACATCGCCTTCGACGAAGCCACCGCGATCCTCGCCGGTGACGCCCTGCAGACCCGTGCCTTTGGCCTGCTGGCCGATGCGCCGCTGCCGGCCACGCTGCGCGTGGCCTGCCTGCAGACCCTGGCCCACGCGTCCGGTGCCTCCGGCATGTGCGGCGGCCAGGCGCTGGACATCGATGCTACCGGCCAGCAACAGACCCTGGCGGCACTGACCCGCATGCATGCACTGAAGACCGGCGCACTGATCCGCGCGGCGGTGCGCATGGGTGCGCTGTGCGGCCAGGCCCCCGAGCCCCGACTGGCCCAGCTCGACAGTTTCGCCGATGCACTCGGCCTGGCCTTCCAGGTCCGCGATGACATCCTCGATGTCGAAGCCAGTTCCGAACAGCTGGGCAAGACCGCCGGCAAGGACCAGGCGCAGGACAAGAGCACCTTCCCCGCGCTGCTTGGCATGGACGGTGCGAAGGCCCAGCTGCACGAGCTCGCAGCGCGCATGCAGGCGATCCTGGCCGGATACGGGGAAGAGGCCGATGCACTGCGTGCGCTGGCGACGCTGGCGGTCGAACGCGATCATTGATCGCTGCTCGCTCGCCGGCCCCCGTCGCTCCCCGCACATGAAAACGCCCGGCAATGCCGGGCGTTTTCAGTTCCGCATGCAGCCGGTCTTACTTGATCAGGCGCAGGGTGAACGGGTAGCGATAGGCTTCGCCGTTGTTGGCCTTGACTGCGGCAATGATGCAGAACACCAGGTTGACGAGGCCCACGATCGGCGCCAGGATGCCGCCGATGATCACCACCATCAGGATGATGCTGATGACCATCGCGATGGTCACGGTGATCTGGAAGTTCAGCGCTTCCTTGGCCTGGTCGGTCACGAAAGCCTTGCTGGCGTCATCCTTGTTGATCAGCCAGATGATCAGGGCGCCGATGAACCAGGTGAAGATGCCCAGCAGGTGCGCAGCCAGCGCCATGGTGCGCTGGTCGGCCGGGGCATCCGTGGTTGCCGGCGGCGGCGGGACGTTATCGAATTCGCTCACGACAAAACTCCTTTTCATTGGGTGGTCTTGACCCACCAGCACCAAGCTGGTTGCGTCAGGCGGGCATAGCTTACGCCATCAACGCCATCAGTCATTACCCGCGATGGTCATCCGCCCCAGCAGGATCGAGCCGGTCCGGATGTGCGAGCGCGGGTCGACGTCGCTGCCGACCGCCTCGATGCTGCTGAACATCTCGCGCAGGTTGCCGGCGATGGTGACGCCGTCCACCGGGTACTGGATCTCGCCGTTCTCGACGCGGAAACCGCCGGCGCCCCGCGAGTAGTCGCCGGTCACCCCATTGACGCCCTGCCCCATCAGTTCGGTCACCAGCAGGCCATCGCCCATCTGCCGGGCGATCTCTTCCAGCGAGCCGGCATTGGCCGCCAGCTGCAGGTTGTGCACGCCGCCGGCATTGGCGGTGGTCTGAAGGCCCAGCTTGCGTGCCGAATAGCTGCCCAGCACGTAGCGCTGCAGGACGCCGTCGCGCACCAGTGCCGAGGCACGGGTCGCCACGCCATCGCCGTCGAAAGCGGCCGAACGCAGGCCACGCCGCAGGTGCGGCAGTTCGTCGATCTGCATCCATTCCGGGAACAGGCGCTGCCCCACGCTGTCCAGCAGGAAACTGGCCTGGCGGTACAGCGCGCCGCCGGACACCGCCGACAGCAGGTGGCCGACCAGGCTGCGCGCCACTTCCGGGGCGAACAGCACCGGCATGCTGCCGGTGGCCAACGAACGCGGCTGCAGGCGGGCGATGGTGCGCTCGGCGGCACGACGCCCGACCCGGCCCACTTCCTCCAGGTCCTCGCGGGCCAGTGCGCTGGTGTACCAGCCATCACGCTGCATGCCGTCGCCCTGCCCGGCGATCAGTGCACAACCGATCGAATGGTGGGTGCCGCGCTCGCGGCCGATGAAGCCATGCGAATTGGCGTAGACCGACAGGCTCTGCATGCTCGACACCGAAGCGCCATCGGAATTGCGGATCTGCGCGTCGGCCTCGCGCCCCGCGTTCTCGCAGGCCAGCGCCAGGTCCACCGCCTCATCGGCCTGCAGCGCCCACGGGTGCCAGCCGTCCAGGTCGGGGAAGTCGGTGGCCATCAGCGCGGCCTCGGCCAGGCCGGCGGCCGGGTCGTCCTCGGTGTGCCGGGCGATCGCGCAGGCCTGCTCGACCGTGGCGGCCAGGCTGGCCTCGTTCAGGTCACCGGTGCTGGCGCTGCCCTTGCGCTGGCCGAAATAGACGGTCACCGCGATGCCACGGTCGCGGGTGGACTGCACGGTCTCCACTTCGCCAAGGCGGACATTGACCTCCAGGCCACGATCCTCGCTGCAGCTGACCTCGGCCTGGCTGGCGCCCAGCGCGCGGGCACGGTCGAGCAGCTGCTGGGAGAGGTCGGCCAGCCGTTCCAGCCGGGCCGGGCTGTCGTCGCCGACGGCCACTTCAGGGGCGATCACGTTCAATGCTTTATCCTGTACGGGTTGGGCCCGGCATCACGCCGGGCGACTTTTTTTGAGATCAGGTAGGGACGATGCGCGGACGCGACGAAGAAACCGGTGAATTCCACGACAAGAGCCGCAGCCAGAACCGGCGCGAAGCGCTCGACGTCCTGGCCCTGGGCGAGAAGCTGGTGTCGTTGACTCCGGCCCAGCTGGCGCGCCTGCCGATCCCGGAAGACCTGCTGCCGCATATCGCCGAGTGCAAGCGCATCACCGCCCACATCGCCCACAAGCGCCAGCTGGCGTTCCTGGCCAAGCACATGCGCCGCGAGGACGAGGCAACGCTGGACGCGATCCGCGATGCGCTGGACGCCAACAGCGAGACCGGCCGCCGCGAAGTGGCGATGATGCACCGCGTGGAGGACTGGCGCGACCGCCTGTTGGCCGACGGCGACAAGGCGCTGGCCGCCCTGCTTGACGACTACCCGCAGGCCGACCGCCAGCAGCTGCGCACCCTGGTACGCAACGCGCAGACCGAAAAGGCGAAGAACAAGCCGCCGCGCGCCTACCGCGAGATCTTCCAGGTGCTGCGCGCGCTGATGCTGCCGGCGGCGCTGGGCCTGAAGACGACGGGCGACGAACACGCCGGCGATCCGGTCGACGAGGCCGACGAGGACTGAGTCCGCGCCGGCCCGGGCGGTGGCCGCGGCCATCGCCACGCTCAGGCCTGCGTACCGCCGACGGTGATGCCCTCGATCAACAGCGAGGGCTGGCCGACACCCACGGGCACACTCTGCCCGTCCTTGCCGCAGATGCCCACGCCCTCGTCCAGGGCCAGATCGTTGCCGACCATGCGCACCTTCTGCATGGTTTCGGGGCCGTTGCCGATCAGGGTCGCGCCCTTCACCGGGGTGGTGATGCGGCCATCCTCGATCAGGTAGGCCTCGGTGGCCGAGAACACGTACTTGCCGCTGGTGATGTCGACCTGGCCACCGCCGAAGTTGACCGCGTACAGGCCCTTCTTCACCGAACGGATCATCTCCTGCGGGTCGTGCTCGCCGGCGCGCATGTAGGTGTTGGTCATGCGTGGCATGGTCAGGTGCGCGAACGATTCGCGGCGCCCGTTGCCGGTCGGGGCCATGCCCATCAGCCGCGCGTTGAGGCTGTCCTGCATGTAGCCGACCAGGATGCCGTCCTCGATCAGCGGGGTGCACTGGCTCGGGTGGCCTTCGTCGTCGATGTTCAACGAACCGCGGCGGCCGTCCAGGGTGCCATCGTCGACGATGGTCACCCCGGGCGCGGCGACGCGCTCGCCGATGCGGCCGGCGTAGACACTGGTGCCCTTGCGGTTGAAATCGCCTTCCAGGCCGTGGCCGACCGCCTCGTGCAGCAGCACGCCCGGCCAACCCGGGCCCAGCACCACCGGCATCATGCCGGCCGGCGCCGGCACCGCGTCCAGGTTCACCAGCGCCTGGCGCAGTGCTTCCTGGGCCAGGGCTTCGGGGCGACCGCTGGCAAACAGATCTTCATAGCCATAACGGCCACCGCCACCGGCGTAGCCGGACTCGCGACGGCCGTTGTGCTCGACAATGACCTGCACGTTCAGGCGTACCAGCGGACGCACATCGGCGGCCAGCACGCCGTCGCTGCGGGCGATCAGCACCGTATCGACGCCGCCGGACAGGCTCACCATCACCTGCTTCACGCGCGGGTCGGCGGCACGCAGGTAGCCATCCAGGCGCTTGAGCACCTCCACCTTGGCCTCGTTGCCGATGCCGTCGATCGGGTCCAGCGCCGGATACAGCGCGCGCGCATTGCCGCGCAGCAGCGAACGTCCGGTCTGCGCACCGCCCTCGCGCGAGATCGCGCGCGCCGACTGCGCCGCCGCCAGCAGCGCATCGGCATGGATGTCATCGGAATAGGCGAAGCCGGTCTTCTCCCCGGAAATCGCCCGCACGCCCACGCCCTGTTCGATGGAATGGGCGCCGTCCTTGACGATGCCATCTTCCACGCTCCAGCTCTCGCGGCGGGCGTGCTGGAAGTAAAGGTCACCGAAGTCGACACCGGGGCCGAGCAACTGCCCGAAGGTGCGCTCCAGGCCGGCGGTATCCAGGCCGCCGGGGCGCAGCAGGCGGTCTTGGGCAAGCGTCAGGGCGATGTCAGTCATGGTCTCGATCTGGGGGTGCGGGGGCGCTCAGGCAAGCCCCGTGGACAGGAAGCCGCGCTCAGCGCGAGCGCGGCAGGTCGGTGACGGTCGGCGGGATGGCTGGCGCCGGGCTGGGCGTGGGCGGCGGCGGGGTCTTGTCGCGGCTGCGCTCGATCACTTCCACCTTCGGTTCCTTCCACGGGCCGGTCACCTTGTAGGTACGGGCACCGATCTCGCCCAGCGGCTTGGACAACACCGCATTGGTGGCTGCACCCAGCGCGGCCCCCACCGGGCCACCGGCCACCGCACCGACCACGGTGAGCAGGTTGCCCGCGCGCGGGTTGACGTCGATGGTCTGGTCGAACTGCTGGTTGCGCAGGTCGGCCTGGCCACGGATGGTGATGTTGGCCGCCGGGCCTTCGATCAGCACCTTGTCGGTGCGCGCCATGCCCTGCCCGAACTGCATGCTGCCGTCGATCTGGTTGAATGCGAAGCCCTTCGAGAAGAAGTCGCGGAAATCGAACATCAGGCGCCGCGGCAGCTGCGCGACGCTGAGCAGGCCCAGCACGCGCCCGGCGCCCGGCTCCAGCTCCAGCAGCTGGCCATTGCGCGCATGCAGGTCGAGGCTGCCCTGCAGGTTGCCCAGCTGGAAGTCCGACGGCCCCCCGCTCCAGGCCGCCTGCAGCTGCGCCTGGCCGGAACCGCCGCGCAGCTGGCCGCCGTAATCGAGGTTCTGCATCAGCCCGCCCAGGTCCTCGCTGCGCACCTGCGCGGTCAGTTCGGTTCGGGCGCCGCCCGTGCGGCCGAGCCAGCGGCCGGTGATGTCGATTTCCTGGTCCGGCGCGCGGAAACGCAACGCGTCCACGTTCAGGCCGTTGGCCAGCGGCCGCGTGCGCAGCACCGCCTGGCCCAGCACCACCTTGCCGAACTTCAGGTCGGCGATGTCCAGCGCGAACGGCGGCAGCTTGGCCGGGTCCATGTCATTGGCGCCGGCCTGTACCCGCGCCGGCGCGGCCGCCGCACCCGGTGCCGCCGGCAGTGACTGCCAGTGCACGCGGTCAAGCTGGCCGCTGATGGTGCCACCGTCGGCGTTGGGCACGGTCAGGCGGCCGGCCAGCGACGGCCCGTCCAGGCGCACGTCCAGTGCCTGCGGCCCCGGGTGCAGCTGCAGCCGGGTCTGCTCGAACACTCCGCCGATCAGCTTGAGCTGGCCGACCTGCACGTCGACCGCGCGCAGCGGCATCGCGTCGTCGTCACTGCCACCGCGCGCCAGGCTGATCCACTCCAGCGCATCCAGGGTCGGGCTGCGGCCATTGACCGTCAGTCCGCTCGCCGGCGGCTCGCGGTCGACATGGTCGCTGCCCAGCGTGACCTGCACACCGGTCTGGTTGTTGTGGCTGCGCGCGGCCAGGGCCAGGCGCTGGCCGAAGGCCACGTCGATGCGGCCGGCGCCCATCGGCAGCTGCGCGGCCACCGTGGTCGCCAGCGGCTCGGAGGCCGGCTTGTCCAGCGGCGCCGGCAGGTCGAGCCGGGTGCCGACCAGGTCCGAGCTCAGTCGCAGCTCGCTCGGCGGCGCAGGGGCGCCTGGCGCCACCTTGGGCAGGTTGACGCCGATGGTCCAGGCCGAATTGCCGGTGATGTAAGGCTTGAGCCAGGCCATCTCGGGGGCACGGTCAATCAGCACGCCGGCATCGAGGCGGGCGCTCAGCTGTGACTCGAAGGCGCGCGTGCTGTCATGCACGTAACCGCCGGCACGCAGGCTCAGCCGTCCCTCCTGGCCGAGGTGGCGCACCGCCAGTTCTTCGGCGCCGAAACCGCCGTTGCTGTAGCGCGCCTGCCCGTGCATGTTGTCAAAGGTCAGCTGGAAGCGCTTGTCGACCAGCTTCACCCCGGCCAGATCGACCGTGCCCTGCAGGTGGCCCTCGCCTTCATCCTGATGCAGCGGCTGCAGCAGGTCGAAGGTCACATGGGCCGGACCGCTGGCGACCAGATTGTCCAGCGTATCGCCGTAGTCCTTGTGCAACGGGCTCTGGCGCAGCATCGCCAGCAGCTTGCCGGCCTCGCTCGGCGCATCGGCACGCACGTACAACGGCTGGTGCCCGAAGTCCGGAATGCCCGCTTCGAATCTCTGCACCGCCACGCCGGCAAGATCACCCCGTCCACGCATGTCGAAGCCAGGGCCGATGAAGGCGATGTCGGCGTCGACCTGGCTCATCAGCGGCCAGTCGTGCTGGAAGCGGATGTCGCCATTGGTGATGTGGCCGGTGGCCTCGAAGCGGCCATCATTGTTGTCGAACGGCCAATCGTCCAGGTCACCGGTGACCAGGCCGACGCCATTGCGCACCTGGCCCCCGGCCAGCGCCATGTCCAGCCAGTCGGTGGCGCCCTTGCTCATCTTGGAGTGGATCCAGAAGCGCTTGGCCGCCGTCATCGGCACGTCGTCCAGCTTCGCGGCCAGCTGCAGCCACGGCCGCGTGCCGTCGCCCTGGAACCAGACCCCGCCGCGCACGTCGGCCGCGTAGTCGGTACCTTCCACACGCATCGCCGGCGTTCCGATCCGCCAACCGCCGCCCTCGTCGCGCCAGCCCACGATCTGGCCGGCCAGGTGCAGGTCATGGCGCACGCCGAAGCCGGTCGGCCAATCGAACTGCAGCTGCCGTTGCGGTTGCAGCTGCAGGCTGAAGCCGTCGGCGTCGCCTTCAAAGCGCCCGCCCAGGCCGCGCAGGCCGGGCGAGTTGCCCACGCTGGCGAAACCCAGGGACTGCAGTTCACCCTGCGCCCACAGGGGGCCATCGCGTTCCCCCGACAACTGCAACGCGCGCACGTCCAGCTGCGGCCTGGACAGGAACAGCCAGCGGCGCAGGCCCGGTTCAAGGCGATCACTCAGGGCCAGCGCACGCAGTGCGATGCCGGCCTGCACGTCGCCGGAACGGACCCGCAGCTGTTTGCCGACCTGCAGCTGCAGGCCATCGAGGCGCTGCTCGCCGTCTTCATTCTTCAGCCGCAGCCGCGGTACCTGCAGCGCCCAGCCCTCGGCCTGGCGCTGCCAGCGCAGGCGGGCCTGCAGTCGCTGCAGCTGCAGCTGCGGCGCCGCCATGCCGGGCATCGGGGCGCCATCGATGCGCACGTCGCGCAGGTCCGAATCCGTGGTCAGCGCCACCGGCGCGAAATCGCGCAGGGTCAACCACAGGTTCAACTCGCCCTTGCCTTCGCGCAGGCGCACGCCGCCAGCCGCCAGCAAGGGCGCCCAGGCGTGGAAATCGACCGGGTCGGCGCCCAGCCAGGCCTCGCCGTTGCCGCGCGCGCGGTCCACGTCCAGCACCGCGGTCAGCGGCAGCGCTTCGGGCTGCGCCCAGGCGCGCACGCCCACGCGCAGCCGATCCCCATTGACCCGCAGGCGCAGATCGATGCGCGGCAGCGTGCTGTCGATGCCCAGCGCCGGCGCGTGCACGCTCAGGCGGCCGCCGATCACCTGCAGCTCGCCCAGCCGGCGCAGTGCATCGAGGGGATCACCGCCGTTGTCGGACTGCGGCAGCCCGCGTACCGACCAGCGGCCGTGTTCATCCTGCTGCAGGTCCAGCGCCAGGCCGCGCAGGCGCAGCTCGGTCAACGAATGCCCGGGCAGCAGCCCGCTGTACATCGACACCAGGACTTCGGCCTCGCCGATCGGCAGGCCCTGCCCGGCGCCGATGCGCAGGCCCTTCAGCTGCAGCAGCGGTCCACGCCGGGTCCAGGCGGTCTGCAGCTGGTCGAAACGCACCGGCTGGCCGGCACGCTCGCTCAGCCAGGCGGCAATCTTCTCCGGATGGCGCTCGGCCAGCGGCAGCAGCTGGCTGAGCGTGCCCACCAGCAGTGCAAGCCCGACCAGGCCCACCGCACAGGCGGCAATGAAATGACGGCGGATCCTTCGCAGTCGCAGGCGCGGCGGCGCGCTCATCGGCCACCGCCGGCCTGCGGCCGGCGACGATCAGAGCAGAACGACATCGAATTGCTCCTGCAGGTACTGCTCGTCCGCCTGGAAGCGGATGCTCTTGCCGAGGAATTCCTCCAGTTCGGCCACCGCCGCGGACTCCTCGTCGGTAATGCGCGCGACCACCTTGGTCGACGCGATCACCAGCAGGCGCGCGGCATCGAACTGTCGCACCGCGCGGGTGATCTCGCGGAAGATCTCGTAGGTCACCGTCTCGGTGGTCTTGATGCTGCCGCGGCCACTGCACTGCGGGCACGTTTCCGACAGCTGGCGCTCCAGGCTTTCCACCGTGCGCTTGCGGGTCATCTCCACCAGGCCCAGCGGCGAGAAATCATAGACCGTGGTCTTGGCGTGGTCGCGCGCCAGCGCCTTTTCAAGCGTGCGCAGCACCTGCCGGCGATGCTCGGCATCATCCATGTCGATGAAGTCGATGATGATGATGCCGCCCAGGTTGCGCAGCCGCAGCTGCCGCGCCACCGCCTGCGCAGCCTCCAGGTTGGTGCGGAACACCGTTTCTTCCAGGTTGCGCTGGCCGAGGAACGAACCGGTATTGACGTCGATGGTGGTCATCGCCTCGGTCTGGTCGATCACCAGGTAGCCACCGGATTTCAACGGCACCTGCTTGTCCAGCGCGCGGCCGATCTCGTCCTCCACCCCGAACATGTCGAAGATCGGGCGATCGCCGGAATACAGCTCCAGCTTCTCGGCCAGCACCGGCATGTACTTGGCGACGAAGGCCTGCAGCTGGCCGAAGGTCTCCTTCGAGTCCACCTTCACCTTGTCCACATCCTTGCGGATCAGGTCGCGCACCGAACGCAGCGGCAGGCTCAGGTCTTCATAGATGATGCTGCACGAGGGCGCTTCGCGGCCACGGCGCTCGACCACGTTCCACACGCGCGACAGGTAGGCGATGTCTTCGGCGATGGCCTCGGCCGGCTGGCCTTCGGCGTTGGTGCGCACGATGTAGCCGTAGCCGCCGTGCTGCGCCGACAGCTCGGTCACCAGCGCCTTCAGGCGGGCGCGCTCGGCTTCGTCTTCGATGCGCGCCGACACGCCCACCACCTTGGACTGCGGCAGCAGCACCATGTAGCGCGAAGGAATGCTGATCTGCGTGGTCAGGCGGGCGCCCTTGGTGCCGATCGGGTCCTTCACCACCTGCACCACGATGTCCTGGCCATCGCGCAGCAGCTCGACGATGGGCACGCTGGCCGGCGGCGGCAGCGTGGTGTTCTCGGTGTCGGCACTGGCCACCGGCGCCGGCCGCACCACGTCGTTGGCGTGCAGGAACGCGGCGCGCTCCAGCCCGACCTCGACGAAGGCGGCCTGCATGCCGGGCATGACCCGCTGCACCTTGCCCTTGTAGATGTTGCCGACCACGCCACGGCGCCAGCCGCGCTCGATGTGCAGTTCCTGCAGCATGCCGTTTTCGATCACCGCGACCCGGGTCTCGCGCGGGGTCACATTGACCAGGATTTCCTCAGACATCGGCAGCCTCCCTGGCGGCATCGGCAATGGGGGCTGGCACGCCACAACGCGCCAGCAGACGATCGGTGTGCAGCAGCGGCAGCCCCATCACGCCGGAGTAGCTGCCGGAAAGATGTTCGATCCAGCGCTCGGCCCCACCCTGGATGGCGTAGGCGCCGGCCTTGTCCAGTGGCTCGCCGCTGGCGACATAGGCGGCAATGCTGGCGGCGTCGATCGGGGCGAAGGTCACCTCGGAAATGACCAGCTCACTGTCCAGGCCGCCCGCGCCGACCACCACCACCGCGGTCATCACCTGGTGGGTGCGCCCGGCCAGTCGCGCCAGCATCGCCCGCGCGTCGGCGGCATCGACCGGCTTGCCGAAGACCTCGCCGTCCAGCACGACCTCGGTATCCGAACCGAGCACCCGCGCCTGCGGGTCATCGGCCAGCACCTGGGCCAGCCCGGCGCGCGCCTTGTCGGCGGCAACCCGGCACACATACTGTTCGGCGCTTTCAGTGGCCGCGCGCTGCTCGACGACCTCCAGGTCAAGGGCCTGGAAGGGGCGTCCGAGTCGGGCCAGCAGCTGGTTGCGTCGGGGGGAGCGGGAAGCAAGATAGAGCATCGGCACAGCATAACCTGAGGCCACCGCCTGAATCGTCGGCAACCCGTTACGGAACCGCTGCAACCCCGATCAGGCTCACAGCGCGTTCATCGCTACGACACCACCCTCACCGCCACAACAAGGAGATCCCATGCGCCTGACCGCCACCCCGCTGCTGCTCGCCCTGTCCCTCGCCCTTGGAACCTCGATGACCGCCCATGCCGCTCCGCCGTCGCCGCCGATCGCCGCCCCGGCCGAAGGCACCCTGCTGAACATCTCGGCCAACGCCGAAGCCACCCGTGTACCGGACGTGGCCACGCTGTCCGCCGGCGTGGTCACCCAGGCCGCCGACGGCAACAGCGCCATGCGCCAGAACGCCCAGCAGATGGACAAGGTGCTGGCCGCGATCAAGGCCGCCGGCATTGCCGAGCGCGACGTGCAGACCAGCGGCGTCAGCCTCAATCCGCAGTACCGCTACGCCGACAACGAAGCGCCGAAGATCACCGGCTACCAGGCCAGCAACACGGTCAGCCTCAAGGTGCGCGACATCGCCAAGCTCGGCAAGGTGCTGGACGCGCTGGCCGCGCAGGGCGCCAACCAGATCAACGGGCCCAGCTTCGAGATCGACCAGCCCGAGCCGGTCTATGACGAAGCCCGCCTGGCCGCCCTGAAGAAGGCCCAGGCCCGCGCCCAGACCTACGCCAGGTCGCTGGGCCTGCAGGTGCGCCGCATCGTCAGCATCTCCGAGAACAGCAACGGCGGTTTCCGCCCGATGCCGATGATGCGCACCATGGCGGCCGGTGCGGCGATGGACAAGGCCACTCCGGTCGCGCCGGGTGAATCCACCGTCTCGGTCAACCTGGACGTGGTGTTCGAACTGGGCCGCTGACCGCGTCTGCCCTGGCCGACAGAGGCGGGTCCCGCTGGGGCCCGCCTTTTTCATGCGTTCCGACGGCGCTGGCTGAAGGCCAGCCCAACACCCCTGCCCCTGCCTCTATGCAGTGGCGGCCCGGCCGCGCTACTGATGCAGTGCCAGCCGCGTGCGGCAACCCCGCCACGGACCCTGGTGCGTTGAGGACTTCGTCACTGGCATGGAGGTGGATCATGGTTCGTACGTACCCCGTTGCATCCCTGCATTTCGACCCCGCCCGGGTGGCCGCCTGGAGCGCGGCGATCGCCCTGCACCTGCTGGCCTTCCTGTTGCTGCTCATCCCTGCGACCTACCAGGCCGTGCAGGTGCCGCGTGAAAAGACGCCGGTCCGGCTGATCGAGAAGATCCCGCCCCCGCCGACGCCGCCGGTGCCGGTCCCGCCCAAGGAGATCGTCCAGGTGGTGCCGAAACCGCGAACGCAGCCGGTGGTACCGCCACTGCCCGCGCCCACCGCGACCGTGGAGGAGACCCAGGGCATCGCGCTGCCGGCCGCCGAACCGGCTCCGCCGCAGCTGGCGCCCAGCATCGACGCGTCCACCCCGTTGGCCGGCGCCCAGCTGCAGTACCGCAGCGCCCCTCCGCCGGCCTACCCGATCCAGTCCCTGCGCAACCACGAACAGGGCACGGTGCTGTTGCGGGTGGAAGTGGACAGCCATGGCCAACCGGTCGCGGTCAGCGTCGAGCGCAGCAGTGGCTCGCGCAACCTGGACCAGGCCGCCCGCCAGCAGGTACTCCGGCACTGGCGCTTCGAGCCCGCCCAGCGTGACGGCATGGCCGTTCCGGCCATCGGCCTGGTACCGGTGCAGTTCTCGCTGCCCGACTGAGCCCCACCACCGGCCCGGCCTCGCGCCGGGCCGCCCTCCTCCGGGGCCTGCGCCCGGAATGCGGACGGGGCGGGACCAAGCGTTACTGATTAAGCAAAATTTCACGACTTCGTCACCTGCAGGAAACCTAGATTGGCGCGTCCCGGCATCGATCCGGCGACAGCCCTCAACGCTACGGTTTTCCAGTTAGGAGAGAAGCTGTGAAACACCCGATCCAACGGCCCGCCAGCCGCCGCCGCAGCACCCTGGCATCGTCCATCACCCACATCCTCACCGGCGGCGCCCTGCTGCTGGCCGGCGCCGTCGCTTCCTCCTCCGCCTTCGCGCAGGAAAAGGCCACCAACCTCGACCGCATCACGGTCACCGGCTCCAACATTCCGCGCACCAACACCGAGACACCGTCGCCGGTGCAGGTGGTGACCCGCCAGGAAATCGACCGCACCGGCAAGACCTCGCTGGCCGAGTACCTGCAGACCATCACCGCCGATGGCGCCGGCTCGATTCCCAAGACCTTCGGCAACGGTTTCGCCGGCGGTGGCGCCGGCATCTCGCTGCGTGGCCTGGGTGCCGGCTCGACGCTGGTGCTGTTGAACGGCCGCCGCATGGCCACCTATGGCCTGGCCGATGACGGCCAGAAGGTCTTCACCGACCTCAGCACCATTCCGCTCGATGCCGTCGAGCGCGTGGAAGTGCTGAAGGACGGCGCCTCGGCCATCTATGGCTCCGACGCGATCGCCGGCGTGGTCAACATCATCCTGCGCAGCGACTTCCAGGGTGCCATCCTGCGTGGCTCCTACGGCCTGTCCGGTGACAGCGATGGCGACGCGAAGAAGGCGACCCTGACCGCCGGTACCGGCGATCTGGCCACCGACGGCTGGAACGCATTCTTCAGCCTGGACGTCGGCAAGACCGACGCGATCAAGATCAGCGACCGCAAGAACCGCAAGTGGATCGGCACCGGCGACACGCGCCCGTGGGGCTATGACAAGACCGCCCAGTTCCTGGGCGGTGCATATACCCGTGGCGGCACCTCCGGCGGTTCCGGCCCGAACGGTTCCTACCTCGACGCCACCGGCCACCTGGTGCCGCTGCCGGGCTGTACCGGCCTGACCACCATCGGTGGACAGACCCCGGCCAGCATCGCCGCCGATGGCTGCCTGTGGGATCCGGCGCAGCAGTACCGCGACCTGATTCCGGAAGAGAAGTACGTCAACGTGTTCGGCCGCGCCAGCTTCGCCTTCGGTGAAGGCGGCGAGATCTACACCGAGATCGGCTACTCGAAGAAGGAAACCATCTTCAGCAACACCCCGTCCGGCGTGTCGGGCGGCTGGGGCTACCCGGGCGGCCCGGTCAACGCCAACAGCGGCGACGGCGCGACCGTGCTCGGCCCGAACCACCCGGACAACCCGACCCCCGGCACCGCGCGCCGCGTGCGCTACTCCGCCTGGGATGTCGGCCCGCGCGTCACCGACAACACCAATGAGTTCAACCGCTTCCTGGTCGGCGTCAAGGGCAACTGGGGTGACTGGACCTACGACACCGCCTACCTGCACTCGGGCACCGACCTGACCAACAAGCGCACCGGCTTCCTGCGCTACAGCGCCGTTCGCTGTGCGCTGGGCAATGCCAACTGCGCCGGTGGCGTGTGGCGCATCGGTGACGATGCGGGCAAGAACTCGCAGGCCCTGTACGACTACATCTCGCCCACGATCAGTGCCCGCGCCAAGTCCAGCCTGGACATGTTCGACTTCACCGTCTCGCGCAGCCTGGCGGACCTGAAGGGTGGCCCGCTGGGCCTGGCGATCGGTACCGAATGGCGCAAGACCAGCAACAGCCTGACCCCGCAGACCTACACCGACCAGGGCGACATCATCGGCCTGGGCTACTCGGCCTATGACGGTACCCAGAACGTGTATGCCGGCTACGTCGAACTGTCGGCACCGGTGCTGGAACAGCTGGAACTGTCCGGTGCTGTGCGCTATGACAAGTACGAAAGCGGTGAAGGCAAGGCCACGCCGAAGCTGGGCGTGAAGTGGACCCCGGCCGACTGGATCGCCCTGCGCGCCAGCTACGCCGAAGGTTTCCGCGCGCCGAACCCGGCCGAGAACGGTGACGGTGGCCTGGCCGCCTTCTCCACCGCGGTCGACCCGGTGCGTTGCCAGATCAGCGGTGGTGCTGCCAGCGAGTGTGGCGCCAATTCGGTGGCGATCATCACCAAGCCGAACAAGCTGCTGAAGCCCGAAGAGTCCAAGAGCTACTCGGTCGGCATCGTGCTGCAGCCGACCTCGACCACGTCGATGACCGTCGATGCCTGGCAGATCAAGCGCACCAACGAGATCGTGCAGGGCAGCACCTCGGCGGCGATTCTCGCCGGCAACGTGCTGCGCGACAGCAACAATCTCAATGGCGTGGCCAACAGCGGCACGATCCTGGCAGTCAACACCGGCTACGTGAATGCCAGCTCGTCGCGTGTCCGCGGTATCGATACCGACATCCGCCAGACCTTCGAGATCGGCCCGGGCCAGCTCGAGCTGGACCTGCAGTGGAGCCACATCCTGAAGTTCGAGCGCACCGAAGGCGGCGACACGGTTGATTACGTGGGTACCCACGGCAACTGCGACGTCACCAACTGCATCGGTACGCCGAAGGACAAGGTCAACTTCGGCACCACCTGGAAGCAGGGCCCGTGGAGCGTCAGCGGCATCGTCAACTACATCAGCAAGATGGACAACACCGACAGCCGCGGTGGCAGCTACCTGGCCTTCTACGCTGACGGCACGCCGGTGACGAAGATCTCCTCGTTCACCACGATGGACCTGTCCGGTCGCTGGAGCATCAACGACTCGTTCGAACTCAACGCCTCGGTGGCCAACGTGTTCGACCGCATCGCCCCGCTCGACCCGACCACCTACGGCGCAGTGAACTACAACCCGATGCACTTCTCCGGTGCGCTGGGCCGTTACTACACCGTCGGCTTCAAGTACACGTTCAAGTAAGTCCGGTTGCAGTGCCACCCTCGAAGGCCCGGGCCATTGCCCGGGCCTTCGTCGTTCCGGCACGGACGGGCGCCAGCGGGTCAGGCCTTTCTTGCAGGCCTGTTCACAGGTACACGGCTACCGTGTCCCTGCGGCATCGCCGCCGCAGGGGATCTCCATGGCCGCAACATCGCAACGGCTGGGCCTGCCCGCGCTGACCGCACTGGTGGTCGGCTCGATGGTCGGCGCCGGCATCTTTTCGCTGCCGCAGAACGTCGCGCGCAGTGCCGGTCCGGCCGCCGCGCTGATCGGCTGGGCCGTCAGTGGCGCCGGCATGCTGATGCTGGCCTTCGTGTTCCAGGCCCTGGCCAACCGTCGGCCGGATCTTGATACCGGCATCTACGCCTACGCGCGCGAGGGCTTCGGCAACTACATCGGCTTCTCCGCGGCGTGGGGCTACTGGGTGGCCTCGGTACTCGGCAATGCCAGCTTCTTCGTGCTGATCTTTAGTGGCCTGGGCCACTTCATGCCGGTGTTCGGTGAAGGCAACACCCCGGCCGCCGTGGCGGCATCGTCCGTGCTGCTGTGGACCGTGCACCTGCTGGTGTTGCGCGGCCTGCGCACGGCCGCCATCGTCAACGGCCTGGTGACGGTGGCCAAGCTGCTGCCCATCGCACTGTTCCTGGTCCTGGCCGCAGGCGCATTCCGCATGGACGTGTTCCGGGCCGATTTCCTCGGCACGCCCGCCCTCGGCGATCTCGGCCAGCAACTGCGCGGCATGATGCTGGTCACCGTGTGGGTGTTCATCGGCATCGAAGGCGCCAGCATCTACTCGCGGCGCGCGGCACGGCGCGCCGATGTCGGCCGTGCCACCGTGATCGGTTTCCTCGGGGTCTGGCTGCTGCTGGTGCTGGTCAGCCTGCTGTCGATGGGCGTGCTGTCGCAGGCGGAACTAGCCGGGCTGCCCAACCCATCGATGGCCTACGTGCTGCGCGCCATTGTCGGCGAATGGGGCGCGACGGTGATCATCATCGGTTCGATCATCTCCGTGCTCGGCGCATTGCTGGCCTGGGTGCTGCTGTGCGCCGAAGTGCTGTATGCCGCCGCCGGTGATGGCACCATGCCGGCCTTCCTCGGCCGCGAGAACGCGCGTGGCGTGCCGGCCAATGCACTGTGGCTGAGCAATGGCCTGATCCAGTTGTTCCTGCTGCTGGTGCTGGTCAGTTCGGGCAGCTACACCGGGCTGGTGCTGCTCGCTGCGTCGATGAGCCTGGTGCCCTACTTCCTGTCCACGGCATTCGGCGTACAGCTGGCCTGGCGCGGGCAGGCCTACGCCGATGAGCCCGGTGTGCGCTGGCGTGATTTCGCGGTCGCATTGCTGGCCAGCGCCTACGCGCTGTGGCTGGTGTATGCCGGCGGCCTCGACAACCTGCTGTTGTCGGTGCTGCTGTACGTGCCCGGCGTGGTGCTGTTCGCACTGGCCCGGCGCCAGCGCGGCGAGCCGGTATTCACGCGTTGGGAATGGGTGCTGTTCGGCGCGATCCTGGCGGTGGCGATCGCCACGCTGGTCGCGTTCTGCAGGGGCCAGCTGGCACTGTAGAACCGAGCCCACGCTCGGCTTCACACAGGCATCCGAGCATGGCTTGGCTCTACAACTGGCGTTCCGCCAGCATGCCGATATCCTGCATCCAGCGCTCGGCCAGCTGCGTCCACGCCGCGACGGGTGCATCCTTCATGCGCAGCCCGAACGCGTGGCCGCCGCGTGCGAACAGGTGCATCTCCACCGGCACGCCCGCGTCCACCAGGGCACGGTAATAGGCCAGCGATTCGCGCACGTCATCGGTGCGATCGTCGGTGGCTTGCGCGATGAACGTCGGCGGCACGTTGTCATCCACGGTGATGTCGCTGACCAGCGACAATCCGCTCCCGTGCCCCGCCCACAGGTGCCCGGAATACATCACCATCGCGAAATCGGGACGGCTCGGCTGCTCATCCGCAGCATCCACCGGCGCGTAGCTGCGCAGCGCGTGCGTGCTCAGTCCAGCCACCACGTGACCACCGGCGGAAAAGCCGATCACCCCGATCCGCTTCGGATTGATTGACCAGCGCTCGGCCTGTGCGCGCAGCAGGCCCATTGCACGCTGTGCATCCTGCAGGGCCATCGGCACCTTCGGAATGTCGCGGCAGTTGCACTCCGGGTCCCAGTTCGGCCCGGATGCGGGCACCCGGTACTTCAGCAGTGCACAGGTGATGCCCTGTGCGGCCAGCCAGTCGCAGATCTCGCTGCCTTCCAGGTCCATCGCCAGCACCCGATAGCCTCCGCCAGGCACCACCATCACCGCGGTGCCGGTGGCCGGCCCCTTCGGTGGAAACACGGTGAGGGTCGGCGCAGCGACGTTCTGCAGCATCATCCAGTGTTCGCCACTGGTTTCAGAGGTCACTTCGCTGATCTGCTCGGGCCCCTTCAACTTCGGCGGCGCGCTCACCGTGCCCTGCGGCCACAACGGAAGCTCGGTGGTGCCCTGTGGCGGATGCCAGGTGGAAGGGGCGGCCTTCGTTGTGGCGAACGGCGCCATCGCCAGCAGCAGGAAGCTCGAGGACAGGAGCGCACGCATGATCGGCATCCATGGTTGCAGCAGAAGAGTGTAGCGCCCGGGCCCATGCTCGGCTTCGAGAAGGCAGTCGCGCGTGGACTCGGCGCTGCAACACGACAAAAAAAAACCTGCATCTCGCGATGCAGGTTTCTCAAGGTGGCGCCCGAAGTTGGACTCGAACCAACGACCCCCTGATTAACAGTCAAGTGCTCTAACCGGCTGAGCTATTCGGGCAGACGACTAGTATAACGCCTCTTCACGCGCGATGGTAGGGGTGATTGGCAATCATTGCGGCGGCGCGATAAAGCTGCTCGGCCACCACCAGGCGCACCAGCATGTGCGGCAGCGTCAGCGGCCCGATCGACCACTTCTCGTCGGCCAGCGCGGACACCTCCGGCGAATGCCCTTCCGGGCCACCGATCAGGAACGCCAGGTCCCTGCCCTGCCCGCGCCAGTGTTCCAGGCGCTGCGCCAGCTGTTCGGAGCTCAGTTGCCGCCCTGGCACATCCAGCGCCACCACATAGGCGTTCTTCGGCAGCGCGGCGATCACACGCTTGCCTTCCTCTTCGGTGGCGCGCCGCGGATCACGCCCCTTGCCGCGCAGGCCGGGCTCGATCTCCACCAGCTCGAACGGCAGCCAGTGCGACAACCGCTTCTGGTATTCGGCGAAGCCCTGCGCGACCCAGCTGGGCGCGCGTTCACCGGTGGCGATCAGGCGGGCTTTCATCAACGGTCCTCCAAAACGTCGACGGCGCCATCGGCGCCGTCGAAGGGATGCATCAACGTGCGGCTCAGGCCACTTCGTCGTCGCTGGATGGCGGCTGGTCGCCGACGGTCCACAGGCGCTCGAGGGCGTAGAACTCACGCACGCGCGGCAGCATCACGTGGACGATCACATCGCCCAGATCGACCAGCACCCATTCGGCTTCGCGCTCGCCTTCGACACCCAGCGGCATCACGTCGAGGTTCTTGGCGAAGCGCACGACTTCATCGGCGATCGACTTGACGTGGCGGGTCGAAGTACCCGAGACGACGATCATGTAATCGGCAACGCTGGACCGGCCGCGCACATCGATCTCGACCAGGTCCTTGGCCTTCAGGTCTTCGGTGGCTTGGCGGACGCTGGCCAGCAGTTCCGGCACGGACGGCGGCGGGCTGGGCAGATCGACCTTGATGGTCTGGGGCTGGGTCTGGTTGCTCAAAGTGGATCGACTCGGTAAACGTGGGGGCGATTATACGGGGATGGCGCGGCCGCGCCATTCACGCTGTGGCCGGGCGGTACAGGCCGTGTGCAGCGACATAGTCGGCCACGGCCGGCGGCAGCAGCGCGCGCCAGGGGCCACCGGCGGCGATCTGCGCACGCACGGTGCTGGCCGATTCTTCGCGCAGCGGGTGGTGCAGGCGCAGGATGCGCCCGGCCGGGCTGGCGAACAGGGCCTGCTCGTTGTCGGCCCAGCGCCCTTGCAGGGCACGCCCCAGCGCGCCGTCGACCGCCCCCTGCAGGGGGCTGCCCGGCCGTTCGGCCACGACGAAGTGGGCCAGCCCGAACAGGGCCTCCCACTCGTGCCAGGCCGACAGGCCCAGCAGGCTGTCGGCGCCGACCAGCCAGGCCAGCGGCCGGCTCGGGCCCAGCTCGGCACGCAGTTCGCGCAGGGTGTCGACGGTATAGGACGGGCGACCGGGAAAGCGGCTGGCACGGTCCAGCTCGCGATGGTCCAGCAGAAGGCCGGGTTCATCGCCGATGGCCAGAGAGAGCATGGCAAAGCGCTGTTCAGCGGTTGCGCCCGGCACCGCGCGATGCGGCGGATCGGCCGCCGGCAGCATGCGCACGGCCACCTGCAGTTCGTCGCGGGCGGCCCGCGCGATCGCCAGGTGCCCCAGGTGCACCGGATCGAAGGTGCCCCCGTAATAGATCCGCAGGCTCATCGCTCAGGCCCGTGCCAGCAGGCGCACGGCACGCGGCTCGGCCACCGCCACCAGCAGGCGCTCCAGCGCCAGCCAGGCATCGCCGTCGGCCCGCCCCTTGGCGATGCGATCGACCAGCCCGGCTTCGGCCACGAAGCGCTCCCAGCGCTTGCCTTCCGGGTGACGTTGCAGCGCGCGCTTGTAGGGCGCCTGCCGCGATTCCCAGATGCCACGCGATTTCATCTCGGCGGCCAGGTTGCCGCCACGCGCCTGCACGCGCGCGAGGCCGGCACCCGCCAGCAGTTCGCGGATCACGATCGGCATCAATGCAGCCACCGCCTCGCCTTCACCGCGCAGGCCGGCCAGCATGCGCAGCACGGCCGGTGGCTGGCCGGAGAACGTCGCCTCCACCAGCCGGAACACGTCGTAGCGGGCGGCGTCAGCCACCAGCGACTCCATCCGTTCCACATCCAGCGGCTGGCCGTCGGCCAGCAGCGCCAGCTTGTCGATTTCCTGGGCCGCGGCCAGCAGGTTGCCTTCCACCCGCTCGGCCAGGCGCTGCACGGCGGCGGGATCGGCACGCAGGCCCTTGCCGCGCAGGCGGCGTTCGATCCAGTCCGGCAGTTCGTGCGGCTTGATCGCCCAGGCCACCGACAGCACGCCGATGCGGCTGACCGCCTCGGCCCACTTGCCCTGATGGGCCTTGCTCCATTCATTGGCAGTGATCATCAGCACCACGTCCGGCGCCGGGTTGGCGCAGAACTGGCTGATCACCTCGGCACCGTCCTTGCCCGGCTTGCCGCTGGGCAGGCGCACCTCGACCAGGCGGCGGGCACTGAACAGGCTGGGCGCGTTGAAGCTGGCGTCGAGCTGGTTCCAGTCGAAGTCACGGCCGTCGGCGTCGAACACCTCGCGTTCGCCGATGCCCGAGGCGCGCGCGCGCGCGCGGATGGCATCGGCCGCCTCCAGCACGCGCAGGGTCTCCGGGCCTGCGATCAGGTACACCGGCGCCAAGGGGGTGTCAGCGCCCTGGCTGGCCAGCTGCTCCGGACGCAGTTCCATCGTCGCTGCCGCTCAGTGCTTGGCGTCGGCGGCCGGCACGGCCGGCACCGCACCCTCGATCGGCTTCGGCGCGGACAGGCTGCCCCCCTTGTCGAGCTCGGCGCGGACCACGCTGTCGATGCGGCGGATGATCGAGGCGGACATTTCCCGGCGCAGCTCCGTGGCCAGGATTTCGCGTTCGGTGGTGGTACCGGTAGCGTCGGTCGGCGGCGACACGTAATCGCGCGACAGCTCAATCACCTGCTGCGGCACCAGCTCGCTGCCATCCTCGCGGCGGAAGATGAAGATCACCGCGTAGCGCAGGCTGTATTCCTGTGCGCGGCCCTGCGAGTCGATGGCGATCGGCAGGTCACCCCAGCGCTCGGACAGCACCTGCAGCTGGGCACTGGGCTCCTTGCTGTCTTCGTCGGCGAGCCTGGCGCCGGAGGCCAGCAGGCTGCGGTTGAGCAGCTTGACCAGTTCGCTGTACGGAGCGGTGGATACCACCTTCACCGGGGCGGTGTCGGTCGGCAACATCAGCTTGTTGCGCAGATGGAAGCCGCAGCCGGCAAGGCCGAGGACAAGAACGAGGGCAAGCAGGATTCGGGTCATGGAGACAGTCTGGCGGAGCCGGGCGATCACGGCAACACACAGCCTGCCCGAAGCCGCGTGAATGCAGGGCCATCAACCGCCTGGCCCTGCACCGGAAAGGCACCGTCCGCCACGCGGGCGGACGGTGCGGGGTACATCAGGCGGCGACGATGTTCACGATCTTGCCCGGCACGATGATGATCTTGCGCACCGTCAGGCCTTCCATGAACTTGGCCGCGTTGGGCTCGGCCAGGGCCAGTGCCTCCACCTGCTCGCGCGCGGCGTCGGCCGCGACCTCGATGGTGCCACGCAGCTTGCCGTTGACCTGCACCGCCAGGGTCAGCGCATCGCGCACCAGCGCGCTGCTGTCGGCCTGCGGGAACGGCTGGTCTTCCAGCAGCGTCTCGCCGTGGCCCAGTACCTGCCACAGGGCGTGGCTGGCATGCGGGGTGATCGGGTTCAGCAGCAGCACGATGGCCTGCAGCGCTTCCTGGCGCACCGCGCGGCCCTGCTCGCTGCCGTCCTCGAACTTGGCCAGTGCGTTCATCAGCTCCATCACCGCAGCGATCGCGGTGTTGAAGCTGTGGCGGCGGCCGTAGTCGTCACCGACCTTGCCGATGGTTTCGTGGGTCTTGCGGCGCAGCGCCTTCTGGTTGGCGTCCAGCGCAGCAACGTCCAGCGCCGGGGCGGCGCCGTCGGCGGCATGCTTCTGCACCTGGGCCCAGAGGCGGCGCAGGAAACGCGCCATGCCGTCCACGCCGGCCTCGTTCCACTCCAGCGACTGCTCCGGCGGCGCGGCGAACATCGAGAACAGGCGCACGGTGTCGGCGCCGTACTTGCCGACCATCGCCTGCGGGTCCACGCCGTTGTTCTTCGACTTGGACATCTTCTCGGTACCGCCCACCACCACCGGCTGGCCATCGGCGATCAGGGTGGCACCGGTGATGCGGCCGCGCTCGTCGCGCTGCACTTCCACATCGGCCGGGTTGATCCAGTCCTTCGAACCGTCCGGGTTCGGGCGGTAATAGGTTTCGGCGATCACCATGCCCTGGCACAGCAGGTTGCGTGCCGGTTCGTTGCTGTCCACCATCCGCGCGTCGCGCAGCAGCTTGTGGTAGAAGCGGAAATACATCAGGTGCAGGATCGCGTGCTCGATGCCGCCGATGTACTGGTCGACCGGCAGCCAGTAGTTGCCGCGCTTGTCGACCGCATCACGGGCACCCGGCGAGGTGTAGCGGGCGTAGTACCAGCTCGACTCCATGAAGGTATCGAAGGTATCGGTCTCGCGCTCGGCGGCGCCGCCGCAGTCCGGGCAGGTGGTCTTGCGCCATTCCGGGTCGGTCTTGATCGGCGAACCGGTGCCGGAGAACGCCACGTCCTCCGGCAGCACCACCGGCAGCTGTTCTTCCGGCACCGGCACTGCGCCGCACTTGGCGCAGTAGATCACCGGAATCGGGCAGCCCCAGTAGCGCTGGCGGCTCACGCCCCAGTCGCGCAGGCGGTAGTTGACGCGGCGCTGGCCCTGGGCCTTGCGCTCGAAACGTTCGGCCAGCGCTTCGAAGGCGCCCTGGAAGTCCAGGCCGTCGAATTCGGCCGAGTTGACCAGTTCGAAGGCACGGCTCTTGTCGCTGTACCAGTCCTGCCAGCGGCTGCCGTCCCAGTTGCGCTCTTCCTCAGTGCGCGGGTCCTTCAGCGCGATGACCTGCTTGATCGGCAGGCCATACTTGTTGGCCACTTCATTGTCGCGCTGGTCATGGCCCGGCACCGCCATCACCGCGCCGGTGCCGTAGCCCATCAGCACGAAATTGGCGACCCACACCGGGACCGGCTCGCCGGTGACCGGGTGCAGCGCGCGCAGGCCGGTGTCCATGCCGCGCTTTTCCTGGGTCTCCAGCTCGGCCTCGGACACACCGCCCTGCTTCAGGTCGGCCAGCAGCGCGGCCAGTTCCGGATTGTTCTTCGCCGCGTGCAGCGCCAGCGGGTGTTCGGCGGCGATCGACACGAAGGTCACGCCCATCACCGTGTCCGGGCGGGTGGTGAACACGCGCAGCGGGTCCAGCGCGCTGCCGTCGACATCGCGCACGTCGAACTGAATTTCCAGGCCTTCGGAACGGCCGATCCAGTTGCGCTGCATGGTCTTGACCGATTCCGGCCAGCCGTCCAGCTCGTCCAGGCCATCCAGCAGCTCCTGGGCGTAGTCGGTGATGCGCAGGAACCACTGCGGGATCTCGCGCTTCTCGACCAGGGCGCCCGAGCGCCAGCCGCGGCCGTCGATGACCTGCTCGTTGGCCAGCACGGTCTGGTCGACCGGGTCCCAGTTCACCACGGCATTGCGACGATAGGCCAGGCCCTTGCGCATCAGGCGGGTGAACATGCGCTGCTCATGGACGTAATAGTCCGGACGGCAGGTGGCGAACTCGCGCGACCAGTCGATGGCATAGCCCAGCGACTTCAGCTGGCTGCGCATGTGGTCGATGTTCTTGTAGGTCCACGCCGCCGGCGCGGTCTTGTTCTTGATCGCGGCATTTTCCGCCGGCAGGCCGAACGCGTCCCAGCCCATCGGCTGCAGCACGTTGTGGCCGGTCATGCGCTTGTAGCGGCTGATCACGTCGCCAATCGTGTAATTGCGCACGTGGCCCATGTGCAGCGCACCGGACGGGTACGGAAGCATCGACAGGCAGTAGTACTTCGGCTTGTCCGAAGTCTCGTCGACCTCGAAGGCACGGGTGGCGTCCCAGTACTCCTGGGCGGCGGATTCAACCTGCTGCGGGTCGTAGGCGTTGGTTTCAGCGCTGGTCATGGAACACGCGGATGCGGCGGCAAAGCGGTACAGCGTACCGCAGTGCGGCAAACGTCTCCAATCCTGCCCGCCGGACAGCAGCGCCACCGCGCTGCCGAGGCCGTCTCAGCGCAGGCGCGACAGCGGCAGGGCCGCGGCCAGCCAGACCGCCCAGCAGGCAAACGCCAGCCGTTGGGCCAGCGGCGCCGGCAGTACGACCTGCAGGGCAAACGCCGCCAGCGCGGCCAGCACGCCGCAGCCCAGCGCCAGAACGCCCAGAGCGCGGCCATGCGCCTGGCGCAGATCGGACACGGCCAGCAGCACGCTGCCGGCGACGAAGCCCAGTACCCAGATCATCCAGGCACTGGCATGCAGCTGGCTGGCCGGCCCATGCAGGTCGTCCACGTCCAGCGGCAGCGCGCCCATCGCGGCAAACGCCAGGCCGGCCAGCAGCAGCATCTGGCTGCCGACCCGCGGCGCCCAGCCGGCCCCGGTCGGCAGGGTGCGCCGCAGGCGTTCAGCCACCCCCGCCGCCAGCAGCCCGGGCAGCACGAAGCCGACGAGATTGAAGGCCAACGCATGCGGCACCCCGCGCGCGCCCAGCAGCGCCACCGGGTGGCGTCCCTGGGCATAGCCGTCCAGGCCAGCACCAAAGCCGGCCACGGCAAGGACGAACGCGACTGCAGCAAGCAGCCCCAACCAACGATCAAGCCGGACCACAGACATCGCGCGCAAACACCCGGAACAGGAATGGACCACCGCATTGTCGCGGCAGCGGCACGAAGCGCCAAGCGGTCGTGCGTTTCAGCATCGGCAGTTGGGTGAGCCACGCGCGGTACTGCGTGCCGCGCCCCTGGGCCGTCACCGCGGGCCTGTGGGCCCGCCGCGCGGGTGCTCGGGATGTGATGGCAGGGTTGAGACCGACATCGATCGTCACCATAGAATCGGTCTCCAGAGACCAAGCGATGCCTCCCCCATGACCGAGACGACCTACGTATTCGACGCCACCACTGCGACCTTCGAGGCCGAAGTCCTGCAGAAGTCGCTGCAGACGCCAGTGCTGGTCGACTTCTGGGCCACCTGGTGCGGGCCGTGCAAGACCCTGGGCCCGATGCTGGAAAAGCTGGCCGCCGAGTACAACGGCGCCTTCGAGCTGGCCAAGGTCGACGTCGACAAGGAACAGCAGATCGCGGCGGCCTTCCAGATCCGGTCGGTGCCCACCGTGTTCCTGGTCAAGGGCGGCCAGCTGGTGGATGGATTCCCCGGCGCGATTCCGGAAGGCCAGCTGCGTGAGTTCCTGGCCCAGCATGGCGTCGTGCCGGCCGATCTCGGCGATGCCGCCCCCGAAGACGACACGCCGCTGGACCCGCAGGCGCAGGTCGACGTGCTGCGCGCGCAGATCGCCGCCGAACCGGACAAGGATGAGCTGAAGCTCGACCTCGCCCTGGCCCTGCTGCAGATCGGCGGCGTGGACGAGGCTGGCACCCTGATCGACGGCCTGCCGGCCAATCTGGCCACCGACGACCGTGCCGTGCGCGCGCGCGCCCGTCTGGCCTTCGCCGCCGCGCTGAAGGACGCCCCGCCGGCCGAGGTGCTCGACGCGCGCATCGCCGCTGATGGCAAGGATCTCCGGGCCCGCCACCTGCGCGGCGTGCAGCTGCTGCTGGGCGGCCATGACGAGGCCGCGCTGGCCCAGTTCCTGGAAATGCTGCGGATCGACCGCGGATTCGAGGACGGCCTGCCGCGCAAGGCCCTGATCGACGCCTTCAATGTGATCGCCGACGAGGACCTGGTTGGCCAGTACCGCCGCCGCATGGCGTCGCTGCTGTTCTGAACAGGAGCCCGCTCCGTTCAGAATCCCTGCACTGAACGCGGGCAATAATGCGCGCGCTGGCGGCCATGCGGCCGCCACGATCCGTTCGGGGGGATGAGGTCGGGGCCATGGGGTCTTGCAGCTGCACCCCCGCATTGCCGGGATTGCAAACTGTGACCGTCGTCCGCTCTCTGTCGTTCGCCAAGCGTTTCACGGGCGCCCTGCTGTGCGCCCTCTTCGCGCTGCCCGCCCTGGCCGGCGCCCAGGACTGGAACTACCGGGTCCGCCCCGGCGATACCCTGTGGGACCTGGGCGGGCTGTACCTGAAGCCTTCGGTACGCTGGCAGCAGCTGCAGCAGCACAACCGCATCGACAATCCCTACCAGTTGCCGCCGGGCCAGCTGCTGCGCTTCCCGATCAGCTGGCTGCGCACGGAGCCGGCGCCGGCACGGGTGCTGTCCGTGCGCGGCAAGGTCGAACTGTCCGGCGCCGATGGCAGCGCGACCCGCGCGCTCCGGGCCGGCGAGCAGCTGCACATCGGCGACACGGTGGAAACCGAAGGCGATTCCAGCATCACCCTGGAGTTCGCCGACGCCTCGCGCCTGCAGCTGCGCGAATACTCGCGGCTGCGGCTGGACCAGTTGAGCCGCTACGGCCACACCGGCATGGTCGATACCCGCCTGCGCCTGCAACAGGGGCGGGCCAGCAACCGGGTGACGCCGGCGCGCGGCCCCGCCTCGCGATACATCATCGATGCGCCCACCGCGACCAGCAGCGTGCGCGGCACGGTGTTCCGGGTCAGCGCCGGCGATGCCGGCCACGTCGGCGCCACCGAGGTGCTGCAGGGCAAGGTGCAGGTCGGCAACCTCCGTGGCCAGCGCCTGGTCCAGCCAGGCCAGGCCACCCGCAGCAGCAGTGTCGACGCGGCCCCCACCGCCGCCGTCGCCCTGCTGCCGGCACCGCAGCTGCGCACCGGCGAGCTGCGCCTGGCGCCACTGCCGACCCTGCTGGCCTGGGAGCCGGTCAGTGGCGCCACCCACTACCGGGTGGAAGTGGTGCAGGCGGCAATGCCGGAGATCCTGCTGTTCGCTGCCACCACCGCCGACACCCGGCTGGCGATCGGCGACCTGCCACCGGGCCAGCTGCGCATCCTGCTGCGCGCGGTCGATGCGCAGGGCGTCGAAGGCCTGGACGCCAGCGCCGATTTCGAGCTCAGCGACCAGCCACCGCCGCCGCTGACCGTGTCGCCGCTGCATGGGCAGACGATCAACAGCGACCGCCCGCGTTTCCGCTGGAGCCAGGCCCCCGGGGCGCGCAGCAGCGTGCTGCAGATCGCCGCCGACGCCAGCTTCATGCAGCCCCTGCAGGAACAGACCAGCACCGGCACCGACCTGCGCCTGGCACAGCCGCTGCCACCGGGCCAGTACTACTGGCGGGTGGCCTCGCGCGATGCCAACGGCCACCAGGGTCGCTACGGCCAGGCGCTGCCACTGCACCTGAGCGATGAGCCGGTGGACCCCGCACTGCAACCGCCCGAAGCCGCGCATGGCGAACTGACCCTGCGCTGGCAACCGGGCAGCACAGGCCAGCGCTATCGGGTGCAGGTGGCGCGCGGCGCGGACTTCAAGGCGCCGCTGGTCGACGAAACGGTGTCCGAGCCACAGGTCAGCTTCAGGCGCCCGTGGAGCGGCACCCTGCACGTGCGCGTGCAGTACATCGACGATGACGGTCACGCGGGCGCGTTTTCCCCTGCCCAGCAGATCCCGCTGCCCTGCCGCCTCTGCTACGGTGCCGGCGGCGGTGCCCTGCTGCTCTGGTTGTTGTTGTGAGGCGTTCGCCGCTGCCGTGGTCGAAGCGGATCCTGCTGGCCCTGCTGGCCGGCGTGCTGACCCTCGTGGCCAGCCAGGGACAGTGGCTGTGGCGGCAGGACGAAGCCGCCTATGACACGCTGGTCGGCACCTGGGATTACCGCCCCGACCCCAGCGTGCTGATCGTGGCCATCGACGAAGGCAGCCTGCAGCGCATCGGCCAATGGCCCTGGCCGCGCTCGGTGCACGCGCGCCTGCTGGACCGGCTGACCGATGCCGGTGCCGAACGCGTCGCGCTGGACCTGATGCTGTCCGAACCGGACCGGCGCGACAGCCGCCAGGACGATGCGCTGGCGGCCGCGATCCGACGCAACGGCCGGGTGGTGCTGCCGGTGCTGGCCGCACCTGCGGCCGGCGACCGCATGGCCGAGGAGATGCTGCCGATTCCCCAGATCGCCGCCAGTGCCGCCGCCATCGGCCATACCGATGTCGAGGTGGATGGCGACGGCGTCGCCCGCGGCGTCTATCTGCGCGCCGGCATCGGACGGCCGCACTGGCCGGCGCTGGGCCTGGCACTGGCCGATCTGCCTGCAGGCGCGGTACGTGGCCTGCCCGATCCCGACCCGGACGTGGGCTCGCCCTACCAGTGGCGCCGCGACGATTACGTGCGCGTGCGCTACGCCGGCCCGCCCGAGCGGCTGCCACAGGTGTCCTATGCGGACGTGCTCGATGGGCACGTGGACGCCGCGATGCTGCATGGCCGCCGCATCGTGGTCGGCATGACGGCCAGCGGCATCGCGCCTCGCCTGCTGACCCCGACCACCCGCGAGTTCTGGATGAGCGGCAGCGAATACCAGGCCAACATCGCCTCGATGCTGCTGCAGCACAAGCAGATCGACGTGCTGCCGCACGCCTGGCAGCACGCCATCAGCGGCGTGCTGGTGGCGCTGTGTGTGATGCTGCTCGGCCTGCGCCTGCCGTGGCTGGTCGCGCTGTGTTCGCTGCCGATGCCGCCCCTGCTGAGCTGGCTGCTGCTGCGCACCAGTGACCTGTGGTGGGCACCGGCCAGCGCGATGCTGGGCGTGGCGCTGGCACTGCTGGTCTGGGCGGTGTGGCGGATCTCGGCCTGGCACCGCCAGGCCAACCGCGATGCCCTCACCGGGCTGGGCAACCGCCTGCGCTTCGAGCAGTCGCTGCAGCAGGAATGCGATGCGGCGCGGCGCACTGGCAAGCCTCTGAGCCTGGCCCTGATCGACGTCGATCACTTCAAGCGTCACAACGACCGCCACGGCCACCAGGTGGGCGACCGCGTGCTGCGCGATGTCGCCCGCCTGATCGGCGCGCATGCGCGCCGCCCGCGCGACATGGCGGCGCGCTACGGGGGCGACGAGTTCGCGCTGGTGTTGCCGGATACCCCGGCCGAAGGCGCGCGCCAGGTGGTCGAGGACCTGATTGCCTGCGTGCGTGCCCTGCCGGCGCCAGGCGATGACGGCAACGACGCCGTGACGCTCACCATCGGCGTGTTCACCCGTATCCCCGACGGCGAACTGCAACCACACCATTTCGTCGAAGGCGCCGACACCGCCCTGTACCAGGCCAAGGCCAACGGCCGCGACGGATACACGATCGACGGCGGGGCATGACATCCCGGCCCCGGGTGCAACATACGCCTGCGAATGGTTAGACTGGGCGCCCCCGCCCTGTGCTCCCGGATCTGCATGAACGCCCGCCTGTTCCGCGTCGGCATCAACCTCTGGCCACCGTTCCTGTTCACCGGCATCCACGTCACCCGGATCACGCCCGACTACCGGCAGATCGACGTGGAACTCCGGCTGCGGCCCTGGAACCGCAATTACGTGGGGACGCATTTCGGCGGCAGCCTGTTTGCGATGACCGATCCGTTCTGGATGCTGGGCCTGCTGCACATCCTCGGCCGTGACTACTACGTGTGGGACCGGGCCGGTGCGATCGATTTCCTCAAGCCGGGCCGGGGCACGGTGCGCACCTCGTTCCGCATCGACGACGCACTGCTGGCGGAACTGCGTGCCGAAGCCGCTGGCGGCGAGAAGGTGCTGCGCTGGTTCAGCAATGACGTGGTGGATGAATCCGGTGAAGTGGTCGCCCAGGTACGCAAGCAGGTCTACCTGCGGTTGAAGCCACACGTACGCTGATCCAGAGCGCCGGCGCTATCCTCTGCCTCCCTGCCATGGAGGCTCCGATGCGCCCGTATGCGCTTGCCACACTGCTGATCCCCCTGCCCTTCACCGCCCACGCACTTGACCTGCCACCGGTGCAGTATCCGACGCTGCCGGCCCAGGCGGCCCATGCCGCTGGGTTCGTCCCCCAGGGCTGGACACTTGAATCGAGTGTCGAAGGCGATCTCGACCAGGATGGCCGCGCGGACCTGGTACTGGTGCTGCGCCAGCAGGAGCCGCGCAACATCATCGAGCACGATGGCTTCGGCCCCTCGCCGTACGACAGCAACCCGCGCATCCTCGCCGTGGCGTGGTCGCGCCCGTCCGGCTACGTGCTGGCGGTGCAGGACCACCGGCTGATACCGCGTCCCGACAATCCGGTGATGAGCGACCCGCTCGAAGACGGCGGCGTCAGCATCCAGCGCGGCACCCTGAAGGTCGCACTGTTTTCATTCGCCAGCGCGGGAAGCTGGTCAATGGGCACGACCGTTTTTACCTTCCGCTGGCAGGACGATGCCTTTGCGCTGATCGGCTACGACCAGAACTCGGTGATGCGCAATTCCGGGCAGACCGAATCGGTGAGCGTGAACTTCTCCACCCGCAGGGTAAAACGGAGCGAAGGCAGCATCGGGGACGACAAGGAGAGCGTGCGCTGGGAGCCGCTGCACAGCCGCCGCCGCTGGACGCTGCAGACCGTCGGTGATGGCTGGGCGTTCGATCCGCTGGCGGGCAGCGACTGAGCCACGGGTCAGTCGCGCACAGCAGCGCCCGGGGCGTTCTCCATCACCAGCGGCACCGACAGCCACGGGCTCTCGTCGCTGCTGCGCGCCGGTGAACGCCGCGGCACCTGCAGTCGGCGGCCATCGGCCGACAGCTGCGGTGCCCGCACCGGTGAGCGGAACCGGTCCGGCAGGTGCTGCAACGCATCCACCGGGTCTTCGGCCTGCTGCCGCAACCAGCGCTGCGCGCCGATCAGCCGCACCATCGCCGCCGCATCCTGGGGCCGCGACGCGTACGCGGGATAGACCGGGCCGGCGATATCGGTCAGCACGCACCCCATGAGATTCGACAGGCAGCCGAAGTCGTGCTGCGGCGGCGCAGGCACCGGCAGTGGGCGGTCCGCTTCCAGCGCGGCCGTGGCCGCGGCTCCACAGGCCCAGCCCATGTTGCCGGCGGCGCGCGCCAGGGTGCTGTTGCGATCGAGTACCAGCACACCGCCGAATGCCTGCGCCGAGGTTTCGATCGCCGCCCGGGTCATCGCGTACTCGCCCTGCATCGCCCGGCACAGGCTCTGTTCGGGGGCCAGCATCGGCCGCATCGCCTGCTCGCATTCGGCCGGCAGCGGGTGGTCGGCCGGCAGTTCGACCAGCATGTCGGCCAGCAGCTGGGCATTGGCCTGCACCAGGCTGGCGCCGACGATGCTGTCCACCAGGTAGCTGCCGCCGGTCAGCAGCCGGCGCCCCAGCTGCAGGCCGCGGCAACTGCCGCGCAGGGCGCCGTCGGTATCACCCTGCACGAACGCCAGCGCGCGTGCGCTGGTGGCATCGATCATCAGGCCATAGGTCGGCAACGGCACCAGGATGGCCTCGCCCCGGGGCTGGAACGGCGATGCGAAGTGGTCCGCATCGGCCAGCTGGTCCAGGCGCGCATGCAACTGCTGGTGGCCCGCGTGGGCATCGATGAAGCGTTGCGGATCGGCGCGCACCTGACGCAGGCAGTCGCTGGCGGTCGGTCCGCAGCTGGCCGCCGGCCGCGATTGCAGCGCGTGGTGATCCTCTGCCAGCTGCGGACGGGCGACGTTTTCGCCGCGCTCATCCGCCTCCCAGCGTCGCACATCCCCCGCCAGCGCCTGTTCGCGCTGGCGCGTGTCGAGATCATCGAACGCGAGCGTCCACAGCAGCGCGAAGCCGTTGTGGCCCGGGGTTGGCAGGCGCGCCTGCAGGCGCTGCTGGGCCTGCAGCCGCGATTCCGGCACCGGCCACATGCGCGAGGCGCCCCACACCACGATGGCCAGCACCAGCAGGCCGGCCACGGTCCAGCCCAGTCCGCGCAGAATCTTCAACACAGCTTCCCTTCCATGTGTCGTTGCCGCAGTCGATTCCCCAGCGTAATCGACCGGCCGTGGCCGCTACAATGCGCGCATGTCGCTCGAAGCCCCCGCCCTGGTCCCCCGCCCTTCCCTGCAGCGCCTGTTCCTGACCGGCCTGCTGACCCTGCTGCCGATCTGGCTGACCTGGGTCGTGGTCAAGTTCGTGTTCGTGCTGCTGTCGGGCATTTCCAGTCCGCTGGTGGTGCCGCTTTCCGAGCAGATCGCGACGAGCTTCCCGCATTACCTGGGCTGGGTGCGTGCCGAGTGGATCCAGGACACCATCGCCCTGCTGGCCACCCTGCTGGTGATCCTGGCGGTGGGCGTGGCCAGCCGCCGCGTGCTCGGCCAGCGCCTGCTGCGCTGGGTCGGTGCGGTCATCAAGCGCATTCCGCTGGCCAGCATCATCTACGACAGCGCCAAGAAGCTGCTGGACATGCTGCAGACCGAGCCGGGCAGTACCCAGCGCGTGGTGCTGATCGACTTCCCGCACCGCGACATGAAGTCGGTCGGGCTGGTCACCCGCGTGATCAAGGAACACGGCACCGACCGTGAGCTGGCCGCGGTATACGTGCCAACCACGCCGAACCCGACCTCGGGCTACCTGGAAATCGTGCCGGTCGAGCTGCTGACGCCAACCGACTGGACCGTCGACCAGGCCATGAGCTTCATCATTTCCGGCGGCGCGGTCGCGCCGTCCAGCGTACCGTTCACCCGCGCCGGCGAACGCGCCGAATGACCACCGCGCCGATCGAGCGCCCGCTGCAGGACCGTGCGGTGCTGCTGTTCATCGTGCTGGCCGCGTTCTTCTGCGGCAATGCGGTGCTGGCCGAGCTGATCGGGGTGAAGATCTTCGCGCTGGAAGACACGCTCGGCATCGCCCCGCTGAACTGGAACCTGTTCGGCCAGACCGGCTCGCTCAGCTTCACCGCCGGCACCCTGCTGTGGCCGGTGGTGTTCATCATGACCGACACCATCAACGAGTTTTTCGGCAAGCGCGGCGTGCGCTTCATCTCGTGGCTGGCCGTGGTCCTGATCGCCTACGGCTTCCTGTTCGCCTTCGCAGCGATCTCGCTGGCGCCGGCCAGCTGGTGGGTCACCTCGATGGACGGCCACGGCGTGCCGGATTACCAGGCCGCATTCGCGGCGGTGTTCGGCCAGGGCATGTGGACCATCGCCGGTTCACTGGTGGCCTTCCTGCTCGGCCAGCTGATCGACGTGGCGGTGTTCCATCGCATCCGCCAGGCCACGGGCGAGCGCCACGTATGGCTGCGTGCGACCGGATCGACCGCGATCTCGCAGGTGGTGGACAGTTTCGTGGTGATCTGGATCGCCTTCGTGCTCGGCCCGCAGCACTGGCCAACCTCGCTGTTCCTGGCCGTCAGCAGCGTCAACTACATCTACAAGATGGGTTTTGCGATCGCGCTGATTCCGCTGCTGTACCTGATGCGGCGGGCGATCACCCGCTATCTGGGCGCCGACCGGGCCGCCGCGCTGCGCGCCGCGGCCGCGGCTGACTGAAGCCCCAGCGGCGAAAAGCTGACTGCGCCTTCACGCTGGCCGTACGCGGCCGGATCGTGCAAGCTCCACGGTCTGTGTTCCACGGAAGCTCCTGATGCCGCATCCCACCCGCGTCCTGGCCGCCGCCATCGCCGCGTTGTTCCTGTTCAGTGCCGTGCCGTCGGCCGAGGCAGCGAAGAAGAAGGCCAGCCGCCCTGCCGCCGCGCAGACCCGCCAGGCCGCCAAGCCCAAGGCCAAGCCCGCGCGCGCCACCGCGCCGGCCCGCGGCAGTTCGGCGCGCCGCGCCGCGCCGCGTCCGGTTGCACCGGCCCGCGCCGTGCCCAAGCAGGTGCAGCTGGAGCGCCTGTACGATGAATACTGGGATGCCTCGATGCGGTTGAACCCGCTGCAGGCCACGTTCCAGGGGGAATCGCGCTACAACGACCAGCTGCCCAACATCCTGTCCGCCGCCTGGCGCCAGCAGTCGCACGACTTCACCACGCAGTGGCTGGGCAAGGTCGAAAAACTCGGCAGTGACGGCCTGCAGGGCCAGGACCTGCTCAGCTACGAGATCTTCGTGCGCGACGCGCGCGCCTCGCTGGCCGCCGAACGCTACCCGAGCTGGATGATGCCGATCAGCCAGTACTACAACATCGGCAGCATCATGGCGATCCTCGGTTCCGGTGCCGGCGCGCAGCCGTTCAACACCGTGCAGGACTACGACACGTGGTCGCGCCGATCGCTCGGCATTCCCGAGTTGTTCGACCAGGCCATCGACAACATGCGCCAGGGCATGAAGGCCGGCGTGGTGCAGCCGCGCGACCTGATGGAAAAGGTGCTGCCGCAGCTGGATGCGGTGATCAAGCCGACCGCCGAAGAGAGCATCTTCTGGTCGCCGATCCGTACCATGCCGAACACCATCACGGCCGAGGACAAGGCGCGCATCAGCGCCGAGTACAAGCGCATGATCGAGCTGCGCATCATGCCGGCCTACCGCGCCCTGCGCGGCTTCATCGCCACCGAATACCTTCCCGCCACGCGCGCCAGCAGCGGGCTGGGTGCACTGCCCGATGGCCAGGCCTGGTATGCCAACCTGATCGTGCAGACCACGGCCAGCGAACAGACCGCCACGCAGCTGCACGCGCTGGGCGAACAACGCGTGCAGGAACTGCAGGCGCAGATCGCCACGGTGATGAAGGACGCCAGGCTGCGCGGCACACCGACCAAGCTGCTGCGCAGCATGCGCAACGACCGCCAGTTCCAGTACGGCGATGCCAACGCGCTGATCAACCGCTACCGCCAGGTGCAGCAGCAGGTCAACGCACGCCTGCCACAGGTGCTCGATACGCTGCCCAGGTCGACGCTGGACGTGCGCGCGGTGGAACCGGAGCGTGCGCTGACCGCCGCCGCGGCGGCCTATCAGCCGTCTGCGGCCGGGCAACCGGGCGTGCTGTACGTGAACACCCGCGACCTGCCCAGCCGCAAGCGCTGGAACGTGCCGGTGCAGTACCTGCACGAAGCCATTCCCGGCCACCACGTGCAACTGGGCCTGCAGCAGGAGCTGGCCAAGCTGCCGCGCTTCCGCCGCCTCGGTGGCGATCTCGCCTTCGTCGAAGGCTGGGGCCTGTACGCCGAAACGCTGGGCGAAGACCTGGGCATCTACACCGATCCCTACGACCGCATCGGCTACCTGTACTCGCGCCTGCTGCGTGCCGCCCGCGTGGTGGCCGATACCGGCGTGCACGCACAGGGCTGGAGCAAGCAGCAGGCCGTCAGCTACCTGCAGAAGACCGTGGACATGAGCAGTGACGACGCCAACGCCGAGGTGGAGCGGATCATGGCCCAGCCCGGCCAGGCGCTGTCCAACGTCGCCGGCCTGACCACCATCGTCGCCCTGCGCGACAAGGCCAGGGCACGGCAGGGTGCAGCCTTTGACCTGCGCCGCTTCCACGCCGAACTGCTGAAGGACGGCTCGATGCCGCTGGACGTGCTGGACCGCAAGATGGAACGCTGGATGGCACAGCCGGCCACCGCCACGCCCGCCCCTTCACCCTGACCGCTGCGGAGCCACCATGCGCCCTGCCGTCGCCCTGTTCGCCGCCGTGCTGGGACTGCTGCCTCTGGCCGGTACCGCCGCGCCGGTGCTGACCCCACCGGACGCCGGCGTCGACGGCCTGATGCAGGCCTACGATGGCCAGGTGCCCGGCGCCGCAGTCCTGGTGCTGCACGACGGGCAACCGGTGTTCCGCCGTGGCTACGGCCTGGCGGTGGTGGAGGACGGCACCGCCGTCACCCCCGCAAGCAACTTCCGGCTGGCCTCGGTCAGCAAGCAGTTCACCGCTGCGGCGGTGCTGCTGCTGGTGGAAGACGGTCGGCTCGGGCTGGACCAGCCGGCCCGGCGCTGGCTGCCCGAACTGCCGCCGGCTGCCGCCGCCATCACGATCCGCCAGCTGCTCTCGCACACCAGCGGCCTGCTCGACTACGAAGACCTGATGGATCCGGCTGACCCTCGGCAGGTGCATGACGCCGATGTACTGGCCCTGCTGTCGCACCAGGACCGCCTGAATTTCGCGCCCGGCACGCAGTACCACTACAGCAACAGCGGCTATGCGCTGCTGGCACTGATCGTCGGCCGCGCCTCCGACCAGGATTTCGCCGCCTTCCTGCAGCAGCGCATCTTCCGCCCACTGGGCATGGCCCACACCGTGGCCCACCAGGACGGCATCGACACCGTTGCCGCGCGGGCCTACGGCTACAGCTGGCTCGAGGGCCGCTGGCAGCGCACCGACCAGAGCACCACCAGTGCCGTGCTCGGTGATGGCGGCATCTATTCCTCGCTGGACGACCTGGCCCGCTGGGACGCGGCGCTGTACGACGACCGCCTGCTGTCGAAGGCCTCGCGCCGCGCGATGTTCAGCCCGGCCACGTCGACGCCCGAACCGGATGTGCCGCACTACGGCTTCGGCTGGCGCCTGAATGGCCCGGTGCAATGGCACAGCGGCGAGAGCATTGGCTTCCGCAACGTGATCGTGCGCCATCCGGAAAAGCACCTGACCGTGATCGTGCTGACCAACCGCAATTCCCCCGAGCCCTACCCGCTGGCGCAGAAGATCGCCCAGCGCTGGCTGGACGTGCTGCAATGACCGCTGCAATGGACATCGAATCCGACGCCCTGCTGGGCATCCACCACGCCGCACTGATCTGCAGCGACTACGCGCGCTCGAAGGACTTCTACGTGCGCATCCTCGGCCTGCGCGTGCTGGCCGAGAACCATCGCGCCGCGCGCGATTCCTGGAAGCTGGACCTGGCCCTGCCCGACGGCGGCCAGCTGGAGCTGTTCTCCTTCCCCTCGCCGCCGCCCCGTCCCAGCCGCCCCGAAGCGCAGGGGCTACGCCACCTTGCGTTCCGGGTCGCCACGCTGGAGCCGTTCATCCAGCGCCTGTCAGCGCATGGCGTGGCGTGCGAACCGATCCGCGTGGACGAATTCACCGGCCGCCGCTTCACCTTCTTCGCCGACCCCGACGGCCTGCCGCTGGAGCTGTACGAAGTGGGTTGACGTTCCTGGGGGTCAGATCCCTTTTCCGACGGAAAAGGGATCTGACCCCATCGCCGCCACCGGAAACGTCATCCATGCGTGGCATGGATCTGTGTCGACCAAGGTCGACATCTACCCACAGCCGCAGAAATCTGTCAGAGGTGGGGCGGTGTGGGTGGGCAGGACCGTTGGCGCCATGGATGGCGCCATCGAGCCCCCAGGGATGGGTTTACGGCGTGTCCTGCCCACCCACACCGCCCCGCCATCCCACGGAATCCCGCCGCTGCCGTTGCGGTTGCCGTTGCCGTTGAGGTTGCCGGCCAGCGGCCGGCACTACCGCAGGTGCAGGGCGCAGCCCTGCAAAGACTCCCTTCCCCATACCCCGCCGAATGGGTATACAGTCGACCCGTACCGGCACCGTGCCGGAATGAACCCTGGGAGGGAACCATGCGCAACACCTTCAAGACCCTGCTGCTGGCACTGCCGCTGTGCCTGGCCGCCCTGTCGGCGCAGGCCGCCGACGGCGCCGCCGGCCGCTGGAAGACCATCGACGACAAGACCGGCAAGGTGAAGTCGATCGTCGAGATCACCCAGGCCGCCAACGGCACGCTGAGCGGCAAGGTGGTCGACATCCTGCACTCGGACAAGGGCCCGAACCCGGTCTGTGACGGCTGTGAAGGCGCCAACAAGAACAAGCCGGTGAAGGGCATGACCATTCTCTGGAACCTGAAGCCCGATGGTGCCAACAAATGGTCCGGCGGCACCATCCTCGACCCGGCCAACGGCAAGACCTACAAGTCGAAGATGGAACTGCAGCCTGGCGGCACCCGGCTGGACGTGTCCGGCTGCATCGCCTTCATCTGCCGCGCGCAGACCTGGCAGCGCGAGTAAGCACCCGCCCGCGCTTCATTCCCGTGACCCGGCCCCGGCCGGGTCACGCCGTTGCGGGCGTGCGATAATCTGCGGTTCCCCTTGGATCCACCCCGCGACCATGACCCGTACCGCGCTCGTCACCACCGCCCTGCCCTACGCCAACGGCCCGCTGCATCTGGGCCACCTGGTCGGCTACATCCAGGCCGACATCTGGGTGCGTGCGCGGCGAATGAGCGGCGGCAAGACCTGGTTCGTCTGCGCCGACGACACCCACGGCACGCCGATCATGCTGGCCGCGGAAAAGGCCGGGGTCACCCCGGAAACCTTCATCGCCAACATCCAGGCCAGCCACGAACGTGACTTCGCTGCCTTCGGCGTGGCCTTCGACCACTACGACTCGACCAACTCGGCGGCCAACAAGGCGCTGACCGAGCAGTTCTACCTGAAGCTGGAAGCGGCCGGCCACATCAGCCGCCGGTCGGTGGCGCAGTTCTACGACCCGGCCAAGGGCATGTTCCTGCCTGACCGCTACGTCAAGGGCATCTGCCCGAACTGCGGCAGCCCCGACCAGTACGGTGACAACTGCGAAGTGTGCGGCGCGACCTATGCGCCGACCGACCTGAAGGAGCCGCGTTCGGTCATTTCCGGCGCCACGCCGGAAATGCGCGATTCGGAACACTTCTTCTTCGAGGTGGGCCACTTCGATGCGTTCCTGCGCGAATGGCTGGCCGGCGATGTCGCCCTGCCGGGGGTGAAGGCCAAGCTGGGCGAGTGGCTCAACGCCGAAGGTGGCCTGCGCGCATGGGACATCTCGCGCGATGCGCCGTACTTCGGTTTCCAGATCCCCGGCCAGCCGGGCAAGTACTTCTACGTCTGGCTGGATGCGCCGATCGGCTACCTGTCCAGCTTCCAGACCCTGTGCGGCAAGCTCGGCGAGGACTTCGACGCGCACCTGCGCGCCGGCACCGCCACCGAGCTGCACCACTTCATCGGCAAGGACATCGTCAATTTCCACGGCCTGTTCTGGCCGGCGGTGCTGCACGGGACCGGCCATCGCGCGCCGACGCGCCTGCACGTGAACGGCTACCTGACCGTGGACGGCGCCAAGATGAGCAAGTCGCGCGGCACCTTCGTGATGGCCCGCACTTTCCTCGACGCCGGCCTGGAACCGGAGGCGCTGCGCTACTACTACGCCGCCAAGTCCGGCGGTGGCGTCGACGATCTTGACCTGAACCTGGGTGACTTCATTGCCCGCGTCAACGCCGACCTGGTCGGCAAGTTCGTCAACCTGGCCAGCCGCTGCGCCGGCTTCATCAGCAAGCGCTTCGACGGCCAGCTGGCCGCGCAGCTGCCCGACGCGGCGCAGTACCAGCGCTTCGTCGACGGCCTGGCGCCGATCCGTGAAGCCTACGAGCGCAACGACCCGGCCGCGGCGATCCGCCTGACCATGACCCTGGCCGACGAAGCCAACCGCTACATCGACGACGTCAAGCCGTGGGTCATCGCCAAGCAGGAAGGCGCCGACGCGCAGCTGCAGGCCGTGTGCAGCCAGGGCCTGAACCTGTTCCGCGTGCTGGTCACCGCATTGAAGCCGGTGCTGCCGGCCACCGCCGCGCAGGCCGAGGCCTTCCTGGCCGCGCCGGTCAATGACTGGACCGAACTGGCACAGCCGCTGCTGGGCCACCGCATCACCGACTACACCCCGCTGTTCACCCGTATCGACCCGAAGAAGATTGACGCCATGATCGACGCCTCCAAGGACACCCTGCAGCCGGCCGCCGCGGCCGCTCCCGCCGCCAGGACCGAAGCGGTCAAGCCGGCCGCACCGGTACCTGCCAAGGACGAAGCCAAGGGCGCCGACGCCCCGGCCTACATCGGCATCGATGATTTCGCCAAGCTCGACCTGCGCATCGGCAAGGTGCTGGTGTGCGAGTTCGTGGACGGTTCGGACAAGCTGCTGCGCTTCGAACTGGACGCCGGTGAACTGGGCAAGCGCCAGATCTTCTCCGGCATCCGTGGCAGCTACGGCGAGCCGGAAAAGCTGGTCGGCCGCAGCGTGGTGTTCATCGCCAACCTGGCCCCGCGCAAGATGCGCTTCGGCCTGAGCGAAGGCATGATCCTGTCGGCCGGTTTCGACGGTGGCGCGCTGGCGCTGCTGGACGCCGACAGCGGCGCGCAGCCGGGCATGCCGGTGCGTTGATGCCTGCAGCGGGCGTGGCCAGGGCCGCGCCCGCCGGTGCCCATGGCCAGCGGAGGCAACGTGATGGAAGGCGACGGAATGGAACTGGCGCTGTTCGACTTCGACCACACCGTGACCACCTGCGATACCTATGGCCGTTTCCTGCGCCGTGTGGCCACCGCCGAACAGCTGGCGCAGGCGTGGTGGAAGGTCGGTCCGTGGCTGGCGGCGTACAAGCTGAACCTGATCTCGGCCGAACGCATCCGCGCACGCGTCACCCGCCTGACCTTCAGCGACCGCCACAGCGATGACATCGCCACGCTCGCGACCGGCTTCTCGCGCGAGGTCCTGCCCGAGGTGGTGCGGCCGGAGATGCTCGAGCAGATCCGCTGGCACAAGGAACAGCAGCACACCGTGGTGATCGTGTCCGGCTCGCTGGACCTGTACCTGCGGCCGTGGTGCGAGCCGCTGGGCCTGCAGCTGATCTGCAACCGGCTGGAAAGCCAGGGGGGGCGCCTGACCGGCCGTTACGCCGGTGGCGACTGTGGCCCGCGCAAGGTCGAGCACATCCGACGCCAGTTCGATCTGTCGCGTTATGTGCGCATCCATGCCTACGGCGACAGTTCCGAAGACAAGCCGATGCTGGCGCTGGCGCATGAGCGCTGGTTCCGTGGCAAACCCCTGAAGTGACCCTGACGCGCAGCCTTTCGCCACGCATGAGCCTGATCCCGCCCCTCACCGAACGCCTCGACCGCCTGCTGCCGCAGACCCAATGCGGACAATGCGGCTATGACGGCTGCCGCCCCTACGCGCAGGCGATGGCGCGCGGTGAAGCCGGCGTGGACCGCTGCCCGCCGGGCGGCGATGCCGGTGCACGCGCGCTGGCCCAGGTGCTGGGTGTCCCGGCACTGCCCTTCGACCGTTCGCGCGGCGAGCACAAGGCGCCGCAGGTGGCGTTGATCGTGGAAGCCGACTGCATCGGCTGCACCAAGTGCATCCAGGCCTGCCCGGTGGATGCCATCGTCGGCGGTGCCAAGTACATGCACACGGTGATTGCCGAGCTGTGCACGGGCTGCGAACTGTGCATTCCGCCGTGCCCGGTGGACTGCATCGAGTTACTGCCCCTATAACAGGGGTCAGATCCCTTTCCGCAGGAAAGGGATCTGACCCCATCCCGCAGTTACGGCACCGCTGCCGTCACCACGATCTCGACCTTCCATTCGGCGTGGGCCAGCTTGGCCTCGAAGGTTGCACGGGCGGGAGTCGCACCCTCGACCACCCACTCGTCCCACGCCTTGTTCATGCCCTCGAAATCGGCGATGTCGGCCAGGAACACTTCCGCGCGCAGCACGTGCTGGCGGTCGCTGGCGACCAACGCCAACAACTTGTCGATCTCTGCCAGCACCTGACGGGTCTGCCCGGTGATGTCCTGGCTGGTGTCTTCCGGGATCTGGCCGGAGAGGTAGGCGACCTTGTTGTACACGGTCATTTCGGACATGCGCGGTCCGACGTCGTAACGCTCCATCATGGGCGTGGCTCCTGCGGGTGATCAGGCCTGCATTGTCCTCCAAACCGGTCAACGATGGGTGCAGGGGCGAGCGGCCACGCAGCCGCACTACCGCACTCCGACACGGCCGCTGGTCAAATGGCGGCAACAGGCGCAGGATGCGCCACGCCCCGCGTTGACACCGCACTCGCCCTCCCTGACGCACCCTTGCGCCGATGACCGCCCCCACCGAATCCACCGCTGCTCCTTCCACGCCCACCTGGAAGCGGGTCGCCACCATCGTCATCCCGTTGCTGATCCTCGCCCTGGCGCTGCACGGCCTGGCCAGCGAGTTCGATGAGAACGGCTACCGCGCCATCCGCCACGCCTTCCGCCAGCTCAGCGGCACCCAGATCGCACTGACCGTGGTGCTGGGGCTGGCCAGCTACGCCTGCCTGATCGGCTTCGATGCCATCGGCCTGCGCCGCAGCGGCATCCGCGTGCATCCGGCCCGCATCGGCATCACCGCTTTCCTGGCCCACACCCTTGGCCAGACCGTGGGCTTTGCCGCGCTGACCGGTGGCGCGGTGCGCCTGCGCGGCTATCGCACGGCCGGCCTCGATCTGGCGCAGATCGGCCAGGTGGTGCTGATGAGCACGCTCGGCTTCGTGTTCGGTGCGTGGCTGCTGATCAGTGTGGCGCTGTGCATGGAACCGGCGGCGGCGGCACTGGCATTGCCACTGGATCCCGATGCCGTGCGCATCGTCGGCATCGTCGCCCTGCTCGCCTATGTCGGCACGGTGCTGCTGGTCGGCCGCAATGGACGGCAGTTCAGTGTGTTCGGCCATGCGTTGTGGCTGCCCGACCGCCGCACCATGCTCGGCGTCACCGTGCTCAGCGTGATCGAACTGGTGCTGGCCAGTGCCGCGTTCTACGTACTGCTGCCGGACTCCACGCCAACCGGCCTGCCCGGCTTCGTCGGCCTGTACCTGGTCGCGGTGCTGGCCGGCCTGGTCTCGACCGTGCCGGCGGGCCTGGGGGTGTTCGAGTGGAGCCTGCTGAAACTGTTGCCGCAGGTGGCGCCGGCGGCGGTACTGGCGGCGGCGCTGATCTACCGCGTCACCTACTACGTGCTGCCGCTGGTGCTGGCCACGCTGCTGGCGCTTGCACCCGCGCTGCGGCAGCCGCTGCAGGCCAGTGCCGGCGCGACCCGGGCCGGCTGGAACGCACTGCGCCCGTGGCTGCCGCAGATCATCGCACTGGCGGTGTTCAGCATCGGCGCGGCGCTGGTCATCGACGGCACACTGCCGACGCCGCGCCGTCACCTGGTGAACGCCTCGCTGCCGATCCTGGAAACCTCGCACCTGATCGGCAGCCTCAGTGGCGTGGCGCTGCTGCTCATCGGCCAGGGCCTGGCCCGGCGCAGCCATGCGGCCTGGATGCTGGCGATGGCGGTGTGCGTGGTCACCCCGCTGCCGCTGTGGCTGCGCGGTGGCCAACCGCTGATCGCCGTCTCGGCCGTACTGGTGGCGATGGCGCTGTGGGCTGCACGGCGCGAGTTCTACCGCCAGGGGGCACTGCTGGATGAAGCCTGGTCATGGCCATGGCTGCGCAACCTCGGCCTGGTGCTGGTGGCGGTCACCTGGCTGCTGTTCTTCACCTACAGCCATGTCGAATACCAGAACGAGCTGTGGTGGCAGTTCGCGCTGTCCGGCAACGCGCCGCGTGCGCTGCGTGCCTTGCTGGTGGTGGCGATCGCGCTGGTGATGTTCGGCCTGGCACGGCTGCTGCACAGCACGCGCAGCCCGCTGCCAGCCGCCGATGAAGCAACGCTGCAATCGCTGGCGCCGGTCCTGGCCGTTGCCACCGACACCCAGGCCTGCCTGGTGCTGACCGCTGACAAGGCGGTGCTGCGCGATGATGCCAGGCAGGGCTTCGTGATGATGCAACGCTACGGCGGCTCGCTGATCGCGATGGGCGATCCGGTCGGCCCCCCCGACGTGGCGCGCGCGCTGATCTGGCGCTTCCGCGAGGAAGCCGACCGGCTTGGCCTGCGCCCGGTGTTCTATCAGGTGGGCGAGACCTACTGGCAGACCTATCTCGACCTGGGCCTGGGCCTGGTCAAGCTGGGCGAAGAAGCGATGGTGCCGCTGCACGACTTCGGCCTGGAAGGCCGCGAACGCGCCGACCTGCGCCAGGCCTGGAACCGCGGCAAGCGCAGCGGCCTGTCGTTCCGCGTCGCGCCGGTGGAGGAAATCCCCAGCCTGCTGCCACGCCTGCACGCCATCTCCAACGCCTGGCTGGAAGACAAGGCCGGCGACGAAAAAGGCTTCTCGCTCGGCAGCTACGACCCGGATTACCTGGTGCGCTTCCCGGTGGCGCTGGTGGAGGCCGAAGGCCAGATCGTGGCATTCGCCAACCTGTGGCAGGCGCCGGCCGGTGCCGAGCTGTCGGTGGACCTGATGCGCCACGTCAACGAAGCACCGAAGGGCACGATGGACTTCCTGTTCATCGAGCTGTTCCTGTGGGGCCGGGCGCAGGGCTATGCGCGTTTCTCGCTGGGCATGGCGCCGCTGTCCGGGCTGGCACAGCATCGGCTGGCCGGCCGCTGGAACCGCCTGGCCGGCCTGCTGGCGCGGCATGGCGAACGCTTCTATGGGTTCAGTGGCCTGCGCCGCTTCAAGTCGAAGTTCGACCCGCAGTGGCGGCCACGCTATCTCGCGGCACCCGGCGGCATGCACCTGCCGGCGGCGCTGCTGGACGCCACGCGCCTGATCTCGCTGGACCCGCGGCGCAACTGACGCGCCATACCGCCGGGCATGCCCGGCACGACCTGTCGCCCGGTGGGTGTCGACCTTGGTCGACACGTCGGCGACAGCCGTCGGCATGGCTTGACGCTACATGCCGCCCTTGAGGATCACTTCGGCCAGGCGATCGTAGTCACCACCGAAATGGTGGTCACCCGGCAGCTTCACCTTCTTCACGCCGTCATTGGCCGGCAGGTCCGGGCACAGTGCGTCCTCATCCTTGTCGCCGTACACGCACAGCGTTTTTTCCGCCGGCAGCCTGGCCACTTCCGGCGCGATCGGCAGGCCATCGCCGCCGCCGCCCAGCCAGTTGCTGACATGGAACTCGAAGTCGGCCTTCTTGCCCACCGACAGCAGCACGATACGCTCCAGCGCTTCACGGGTGCCGGCGTCAAGCTGGTTAATGGTGGCCGGCAGCACGTCGGCGCCCTGCGAGAAACCGATCAACATGACCTTGTCGCGGTGCCACTGCTGGCGGTAGTGGTCGATGATCTTCTGCAGGTCGGCGGCAAAGCCCTTCGGCGTGCGTTCACTCCAGAAGTAGCGCAGCGAGTCGATGCCGACCACGGCCACGCCGTGCTCGTTGAGCGACGACGCCACGTCCTTGTCCAACCCGGCCCAGCCGCCGTCGCCGGACACGAACACGGCCAGCGTGTCACCGTTGCCACTCGCCGGCACTTCCACTATCGGCAGGCCCTTCAGCGCGGCCGGTGGCGGTGCCAGGCTGACACCCGCCTGCGCACCGATCACGCGGGCCGCGGCGACCAGGCCCGGCGATGCATCACCGCGCGCGGTGCGCTTGAATTCGCGCGCCATCGCCACCTGCTGCACGAACTGGCTGGCCTCGCCCACCTTACAGCCGTGGTCACCGGCTGCACTCAGCCACGGGAAGTTCAGTTCGGCCGGCTGCAGCCGGTTGTGCTTCACGCCATCGCCGCAGACCATGCGCTCGTGGGCGTGGTCCGGGCAGAAGCCGGTGGTCAGCAGGCCGGCGAACACCTGCGTATCGGCCTGCGCAGCCAGCGCATAGGCCATTTCAGCGCCTTCGCCATCGCCGCCAACCAGCGGCAGGTGGTACCCGGGCAGATGCAACGAAGCCTGCAGCCAGCGCGAGAAATTCTCGACATCGCCGGAACCGAACGAGCAGGTCGGGTTGCCTTCGCGCTTGAGCACGCCGCGCAGGTGCGCGATGTCCACGGCGGCGACCATCGCGCCGTCGGCACGCAGGGCCTCGATCGGCAGACGGCTGGTATCGCCACCGGGAGTCGGTTCGTGGAACCAGATCACCACCCGCTGCGGGGTACCGGCCGGCAGGTGCACCGGAATCTGCTCGAACCGCCCATGGCTGAACTGCTGCACGGCCGCTGCCGCTGTTGCCGGCAGCGCCGCCAGCGCCAGCACCACACCCATTGCCCTGCCCAGCCCTGCACGCTTCATGTCGCATCCCCGATGGAATGCGCACACGATACGCTGCCTCCACGTGCACGGCACGTACCGGTGCAGGCCGTTGGGGTTTCAGCAGGCAGCGGTGCGCCGGCTGCGACGGTACAGGGCCAGCGCCAGGTACAGCAGCCAGCCCACGATCACCACGATCACGGCCTTCTGCCCCAGCCCACGGGGCGGACCGCCGCGCCACAGTACGTGCAGCCACAACAGCACGAAGGCCAGCCAGGCCCAGCCCCAGAGCAGGCCCGCGGCAGACTGCCAGCCCGGTTCGCGGCGCAGGTACCAGGCCTGCAGCAGCATGCCGACGCTGGCGCAGAGGAATGCGGTGTTGGCCGCCAGCCCATGGATGAACGGCGCCAGCAGTGGCGTCGCGTCGGGCAGCCAGCTGTCACCGATGGCGACCGTGGCCAGGCCCAGCGCCGAGACGGTGAACAGCAGCGGCGCCGCCGCGCTGCGCCGCGGGCCGATGCTGTCGCGATACAGGGCGATGCCGAGCAGGGCGATCGCAACTGCCAGCACGCAGTAGGCCGCGCGCAACGCCAGTCCCCAGGGCCCGTGCAGGTAGAGGCTCAGCGTGGCCCGCACCCAGTCCAGGTCGGTGCGGACGAACTGGGTCCACAGCGCGGTCGCCAGGAACAGCAGCAGCGCCGCCGTCGCCAGCAGCGCCGCCGGACGCGCGCGGCTCATGGGGACGCCTCCGGGTGCCGTGCCTGCCACTCGGCCAACGCCTTTCGATAACGCTGCAGCTCGTCGGCATACAGATCCAGCACGCACAGCGGGCAGCCGCTGCCGCAGCATTCGTTGGGACCGGGCTCTTCGGGTGGCTGCGGACGGGGATCGGGATCAGGGACGGACACGGTGGGAAGGCAATCGGTGGAAACGGGCGCCAGTGTAGCGGGCGGACTCAGCGATCCAGCTGGCGGCGCAGGTTGTCGCGGGCAGCCGCATCCAGGCGTTGATGGAAGAAATCACTGAGGAAGATGCGGGGTGCACGCAGCAGCCCCTGCAGGAAACGACGGCGGCCGGCGCGGTACAGGAAGCCTGGCACCACGCCCTTGTACTCCTCGGCTACGCCACGGTCATAGGCGGCGAACACCGGCTCGGGCGCTGCCAGGATCGCCATGTCGCAGTCCAGGAACAGCGCCGCCTCGGCATCGACATCATCCGGACCGAGCTCGCCATGGCGGGCGGTCAGCAGGATCAACTGTTCGACCCGGGCAGCATCGACGGTCGCCAGTTCCGGCGCCTGCGCGATCACCTGCAGCGCTAGTTGCGCCGAACGCGCCTCGTTGTCCTTGCGTCCCGCCACGTAGATCGCGTCGTGGTAGAGCACGGCCAGGTAGACCTCGGCCGGGTGCTGCCAACCGGGGCCGTCGGCGACCTCCTGGCAGTGCTGCAGCACCGCGCGCACGTGGCCGAAGTGATGGTAGGCGCGTGGTGGCGTTGCATAGCGGTCCTGCAGCGCCTGCCACTGTGCCGGAGCAAGCGTCAGCGGGGAAAAATCCATGCCCCGATCATCCCGCCTGCGTCGGCGGCGGGCAAGCGGGCGGTTTTTTCACCAGCCGCTCACAATGCTTGCCCGGCCTGGCCTGGACGCGGTTGTCCACAGCTTTGTCGAGCACTGGTCCACACCGGTTGTGGATGAACATCCGGCCCGACCAGCGGTCGCCGCAGCGGTGCGTGCACAGGTCTACACTCGCCCTCAGGCGGAAGCGCCCGCCGCTGCCGGGAACCGTCATGTGCCGTCCTGCCGCCCGATCCGTACTGCTCGCATTGGCCGCCTTGGCCGCATCCCCTGCAGTCGCGCAGGAGCGTGCGGCGACCGCAGCCCCCGTGGTCGCGGCCAGTCCTGTCGCGCCGACGATTCCGACGCCGCCGCAGGTGTTCGCGATCCCACCGGCGATGCACGACATGCTGCGCACGCAGGTGATCAATCGCAGCTACTCGCGCGAGCAACGCCTGCAGGCCCTGGTGGAGATGATCTTCGACCGCCATGGCCTGGACCTGCAGTACGACGCCGACGCGACCCTCACCGTCAGCGAAATCTGGCAGCAGCGACGCGCCAACTGCCTGGCGTTCACCCTGATGTTCGTCGCGCTGGCCCGCGAGGCCGGCATCCAGGCGCGCGTGCAGGAAGTCGGCCAGGTGGTGTCGTGGTACCAGGACCAGGCACAGGGGCTGGTCTACAGCGTGGGCCACGTCAATGCCGGGGTCGGCTTCGCCGACCGCTTCGCCACGGTCGACCTGGACCGCAACGTGCTGTACGACCGCCGCGGGCCGCTGCCGATCAGCCAGGCACGGGCCTTGGCTCACTTCTACAACAACCGTGGCGCCGAACGCATGGCCAGCGGCGATCTGACCGGCGCACGTGCCTTCTTCAACACGGCGCTGGCGCAGGACGCCGGCTTTGCCGCCACCTGGAACAACCTGGGCGTGCTGGAGAACCGGACCGGCAATACGGCCGCTGCGCGCCGGGCACTGGAAACGGCGCTGCGCCTGGACGGTCGCCAGGATGCGGCACTGACCAACGCCAGCGCGCTGTACCGCAGGCTGGGCATGAACGTGCAGGCGCAGGCGCTGGAGCAGCGGTTGCAGGCGGTGCAGCGCGAGGACCCGTTCGCGCAGTACATGCTGGGTGCCGAGGCCGAGCGAGCCGGCCAACTGGACCAGGCGATCCGCCATTACCGGCAGGCCGTGCGCCTGTACGACACCGCGCATCAGTTCCACTTCGGGCTGGCGCGGGCCTATTTCCTGGCCGGCCAGCTCAAGCGCGCCGATCGTGAGCTGCTGCGCGCGCAGGAACTGGGTGGGGCGCCGCAGCAGGCGCGCTACCAGGCCAAGCTGGACAGCCTGGCCCGCTGGCGCGCGCAGCAGCAGGCCAGGCGCTGACGGCCGGTCAGGCCTTCTTGAGGAAACAGGTCTTCAGGACCAGGCCCTTGATCTTGTCCGAGTTGCCTTCGATGTGCTCGGCATCGTCCTCGACCAGGCGGATGTTGCGGATCACGGTGCCCTGCTTGAGCGGAATCGAGGAGCCCTTCACCTTCAGGTCCTTGATCACGGTGACGGTGTCGCCGGCCTGCAGGGTGTTGCCGTTGCTGTCCCGCACGACCAGGGTGGAACCGGCGCTTTCCTCGGCGGTCCATTCGAAACCGCAGTCGGCGCAGATCCACAGCGCGCCATCGGCGTAGGTGTTTTCCAGCGTGCACTGCGGGCAGGCGGGGGCAGAAGACATCAGCAAGTACCTCAAAGTGAATCAACAGCCGCCATTGTAACCGCCCGGCTCCCCGGGCCTTTGCGCGCGGCGGCCGGCGGCCCTGCCTGCGCCGGCACCGGAGGCTGCGGAAACTTGCAGTCGGCGGCGAACTGCAGCAGAGTGCGCGGCCCCTGATCGCCCCCGGAACTCCCCATGCGCCTCGGCATCGACTTCGGTACCAGCAACTCCGCCGCCGCCATCGTGCATGAGGGGAAACTGCTGCCGATCCGCTTCGGCGACGCCGAGCAGTTCCGTACCAGCGTGTATTTCCCCGGCGTGGTACCCGACCCGGACGATTTCCAGCTCGATGACGGCCAGGAACACCAGCTGCAGCAGATGATCGACAGCGCCGCGCGCGCCGCCCGTGCCGCCGGCCAGCAACGCACGCCGCAGGCGCTGCGCCGCGAAGCCCTGCGCGCCCTGCGCCGCGAATGGATGGAAGCCCGCGCCGGCAAGGAACGCAGCGCCAGCGACCTGCTGCAGAACGCGGTCTATGGCGACGACGCGCTGGACGCGTATTTCGAGGAACACGAAGGCAACCTGGTGCAGAGCCCGAAATCGATGCTGGGCTACAACCTGCACCCGCGCGCGAAGCAGACCATCACCGGTATCGCCGCGCACATCCTCGAACACATCCGCCTGACCGCCAGCGCCCAGCTCGGCCAGCCGCTGCGCGCCGCCCTGCTCGGCCGCCCGGTGCAGTTCCGCAGTTCGATCGGCGCAGCCGGCAACGACCAGGCGCTGGACATCCTGCGCGACGCCGCCACCCAGGCCGGTTTCGACCAGATCGATTTCCTCGAGGAACCGGCTGCGGCCGCCATGCATTACCACGCCGAAAGCCGCGAGCGGCACCAGGCGGTGATCGTCGACATTGGTGGCGGTACCACCGACATCGCCCATGCCGAAGTCGGCGGCGACGACGCGCCGCGCATCCACCGCGCCTGGGGTATCGCCCGCGGCGGTACCGATATCGACCTGGCGCTGAGCCTGTCCAGCTACATGCCACTGTTCGGCCGCGGCGTCACCCGCGTGCCCGCCCACCACTATGTCGAAGCGGCCACCGTGCAGGACATGACCCGCCAGCGCGAGTTCCGCCTGCACAACTACGATCACGTCGACGCTCCGTGGGGCGCGCGCCTGCAGGCCCTGCAGGACACCGGCAACACCGCCCGCCTGTACCGCGACGTCGAGCGCGCCAAGATCGCGCTCAGCACCGCCAGCGAGCACCGCAGCACGCTGGACTACATCGCCCGCGACCTGCATGCCGACAGCAGCGCCGACGGCCTGGCCGCCGCCGCGCATGGCTACCTGGAGCAGATCCGCGAGCTGCTCGCCCAGGTCCGCAGCGACATCGGCGGCGACCCGGACGCGGTGTTCCTGACCGGCGGCATGTCCCGCGCCGGGTACCTGCGCCAGGCGGTGGCGCAGGCCTTCCCGGGGGCCCGCATGGTCCATGGGGAGCCCTCGTTGGGCGTGGTCCAGGGCCTCGCTCTGGCGGCAGCCAGCCGGGATTAACAAAACGTTACGGGGTCTAAGTTACCCTTGGTCGGCTAGAACCACCGCTGCACCTTCCACTGGCCACGCCGGTGTGTGTCCACAGTGCAGCCTGGCCCGTCCTGCGGGCCTAGCGGCCATGCCTTCCTGGCTCGTTCATGGTCCGCGTACTACCGGAGCCGCCATCGAGACCCGCTTTGGGCACCCGCCAGGCCCCCGTGGCCTTACAACCTGACGCAGCACCTGCACCCATCGACTGCCGCCGTTGTGACGCGGTCTGTTGCCGGTTGCCGGTACTGCTGCAGCCCGGCGACCACGTGCCCGGCCAGTTCCTGTCACGCGACACCCACGGCCGTGCCGTGATGGCGCGCAACGAGGAAGGCTGGTGCGCGGCGATCGATCCCTATCACCTGCGCTGCACGATCTATTCGCAGCGCCCGGCGATCTGCCGCCAGTTTTCGATGGGCGGCGATGACTGCCGCCGCGAGCGGCAGGACTACCTGCGCCAGGCCGACGCCTGGGCGCTTTCCTCCCCTTCCACCTGACAGGAGCAACCATGCCCCGCAAGGCAAAGACCCCCGCGAAGGCCAGCAACAGCATCCGCAGCGAACGCAAGGGCGCGGCCGCCAGCACCGTGGTCAGCAGCGATTCGATCGCTTCGGACCTGGCAGCGTTCCGCAAGGCCGGTGGCAAGATCGAAGTCCTCGGCACCACCTGGGCGCTGAAAAAAGCCAGCTGACCCCGCTCCGACCGCGGCGGCGCTGCCGCCGCGGCCTGCCGGACCGCGCTCAGCGATCCAGGCGCACCTGCACACTGCCCGAATGCGACTGGATGCGGATGTCACCATCGCCGCTGCCCAGGCGCGTGTCCAGATGGCTGCCCGGCCCGTAGCGCGGGCGCTCCACCTGGCCGGCATCGCTGTTGATCGAGCCACTGAAGCTGTTCACCGACAGCTGCGCCGAGACCGTGCGTGGCAGCCGCAGGTTGACCGACGCACTCACCGATTCAACATTGATGCGACCGCCCGGCGCCAACCCGGCCGCCGACAGGTCGATGCTGCCCGATACGGTTTCCACCGCCAGCCGCTGCAACCGGCCGGCATCGACCTCGACCCGTCCGGACACGGTCTGTGCGCCGATGTCGCCGGACACGCCGCCGCCTGCGTCGATACGGCCACTGACCGTGTTCACATCCAGCTTCGGCGTCTGCAGGCGGGCGCTCACGCTGCCGCTGACCGTGTTGAGCTTGCTGTCGCCACTGCGGCCCGCCGCGCTCAGGCTGCCGCTGACGGTGTCGGCCTGCAGCCGACGCACGTCGATGCCACTGATGTCCTGGCTGGCACTGACCGTGCTCAGCAGCAGCTCCACCGAGCGCGGCACGTTCAGCACCAGCGTCGCGCCGCCATTGTTGCTGCGGCGCGGATACTCGATCTCCCAGCGCACGCGGTTGGCACTCTTCTCCTGGCGCAGCTGCAGGCCGTCGCTGAGCGTGCCGGTGAGCTGCACGTCGTTGCGGTCCCAGCCACGCACGGTCACCTTGCCGGCCACGTTGCTCAGTTCGATGCGGCCGCCCGCAGCCAGGTTGTGACGCTCGTCGATCCGGGTGTCAGCCAGGGCCACTACGGGCACCAGCAACAGTGCCGCACAGCAGGTCATCAGGGTTCGGGTCATGGGGGTCTCCTCAGGTCGTCAGGCCGGACTCGGCGGCATAGGCCGCCTGCCGGGTCAGTTCCAGCCGCAGCGCGTAAGTGCGCCTGAGCTGTCCAAGCAGGTGGGGCGCTCGCGGGTCCTGCGCCAGCGCGGCACGGATCTGCGCCGCGCTTTCATCCAGTTCGTGCAACGCCGGCTGCCACTCCGGCGCGCGGCCATCGGGCAGCGAGGCGACGGCCTGCTGGTACTGCTCGGTCATGGCCGCCGCCTGCAGCTGCAGGGTGGATGGTACCGGCGCGTCTGGCTGCGCATGGCGCCAGGGTGCCACGGCGTAAACCGCCAGGCTGGCCGCCAGGGCAGCGCCGACCGGCAGCCACCAGCGGCGCCGCGAGCGCGTTGGCAGGGCCACCACGTTGTCCGTTGGCGCAGGTGCTGCCTGCGGTTCACGCGGCGGAAGCCGGGCCGACAGGCGTGCCCAGCCATCGGTGGGGACATCGCGCTCGCTGGGCAGCGCGCGCAAGCGTGCCACAAGGTCGTGGTCGGAATCGTGTTCGTGTGTACTCATGTCATGTCTCCCAGCCGTGCGCGCAACAGGCCGCGCGCACGATGCAACTGTGCCTTCGAACTGCCGACGGCCATCTGCAGCTGCTCGGCGATTTCCTGGTGTTTCCAGCCTTCGATGTCGTGCAGTACCAGTACCGCACGGGCCCTCGGCGGCAACGTTGCGAGGGCGCGCTCCAGGTCGCGCTCGGTACCGGCACAACGGTCGTGCACCGCCAGCTCCTGCAGGCCGCCGTCGACTTCCTCCAGGCTGTCGTGGTCCTGCCCGGCAGCGCGCCCACGCAGCTCCATCAGTGCGGCGTTGACGCCCAGACGGTGCAGCCAGGTCGACAGGCTGCTTTCGAACCGGAACCCCGGCAGCGCCTTCCATGCCTGCAGGAACGCTTCCTGCAGGGCATCTTCGGCACGTGCCTGCTGGCCGCCACACAGCCGCCACAGCACGGCGAACACGCGTGGTGCATGGCGCCGGTACAGATGTTCGTACGCTGCGGTATCGCCGGCGGCCGCCGCCCGTACCAGGGCGGGTTCGTCGATGGCGTCGTGGGCGGCAGGCGGTGCTGGCATGGTGGTGTCGAGCATATCGCTTGGATGCGGCGGCCCGGGAAAAGGTTTAGAGCCGATCGTCGCGGCGGGCGATGCAACCTTTTCGGCGGCTGCTGCATCCATGGAAGGTCCTTCGCGAAAACGTCGTCCGGGAGTCCTGCCATGTCCAGCCCTGCCTGCGCCGCCCTGCTGGTGATCGCCACCTGCGCCGTACTCCAGGCATTGGGGCTGTCAGTGCAGCTGCGCCCGGACCACGGCCGCGCCTGCCTGCAGCAGCATCGCCAGGCGCTGGTCTGCCTGGCCTGGACCCCGGCGGTCGAATCCCCTGCACGCGCCGGGTAACATCGGGGGCCGTTTCTCGCTCTGTCGTCACCCCATGATGTTGTCGCTGAAGGATCACCTGCCCCCCTGGACCCACCCCTGGCTGCATGACGTGGGCATCGCCGTGAAGATCCTGCTGACCCTGCTCGCCGCGTGGCTGCTGCGGGTGCTGGCGCGGCGCCTGATCCGTCGTTTCGCCGAGCACTACACGCTGCCGCCCGAGATGGCGATGGGCGCCCGGCGGATCAGCAGTTTCGTGGTCTATTTCAGCGCCCTGCTGTACATCCTCAGCCTGCTTGGCGCGTCGCCTTCGGTGCTGTGGACGGCGTTCACCGGCTTTGCCGCTGTCGGTGCCGTGGCCTTCTTCGCGGCGTGGAGCGTGCTGTCCAACATCTTCTGCACGCTGCTGATCTTCACCACCCGCCCGTTCCGCCTGCACGACTACATCGAGGTGCTGGAGAACGGCGAGAAGCCCGGCCTGAAGGGCCGGGTGATCGACGTGAACCTGATCTACACCACGCTGCAGGAGACCGGCGACGGCCACGAAGGCACGGTGCTGCAATTGCCGAACAACCTGTTCTTCCAGCGCACGGTGCGCCGTTGGCGCGACCCGGCACAGGCGCCCGGCGGCATCCAGGGCGACGGTTGAGGGTGGCTTTGCAGGGCTGCGCCCTGCACCTGCCGAATCAACATCAACCGCCAGTGCAACAGCAAAAGCCAGCATTTCGTGGGCTGGCGGGGTGGGGCCGGTTGAGGGGGACGCTGCAAGTACGTCCATGTAAGCTCGGTCGCCGCATCCATGCGGCTCACGCCCCCTCAACCGGCCCCACCCCGCCTTCGACAGATTTCCGCGATCTGTCCGTTCTTCTGTAGAGCCGAGCCATGCTCAGCTCAAATTGTTCCGATATCGAAATTTTCGATTTCGATGGAGATTTATCCACGCACGGCGGGATCTCCCGATCGCGGAAATCTGTCAGAGGCGGGGCGGTGTCGGAGTGCGGGGTGTCCGCGGCGTGGATGCCGCGGCCAAGCCCCATGGACGGGTTCACGGCGTCCCCGCACTCCGACACCGCCCTGCCAACCCACGGAATGCCAGCTGTTGCTGTTGCCGGCCAGCGGCCGGCACTACCGCGGGTGCAGGGCGCAGCCCTGCCGAACACCCCTTACCTCAGCTGACTATCCTTGCTACCACGCCGGTTGTAGCCGGCTTGCACCTGCGCTTCATCGTCATGCGCCTGCTGGCACGCCACGCACAGGCGAACCCCAGGGACGGCCTGGCGCCGCGCCAACGGGATCGGCGCGTCGCATTCCTCACAGTGTTCCAGACCCGGGCCCTCGCGCAGCTGGCGCCGCGCGCGGGCAATCGCATCATCGACAGTGGCGTCGATCTGGTCCTGGACCGCGCCATCTCCTGCCCAACCGGTGGCCATGGCTATCCTCCGCAGGTGTGTCGCCCGATATGGGGACGATACACCCCGGCAAAAGGAAGACCTTCCTGTAGAGCCGAGCCGTGCTCGGCTGCGCTTCAGGATGCCAAACAGAACGCGGACGGATCCGATCAGGCCGATTGCGACTTAATCCCCTCCGTCCCCTTTTTGCTTACCAGACCAGGTCGTCGGGCACCTGGAACTGCGCGTAGTAGGCGTCGTCTTCGGCGTTGCCGGTGGAGATTTCGGCGGTCGAGCCCGGCTGGCCGTGGTCGACGATGATGGCTTCGGGTGCGCGCTCACGCACCTTTTCGGCGGCGGCGCGGGGCAGCAACGCATAGCCGTCGCCGTGGGCGACGATGACCAGCACGCCCACCGACAGCGCCTTGCGCAGCTTGGGATCGATCAGCAGCGTACGGATTGCGGCGCCGTCGCTGAAGCGGTACTCATCGTCGCCCTTGTACGGCACCGCGTGGGCCGTGATGATCTGCCGGGCCTGGGCCTTCTGTTCCGCCTGCCTGGCCTGGGCGTTGCGCTCGGCGGCCAGCGCGCGGTCGCGCTCGACCTTTTCGGCACGGGCGCGTTCAGCCTCGCGCTGGACCTCGGCCGAGGTCGATTCGGCCTTGCCCTGGCGGGCCTTGGCCTGCTCGCGTGCGGCGGCGCTGGCCTGCGACTTCTTGGCCAGGCCGGCCTTGAGCAATTGTTCCTGCAGCGCGTTGGGCTTTGCCATGGTCGGTGCGTACCGCGTGTAATCTTGGATGCCCCATTCTACCGACGCCCCGCCGGCCCTGCATGGCAGTCCTGAAGTACCTCACCGGTTATCCCGAACCCCTGGTCGCCCAGGTCAGCGAGCTGCTGGCGCAGGGCAAGCTCGGCCCCTGGCTGCAGCAGCGCTACCCCGACCCGCACGAGGTGCGCAGCGATCGGCAGCTGTACGACTACACCCAGGAGCTGAAGGACCGTTACCTGCGCAAGTCGGTGCCGCTGAACAAGGTCTGCTACGACAACACGCTGGAAGTGATCAAGCACGCGCTGGGCACCCACACCGCCATCTCCCGCGTGCACGGTGGCCGCCTCAAGGCCAGCCGCGAGATCCGCATCGCTACCGTATTCCGCCAGGCACCCGCGGCGTTCCTGCGCATGATCGTGGTGCATGAGCTGGCCCACCTGAAGGAAGCCGACCACAACAAGGCGTTCTACCAGTTGTGCCAGCACATGGAGCCGGACTACCTGCAGCTGGAGTTCGACACCCGCCTGTACCTGACCGAGCTGGCCAATCGCGGCCAGCGCTGACCGGCCGCAGCAGCTACACTGCGCGCCCCCTGCCCGACCTGCCTGCCATGGAACCGATCCGTCTCGACAAACGCCTGTCCGCCCTGCTCGGCATCCCGCGTGGCGAAGCCCGGCGCTACATCGAGGGCGGCTGGGTCACGGTCAATGGGGAGGTGGTGGAACAGCCGCAGCGGCCGGTCGACGACAGCGCGGTGATCGTGGTGGCCGAGCAGGCCAGCGATGAAAAGGCCGAACGGGTCAGCATGCTGCTGCACAAGCCGGCCGGCGTCGCCGCCGAAACCCTGTGCGGCCTGGTCAGCAGTGACAGCCGCAGCGAACTCGACGCCAGCGACATCCGTCCGCTGCAGCGGCATTTCCACGGCCTGCAGCTGGGCGCTTCGCTTCCGGCCAGCGACAGCGGCCTGGTCGTGGTCAGCCAGGACCCGGCCACGCTGGCCCATCTGCAGCGCAACCTGGGGCGCACCGAACAGGAATACCTGATCGAGGTGGCCGAAGGCGGCCCCGAGCGCGGCCCGTGGCTGCTGGCGCGGCTGCAGCAGGAATCCGGTGGCGCGAAGGTGAGCTGGCAGAGCGAACAGCGCCTGCGTTTCGCCGGCAAGGGGCTGACCGCCAAGGGCCTGCGCGTGGCCGTGACGGCTGCCGGCCTGCAGGTGACGGCGGTGCGCCGCCTGCGCATCGGCCGCGTGGCGCTGGGGCCGCTGCCGCCGGGGCAGTGGCGCTACCTGGGCAGCGACGAGCGGTTCTGAGGTGTGCGGATCCGACCCATCGGTAACGCTCCCTCGGGGTCGGGTCCCTTGCCGCAGGCAAGGGCCCTGACCCCCTATCGATCCTGCAGGCATTCCTTCACGCATGGCGTAGCTCTACCATCGGGGCATGAGCCTGCCCAAGCCGCTGTGGCGACGCCTGCTGCGTGTTGCTGCGATCATCCTCGCCGCGCTGGTGCTGCTGGTCCTGTCCGGACTGCTGCTGGCCGACCATCTCACGCCGCAGGCGCATGGCGCGCCTTCGCACGTGCTGCCGCTGCAGCCGGCACAGACCCGCATCGACCAGCAGATCGTGCCACTGCAGGCGGCCCATCCCGGCCAGTCGGGCGTGGCCTTCCTCAGCGATGGCATGGATGCCTTCGCCGCGCGCGCGATGATCACCACCCAGGCCGGGCGCAGCCTGGACCTGCAGTACTACATCTGGCACGACGACCTGATCGGCCACCTGATGGCCAAGGCGCTGTATGACGCCGCCGAGCGCGGCGTGCGCGTGCGCATCCTGCTCGATGACATGAATGCCAAGGACAAGGACGCGCTGATGATGGCGCTCGATGCCCATCCGAACATCGAGATCCGCCTGTACAACCCGTTCCGCAACCGGACCGGCATCCTGCGCATGGTGGAGATGGTGCAGCGCTTCTTCAGCGTGAACCACCGCATGCACAACAAGAGCTGGATCGCCGATGGCCGCGTCGCGATCGTCGGTGGCCGCAACATCGGCGAGGAGTATTTCAGCGCGCGCACCGATGTGAACTTCCAGGATCTGGACCTGCTGGTCGCCGGCCCCGCGGTGGAGCAGGCCAACCGGATCTTCGACGACTACTGGAACAGCGAAACCGCCATTCCGGTATCCGCGCTTGCCTTCCATACCGACGCACAACTGCGCCTGCTGGTGCGCGAATCGGACCATGAGGCGCAGCGGGACGTGGCCCGCCCGTACCTTGCGCGCGTGGCCGAATCACGCCAGCGGCAGCGCCCGAGCCCCGAGCCGTTGCACTGGAGCGATGCAGTGCGCATCGTGTCGGACCCGCCGATGAAGCACCGCAGGGATGATCGCGCCGCCTGGCTGGTGTCGACCCTGATCAGCGAGCTGCAGGCCGCCCGGCACAAGGCCCTGTTGATCTCGCCCTACTTCGTGCCTGGCAACGAGGGCCTGGATGGCTTTTCGGCGATGGCCGGGCGGGGCGTGCAGGTGGGCGTGGTCACCAATTCGCTGGCCGCCAACGACGTCGCCGCCGTGCACGGGGGCTACATGGGCTACCGCGTGCCGCTGCTGGAAGCCGGCGTCCACCTGTACGAGCTGAAGGCACAGGGACAGTCCGGCGATGCCGGCGTGTTCGGGAGCAGCGGCGCGAGCCTGCACACCAAGGCATTCCTGATCGATGACCGCCGCGGTTTCGTCGGCTCCTTCAACCTGGACCCGCGCTCGGCCTACCTGAACACCGAAATGGGTGTGCTGTTCGACGATCCGGTGCTGGGTGCACAGCTGCGGGACGAATACCTGCGCCTGGCTGACCCCAGGCACAGCTGGTGGCTGGCACTGGACGACCGCCGCCGGTTGCGCTGGCTGGAGCGCGAACCGCCGCCGCACTGGGTCGAGGCCGAGCCAGGAGCAACAACGCGCAAGCGCTGGTTGTCGCGCGTGATCAGCTGGCTGCCGGTCGAATCGCAGCTGTAGCGCTCAGCGAGCCGTGCCGGTCGGCGCGTGCCCGGCGTCATCCAGCGTCTCCACGCTGCGCCCATGCAGGCGTCGCCAGATCCAGCGCAAGGCGTGCGGCGGCGCGGTCGGTAGCTGTTCCAGCAGGGCCAGCATGCGGCTCTGGCTGGCATGCCCATGGCGGCACAACAGGCTGGCCGCTGCGGCGGCGCTGGCCAGGCGCAGGCTGTCGGCCAGCGGTCCCTGCGCATCCACCGCCAGGGCCTGGTGCACCGGCTCAGGCAATTCCCACGCAGCGGCGACGCGCTGCGCCAACGGCAACGACCACTGCTGCAGCAGCTGCAGGGCCAGCGCCGGCTCCACGGCCTCGCCGCGGGCCTGTGCCTCCTGCAGCAACTGGCGCATCACCAGGGCAGCCCCCAGCCCCTGTACCAGGCCCAGCCACTGCGCGGCGAAGGCATCGCCGAAGGTCACCGTGCGCGCATGGTCGGCCGCAGCGCGCGATGCCAGCAGCGCGTGCTCCCAGATGATCGTGCTGAACTGCGGGAACACCTCGCATTGCACCTGCATCACCGGCTGTACCAGCACCGCACTGATGATCTGCCGCACGCCTTCGGTGCCGACCAGCGTCACCGCCCGCTGCAGGCTCTCGACCGGGCGCTCGTGGACCTTGTAGGCCGGGCTGTTGGCGATGCGCAGCAGGTTGCCGGTCAGCACCGGGTCCTGGCCGATGATCGCGGCCATCACCCGTGCCGAGGCGGCATCGTCGTTGACGGTCTGGATCAGCTGCGGCAGCAGCTGCGGCCGGCGCGGCAGCTGCCTGGCCGCCCAGTCGCGGTCCTGCAGCGCGCGCGCCACCGCCTCGCCCAGGCCCGGATCGTGCACTGGCGTCGGCTCGCCGGCCAGCCGCGGGTACAGCGCAAGCGCATGCAGCCCGCGTTGCAGGTGGCCGGCGATTTCCGCCGACGGCAGCGGCTCGCCCTGCAGGCTGGCCGCTGCGGCAGCCACGGCCTGGCGGGACGCAGCGACCAGCCGCGACGGCGCCGTCCCGGTGGAACGCGACAACCAGCTGCGTAGCGATCGCCACCAGGCCCGTGTCATCGCCGCCCGACCTGTCGTTGTAGTGCCTTTGCCGTCACTGACCGCCTGCCTCTTCACGCCCGTCCGGCCACCCGCCGTCGTCGCAGCATCGGCCGCACTTTCATCTTCTTTAACCGAAAGCCCGCCAACCTCGACGGCATCGGCCGGGGGAATGGACTAGAATGGCGCCGCGCGACCCGTCCCCCTGCCATGACGACGTCGCTTTTTTTGTTTTGGGACCCTACCGTTCACTGGCCGTTCGCTGCAGTTCGCCGCTGTTCGCGCCATCGGAGACGCCATGCTATTCGAAACCCTCGCCACCACCGGCCACGAACAAGTGGTGTTCTGCCACAACCACGATGCCGGCCTGCGGGCGATCATCGCCATCCACAACACCACCCTGGGCCCGGCCCTGGGCGGCGTGCGCATGCGTCCCTACGCCAGCACCGACGAGGCGCTGGCCGATGTGCTGCGCCTGAGCCGGACGATGACCTACAAGAACGCGCTGGCCGGCCTCAACGTTGGTGGCGGCAAGGCGGTGATCATCGGCGACCCGAAAGTGGACAAGACCGAGGTCCTGTTCCGCGCGTTCGGCCGGTATGTCGACTCGCTGGGCGGGCGCTACATCACTGCCGAGGACGTCGGCACCGACGTCAACGACATGGAGAACATCTACCTGGAGAGCCAGTTCGTGACCGGCGTGCACCAGGTCCATGGCGGCTCCGGCGACCCGGCGCCGTTCACCGCCTACGGTGCACTGCAGGCGCTGATGGCGGCGATGCGCTTCAAGTTCGGTCATGAGGAAGTGGGCAAGACCAGCATCGCGGTGCAGGGCCTGGGCCACATCGGCATGGAACTGGTGAAGCTGCTGCGCGATCGCGGCGCCAAGCTGTATGTCACCGACCTGGACAGCGCGCTGGTCGACCGTGCAGTCAGCGATTTCGGCGCCGAAGCCGTCAAGCCGGACGAGATCCACGAAGTGAACGCCGATGTGTTCGCACCGTGCGCGCTGGAAAGCGCGATCAACGCCGACACCCTGCCGCGCATCAAGGCCAGGATCATCTGCGGTACCGCCAACAACCAGCTGTCGAGCCTGGAGATCGGCGATGAGCTGCACGCACGCGGCATCCTCTACGCACCGGACTATGCGGTCAACGCCGGCGGCGTGATGAACGTGTCGCTGGAGATCGACGGCTACAACCGCGAACGCGCGATGCGCCTGATCCGCAGCATCTACCACAACCTCACCCGCATCTTCGAACTGTCGCAGCGCGAGAACATCGCGCCGCAGCGTGCGGCCGACCGCATCGCCGAAAGCCGCATCCTGTCGATCGGCAAGCTGAAGATGCCGCTCGGCCGCAGCACCCCGCGCCTGGGCAACCTGCGCGGCGGCTGAGCCTGCGATGTCGCGCCGGGGCTTTCGACCCGGCGCGACCGCCCGTTCAGAACCCGGTGCTGTAGCGCAACGCCGCCTGGCGCGCGCCCTCGCCACCGACGCGCTGGTCGAAGCCCAGGATCAGGCGGCCAGTGCGGCCCCACCACGACTCCAGCGCCACGCCGAACAGCGCACTGCCGCGCGGCGTGTTCCATCCCGCCAGCGGCGCCCAGGCATCGACACCCACGAAGCTGGCCTGCCAGTCCGCATCGGCACCGTCGAGCCGCTGCTGCCACTCGGCGTGCCCGCGCAGGGTCCAGCGGCCCCAGCCGCGTTCGCCACGGATACCGGCCAGCATCTGGCTGCGCTGCACGCGGTTGGCCTCACCGCGCAGGCCAAAGCCGAAACCGCCCCGCTCGTTGAAGGCATCGGTATCCACGCGCGTGGTGCTGGCGCCCAGGTACGGCGTCAACGACGCGCCCGCGTGGCCGAAGCGGTAGCCGCCTTCAACGCTGGCGCTGCTGAAGCGTCCGCCATAACGCGCGGAAACACCGTACGCGCCCGCGCCCAGCAGCAGCTGGCGATCCAGCGCACGGGTGAACTGGCCGCTGCCGACCTGGGCCAGCGCATAGCCCCGGCCCAGGTTCCAGCCGGCGTACAACTGCGCCTGCGCCTGGCGATCACGGCCACGATCACCGCCGAAGCTGTTGCCACCGTTGCTGCGGGTTTCGCCAAAAGCCACGCCCATCAGCCCAGCGCTGCCCAGCGGCAGGTCCTGGCCGGCCATCCAGCCACGGCTGTCGGCCTCGTTGCCGGCGAAACTGCCCTGCCCGGCCTCGCCGAGCGCACTCTGCCAGGCCCCGCGCAGGCGTGGCGCCGCCTGCACGCGATCGAAGCGCTCGGCGATCGCACGGCGTGACATGTCGATGCTGTCGAAGGTGGCCGACTCGGCCCGTGCATGGGCCTGCCCGGACAGGCTCTGCAGGCTGGCCGCCAGGCCTTCGCTGCCGCCGCCGGTCCACTGCAGCGCACCGGCCGCCGTGCCGAAGGCCGAGCCCTGCAGGGCGGGACTGCCATCGAGCGCGCCGAATGCGCTTTCCACGCGTTGCGCGGCGGACTGCGCCGAGGCCGTGAGCCCGGCCGCCGCTGCGGTGACGCTGACCTGGGTCAGGTTCAACCAGGCCGTGTTGCTGTCATAGCCGTAGCTGCTCTGCAGCAGCGACAGGCCCTGCAGGCCGCTGGAGGTGGCCGGGCTGCTGAAGGTGCCGCTCAGGCCACCGGCGGCGTGGATCAGGTCCTGGCGGCTGCCGTTCTGCGGCACATAGCCGGAAACGAAGCCATGCACGCGCACGCCGCCATTGAGCGTGGCGTTGCCGGTGACCTGCAGCGCATTGGCACCGAGCGCGATCATCAGCTGTGCGCCCGCCTGCTGTGTGTAGTTGCCCTCGATGGTGCCGGTGGTGTTGCCGGTGGTCAGGAACACGCTGCTGCCGTTGACCACGTTGCCGATCACGCGCGGCGTCCCCCCATTGAACTGCAGGCCGGTCGAATCCGGATCGGGCTGCGCCAGGATCGTTACGTTGGAACGGATCACGCTGCCGTTCTGCAGCGACAGGATGCCGCGCTCGATGCGGGTAGCGCCGGCGTAGCTGTTGTTGCCGCCGAGCACCAGGGTGCCCCCGCCCTGCTTGACCAGGCCACCGCTGCCGACGATGTCGTTGCTCCACAGCGAACCACTGGACGGTGCATCGACATTGACGACCACATCGCCCCAGTCGAAGCGCCCCGGCCCCTTGATCGCCCGCGAGATGTCGAGCAGGCCGTAGCCGAACACCGCATCCACGCCGGGCGCACCGATGTCCTTGGCGGTCCCCAGCAGGGTCTGCCGGACCAGGTTGTTGTCGAAATACGGATAGCGCTGCCAGACCAGTGCGGCGGCGCCGGAAACCAGCGGCGCGGCGAAGGACGTACCGTAGTTCCAGTAATAGGTGCTGCCATTGGCGTCGGGATAGACCGCGCTGCCCGGCGCTGCCAGGCAGTAGCGCGCGGCCTGGCCGCACGCGTTGGCATAGCTGGCCAGCGTACCGGTCGTGTAGGGGTCGACCGCGGTCGCCACCAGCCAGCCGCGCTCCAGGTCGGCCGCCGGCAGCGAGCCGGCAACGCCCTGCTGGCTGGGCAGTGCGGCCAGGCTGCTCGGTTCGGCGCGCGCATCATTGCCGGCGGCGAACACCACCAGGCCGCCATGGTTGATGACGAACGGACGGTACTCGGCCGCCACCTGGGCCGTGGTCGGCAGGTCGGTCCAGTACAGGCCGCCCCAGGAGTTGTTCATCACCTTGACGTTGTAGCTGATCAGGTCCTGGTGGACCTGCGCCACACCCAGCGGACCGCTGAAGGAATTGCCCTTGCCGCTGCCGTCATCGACCGGCGGCTTGTCGGCGATGATCCGCGCCGAAACGATCTGTGCGCCGGGGGCGATGCCGCCCGGCCAGGAGCCCACCGCGGCACCGGCGGCCAGGCTGGCCACCGCCGTGCCGTGGCCCACCACGTCGTCGACCTGCAGGTTGTTGCGGGCGGGATCGATGTAGTTGAGGTTGGCGACGACGCGCCCGTTCAGCGCCGCCGCGTTGCGCTGCACGCCCGAATCGACGATGCCGATGCGCACCCCCTGCCCGGTCAGGCCGGCAGCCTGTGCGGCCCGCGCGTTGGTCACCGACAGGTGTGCGTCGAACGCCGGCTCCTGCGGCTTGGCCGGCGGCGGTGTCGTCGGCGGAGGCGTGGTCGGGGGTGTCGGCGTGGTCGGGGGAGGATCAATGCGGACGTTGCCGCCGCCCCCGCCTCCCCCGCATGCCGTCAACGCCATCGCCATCGCCGTTGCCAGCGCGGATTTCACCCTCATCGTGCGTTCCATCGATTCCTTCCCATGAACGTTGGCCTGCCTACATCCCGGCAGGCGTGCGGCGCTGCCCAGCGGCAGCCCTTCCCGACCCTCTATACTTGGGCCGACCCCCACGCAGTCTGCCGGGAAACCGGGGCGCTTCCAACGTCCACGGTCTCCTTTCCGAACATTGCTTACGCATCAACGAGATTGCCATGTCCAACATCGTCATCGCCGCCGCCAAGCGCACTGCCATCGGCTCCTTCCTCGGCCAGTTCAACGGCGTGCCGACCCCCACCCTCGGCGCGGCCGCCATCGCTGCCGCCCTGGAACAGTCGGGTGTCCCGGCCAGCGACGTCTCCGAGGTCCTGATGGGCTGCGTGCTGCCGGCCAACCTCGGCCAGGCGCCCGCCCGCCAGGCCGCGATCGCCGCCGGCATTCCGCTGTCGACCGGCGCCACCACCCTCAACAAGGTGTGCGGCTCGGGCATGAAGACGATCATGCTCGGCCATGACCTGATCAAGGCCGGCTCGGCCAGCATCGTGGTCGCCGGCGGCATGGAATCGATGTCCAACGCCCCGCACCTGCTGCCGAACTCGCGCACCGGCAACCGCTTCGGCAACTTCCAGGCGGTCGATCACATGGCCCACGACGGCCTGGTCAATGCCTACGACGGCAAGGCCATGGGTGAATTCGCCGAGTGCGCCGTGGACAAGTACCAGTTCAGCCGCGAGGAGCAGGACGCCTACGCGATCGAATCGGTCAAGCGCGCGCAGGCCGCGCAGGCCAGCGGCGCGTTCGCCGACGAGATCGTCGCGGTCAAGGTCGCCACCCGCAAGGGTGACGTGGAGGTCGCCACCGACGAACAGCCGGGCCGCTCCGACATCGCCAAGATCCCGACCCTGCGCCCGGCCTTCAAGAAGGATGGCAGCGTGACTGCAGCCAGTTCCTCCAGCATCTCCGACGGTGCCGCTGCGGTGGTCCTGCTGACCGAGGAAGAGGCTGCCGCGCGTGGTATCACGCCGCTGGCGCGCATCGTCGGCCACGCCACCCATTCGCAGGAACCGGAGTGGTTCACCACCGCCCCGATCGGCGCGATCCACGCGCTGCTGGCCAAGACCGGCTGGTCGCTGGACCAGATCGACCTGTTCGAAATCAACGAAGCCTTTGCCGTGGTGGCGATGGCGCCGATGCGCGAACTGGGTATCCCGCACGACAAGCTCAACGTGAATGGCGGCGCCTGCGCACTCGGCCATCCCATCGGTGCCTCCGGTGCGCGCCTGGTGGTGACGCTGGTCAACGCCCTGCGCACGCGCGGTGGCAAGCGCGGCATTGCCACCCTGTGCATTGGTGGCGGCGAAGCAACGGCAATTGCCATCGAATTGATTTAAAACGATTTAACGATGATTTCGCAAAAATGAATGCGGGATCGCTTGACACCCAATCTTGGCTTGTCATCATGTTGTCGGCGCGCAGTTGCGCGTTGCCTAATCTAACGACGAGGATTCACACAATGAGCATCAACAAGCTGCTGGTCGCGATGTCCCTGGCTCTGGCCCTGGCCGCCTGCTCGAAGCAGGAAGCTGCCCAGGACGCCGCTGCTTCGGCCAACGAAGCCGCCACCGAAGCCCAGGCTGCTGCCGACCAGGCCGCCGCTGCCGGCGCCCAGACCGCCGCTGCTGCCCAGCAGGCCGCTGACACCGCCGCCACCGCTGCTGACGCTTCGGTCGACGCCGCTGCCCAGACCGCCGCTGCTGCCACCGACGCCGCTGCTGGCGAAGCCAAGGACGCCGCCAAGGCTGCCGAAGCTACCGCTGAAAAGGCCAAGGACGCTGCTGAAGAAGCCAAGAAGTAATAACTTCTTTCTTCACGCTGTTCTGGAAAAGCCGCTGGTTCGCCAGCGGCTTTTTCTTTGTAGCGATGCCGGCGACCACGCCGCTGCATCGCGACCCCGTCTTCACAACGGCATGAATAGGCTGGCGTCCCCATCCATTGCAGCACCGGAGACCGCCATGAAGATTCGCCCGATCACCACGCCTCTGCTGGCTGCTTCCCTGCTGCTGGCGCTGGCTGCCTGCAAGGGCCCGGAAGCCGAACAGGCCAAGCAGGACGCGCAGCAGGCCGCCGACAGTGCCGGCGCTGCCGCCCGCGACGCCGTGGACAAGGCCGCCGCCGCGACCCGCGAAGCCGCCGACAAGACGGCCGCCGCCTCCGAGCAGGCCGCGGCCGACACCCAGCAGGCCCTGGACAAGGCCGCAGACGCCACCGCCAACGCCGCCGACAAGGCCAAGGACGCGGCGACCGATGCCGCTGCCCACGCCAGTGACGCAACTGCCGATGCCGCGCAGAAGGTCGCCGACAAGGCACGCGATGTCGCCAATGACGCGAAGGCGAACGCCGCCAAGGAAGAAGCCAAGCACTGAGGCGCTTAGCGACGTCGTATCAGCCGGGCATGGGCCCGGCGCTACAGGAAAGCCGCGGCGCCGCCGCGGCTTTTCTGCTTTTCGCTCTCTGCCCGCGGGCAGGTGGCGCAGGGGCGCAAGCGGCATGGATGGCGCGCCCGGGCCTGCACGGACGTATCCACGGCGCCCCTACGGCAGCGCACGCGCCAGCATTGCCGACAGATCCACGCCCGCCGGCAGCGTACCGAATGCCAGGCCATGCTCCCCCTGCAGCCGACTGCGCACGAACGCCTCGGCCATCGGGCTGCGCGCACGCAGCAGCAGCGCCGCCTGCAGCAGCAGCGCAGTGCGCTCGCAGAACGTCCGTGCCTGCGACTCGTCGGGCGCCGGCGCCGCTGCCCAACGCTGCAGCGCCGCCGCGTAGCGCGCATCACGATCGGCCACCGCCGCCAGCTCAGCGCGCAGCGCCGCCAGCGTCTCCGGTTCGCGTGCCAGCGCGCGCAGCACGTCCAGGCACTGGATGTTGCCGCTGCCTTCCCAGATCGAATTCAACGGTGCCTGCCGGTACAACCGCGGCAGCATTGATTCCTCCACATAGCCTGCTCCGCCCAGGCATTCCTGCGCTTCGTTGACGAAGGCCGGTGCGCGCTTGCACAGCCAGTACTTGCCCAGTGCCGTTCCCAGCCGCGCCAGCGCGGCCTCGCTGGCATCCACGGCGGCGCGGTCCACCGCACGTGCGATGCGCATCGACAGCACCGTGGCTGCTTCCGATTCCAGCGCCAGGTCGGCCAGCACGTTGGTCATCAACGGGTGCTCGACCAGCAGCTTGCCGAAGGTGCGGCGATGGCGTGCGTGGTGCAGCGCCTGGGCCAGCGCCATGCGCATTTCCGCTGCGGCGCCCAGCATGCAATCCAGGCGGGTCATCATCACCATGCCGATGATGGTGGCGACGCCGCGCCCTTCGTCGCCCACACGCCAGGCCTGCGCACCGCAGAATTCGACTTCGCTGGAGGCATTGGCCCAGTCGCCGAGCTTGTCCTTCAACCGCATCAACCGGAATGCGTTGCGGTCACCGTCGGCCAACCGGCGCGGCATCAACAGGCAGGTCAGCCCGCCCGGCGCCTGCGCCAGCACCAGGAAGCCATCGCACATCGGTGCGGAAAAGAACCACTTGTGGCCGACCAGGCGATAGCGCTCGCCATCGATCGGTTCGGCGCGCGTGCTGTTGGCGCGCACATCCGAGCCGCCCTGCTTCTCGGTCATGCCCATGCCCAGGGTGATGCCGCCCTTGTCGGCCACCGGCACGTCGCGCGGGTCATAGACCGGCGCCGCGGCCTTGCGTGCCCACTCGGCCAGGTGCGGCTGCGTGCACAGCACCGCCACTGCCGCGTGGGTCATCGTCAGCGGGCAGCTGGTGCCGGCCTCGGCCTGGTGATGCAGGTAGCTCAGCACCGCACGCGCGACGTGCGCGCCAGGCTGCGGCTCGTGCCAGGACAGTCCGGCCACGCCGTGCGATTTGGCCGTGCCCATCAACTGGTGATAGGCCGGATGGAACTCCACCGTGTCAATGCGATGGCCCTGCGCATCATGCGTACGCAGGCGCGGGCGATCGCGGTTGGCATCGAAGCCGAGCCGGTACAGCTCGTCACCGGCCAACCCGCCATAAACATCCAGTCGCGGTGCGAAGCTGCCAGCGCCCTCGCGCTGCACGGCTTCCATCAGCGCCACGTCGTCGGTCCACAACTGGCGCCCCGCGAACGGCGGTGGCTGGTTCAGCACCACATGCGTTTCAAACGGCGGGTTGCTGTCGAAGCGGGGTCCACTCATCCGGTCCATCCTGGCGCCAAGAAGTCTGCGGCCCGATTGTGCCGCATGATCCGCCAAGCCCGTGTTCAGGCCGGTTCTCACTGCGTGCACGAGGCGCAGGCCACAGTGGGCCCATGGCAGGCAATGACGATCTGGTGGTGCTGCGCCCGGAGGGGCTGTACTGCGCCGCCGGCGATTTCCATATCGATCCCTGGCGACCGGTGCCGCGTGCGGTGATCACCCATGGCCACGGCGATCACGCACGCCCCGGCATGGGCGAATACCACTGCAGCGAAGGCAGCCTGCCGATCCTGCGCTGGCGCCTGGGCGACGTGCAGGTGCAGGCGCATGCCGAAGGCGTGCCGTTCGGCCTGGGCCAGGTGCAGGTATCGCTGCATCCGGCCGGACACGTGCTCGGCTCCTCGCAGGTGCGCATCGACGACGGCCGGCAGGTCTGGGTGGCCTCGGGCGACTACAAGCGCCAGCCCGACCCGACCTGCGCGCCGTTCGAGGTGGTGCCCTGCGATACCTTCATCACCGAAGCCACCTTCGCCCTGCCCATCTACCGCTGGCCGGACACGCCGGCGGTGGCGGCCGAGATCGTGGCGTGGCGCCGCGAATGCGAACAACGCGGCGAGGCTGCGATCCTGCTGTGCTACGCGCTCGGCAAGGCACAGCGCGTGCTTGCCGAGCTGCTGCCGCTGGACGACCGCCCGGCCTGGCTGCACGGTGCCATCGCCAACGGCGTGGCGGTCTACCGGCAGGCGGGCGTGCCCCTGCTGGAGACGCACACGGTCGCCGAACAGGGACGCCAGCCGGATGCGGCCGGCCAGCTGATCCTGGCGCCGCCGTCGGCGGCAGGCACGCCGTGGATGCGTCGTTTCGGCCGCCACCAGCTTGGCTTTGCCTCCGGCTGGATGCAGCTTCGCGGCAACCGGCGGCGTCGCAATGTCGATCGCGGCTTCGTCATTTCCGATCACGCCGACTGGCCAGCGCTGCTGCAGACCATTGAACAGACGGGCGCGCGCCGGGTGATCGCCACGCACGGCAACACCGATGCGTTGATTCCCTTCCTGCGCGAGCGCGGCGTGGCCGCCGAAGCCTTCCGCACGGATTTCGGGAGCGAGGAATGAAGGCCTTCGCTGCGCTTTACCAACGGCTGGACCGCAGCACCGCCACGCTGGACAAGCGTGCGGCGCTGGTCGATTACTTCCGCCAGGCAGGGGCGCATGACGCGGCATGGGCGCTGTACCTGCTCAGCGGTGGCAAGGTAGGTGGCGCACGCCGCAAGATCGCCGCCAGCGGCGAACTGCGCGCCTGGATCGCCGACGCATCGGGGCTGCCCCCGTGGCTGGTGGAAGACAGCTATGCGCAGGTGGGCGACCTGGCCGAAACGCTGACCCTGCTGCTGGATGATCCGAAACAGCCGGCGCCCGACCGCACCCTGGCCGAATGGATCGAACAGCACCTGCTGGCGGTGGCCAACCAGCCCGAACCGGTCCGCCGTGCGGCGGTCGTCGCAGGCTGGACGCAGCTCTGCAGCAGCGAACGCCTGGTGTTCAACAAGCTGCTGACCGGCGCCCTGCGCGTAGGCGTTTCGCAGCGACTGGTGCAGCAGGCGCTGGCCGAGTGGTCCGGCCTGGACATCGCGCGCATCGCCCAGCGCATGCTCGGCGAGTGGGTGCCCTCGCCCGGACTGCTGGCTCAGTTGCTGTCACCGGACGAGCTGCCGCTGGACCGGCAGCAGCCCTACCCGTTCTTCCTCGCCTCGCCACTGGAAAGCGAACCTGCGGAGCGTCTCGGGCCGATCGGCGATTGGCTGCTGGAATGGAAATGGGATGGCATCCGCCTGCAGCTGCTGCGCCGGCGTGGTGAGGTCGCGCTCTGGTCACGCGGTGAGGAGCGGCTGGATGGCCGCTTTCCCGAGATCGAGCAGGCGGCGATGGCGCTGCCCGACGGCTGCGTGCTGGACGGTGAGCTGCTGGCCTGGGACGAGGCCGCCAACCTGCCGCGCGCATTCACCGCACTGCAGACCCGCATCCAGCGTCGCAAGCCCGGTGCAGCGACCCTGCGCAACACGCCGGTGCGCGTGCTGGCCTATGACCTGCTGGAACAGGATGGCGTTGACCTGCGTGAGCTGCCCCTGCAGGAGCGGCGCACCCGGCTCGCCAGCGTCATCGGTACGCTGGCGGATGCGCGGATCCAGCTGTCGCCCGAGGTTGCCGCTGACGACTGGCCGCATGCCGCCGCACTGCGCGACGTCGCGCGCGAACGCGGGGTGGAAGGACTGATGCTGAAGCGGCGGCTGTCCGCTTACCAGGCCGGCCGCCGACGCGGCGACTGGTGGAAGTGGAAGGTCGATCCACTCACGATCGATGCGGTGCTGCTGTACGCCCAGGCCGGGCACGGGCGGCGCAGCACGCTGTATACCGATTACACCTTCGGCGTGTGGGACGGCGAGACGCTGGTGCCGGTGGCCAAGGCGTACTCCGGGCTGGACGACAAGGAGATTCTCGCACTCGATCGCTGGATCCGCGCCAACACGCGCGAGCGCTTCGGACCGGTGCGAAGTGTGCGCGCCGAACAGGTGTTCGAACTGGGCTTCGAGGCAGTCAACCGCAGCAGCCGCCACAAGTCGGGCATCGCCGTGCGTTTTCCGCGCATCCTGCGCTGGCGCCAGGACAAGCCAGCCAGCGAGGCCGATCAGCTGGCCACACTGCAGGCGCTGGCCCGATGAAGCGCAGCCAGGCGCTGCGCCGGCTGGAAGACTGGTTCGCGGCGCAAGGCTGGCGTTCGCTGCCGTTCCAGCGCGCAATGTGGCGGCACTACCTTGCCGGCGAATCCGGATTGCTGCATACGCCCACCGGCAGCGGCAAGACGCTGGCGATGTTCGGCGGCCCCCTGCTGCAGGCGATGATCGATCCACCGCCGCTGCCACGGCGCGCAAGCGCAGTGCGCCCGCTGCAGGTGCTTTGGGTGACGCCCCTGCGCGCGTTGGCCAGTGACACCGCACGCGCGCTACAGGCGGTCGTCGACGGGCTGGGACTGGGATGGCGCGTGGGACTTCGCAGCGGTGACGCCAGCAACCGCGAACGGCGGCAGGCACGCGAGGGCCGCATCGACGTCCTGGTGACCACGCCCGAATCGCTGGCGCTGCTGCTGAGCTATCCCGATACGCTCGCACGCATGCGCCAGCTGCGCTGCGTGGTGGTGGACGAGTGGCATGAGCTGCTGGGCAACAAGCGGGGAGTGCTGCTGCAGCTGAACCTGGCGCTGCTGCGCGACACCGCCCCCGCGCTGCAGCTGTGGGGGCTTTCGGCCACGCTGGGCAATCTGGATGAAGCCCGTGACGTGCTGCTGCCTGGGCAACCCGACGCCCCGATCGTGCAGGGTGTACGCCCGCGTGCGACCACGGTGCGCAGCCTGCTGCCCGAACCCGGTGAACGCTTTCCCTGGGCCGGGCACCTGGGCCTGGCCCAACTGCCGCGGGTGCTGGACGCATTGATGCAGGCACGCAGCAGCCTGCTGTTCACCAACACCCGTGCACAGGCAGAACTGTGGCATCAGGCGCTGGCGTCGGTCTGGCCCGAGCAACAGGACACGCTCGCGCTGCACCACGGTTCGCTGGATCCGGTGCTGCGCCAGCAGGTGGAGGACGGGCTGCGTGCAGGCACGCTGCGCTGCGTGGTCGCCACCTCCAGCCTCGACCTCGGCGTGGACTTTCCCGAGGTCGAACAGGTGCTGCAGCTGGGCAGCCCGAAGGGCGTCGCCCGCCTGCGCCAGCGCGCCGGACGCGCGCGCCATCGCCCCGGTGCCAGCGGCGCGATCCTGTGCGTGCCGAGCCATGCGCTGGAACTGGCCGAGTACGCAGCCGTGCGTCGCGCACTGGCCGAAGGCGTGGTCGAAGCACGCAGGCCGCCGACGCTGTCGCTGGACGTCCTGGCCCAGCATGCGGTCAGCCGCGCCCTGGCCGGTGGCTTCCACGGTGATGCGCTGCTCGCGCAGGTCCGGCGCACCCATGCGTTCGCATCCCTGGCCGAGGACCAGTGGCAGGCCGTGCTGACCTTCATCGTGCAGGGGGGCCAGGCCCTGGCCCAGTACCCTGACTTCCACAAGGTCGTGCAGGACGCCGATGGCCGTTACCGGATGCACGACCGGCGCCAGGCACTGCGCCACCGGCTGTCGATCGGCACCATCAGCAGCGATGGCAGCGTGCGCGTGCAGTTCCTGCGCGGGGCCAGCCTCGGCGCTGTGGAGGAACAGTTCGCCAGCCGCCTGCGCCGCGGAGACCGCTTCCAGTTCGCCGGGCGCCTGCTGGAACTGGTGCAGCTGCGCGACATGACCGCTTTCGTGCGATTGGCACGCGGGCGCGGTGACGGTGTCGTGCCCCGCTGGCAGGGAGGCCAGCTGCCGCTGTCGATGGCACTCGGCAGCGAACTGGAGTCGGTGCTGTCAGGCGCCGACGACAGTGCCGAAGCGCGCTGGCTGGCACCGCTGCTGGCACTTCAGCAGCAGGTGTCGGCGCTTCCCGGCCCGGACCACGTGCTGCTGGAAGACGTACGCCGCCGCGAAGGCCAGTTCCTGTTCGTCTATCCCTTTGCCGGACGCCACGTGCACGAGGCGCTGGCCGCCCTGTTGGCACTGCGGTGCACCCGCCAGCAGCGCAACAGCATCGGCTATGCCGTGAATGATCACGGCCTGGTGCTGGCACCGGCGCAGGCGATCGACCTGGACGCGGCGCAATGGCATGCGCTGTTCAGCCCCGATCAGCTGCTGGACGATCTGCGTGCGGCGGTGAACCTGGGCGAGCTGGCGCGGCGCCAGTTCCGTGGCATCGCGCGCGTCGCAGGCCTGCTGGTACCCAGCCTGCCCGGAGGCATGCCACGATCGCTGCGTCAGCTGCAGGCCTCAGCGGGCCTGCTGTACGACGTATTGCGCGAGCATGACCCCGAGCACCTGCTGCTGGCGCTGGCCGAACGCGAAGTGCTGCATGACAGCCTTGACCTGCCGGGGCTACGCCAGGTGCTGGTCCGGATCGGCGCGCGACGCATGTCGATGCAGCGCCCTGCATCGCTCTCGCCCCTGGGCTTTCCACTGTGGGCCGAACGCCTGCGCGGGCAGTTCAGCAACGAAGACTGGCGCACCCGCGTGCAACGCGCGGCGCAGCAGCTCGAGCGCCGCCATGGCCGATGAACTATTGCTGCTGCTTGCCGGCGAACCGGTGACCCTGGCGGGCGCGCGCGCACTCTACTGGCCGGCGCGGCAGGCGCTGCTGATCGCGGATCTGCACCTGGGCAAGGCCGATGTGTTCCGCCGCGCCGGCATTGCGCTGCCCCGCGGTGGTACCGGCGAAGACCTGCAGCGACTGCAGTCACTCCTGGACAGGTACGCCTGCCGCGAACTCTGGATCCTCGGCGACATCCTGCATGGACCGGCCCATCGCGCAGCGTGGTACCAGCAATGGCTGGGCTGGCGCGAACGCAATGCCGCGCTGGAGGTGCATGTGCTGCGCGGCAACCACGACCGCCAGCTGCCGCATGCCCAGCTGCAGGTGCAGATCCACGAGGAGGTGCGGCTGGCACCGTTCCTGCTGCGCCATGAACCGTGCGCAGACCCGGCGTGGCACGTGATCGCCGGCCACCTGCATCCGCAGGTCGCACTGCCCGCATTGCGCCGCCGCTTCCCGGCCTTCTGGCTGCGCGAACGAATGACGATCCTGCCGGCCTTTTCCGCGTTCACGGCAGGCATCGTGCCAGTGCCCGTCCGCGGCGAACAGATGATCGCCTGCGTGGACAACGGCGTGGTGACCTTGCCAGTGGCGTGAATCAGGCCGGGCGGATGTCCAGCTGCGGCATCACGCGGAACACGGGTGTGTCATCGCCGCGTCGCCGCGGCAGGGCCCGGATGGCTGCCAGCATCTCCTGGGCGCAGGCGCGGATGCGCGGGTGGTGTTCCGGCGATGCATGGCTGATCAGGCTGCCGACGTGGAACTCGAAGACATCCTCCAATACGTCGGGCTGGTCCTCGTGCAGCATCTGCAGCAGTCCGCGCAGCTTGCAGATTTCCGATTCCAGCTCCTCGACCGCGAACAACATGGCATCCTCCTCGTCAACATCAGCGGCGCATCCGGGCCGCAGCGGGCTGCAACGGCAGCGCCGCCCGGGGCCATGCGCGATGTTGATCACGGAAAGGAAAACGGGCGACGCGCAATCGCGTGCCACCCACTTCTCGCACATCCGCGGTGAGATAACCGTTAATTCACGTGACGGAGCAGTTCACGCATTGGCGGTGACCGCACTGATGGGAGCCGCGTCCGCTGCGGTGGCCAGTGCGTCGATGAAGGCTGGATCCAGTGCGAGTGAACCGAACCAGCCGTGCTGTGTTCCGCTCAGCACGCGCAGCATGTGGCCGCGGCCGCCGGGCAGGCGCCCCATCGGGCCCAGCAGTATGTCGCGCGCCTTCGCCCACGCATCGCGATCGGACTGGAACAACGGCGTCAGCCAACGGCTCCAGCGCTGATAGACCGCCACGTGCGCCCGCCGTTGCGCCTGGTACGCCTGCAACGCTTCGCCCGCTGCGCCATGGGTGCGCACGGCATCGCGCAACGCCACTGCATCGAGCAGCGCCATGTTCACGCCCTGCCCCAGCTGCGGGCTCATCGAATGGGCGGCATCGCCGGCCAGCACCATGCGGCCCTGGTGCCAGCGTGTCATCACTGCATCCCGGTAGACCGCCCTCGCCAGCTGGCTGGCATCCCGCAGATGAGCGAAGCGCGCACTGGCCTGTGGCCACAGCGCGTGCAGCTCGTCCAGCCAGGGCGCCATGCCATCGGCCTGCCAACGCTCGAAGTCGGCGCGCGGCAGGCTCCAGAAGAAGCTCAGGCGCGGCGTATCGTCACCGGGCCGGGTGCCTACCGGCAGCAGCCCGATCATCTTGCGCGCGGCCACGTAGCGCTGCCGCAGTTCCTGCAGGTGCGGCCAGTCCTCGGCCGGCAGCAGGCACCACAACGCCCCCCACGGATACACGCGATCCAGGCCGGTACCGCCTTCGATCGTGCCGCGCAGCGTCGAGGCCGCGCCGTCGGCGGCCACCACCAGGTCGAACGGGCCGTGCACGCGCCCCTCGCTGTCGCGCAGGCGGCCCTGCCCGGCATCCACCGTGGCGATGGTGGTCCCGGCATGCAGCTGGCCCGCGCCCGCACGTGCTTCGTCCAGCAGCGAGAACAGCGCACCGCGCTGCATGCCGAGCCCGTGCAGGCGCGCATCCAGGCCCTCATAGCGCATGTCCATCACGGCGCGTTCGCACGGCGTATCGCCATACAAGCGGTGCACCGGCGCGGCATGCGCACGCACCGCATCCAGCAGGCCCATCTGCCACAGCACCTGCAGGCCGCTCGGCTGCAGCAGGAAGCCGGCCCCGACCGGCCCGGGCGCGGGCACGCGTTCAAAGATCTCCACCTCGTGGCCGTCACGGGTGAGCAGGATGGACACAGCCTGTCCAGCGGTGCCGTAGCCGATCACGGCGATGCGGAGTCGTTCCTTCATGGCTGCATTGTGCCCGAGGCCGGTGGATCGGGAACGGACTGCGTGCACCCGGCAAAAAAAACCCCGCCGGAGCGGGGTTTTCAACGCACTGTCGAGTGGGTCACTCGGCCGGCGTGATGTTCGAAGCCTGGGCGCCCTTCGGGCCCTGGGTCACGTCATAGGTGACACGCTGGCCTTCCTGCAGGCTGCGGAAGCCCTTGGAGTTGATGGCGGAGAAGTGCGCGAACACGTCGGCGCTGCCATCCTCCGGCGAGATGAAGCCAAATCCCTTGGCGTCGTTGAACCACTTGACGGTACCGTTCGGCATGGTGATGCGAGACCTTATGCAATGAATGGGTGGTGTACGCTGAACCCGCGCACAAGCTGAGTATGCAAAGCTTGCTCGGCGAAGACAATCACCCCCGTGCCAATTCGCCCACCAGTTCCGGAAGTCCGTTGCTGGCCGCCTGGACGTTGGCCAGCACTTCGGCCATCGTGATTTCCTCGCCATCACCGCAGCCGGCGGCCCAGTTGGCGACGATCGCCAGGCAGGCGTAATCCAGCCCCAGCTCCCGTGCCAGCGCGGCCTCCGGCATGCCGGTCATGCCCACCAGGTCGCAGCCGTCGCGGCGCATGCGGGCGATCTCGGCGATGGTTTCCAGGCGTGGGCCCTGCGTCGCGCCGTAGCAGCCTCCGTCATGGACCGTGACGCCGGTCACTCTGGCCGCGGCCAGGATCTTGCTGCGCAGCATCGGCGTGTACGGATGGCCGAAATCGACGTGGACCACGTCGGTGCCTTCTTCTTCACAGATCGTGCTGATGCGGCCCCAGGTGTAGTCGATGATCTGGTCCGGGCAGGCCAGCACGCGCGGACCAAAGTTCTCGGTGATGCCACCCACCGTGTTCAATGCCAGCACCCGCTGCGCGCCCAGCTGCTGCAGCGCGGCCAGATTGGCGCGGTAGTTGACCTTGTGCGGCGGCAGTGAATGGCCCTCGCCATGCCGCGCCAGGAACGCCACGCGATGGCCGAGCAGCGTGCCCACGCGCACCGGGCCGGACGGGCGGCCAAAGCGGGTGTCGACCTCGTGGGTCTGCACGTCGTCGAGCTTGGCCAGGTTGTAGACACCGGTACCGCCGATCACGGCCAGGGCGATCTGTTGCATTCAAAGCACTCCATGGAAAGACGAACGCCGGCACCCGAGGATGCCGGCGGTGGAAGAAGACGCGTCGCAGGCAGCTGCGCCGTTACTCCTTCATTGCGTAGATCGCCGGCACGCAGCGCAGGGTCTCGTTGACGTCCATGCCGAAGCCGAAGACGTAACGGTCCGGCAGTTCGATGCCGGCGTAGTCGGCGGTCACGTCCGGCAGCGCGCGGTCGTGCTTCTTCACCGTCATCGCCGCGATGCGCACGTCGGTCGCGCCCTGTTCCAGGCACCAGGTGCGCACGCCCTGCAGGGTGTAGCCCTCGTCGAGGATGTCATCGACCAGCAGCACGCGGCGGCCGAACAGCGACGTGGCCGGCTTGTGCTTCCAGACCAGGTCGCCGCCGGTGGTTTCGCCGCGGTAACGGGTGGCATGCAGGTAATCGAACTGCACGTCCTGACCCCGCGCGCCCAGTTCCAGCGCCAGCTGGCCGGCGAACGGCAGCGCACCGTGCATGATCGACAGGAACAGCGGCACCTCGCCCTTGTAATCGCGCGCGATGGCGTCGGCGATCGCTGCGATGGCCTTGTCGATGGTGGGGCGGTCGACCAGCAGGTCAGCCTGGGCCAGGGCCTGGGAAATGGTGAGGTTGGGCATCAGACGGTTCTTCCAAGGGTTTCAAGCAGACGGGATTGGGTGTCGCCATGGCGGGCATCGGCCAGCAGGCCGTCCCAGCCGAGCGCGCCGCGGCCCAGCAGGCCCAGCAGCGCAGCAGTGTTCAGAGCGCGTCCCTGCACGGCGTGCAGGGCTTCGTCGACCAGTTCCGGGTGGCAGACCAGCACCACGTCGCAGCCCGCATCCAGATGCGCGTGCACGCGTGCCGGCACGCCACCGGCGCTGTGCGAGGCGGCCATGCCGATGTCATCGGAGAACACCACGCCACGGAAACCGAGCTCGCCACGCAGGATGTCCTGGATCCAGCGCGGTGAGTAGCCGGCGGGCTCCGGTGCCACCTGCGGATAGATCACGTGCGCCATCATCACCGCGTCGGCACCGGCGGCGATGCCGGCCTGGAACGGCACCAGGTCCTGGGCGCGCAGTTCGTCCAGCGCGCGCGGATCGATCGCGGTATCGACGTGGGTGTCTTCCAGCACGGTGCCGTGGCCGGGGAAATGCTTGAGCGTGGCGGCCATGCCGACCGCGTGCATGCCGCGCACATAGGCGGCGGTGAACGCGGCCACCACCTGCGGGTCTTCACTGAAGGCACGGTTGCCGATGGCGCGGTTGCCACGGCCCAGGTCGACCACCGGCGCGAAGCTCAGGTCCACGCCGCTGGCGCGCACTTCGCTGGCCATCAGCCAGGCGTGCTGCTCCGCCAGCGCCAGCGCCTGCTGCGGATCGGTGGCGTACAGCGCCCCGATGTCCTGCAGCGGCGGCAGCGCACTGTAGCCCTCGCGGAAACGCTGCACGCGGCCGCCTTCCTGGTCCACGCAGATCAGCTGCGGGCGCGGGGCAGCGGCACGGATCGCCGCACTCAGATCGGTCACCTGCTGGCGCGAGGCGAAGTTGCGCTTGAACAGCACCACTCCGGCCACGGCATCGTGCTGCAGCCAGTCACGTTCCTGGGCGGTCAGTTCGGTGCCGGCAACGCCGATCAGCAGCATGGTCGATCTCCACAACACGCGCCCGCATGGCGCAGTGCCGCATTGTCGCAGAACCGGCCGACAGGCGCAGGGGTCAGAACAAGGGGGAAGCGTGTGGGGTCAGAGCCCCTGCGGGCACCTGACCCCGGGGCCGGATCCCCGCAGGGCGCTGCCCCCGATCTGCTCAGACCTTGCAGCCATCCGGGCCGCAGGCCTCGTCGCCGTCAGCCGGGGTGGCCGCAGCCCCCTGCTCGGAGGCGATCTGGCGCAGCGCGTTGGCGAAGGCCTCGGGCGGCTGTGCCCCGGAAATGGCCCACTTTCCATCAATGACGAAGGTCGGCACCGAGGAAACGCCCAGTGCATGGGCCTGGCCGAGCTTGGCTTCGACCTCGGCCAGGCCGCGGTCAGAGGCCAGCATCTGCGCGATTTCGCCAGCGTCGAGGCCACCTGCCACGCCGGCCTTGATCAGCACCGAGGGGTCCGCCAGGTTCTGGCCATGCTCGAAGTGGGCGCGGAACAGCGCCTCGCCGACCGCGTCCTGCACGCCATGCTCGCCCGCCAACCACAGCAGCCGGTGGGCCGGCAGCGTGGTCACCCGCACCTGGCCACGGCTGAAGTCCATCGGCAGGCCCTCGGCCCGCGCGGTGGTCTGGGTCTGGCCGAGGATCTGCTCGGTGCGCTCGACGCCACCGAACTTGCGCACGTATGCCTCGCGCAGCGGCACCGGGGTAGCGTCCGCATCCGGGTCCAGCTGGAACGGCTGCCAGTGGATATCGAGGTCAGGCGCGTTCTCGCCCAGCAACTGCACGCCCTGCTGGAAACGATGCTTGCCGATCCAGCACCAGGGGCAGACCACGTCGGAGTAGATGTCGATTCTCATCGCCACCACATGGGGCCCGTCGCCCTCGAGAAAAGGGGACGGAGGGGATTAAGTCGTTTCCCGCACAGGTGGGGTAAAGACGACTTAATCCCCTCCGTCCCCTTTTTGGGGGGTTCACCACTGTGAATAGGGATGATTGGCCAGCGCTACGTTGTAGTAGCGGGCGTCGTCGGTCACTTCGGCGCCGACCCAGTCCGGCAGGTCGATCGCCTGGTCGGCGCTGTCCAGTTCGACCTCCGCCACCACCAGGCCAGCGTTGTCGCCGAGGAACTCGTCCACTTCCCAGGTCAGGCCGGCGTGTTCGACCAGATGGCGGCGCTTGTCGATCAGGCCACCGACGCACAGCGCCAGCAGGGCGCGCGCATCCTCCACCGGGATCGGATAGTCGAACTCCTGGCGGGTATGGCCGATCGTGCGCGACTTCAGGTTCAGCGCGGCGTGGTCGCCTTCGATGCGCACGCGCACCGAGGCGTTCTGGGTGCCGCGGTCGAGCGCGCCCATGTCGTTGATGTAGCCCTGCGCCATCGGGATCACCCGATGCGCGGCGGTGCGCCAGCCCTCACTGCTGACGAGGAATTTGCGTTCGATTTCGATGCCCATGGCGCAATTATGCGCCACGGGTGATGACCGCCGCTCAGCGCTTCTCGAATACCGCGATGCTTTCCACGTGCGCGGTGTGCGGGAACATGTCCATCGCACCGGCACTGACCAGGGTGAAGCCCTGTTCGTTGACCAGATAGCCGGCATCGCGTGCCAGCGAGCCCGGGTGGCAGCTGACGTAGACGATGCGCTTGAACTGCTTCAGCGGCAGCTGCTGCAGCACTTCGATCGCGCCCGAGCGCGGCGGATCCAGCAGCAGCTTGTCGAAGCCCTGGCGCATCCACGGGGTGCTGCGCTGGTCCTGGGTCAGGTCGGCGCTGAAGAACTGTGCGTTGGCCAGGCCATTGCGCTCGGCGTTCTCACGCGCACGCGCGACGAGGCCGGCATCGCCCTCCACGCCCACCACCTCGCGCACACGGCGGGCCAGCGGCAGGGTGAAGTTGCCCAGGCCACAGAACAGGTCCAGCACGCGCTCGTCCTCGCCCGGCTGCAGCAGGTCCAGGGCATGGGCGATCATCTTCTCGTTGAGCTTGGCATTGACCTGGATGAAATCCAGCGGGCGGAACGCCAGTTCAACGTCCCACGGCGCCAGCCGGAACGACAGTGGCACGCCCTGCCCGTCCAGCGGCTGCACGGTGTCCACGCCGCCGGACTGCAGGTAGATCACGAACCCATGCTGCTGGCCGAAGGCCGCCCAGGCCGCGCGGTCCGCATCACTGAGCGGTTGCAGGTGGCGCACGGTCAGCACCACCGCCTGGTCACCGGCGATGAACTCGATCTGCGGGATGTCGCGCTTGCCATCGAGCGATTCGATGAAGGTGGACAGCGCCTCGACCTTGGTGCCGATTTCCGGAATCACCGTCAGGCATTGGCTGAGGTCGGCGACAAAACGCGGATCCTGTTCACGGAAGCCGACCAGGGTCTTGTCCTTCTTCTCGACCCGGCGCACCGAGAAGCGGCCCTTGCGGCGGTAACCCCAGCTCTCGCCGACCAGCGGCGGCAGCACGGTGCCCGGCTTCACATGGCCGATCCGCTCCAGGTTGTCCATCAGCACGCGCTGCTTGGCGACGATCTGCTGGGCCTCGTCCAGGTGCTGCAGCACGCAGCCGGCACAGGTGCCGAAATGGGGGCACTTCGGCGTCACCCGCTGCGGCGAGGCCTGCAGCACCTCCAGCGTGCGTGCCTCGTCGAAATGGCGGCTGCGGGCGGTCTGTTCAGCCTTCACCACCTCGCCGGGCAGGGCGCCGCTGACGAAGGTGACCTTGCCGCCCTCGCCTTCACGGCGGGCGACGCCGCGACCATCATGGCTGAGGTCGAGGATCTCGGTCTGGAACGGGGTACGGTCGGTGCGGGAGCGGGATCGGGCCACGTGGCAACAGGCTGCGGGCAAAAATGGGGGCGTATTGTCGCAGATCCTGACTGATGGGGTCCGGACCCGCTTGCGCCGGTGGCCGTCGTGCTTGATGATTGGGCCAGCTGACATGGAGGCAGCCCTGATGCAGATGACCCCGCGGGCCGCACGGCCCCGCTTCCTGCTTGTCGAGGACGACATCATCAGCCGCGGTTTTTTCAAGGCGGCGTTGGAAACGTTACCGGCGGATGTGGACACCGCAGATTCGCTGGCCAGTGCGCTGGCCAGTGCCGAACCCGGTGCGCATGATCTGTGGCTGATCGACGTCAACCTGCCGGACGGCAATGGCGCGCAGCTGCTGCGCGAGCTGCGCCGATCCCATCCGGACACGCCGGCGCTGGCGCATACCGCCGACGGCGATGCCACCATCCACGCCCGCCTGCGCGAAGCCGGCTTCAGTGACACGCTGGTCAAGCCCCTCGGACGCGACCAGCTGCTGAAAGCGGTGCGCCGCGCCCTGGTCAACAGCCCGGCGGGAATTTTCGTGGCGCAGGCCCCGGCCGCCGTCGAACTGCAGGTGCAGGACTGGGACGAGACTGCGGCGTTGGCCGCGCTCAATGGCCAGCGCAACCATCTGATCGCCCTGCGCGAGCTGTTCCTGGCCGAGTTGCCCGGTGTGCGCGACGCGGTCGAGCAGGCGGTGGACCAGCACGACGAGCGCCAGCTGCGCAGCCAGTTGCATCGGCTGCAGGCGAGCTGTGGCTTCGTGGGGGCGGCCCGGTTGGGCCGGGCCGTGCGCCAGCTGCATTACGCACCCGACTCCGGGCAGGCCCAGGCGGGGTTCCGCGACGCGGTAGCTGCCCTGCTGCACTGAGGGTTGGTCGGCAGGGCTGCGCCCTGCACCTGCCGAGGCTTCAAACCAAGGCAACAGCAAAAGCAAAAGCTGGCATTCCGTGGGTTGGCGGGGCGGTGTCGGAGTGCGGGGACGCCGTGAACCCATCCATGGGGGCTTGGCAGCCGCATCCATGCGGCTGACACCCCGCCCTCCGACACCGCCCCACCTCTGACAGTTTTCCGCGATCGGGTAGATCCACGCCATGCGTGGATGAATTTCTGTCAGATATCGAAATCAATCTGGGGTCGGATCCGTTTTCCTGCGGAAAACGGATCCGACCCCGTCGGCATGTCCAACAGCTCGCGAGAAACTGTCGAAGGCGGGGTGGGTCCGGTTGAGGGGGCGTGAGCCGCATGGATGCGGCGACCGAGCTTACATGGACGTACTTGCAGCGCCCCCCTCAACCGGACCCACCCCGCCTACCCACGGATAGCCAGCTTTTGCCGTTGACGTTGACGTTGATTCGGCTTCGGCTTCGGCTTCGGCAGGTGCAGGGCTGCAAGCCCTGCCGTACACCCCCTACCTGCGGGGCGCAAGCTGCTCGAGCATTTCCCAGGACTTCAGCCCGCGCGCGCCCAGGTGATGGGCCAGGACCCGCCGCATCGGCAGGCGCAGGCTGGCCAGATCGGCGGCATCTGGCTCCTCGTCGGCCGCCAGAGCCAGCAGCGCCGAGCCAGTGGCCGTCGCCCGGCGCTCCCCGCCACGCTCGCTCAGCAGGCGCTGCGCCCCCTCCTGCGGGTCCAGTTCGTAGCGCGCCGCCGGGTCGATGGGCTGACCGTCGCTGGCACTGTCCAGCGCAAAGCCCAGGCCCAGCGCGGCCAGCAGCTCGCGTTCGTAGCGGCGAAGGGTCCAGGCCAGCCCGGCACCTACCGCCAGCCGTGCGCGTGCTTCGCCGTAAGCCAGGTACAGCTCCGGCAGCGGGTCCTGGCGCGGGGCCAGGCGCAGGGTCAGTTCACTCAGGTAGAAGCCGGCCAGCATCGCCTGGCCGACCAGGCGTGGCGCCGCATCCAGCGCTTCGGCACCCCGCAGCTGGGCCAGTTCACCGCGCTGCTGGGCACTGAAGCGGATCCACTGCAACGGCTGCAGGGCCGCGCGCAGCACCTGGCCCTTGGCGGTGGACACGCCGCGCGCGAGCAGTCCGATACGCCCGTGCTGCGCGCTCAACACTTCGACCAGCAGGCTGGTCTCGCGGTAGGCCCGTGCGTGCAGCACGAAGCCGGTGTCGTCCTCGATCATCATCGAAGCGACCGCGACCGCTTACTCGTAGCCGAAGGCCTTCAGTGCGGCCTCGTCGTCGGACCAGCCTTCACGCACGCGCACCCAGGTTTCCAGGAACACCTTGGCTCCGAACAGGCGTTCCATCTGCAGGCGCGACTTGGCGCCGATCTCTTTCAGGCGGGCGCCGCCCTTGCCGATCACGATGGCCTTCTGGCCCTCGCGCTCGACCCAGATCACCGCACCGATGCGCAGCAGATTGCCGTCTTCGGTGAAGCGCTCGATCTCGACCGTGGTGGCGTAAGGCAGTTCCTCGCCGAGCTGGCGCATCAGCTGCTCGCGCACCAGTTCACCGGCCAGGAAGCGCTGGCTGCGGTCGGTGATCTCGTCCTCGCCGAACATCGGCGGGGCTTCGGGCAGCAGCTTGAGCACGTCGCGCACCAACGCTTCCAGGCCGTTGCGCTTCTGCGCCGAGATCGGGTGCACCGCGGCGAAGTCGCGGCCTTCGGTCACCTGCTGCAGGAACGGCAGCAGCGCGCCCTTTTCCTTCAGGCGATCGATCTTGTTGACCACCAGCACCACCGGGATGCCGGCGTCGCGCAGCACGTTGAAGGCCAGGCTGTCCTCTTCGTCCCAGCGGCCGGCTTCGATCACCAGCAGGCCGGCGTCGACGCCTTCCAGCGAGCCGCGCGCAGCGCGGTTCATCACCCGGTTCATCGCCCGCTTCTGCACCTTGTGCAGGCCGGGGGTATCGACCAGCACCAGCTGGCCTTCCGGATAGGTGGCGATGCCCAGCAGGCGATGGCGCGTGGTCTGCGGGCGGTTGGAGACGATGCTGACCTTGGCGCCGACCAGGGCATTGGTCAGGGTCGACTTGCCCACGTTCGGGCGGCCGATGACGGCCACGCTGCCGCAATGATGGGGAGTTTGTTCGCTCACTTGGAATCCAGTTGTTCTAGGACGGCCGCAGCCGCCTGTTGTTCGGCAAGCCGCCGCGAGGGGCCTTCGCCCTCGGTGCTGGCGGCCGGGTCAGCTACGTTGCAGCGTACCCGGAAATGTTTGGCGTGGTCGTCACCGGATTCTGACACCAGTTCGTACTGCGGCAACGCCTTCTGTCGGGCCTGCAGCCATTCCTGCAGGCGGGTCTTGGGGTCCTTCTCGGGCCGGCCGGAGGCCGGCAGTGCCTCGATCGAAGCGCTGAACCAGGGCAGTACCACCGCCCGGCAGGCCTCGAAACCGGCATCCAGGTAGATCGCAGCCACCACGGCTTCCAGCGCATCGGCCAGGATCGAATCGCGGCGGTGGCCGCCGGACTTCATCTCGCCCGGCCCCAGCGTCAGGCGTTCGCCCAGCTGCAGCGTGCGGGCGATCAGCGCCAGCGCCCCCTCGCGCACCAGCTCGGCGCGGGCGCGGGTCAGCGCGCCCTCGTCGGTCTTGGGCCAGCGCTGGTACAGCGCTTCGGCCACCATCATGTTGACGATGCTGTCGCCCAGGAATTCCAGGCGCTCGTTGTGCGGCGCGCCGGCACTGCGATGGGTCAGCGCCTGCGTGAGCAGCGCCGGGTCGCGGAAGGGATGACCGATCAGGTCGCCACGTTGGAAAGGTTTATTCGGCACCGCTTCGGGTCAGGTCCTGGGATGAATCGAATTTGCCAACCACATCCAGGTTGCCGACCAGCGGACGGCGCACTTCGTAGTTGACCTTGAGGGTCCAGCCATTGTCGCGACGGTCGAACTTCACGTTGGCCGGCTTCACGTTTTCCGAGTAGTTGATGTACAGGCGCTTGAAGAACAGATCCTGGATCCGGGCCGGCTCCATGCTGCCCACGCCCGGCTCGTTGGCCAGGCTCTTCATCGCCGAGCGCACCGCGTAATACTCCTGGTACATCGGGAACAGCTTCATGCCGATGTACAGGAAGAAACCGACCACGATCAGGACCGTCAGGAACGAGGTCAGGGTCATGCCACGCTGCGTGTTCATCGTCTTCATTGCGTTCTCCCCAGATACGCGTTGGATGTGAAGGTACTCAGTTGATGCCCGAGCCGATCCGCGACGGCTCGAAGCCATCCTTGCAGAACCAGCCCTGGCAGTTCAGCCAGATCAGGAAGGCCTTGCCGCGCAGGTTTTCTTCCGGCAGCAGCCCCCAGAAACGGCCATCATCGCTGTTGTCCCGGTTGTCGCCCATCACCAGGTACTTGCCGGCCGGCACGGTCCACTGGCCCTGGCCACGCGGGTAGTCGGTCTCCAGCACGGTGTGGGTGCGGCCCGGCAGGTGCTCGACCAGCAGGTTGGCACCCTCGCCCTGGCCCTTGTGCCCGGCGTAGATGCCCTTGTTGTCGTACTTCAGCGGCTCGCCGTTGAGGATCACGCCGTCGCCTTCGAAGACCACGGTGTCACCCGGCACGCCGATCACGCGCTTGATGAAGTTCTCGCCCTTGGCCGGATCGTTGTCGCTGTGGCCGGGGAAGTGGAACACCACCACGTCACCGCGCGACGGCTCGCCAAACGGCACGATCTTGGTGTTGCTGATCGGCAGGCGCAGGCCGTAGGAGAACTTGTTGACCAGGATGAAATCGCCGATCAGCAGGTTCGGCATCATCGAGCTGGACGGGATCTTGTACGGCTCGGCGATGAAACTGCGCACGATCAGCACGATCGCCAGCACCGGGAAGAACGCACGCGAGTAATCCACCAGCACCGGCTCGGAGTCGAGCAGGCCCGCGCGCTGGGCGCGACGCTTGGCGAGGTACAGCTTGTCCGCGAGCAGGATCAGGCCCGAGGCCAGGGTCAGCACGACCAGGAGGATCTCAAACAGTTTCATTCAGGGTCCTTTGCAACGTCACCAGACGACCGGCCCCGCAGGGCCGGTGCGGGCCTTACTTGTTGTCCATCTGCAGGACGGCCAGGAACGCTTCCTGCGGAATCTCCACGCGTCCGACCTGCTTCATGCGCTTCTTGCCTTCCTTCTGCTTTTCCAGAAGCTTCTTCTTGCGCGAAACGTCGCCACCATAGCACTTGGCCAGCACGTTCTTGCGCATGGCCTTGACCGTGGTGCGGGCGATGATCTGCGAGCCGACGGCAGCCTGGATGGCCACGTCGAACATCTGGCGCGGGATCAGGTCCTTCATCTTCTCGCACAGTTCGCGGCCACGGCGGTCGGCGTGGCTGCGGTGCACGATCAGCGACAGCGCATCGACCTTGTCACCGTTGATCAGCACGTCCACGCGCACGAACGGGCCTGCGTCGAAGCGCACGAAGTGGTAATCGAGCGAGGCATAGCCGCGGCTGACCGACTTCAGCTTGTCGAAGAAGTCCAGCACCACCTCGGCCATCGGCAGCTCGTAGCTGATCTGCACCTGGCTGCCCAGGTAGTTGATGCCGATCTGGCTGCCGCGCTTTTCTTCACACAGCTTGATGATGTTGCCGATGTACTCCTCGGGGGTGAGCACGTTGGCGCGGATGATCGGCTCGCGGATCTCCTCGACCTGGTTCACCGGCGGCAGCTTGGCCGGGTTGTCCATGTTGATGATCGAGCCATCGGTCTTCAGGACCTCGTACACCACCGTCGGCGCGGTGCTGATCAGGTCCAGGTTGTATTCGCGTTCCAGGCGTTCCTGCACGATTTCCATGTGCAGCATGCCCAGGAAGCCGCAGCGGAAGCCGAAGCCCATCGCTTCGGAGCTTTCCGGCTCGAAGCGCAGCGCGGCATCGTTCAGGCGCAGCTTGTCCAGCGCTTCGCGCAGGTCCGGGTAGTCCTCGGCATCGACCGGGAACAGGCCGGCGAACACGCGCGGCTGCATTTCCTGGAAGCCCGGCAGCGGCTTGGGCGCCGGGTCGCCAGCCAGGGTGAGGGTGTCGCCGACCGGCGCACCATGCACGTCCTTGATGCTGGCGGTGACCCAACCCACTTCACCGGCACGCAGCGCCGGCAGCACTTTCCGCTTCGGCGTGAACACGCCGACGTTGTCGACCTGGTGGTTGCGGCCGGTCGACATCACCTGCAGCTTGTCACCGGCCTTGATCTCGCCCTGCATCACACGCACCAGCGACACCACGCCGAGGTAGTTGTCGAACCACGAGTCGATGATCAGCGCCTGCAGCTTGTCGGTGTCGCGCGGCGCTGGCGGCGGAATGCGGTGCACGATCGCTTCCAGCACGTCCTGCACGTTCAGGCCGGTCTTGGCACTGACCGGCACGGCGTCGGAGGCATCGATGCCGATCACGGCCTCGATCTCGGCCTTGGCGCGCTCGATGTCGGCGGTGGGCAGGTCGATCTTGTTGATCACCGGCACCACTTCCAGGCCCTGCTCCACGGCGGTGTAGCAGTTGGCCACCGACTGGGCTTCCACGCCCTGCGCCGCATCGACCACCAGCAGCGCGCCTTCGCAGGCGGCCAGCGAGCGGCTGACTTCATAGGAGAAGTCGACATGCCCGGGGGTGTCGATGAAGTTCAGGTGGTAGGTCTGCCCGTCCTTGGCCAGGTAGGGCAGCGACACCGACTGTGCCTTGATCGTGATGCCACGCTCGCGCTCGATCGGATTGGAGTCGAGCACCTGCGCTTCCATCTCGCGGGCCTGCAGGCCACCACAGAGCTGGATGATGCGGTCGGCCAGCGTGGACTTGCCGTGGTCGACATGGGCGATGATGGAGAAGTTGCGGATGTTCCGCATCGAATCAGAAGACATAGGTGGCGGCGGCGCGCGGCGTCGTCAGGGTAACGGTCGATTATCGCATGCCCGGCGCCCCGCCGCGAAAACGGCCGCATCGTGCCCGCCCTGGAACGGCCGAAGCCCCGCCGGGGCGGGGCTTCGGGGGGAGACGCAGGCCGCCGGAGCGGCCCCGGCGGGCCTTACTGGCCGGCCTTGACCGCCACGAAGGCGCTGTTGCCGTTGGCCGTGCGGACCAGCAGCATCACCACGTCGTCCTTCTTGAAGCTGGACAGCGCCCGGTTCAGGGCATCCACGCTGCCGACCGCGACCCGGCCAACCTGCAGGATCACCATGCCCGGCGACAGCCCGGCATCACGCGCGGCCTGGCCCTTGACCGCGGTGATGCGCACGCCTTCGTTGCTGTTGAGCCCGAACTGCTTGCGCTGGGCCGCGCTCAGGTCGCTCACGTCCAGCCCCAGCAGGGCATTGACGCCGGTCTGCGGCGCCGCGTCGGCCCCGCCGGCCGCCGGCCCGCGGGCAGTGGCCTGGCCGTCTTCACTCAGTGCGGTCAGGGTCGCGCTGAGGTCATGCGGCTTGCCGTCGCGGTACACCACCAGGTTGACCTTGCTGCCCGGCGCCATTGCACCGATCAGCGGCGGCAGATCGGACCAGCTGTTGACCGGGCTGCCGTTGACCGAGCGGATGACATCGCCCACCTGCACGCCCGCCTTGGCGGCCGCACTGCCGGCCACGATCTGGTTGACCAGGGCGCCACGGCTGTCCGGCAGGCCCAGGCCCTGCGCCTTCAGCGAATCGATCGGCTCGACCACCGCGCCGAGCTGGCCCCGGGTGACCTTGCCGCTCTTCTTGATCTGCTCGACCGCACTCATCGCCAGATCGATCGGGATCGCGAAGCTGATGCCCATGTAGCCGCCGGAGGCGGAGAAGATCTGCGAGTTGATGCCAACCACCTCGCCGCGGGTATTCAGCAGCGGGCCACCGGAATTGCCCTGGTTGATCGCCACGTCGGTCTGGATGAACGGCACGTAGCGCTGGTCGGGGCCCCCCGTACTGCGGCCGACGGCGCTGACCACGCCCGCGGTAACGGAATGGTCGAGGCCGAACGGAGAGCCGATCGCGACGACCCATTGGCCCGGCTTCAGGGTGTTGGAATCACCCACGCGCACGGTCGGCAGGTTCTTGCCATCGATCTTCAGCAGCGCGACGTCGTACTGCTGGTCGCTGCCCACCACCTTGGCGGTGAACTCACGGCTGTCGCCCAGCTTGACCTTCACGTCGCTGGCGTCGGCCACCACGTGGTAGTTGGTCAGCACATAGCCATCGGGCGAGATGATGAAGCCCGAGCCCATGCCACGGCCCTTGATGCTGGGGCCACCGTCCGGCCCACCCGGCCCCTGCCCCGGCATCGGGAAGTCGGGACCAAAGAAGCGGCGGAAGAACTCCGGCATGTCATCGTCGCCCATCGGGCCGCGCGCGGCCTGGCGATTGTTGCGGACGATGGTGGTATCGACGTTGACCACGCCCGGGCCGACCTGTTCGACCAGGTTGGTGAAGTCGGGCAGGCCACTGACCAGCGGCTGCGCCGGTGCCCGCGCGGCCGCGGCTGGCGCGGGCTGGGTCTGCGCGACGGGCGCCGGCGCCTGCGCGCAGGCCGCCAGGGGAAGGGTCAGGGCCAGCAGGCCAATGGCCTGCGTGCGAAGTCGGGGAATCATCGGACGGCAACCTCCGGGTCGGATGGGAAGAGGAATACGGGCCCCGCCGACGGCGGGGCGTGAAGGCCCGGCTCAGTCGCGCGGGCGCGGCGGCACCGGCAGCTCGTCCTGCAGGCGCGGCTCGAACGGGTAGAACGCCGCGCCGCCGGCATGGGCCGGGAAGCTGGCATTGAGTGCGCCACCGGCAGCGGGCGCCAGGCTGGAGCGCGGCCACGGCCGGGCCTGCAATCCGCCCACCTCGCCGAACGGCAGGTTGCGGTTGGCGTTGGCCGGCACGGTCGGGGTCAACGGCGCCGGCGCTGCGGCGATGGCCCGTTGCGGGGCCTCATCGCGCTGCGCGGCACGCCCGGCCTGCTGGGTACGCGTGGCGCTGGCACGGCGGGCGTCCTGGCGGCGGCTGGAGGCGGCCATCGCCACGGCCGGCGCAGCAGCCACGGCCATCGCGGCCGTATCCACCGACGCCTCGGTCACCGCGGCCGGTGCGGTCGGTGCCGGCGCCAGTTCCGCCTGGCTGGCGATCACCTGCGGCGCCAGCGGTTCACCCGGCGTCGCCTCCTTCAGTTTCTCACCGCCGATGAACAGGGCGACGGCGGCCACCGACGCGGCCAGGGCGGCGCCGCCGCCCCAGGCCCGCCAGCCACCGCGGCGCACCTGGCGACGCGGCTCGGACGGTGGCACCGGCTCGGCGGCAATGGCAGCGGCCACGGCGGCGCTGAAGCCGGCCGGCGCCAGCGCCGGGGCCTGCCCGCGCATCACGTCGCCCAGCAGCTGCCAGCGCTCCTGGCAGCCGGCCAGTTCGGGGTCGTGCTCCATGCGGCGCAGCAGGAAGCGCGCCTCATCGGCACCGAGCTCGCCATCGACCAGCGCCGACAGCTGCTCGCGATGGCGCTGGTCCAGGCGCTGCCCGGCGGGCGATTGATGGTTCTGCGATTCGTTGAACGGGTTACTGGTCATACGCGGCTCTTCTCACGGGTGGCGCTGCCGATGTCCAACAGCGGCCGGAGTTCGGTGTCGATCGCCTCGCGCGCCCGGAAGATCCGTGAACGCACGGTGCCGATCGGGCACCCCATCTTCTGCGCGATTTCCTCGTAGCTCAGGCCTTCCACCTCGCGCAGGGTGATCGCCGACCGGAGTTCTTCCGGCAGCGCGTTGACGGCCTTCATGACCGTCTGTTCCAGTTCCTGACGCATCAACTCGCGTTCGGGCGTATCGGTGTCGCGCAGGCGGGTACCGCTGTCGAACTGTTCGGCATCGCCGATGTCGATGTCATCGGTCGGCGGCCGTCGATTGTGTGAAGCCAGGTAGTTTTTGGCGGTATTCACGGCGATTCGATGCAACCAGGTTGAGAACTGGGCATCGCCACGGAAACTCCCGATCGCGCGGTAGGCACGGATGAAAGTGTCCTGGGCGACGTCCTGACATTCGCTCCAGTCGGCGATGTAGCGACCGACCAGGGCCACGACCCGATGCTGGTACTTGCGCACCAGGACATCGAACGCGGCACTCTCGCCGTGCTGCACGCGCCGGACCAGCTCCAGATCCAGCTCCTGAGGTGTATCAACATCGGCCATGAGGGGCCGCACTCCTGTCAGCCCAACCGACGTCGGGCAATGAGACTGCCAATCCCGGGAAAAGTTCAGTCGCCGATCACCTGGCGCCGCACCAGCTTTTAACCACCGTTCCGTTAGCGTTCCGGTCCACGGCCATGGATCCGGGGACGCCACACCCCTGCTATTGGGATTTGACGCGGGGGAAACAACCTCTGGATCATAGCCGCTTCTCCATACACAACCGGATGGAACGTCCATGCTCTCAGGCTTCGATGGTCTCCGCTTCAGCCACTGGCACCCCGAGATCCGCGACGACGGCGTGGTGGTTCTCTCCCTGGATCGCCAGGACAGCAGCGTCAATGCGATGTCGCAGGACGTGCTGCTGGAACTGGGCGACCTGCTTGAGCGCATTGCCCTGGACCCGCCCAAGGGCGTGGTCATCCAGTCGTTGAAGAAGGCCGGCTTCATTGCCGGTGCCGACCTGAAGGAGTTCCAGGAATTCGATCGGCGCGGCACCGTCAACGACGCGATCCGTCGCGGCCAGGCCACGTACCAGAAGCTGGCCGAGCTGCCCTGCCCTACGGTGGCGGCCATCCACGGCCACTGCCTGGGCGGCGGCACCGAGCTGGCGCTGGCCTGCCGCTACCGTGTGGCGTCCAATGACAGCAGCACCCGCATCGGCCTGCCGGAAACCCAGCTGGGCATTTTCCCCGGCTGGGGCGGCAGCGCGCGCCTGCCGCAGCTGGTGGGCGCTCCCGCAGCGATGGACATGATGTTGACCGGCCGTACCCTGTCGGCCTCGGCCGCGCGTGGCATCGGCCTGGTCGACAAGGTGGTGGCACCGGCAGTGGTGCTCGACACCGCCGTGGCGCTGGCCCTGTCCGGCACCACCCGCCCGTTCAAGCAGCGCGCCACCGCGTGGGCCACCAACACCTGGCTGGCGCGCACGCTGCTGGCCCCACAGATGGTCAAGCAGGTCGCGCGCAAGGCGAAGAAGGACCAGTATCCGGCGCCGTATGCGCTGATCAGCACCTGGCAGCGCAGCGGCGGCAAGCCGATCCAGGCCCGCCTGGACGCCGAACGCCGTGCGGTGGTGAAGCTGGCGAGCACGCCGACCGCGCGCAACCTGATCCGCATCTTCTTCCTGACCGAACGCCTGAAGGGCCTGGGCGGCGGTGATTCCGGCATCCGCCACGTGCACGTGGTCGGTGCCGGCGTGATGGGCGGTGACATCGCCGCATGGGCCGCCTACAAGGGCTTCGAGGTGACCCTGCAGGACCGCGAGCAGCGCTTCATCGACCCGGCCATGGAGCGCGCGCAGGCGCTGTTCGCCAAGAAGGTGCGCGATGAAAGCAAGCGCCCTGCCGTGGCCGCGCGCCTGCGCGCCGACCTGGAAGGCCACGGTGTGGCCGAGGCCGACCTGGTGATCGAAGCGATCATCGAGAACCCTGAGGCCAAGCGTGCGCTGTACCAGACGCTGGAACCGAAGATGAAGCTGGACGCGCTGCTGACCACCAACACCTCGTCGATTCCGTTGGTGGAACTGCGCGACCACATCCAGCGCCCGGCGCAGTTCGCTGGCCTGCACTACTTCAACCCGGTCGCGCAGATGCCGCTGGTGGAGATCATCCACCACGACGGCATGGCGCCGGAAACCGAGCGCCGCCTGGCCGCGTTCTGCAAGGCGCTGGGCAAGTTCCCGGTGCCGGTGGCCGGCAGCCCGGGCTTCCTGGTCAACCGCGTGCTGTTCCCGTACATGCTGGAAGCGGCCACCGCCTATGCCGAGGGCATTCCGGGCCCGGTGATCGACAGGGCTGCGGTGAAGTTCGGCATGCCGATGGGCCCGATCGAGCTGATCGACACGGTCGGCCTGGACGTGGCCGCCGGCGTCGGCCGCGAACTGGCGCCGTTCCTGGGCCTGCAGATCCCGGCCGCACTGCAGACGGTGGAACCGGACAAGCGCGGCAAGAAGGATGGCCAGGGCATCTACACCTGGGAGAACGGCAAGCCGAAGAAGCCTGACGTGGCCAGTGACTACCAGGCCCCGGCCGATCTGGAGGACCGCCTGATCCTGCCGCTGTTGAACGAAGCGGTGGCCTGCCTGCACGAGGGCGTGGTGGCCGACGCGGACCTGCTGGATGCTGGCGTGATCTTCGGTACTGGTTTCGCGCCGTTCCGCGGCGGTCCGATCCAGCACATCCGCGCGGTCGGTGCCGATGCGATCGTCGAGCGGCTGAAGGCGCTGCAGCAGCGCCACGGCGACCGCTTCGCCCCGCGCCCGGGCTGGGACAACCCCGCCCTGCGCGAACCGGTGGTCTGAGTTCATCGGCCGGGCCTGCGGCCCGGCACCCGCAGAGGCAACGTCAAGTTCCACAGCAGAAGCCAGAGCCAAAGCGGCTCTGGCTTTTCTGTTTGTTGGGCGGGGCGGTGTCGGGTTGCGGGGACGCCGTAAACCCGTCCTTGGGGGCTTGGCCGCGGCATCCATGCCGCGGACACCCCGCAACCCGACACCGCCCCACCCCTGACAGTTTCCCGGTGACGGTGGGTGAACTGCGATGGCTGTAGGTGTCGACCTTGTTCGGCACGGATCATTACGAACTGGTGGGTGTCGACCTTGGTCGACACCAGGAGCGACGCGACCCGCGTTTGATTTTGATTTTCTTTTTTCTTCTCCGTGGCTGGACGCACACGGAAACTGTCAGAGGTCGGGCGGGTGGGTTGCGCAGGACCGTTGGCGCCATGGATGGCGCCATCGAGCCCCCATGCACGGGTTTACGGCGTGTCCTGCGCAACCCACCCGCCCGGCCAAGCGCGGCTTTTGATCTTGCTTCCGCCTTCAGCGACCACCCCCACAGCTACGAGGGGCTGCGCCGTTGGCTGGAACACCCTGTTACCCATACGGGGCATGTACCCGTCACAGCTGCATGCGATGCTGACCGCCTGATCCCTGCCAGCGAGAACGCCCGCATGACCACCATCATCGCCCCGCGCGTGCACGACATCGGCGGCCTGGAAGTCCGTCGCGCCGTCCCCACCCTGCAGGCGCGCAGCATCGGTTCGTTCGTGTTCGTCGACCAGATGGGTCCGGCACTGATGCACCCGGGCACCGCCATCGACGTGCGTCCGCACCCGCACATCGGCCTGGCCACCGTCACCTACCTGTGGTCGGGCGCGATCGGGCACCGCGACACGCTGGGCTCGGATCAGGTGATCCGCCCCGGTGACGTCAACTGGATGACCGCCGGCCGCGGCATCGCCCATTCCGAGCGGACGCCGCAACCGGACCGCGACCATGACAATCCGATCCACGGCATGCAGACCTGGGTCGCGCTGCCGAAGTCGCACGAGGAAATCGAGCCGGCGTTCTACCACCATGCCGCTGCCACCCTGCCCGAGCAGCGCCGCAACGGCGCCTGGCTGCGTGTGATCGCCGGCCGCGCCTACGGCGAGGAATCGCCGGTGAAGGTGTTCGCCGACACCCTCAACGTGGCCATCGATCTCGACCCGGATGCCGAAATCGATATCGACGACGGCCACCGCGAGCGCGCGCTGTACATCCTCGAAGGCGAGGCGCAGCTGGATGGCGTGGACATTCCTGCGCAGCACCTGGTGATTCCCGAGGCCGGCGCACGCGGCCGCCTGCGCGCGAAGACGCCGGTGAAGGCGATGCTGTTTGGCGGTGAGCCGCTGGATGGCCCACGCCACCTGTGGTGGAACTTCGTGTCCAGCTCGAAGGAGCGCATCGAGCAGGCCAAGCACGACTGGGAGGCCGGTCGCTTCGGCACCATCCCCGGCGACGACAAGGAATTCATCCCGCTGCCGCAGTACTGAACATCGCGTGTTGCACACATCCGAAGGTGTATCCCTGCACCCGGCGTTGACGCTACAGTCACCCGCTGATCACTGAAATGTGACATAAATCACACTTTAGACCGTCAAAGGAGTGCAACACATGAGCATGGGTAAACGCTTGTCCGCCGAATTCCTCGGCACGTTCTGGCTGGTTCTGGGGGGCTGTGGCAGTGCGGTGCTGGCCGCCAAGTTCGGTGGCGACGGCAATCCGCTGGGGATCGGCTTCCTGGGCGTGGCGCTGGCCTTCGGCCTGACCGTGGTGACCGGCGCCTATGCGTTCGGCCATATCTCCGGCGCGCACTTCAACCCGGCAGTCAGCGTCGGGCTGTGGGCCGGTGGTCGTTTCCCCACCAGGGATCTGGTGCCGTACATCATCGCCCAGGTTGCCGGCGGCCTGCTGGCCGGCTTCATCCTGCTGCAGATCGCCTCCGGCGCCAGTGGCTTCGCCATCGATGGCAGCCAGGCGGGTGCGTTCGCCAGCAATGGCTATGGCGCGCTGTCGCCCGGTGGATACAGCGTGGCAGCCGCCTTCCTGTGCGAAGTGGTGCTGACGGCGGTGTTCCTGATCGTGATCATGGGTTCCACCCACGGCAAGGCACCGGCCGGTTTCGCCCCGCTGGCCATCGGCCTGTCGCTGACCCTGATCCACCTGATCAGCATTCCGGTCACCAACACCTCGGTGAACCCGGCCCGCTCCACCGCCGTGGCCTTCTTTGCCGGCAGCGGCGCGGTCAGCCAGCTGTGGCTGTTCTGGGTCGCCCCCCTGCTGGGCGGCGCGATCGGCGGCCTGATCTACAAGTGGATCGGCAACGACCGCTGATCCATGAGGCACCCATTGCGGCCGCCCTGCGGCCGCAATGGTTACGTCTGTAACCGCGAATTGTGCGATTGCTCACGTTCCGTTAAGGTTGAGTTGACCATCCGTGCACATGCCGGAAGGGGCGGCATCCGGGGATGGGATGCCATGCCGCCGGGCCTGCTGGCGGAGCCAAACAACTCATCACCTTGGGGGATGCATGAAGTTCGTGCCTGTCATCTTGTCGAGCCTGTTGTTCGCCGCGGCCCAGGCCGCCGCGCAGGCACCGTCCGAATGTCCTTCGCTGCCGGCCAGCAGTGGCCTGCAGTGGCAGCAGCAGGTGCAGGCCGATTTCCTGGTCTGCCGCGCCAGCACCGCTGACGGTCGCGAAGTGCTGAGCCTGATGCTCAGCGCGCGTGATCCCGCCATTCCGTTGAACCGCTCGCTGCGCCAGGAAAAAGGCAGCTTCGGCGGTGAATCGCTGTACTGGTACCAGCCCGACCTGGGCGGCCAGCAACCGCCGGGTTACGCCGAACGGCGCATCAGCGTGGTCAAGATCGACAAAGGGCGTTACGCGCAGATTGCGCTGTATCCGGACAGCGCGCAGGAGCTGGGCTCACTGCAACAACTGGCGCAGGGCATGAGCCTGACGCCGTCGGCCGTGGCCGCCGGGCGCTGAAGGTGACGGGGATGACTGCCTGGCAGCATCCCCGCAATACACCTCGATCCGCAGGTAGTGCCGGCCGCTGGCCGGCAAACCCTTCGATCCTGATCAAAAGCAGTTGCCGGCCAGCGGCCGGCACTCCCTCAGAACCTGCCTTCCTGGAAATCGACGAAGGCCTGCATCAGTTCCTGCCGCGTGTTCATCACGAACGGGCCGTGCCGCATCACCGGCTCGCGCAACGGACGGCCGGCCACCAGGATCAGCCGCGCGCCTTCGCTGCCGGCCGACACGTGCAGCTGTTCGCCACCGCCCAGCACCGCCAGTTCCTGGCGCGCGACATCGCGGGCGGCATCCTGCTCGCCCACCGTCAGCGCACCTTCGAACACGTAGGCAAAAGCGTTGTGGCCCTCCGGCAGCGTGTAGGTCCAGGCGCGGTCGGGCGACAAGGTGATGTCGAGGTAGAGCGGCTCGGTGGCCGGCTGCACGATCGGGCCGCGGGTGCCATCGACCGCGCCGGCGATCACCTTCACTTCCACACCGGCGGCCGGCTGCACCACGGGAATGCGCTCGGGCGCGAACTCCTGGTACTTCGGCGCGGTCATCTTCTCCTTCGCCGGCAGGTTCACCCACAGCTGGAAGCCGCGCATCTGCCCGCTTTCCTGCTCGGGCATCTCCGAGTGCACCAGGCCGCGGCCGGCGGTCATCCACTGCACGCTGCCCGGGGTCAGCAGGCCCTCGTTGCCGTGGTTGTCGCGATGCCGCATGCGTCCATCGAGCATGTAGGTCACGGTCTCGAAACCGCGATGCGGGTGTTCCGGGAAGCCGGCGATGTAGTCCTCGGCCCGGTCGGTGCCGAATTCATCGAGCAGCAGGAACGGGTCCAGGTCCGGCAGCGTCGGGCCGCCGATGACGCGGGTCAGGCGCACGCCGGCACCGTCGGAGGTGGGCATGCCACGGATGGTCCGCAGCACGCGGACCGGTTCGGGAAGGCTCATGGCGACTCCTGTTGGATGGATGCCGGTCAAGATGGACGCCACGCGGCCTTACGCCAATGGATGGCACCGCAACCGATTGTTCCATCCCTGATGTTCGCTGCACGTCAGCGCCACCGTCGTACGACCAAAGTACTACCGCCGATTCGTCCTGTGCCAATTGACCCTGTCGAGGGCACGCGGGACTCTTTGACTGTCTTTCCGGGAGAGAGCACCTCATGAAAGGGTTTTCCAAACTGGGCTGGGCGGTACTCGCCCTGCTCGGCGCATTCTGTCTGGGCACCGTGGCCCTGCGCCGCGGCGAGCACATCAACGCACTGTGGATCGTGGTGGCCGCGGTCTCGCTGTACCTGGTCGCCTACCGCTTCTACAGCCTGTTCATCGCCAACAAGGTGATGCAGCTGGATCCGACCCGGGCCACCCCGGCGGTGATCAACAACGATGGCCTGGACTACGTGCCGACCAACAAGCACGTCCTGTTCGGCCACCACTTCGCCGCCATTGCCGGTGCCGGCCCGCTGGTCGGCCCGGTGCTGGCCGCGCAGATGGGCTACCTGCCTGGCCTGCTGTGGCTGGTGGTGGGCGTGGTGCTGGCCGGCGCAGTGCAGGACTTCATGGTGCTGTTCCTGTCCAGCCGTCGCAACGGCCGTTCGCTGGGCGACCTGGTGCGCGAAGAGATGGGCCAGGTGCCCGGGACCATCGCGCTGTTCGGCGCGTTCCTGATCATGATCATCATCCTGGCGGTGCTGGCGATGGTGGTGGTCAAGGCGCTGGCCGAAAGCCCGTGGGGCATGTTCACGGTGATCGCGACGATGCCCATCGCGATCCTGATGGGCGTGTACATGCGCTACATCCGCCCCGGCAGGATCGGCGAGATCTCGGTGGTCGGCCTGATCCTGCTGCTGGCCGCGATCTGGTACGGCGGCAAGGTCGCCGCCGACCCGGTGTGGGGCCCGGCGTTCACCTTCACCGGCACCCAGATCACCTGGATGCTGATCGGCTACGGCTTCGTCGCTTCGGTGCTGCCGGTGTGGCTGCTGCTGGCCCCGCGTGATTACCTGTCGACCTTCCTCAAAATCGGCACCATCATCGCGCTGGCCATCGGCATCCTGGTGGTCATGCCGGAACTGAAGATGCCGGCGCTGACCCAGTTCGCCGCCAGCGGCGATGGCCCGGTGTGGAAGGGCGGCATGTTCCCGTTCCTGTTCATCACCATCGCCTGCGGCGCGGTATCCGGTTTCCACGCGCTGATTTCCTCCGGCACCACGCCGAAGCTGCTGGCCAATGAAGCGCACATGCGCTACATCGGCTACGGCGGCATGCTGATGGAATCGTTCGTGGCGGTGATGGCACTGGTGGCGGCCTCGATCATCGATCCGGGCATCTACTTCGCGATGAACAGCCCGGCGGCGGTGATCGGTGCCGATGCGGCCTCGGCGGCGCACTACATCACCAACACCTGGGGTTTCACCATCACGCCCGAGCAATTGACCGCGACCGCGGCGGCGATCGGTGAACCAACCATCCTGCATCGTGCAGGTGGTGCGCCGACCCTGGCGGTGGGCATCGCGCAGATCCTGCACGAAGCGATACCCAGTGGCAGCGACGCGATGATGGCGTTCTGGTACCACTTCGCGATCCTGTTCGAAGCACTGTTCATCCTGACCGCAGTGGACGCCGGCACCCGCGCCGGGCGCTTCATGCTGCAGGACCTGCTGGGCAACTTCGTGCCGGCCCTGAAGAAGACCGAGTCGTGGACCGCCAACATCATCGGTACCGCCGGCTGCGTGGCGCTGTGGGGCTACCTGCTCTACACCGGCGTGGTCGACCCGTTCGGCGGCATCCAGACCCTGTGGCCGCTGTTCGGCATCTCCAACCAGATGTTGGCCGGCATCGCGCTGATGCTGGGCACGGTGGTGCTGTTCAAGATGAAGCGTGACCGCTATGCCTGGGTCACCGCGGTACCGGCAGTGTGGCTGCTGATCTGCACCACCTACGCCGGCTTCATCAAGATCTTCGACAGCAACCCGGCGCAGGGCTTCCTGGCGCAGGCACACAAGTTCCAGGCGGCGCTCGCCAGCGACACCATCACGGCACCGGCCAAGTCGGTGGCGCAGATGAAGCAGATCGTGGTCAACGCCTACGTCAACACCGGCCTGACCGCGCTGTTCCTGCTGGTGGTGGGTGCGGTGCTGGTGTATTCGATCAAGACCATCCTGGCGGCACGCCGCAATCCGCAGCGCAGCGACCGCGAGACCCCGTACGTGGCACTGAAGCCGCATGAAATGGTGGACCTGTGATGAGCACGCAACTGGTTCCCGTGGGGCAGTACCAGGCGCACCGCCGCATCTGGCGGCGCCTGGTGCAGACCGCACGGCTGTGCTGTGGCATTCCCGATTACGACAACTACGTCCGGCACATGCTGGAAAAGCACCCGGACCAGGAGCCGATGGACTACAAGACGTTCTTCCGCGAGCGCCAGGAAGCGCGCTACGGCGGACGCAATGGTGGCCGCTGCTGTTGAGGAGTGAGGTGGGTGCCGGGCTTGCAGCCCGGCACCCACCTTCGACAGATTTCCGGTGACGGCGAGAAGCATCAGGGGTCAGATCCGTTTCCTCCGGGAAACGGATCTGACCCCTTCTTTGTTCATGGGTCTCGATGAAGTGCATCCACGCATGGCGTGGATCTACCGCCGATCGCGGGAAAGCGCAGCCAGGGCGCCCCACTCAGCCGTTGGCCATCCACTTCAGGATCAGGCCGGTGACATAGGCCAGCCCGGTACCGGTGGCATAGCCCACGGTACCCAGCAGCACGCCCACCGGCGCCAGCGTCGGGTGGAACGCCGCGGCCACCACCGGTGCCGACGCTGCCGCGCCGATGTTGCCCTGCGAACCGATCGCAAAGAAGAACAGCGGCGCGCGCAGCAGCTTGGCTACCCCCCACAGCACCAGCACGTGCGTGGCCATCCAGCTCGCGCCGAGCAGGAACAGCCACGGCCGATCCAGCAGCGACAGCAGGTTCATCTGCATGCCGATGCAGGCGATCAGGAAGTACAGGAACACCGTGCCCAGTCGCGAAGCGCCTGCTGCTTCCAGCCGGCGCGCACGGGTGAAGCTCAAGCCCAGGCCCATCGCCGTGGACAGCAGGATCACCCACACGAACTGGCTGTCCAGGCTGAACTGGCTGGCCCAGCTGACGTTGGCCTTGAACCAGCCCGACAGCGGTGCGGCGATGGCGTGGGCCAGGCCGACGCCCCCCAGTGCCACGCCGACGATCACCATCAGGTCGGTCATGCTGGGAATGCGCGCGTTCTGTGCCTCGTAGGCGCTGATCCGTGCCTTCATCTCGTCGATGGCGCGGGTATCGGCCCCGTTGCGGGTGTCGATCTGCTGCGCGCGGTTGGCCAGGAACAGCAGGATCGCCATCCACAGGCTGGCACAGGCCACGTCGACCACGGCGAACTGGCCGAAGGTGGTGGCGTCGGTGCCGAACACCTCGCGCATGGCCACCATGTTGGCGCCGCCCCCGATCCAGCTGCCGGCCAGCGCGGCCATGCCGGCCCAGGTATCACCGGCCACGGTTTCCGGGTGGATCAGCTTCATCAGCTGGAACGAGACGATCGCACCGAGCATGATGCCGGCCGTACCGGCGCAGAACACGATCAGCAGTTTCGGGCCGAGCTTGGCGATGCCTTTCAGGTCGATCGACAGCGTCAGCAGGACCAGCGCGGCCGGCAGCAGCACGTCACGCGCGACCGGGTTGTACAGCGAGGTGTTGTGGCCATCAATGACACCGGCGGTGTTGTAGATGGCAGGGATGAAGTAGCACAGCAGCAGGGCCGGCACCCAGGCGAAGATCTTCTTCAGCAGCGGCGTCGGACCACTGGCGGCCCAGAAGATCAGGGCCAGGGTGGCGGCAATCAGGCCCAGTCCAACGATGTCGTTGCTGATCAGGGCAGGAGCGGGTTCGGTCGGCATGGGATCCTCTGTCGATCGAAAGAGCGGAAAAAAAAGCGCCGCATAAAGCGGCGCAGGTTGAGATTAACATTGTCTTCACGCCGGGTCATGCGGCAGTGCGCAGCGGGCGGGAGCCCGGTCAGGCGGGGCGCGAAGCGCCGAAGTCCAGGGTGACGCGCGTCCCGCGCGGTTCGCAGGGGTGCAGCTGCAGGGTCCAGCCCAGGTGTTCGCACAAGCGCGCAATCAGGTCCAGCCCGATACCGCCGCCACGATCGGCACGGCCACCGCGTGCCATGCGCGCGTGGATGGCAGCGATCTCCTCCGGGCTCATGCCATGGCCCGGGTCCTGCAGGGTCAGCACCGCCGACGGACTCAGCTGCAGTTCGATATGGCCGCGACCGCTGTTCTCGATGGCATTGCGCAGCAGGTTGCCGATCGCCGCCTGCACCACCGCCATCGGCGCGACGATATCCACCGGCGCGGCCTGGATGCCGATGCTCAGGTCCTTGTCGCCGAGCAGGTGGCGATGGTCGTCGACGATTTCCGGCAGCAGCTGGTCCAGCGCGATACGCTCGGCACGCGCGGCCAGGCGCGCCGGGTCACGCGCCAGCACCAGCAGCAGCTCGATCAGCTGCTCCACGCTCTGCGCGGTGCGCAGCACCCGCTGCATCTGCTGGCGGGCGCGCTCGGGCAGGCCCGGTTGCTCCAGTGCCAGTTCGGCGGCACCGGTCATCACCGCGATCGGCGTGCGCAGTTCGTGGCTGGCGGTGCTGATGAAGACCCGCTCGCGCTCGACGAACTGCTCGTTGCGGTCGAGGTAATCGTTCAACGCGTCGGCGATGGTGTGCAGCTCGGAACTGCCGCGCGGGTCGACCTCGATACGCTGGCCCTGCACCCCTGGGCGCAGGGCGCCGATGTGCTGGGCCAGCAGGCTCAGCGGGCGCACCATGCGCTCCATGCCGAACGACGCCATCAACACGGTGACGAAGATCATGATCACCCCGGCCAGCATCACCCAGCGCGTGGCGAACTGCTCCAGGTCGTGGAAGTCGGAGATGTCCAGCGCCAGCGCCACCCGCCCCATCGAGCCGGTGTCGCGCACCATCACTGCGGTCTGCCGGTCCTTGATCGGCACGCCGTCGTGCAGCCCCGGGTGCAGCGTGCGCACGCTCTCGGGCATGTTGCCCTCGTCGAAGCGGAACAGGCTGAGCGTGTCCGAGTCCTGCCAGCGGTAATGGGGCTCGTGCTCGGTGTGGTCGACAATGCTGTCCAGTTCGGAATTGAGCAGTGCGCGCCAGGCCGCATGCTCGGCGTGCTCGTGCACGTAGTTGCCAACGCTGAACACGGCGATCGACAGCAGGGCCAGATAGCCCAGCAACCACCACACCACGCGCCGGTACAGCGGGCCCGGCTTACGCGCCTTCATCATCATCCTTGCCTGCATCACTGGCGGCGGTCACCGCCAGGCGATAACCGACCCGCGGCAGGGTATGGATCAGCTTGTCGGCGAACGGGCCGTCGACGCTGCGCCGCAGCTCGTAGACATGTGAGCGCAGCAGATCGCCATCGGGTGGCTCGTCGCCCCACAGGGCGAACTCCAGCTGCTGGCGGGTCACCGCGCCCGGGCTGGCCCGCATCAGCACCTCCAGCAGCTTGCGGCAGGCCGGGTACAGATGCAGCACCTGGCCGCCACGCTGGGCCTCCAGGGTCGCCAGGTCCAGCACCAGGTCGCCGACCTGCAGGCGCTTGCGCGGATTGCGGCCCTGCGCACGCGTCAGCAGTGCCTCCAGCCGCACCTCCAGTTCGGGGAGGGCGAACGGCTTGGTGAGGTAATCGTCGGCCCCCGCGCGGAAGCCGGTGATCTTGTCCGGCAGCTCGTCGCGCGCGGTCAGCATGATCACCGGCACCTCCGAAGCGTGCTCGGCGCGCAGGCGGCGCAGCACCTCCGGCCCCTCCATGCGCGGCAGCATCCAGTCCAGGATCACCGCGTCGTAGGGGTGGCTGCCGGCCAGGTGCAGGCCGGTGATGCCGTCCGGGGCCACGTCGAGCACGTGCCCGCGCGACTCGAAGTAGTCGAACAGGTTGGCCACCAGCTGGCGGTTGTCCTCGATCACCAACAGACGCATGCACGAAAGATCCACGGAAGTTCGTACCATGGTAGCGCTGACCATGTCGGAATGCGGTCGCCGTGCGCCCGCTCCGACGCCTTTCCTACCCCTGCCACGTCAGAGTGGCCGTTTTGCTCCCGGAGCCTGCCGTGCCCGTAGCCCTGCCCCGCCATTGGCGCCTGCCCCTGTTGTGGCTGCTGATCATCGCTGCGTTGGCCGCCGGCATCGGCCTGCGCCAGCCGCAGCCGCCGGACGAGCCGCGCTTTGTGCTGGCGGCCCGCACCATGGTCGAAAGCGGGGAATGGCTGCTGCCGCACCGGGGCGTGGAGCTGTACGCGGAGAAGCCGCCGGTCTTCATGTGGCTGCAGGCGGCCGCCTACGAACTGGTCGGCAGCTGGCAGTGGTCGTTCCTGCTGCCGTCGCTGCTGGGCGCCCTGCTCAGCCTTTGGCTGGTTTCGGACCTGGCACGGCGGCTGTGGTCACCCCGGCATTCCCTGTATGCCCTGGCGGCGCTGTTCTGCACCCTGCAGTTTGGCCTGATGGCCAAGCGCGCGCAGATCGACATGGTGCTGGTGGGCATGACCACGGTGGCCCTGTGGGGCCTGATGCGCCACCTGTGCGAGCGCCGCAACCTGCCCGCACTGTGGCTGGCCGGCTTCGCGGCGGGCCTGGGCACAGTGACCAAGGGTGTGGGTTTCCTGCCGCTGCTGATGGTGCTGCCGTGGTTCGGCTGGTGGCTGTACCAGCGTCGCCGCGGCCACCGGGTGGACGGTCCGCACCCGGCAACGCTGCTGTGGCTGATCCCGGCCTTCCTGCTCGGCGTGGCGGTATGGCTCGCCCCGCTGGGCTGGGCCCTGCTGCACGAGCCCAGTGCGGCCCTGCAGTCGTATGCCCACGAACTGTTGTTCAAGCAGACCGGAACGCGCTATGCCAACGCCTGGCACCACCGCCAACCGGCCTGGTATTACCTGCAGGTGATCCTCACGCTGTGGCTGCCCGGCAGCCTGCTGCTGCCGATGCTGTTCAAGCCGTGGTGGCGCCGCATCCGCCGTGGCGACCGTCGCCAGTGGCTGCTGCTGGGCTGGGCCGTTCTGGTGCTGGTGTTCTTCAGCGCCAGCCCGGGCAAGCGCGAGGTCTATGTACTGCCGATGCTGCCGGCAATGGCGCTGGCGGTGGCCCCGTTGCTGCCGGGGCTGCTGCGCCGGTTGTGCGTGCGGCGCTACCTGTTCGGCTACAGCGTCGTGCTGATGCTGGCCACCGGCGTGCTCGGCGTGCTGCTGCTGACCGAACACCCCTGGGCCCTTGCGCAGCTTGAGCGCCGGGCAATGCCGGATACGCTGCTGCCGGTGCTCGGCGATGGCCTGCTGACCTTCGCCATCGCCCTGGCCACGCTGATCGTGTGGCTGCGGGTGCGCCGTGCGGCAACCCTGGTGCTGTTGGCCCACGGCATGCTGTGGATGCTCTACGGCCTGGTGCTGATCCCGGCGCTGGACCCGTACGCGTCGGCGTCTGCGGTGATGCGCCGGGTGGGCGCGAGGATCGGCCCCGATGCAGAGCTGGCGCTGGTCGCCTGGCGCGAACAGAACCTGCTGCAGGCCGACCGCCCGGTGCGCGAGTTCGGCTTCAAGCGGCCCTGGGCCGAGCAGTGGCACGATGCCGGCCCCTGGCTGGCCGAGGCGCCGGACACGCGCTGGTTGCTGGTGCTGGACGAGGCAATGAGTCCCTGCGTGGACCCGGCCAAGGTGATCGATATCGGCATCGCCAACAGGAATCGTTGGCAACTGCTTCCCGGTTCCGCATGGAACCCGGAATGCCACGCCGAGCGGACAGGATCGACCGCAGACGAAGACTGAACGTTGACATGCACCGGGGAATCATTAACCCGGCGCGAACGAGCGTCCGACCCTTCTCCGACATCAAGGTGACGAGCATGACTGCGGATTCCCGAACCGCCTTCCCTCAGCATGCCCGTTCGTCCCATTGATGCGGTTGCGCCGCCTGCGACATCGCCACTGGCGTCAAGATTCGCCGTAACTCACTTCTGGCTGCCTGTCGCAATCGGTCTGCCCCTGTTTACGCTGCTGATGGGTTTCGGCGGCGATCAATGGGTGGCCGATCACCTGTTCCGCCTTGAAGGTGGCCACTGGGCGTTGCAGGAGGCCTGGGTCACCCGCACGGTGGTGCACAAGGCCGGCAAATGGCTGAGCACGTCGGCGGCGCTGGTCGCGATCCTGTTGTGCGTGCACCACTGGCGCAAGGGAGGCGATCGCACCCTGCGATGGGCGCTGCTTTATGTCGTAATTGCCATGGCGCTGGGGACGGGCGTGATCTCCCTGCTGAAGGCCCTGGTGCCGATGGACTGTCCCTGGGACCTGCTGCGCTACGGTGGCCATCAGCCCTATATAGGCCTTTTCACGCAGCGCCCGGCCGGGATGGCCGCCCAGGCGTGCTTCCCTGCCGGCCACGCCAGCGCGGGCTATGCGTGGCTGTGCCTGTACTATTTCGCCCTGCTGTGGCGCCCGTCGTGGCGCTGGGCCGGGTTGTGGATCGGCCTCGGCACCGGCCTGGTGTTCGGCATCAGCCAGCAGCTCCGGGGGGCGCATTTCCTTTCGCATGACGTTGCCACTGCATTGATTTGTTGGCTGCTTTCGCTGGGCCTGTACCTGATCGTCAAAGGCATCCTGATCCGCCATCCGCTGGACCGTCCCAACCGCCAGGAGGCAAACGCATGAGTGCATCGGTCCAACGCCCCGCCCGCCCGTCTGCGCTGGCGGGTCTTCGCCACTGGCGGCCACAGCTGTCCACCGAAGCACTGATCGCGTTCACCAGCCTGTTCTTCGCGGTGGCCGGCAACGGCCTGTTCTGGCACAGCGCGATGGCCAGCCATCCGGGCAGCCTGCGCTACGCGCTGTCGCTGCTGCTGTTGCTGCTGGGTGCGCACGGCGTGCTGCTCGGCATCCTGGTCTGGCGCTGGAATGCCAAGGCGGTGATCAGCCTGCTGCTGCTGGTGACCGCGTTCGCCGCGCACTACATGGGCCGCTACCACATCTACCTGGATGCGGACATGCTGCGCAACGTGCTGGCGACCGACCCCAAGGAAAGCCGCGAGCTGATGACCGTGTCGCTGATATGGCCGGTACTGCTGCTGGCGGTGCTGCCGATGCTGGTGCTGTGGCGCGTGCAGCTGCGCCGCCGCAGCTGGGGGCGCAGCCTGCTGTGGCGGCTGGGCTTCCTGGCAGTGGCCGCGGTCACCGCCGTCGGCGGCGCGTTGATCTCGTTCCAGGATGTCTCGGCGCTGATGCGCAACCAGCGTGAAGTGCGTTATCTCGCCACGCCCGCCAATGTGCTGCTGGGCATGCCGCGTGCACTGCGTGGCGACAACCCGGTGCAGCGCGCACCGAAGTTGCCGATCGGAACCGATGCCAAGGCCACGCCGCGGGCGCCGGCCAGCAAGCCGCGCCTGCTGGTGATCGTCATGGGCGAAACCGTGCGCGCGCAGAACTGGGGACTCAATGGCGGCCGCAACACCACCCCGGAACTGGCGCAGGCCAGCGTGATCAATTTCCCGGACATGCATTCGTGTGGCACCAGCACCGAGGTTTCGCTGCCGTGCCTGTTCTCGCCGTGGGGGCGCCACGATTACGACGAGAAGAAGATCCGCGCACACCAGTCGCTGCTGCACGTGTTGAACCGCGCCGGCATCACGCCGTTGTGGCGTGACAACCAGTCCGGCTGCAAGGGCGTGTGCGAGGGCCTGGACTTCCAGTCGCTGTCCGATGCCACCACGCCGGGCCTGTGCGCCGATGGGCGCTGCATGGACGAGATCCTGCTGCAGGACCTGGCCACCCAGGTACGGGCCAGGCCCGGCGACCGGGTGGTCGTGCTGCACCAGCTGGGCAACCACGGACCGGCCTACTTCGAGCGCTATCCGCCTGCATTCCGTCGCTTCACCCCGACCTGCGATACCCGTGACATCGGCCGCTGCTCGCGCGAAGAGATCACCAACAGCTACGACAATGCCGTGCTGTACACCGATCACTTCCTGACCAAGACCATCGGCACGCTGCAGGGCATGCAGGACTACGACACGGCGATGATCTACCTGTCCGACCATGGCGAGTCGCTGGGCGAGAAGGGCCTGTTCCTGCACGGCGTGCCCTACGCCATCGCCCCGGCCGAACAGACCCGGGTACCGATGACGATGTGGTTCTCCCCGGGTTTTGCCAGCAGTCGCGGGTTGGACCTGCAATGCGTGCGCAAGCGCTCGGCGGCCTATACCGACCACGACAACCTGTTCCCGTCGGTGCTGGGCCTGATGCAGGTGAAGACCTCGCTGTATGAGCGCGACCGCGACGTGTTCGCCAGCTGCGAAGGTTGAGGGGTGTCCGGCAGGGCTTGCAGCCCTGCACCCGCGGTAGTGCCGGCCGCTGGCCGGCAGCCTCGACAGCAACAGCAGAAGCGGGTTTCCTGAGGGATGGCGGGGTGGGTCCGGTGGCGGGAGACGCCGTAAACCCATCCTTGGGGGCTTGGCCGCGGCATCCATGCCGCGGACACTCCCGCCACCGGACCCACCCCGCCTTCGACAGTTTTCCGCGATCTGTTGGACATGCCGATGGGGTCGGATCCGTTTTCCGTAGGAAAACGGATCCGACCCCATTTTGATTGTCGATATCTGACAGATGTGTCGACCAAGGTCGACACCTACCGACAGCACACAGAATCTGTCAGAGGCGGGGCGGTGTCGGAGTGCGGGGTGTCAGCCGCATGGGCCCGAGGCATGCCTCGGGCGGGTTGGGCAGGACGTCCAACCCCGGTCTTGCCGTGTGCGCAGGAAAGCGCACACGAGCAAGCGGCTGCCAAGCCTACACGGACGTACTTGCGGCGTCCCCGCGCTCCGACACCGCCCCGCCAAACCAAGAATAGTCCGCTGTTGCTGTTGCTTCTGCCTTTGCCCTTGCTTGAAGGCCTCTGCGGGTGCCGGGCGCCGCCCGGCCGACTTCCGCCACTTGCGGTGGCAGCGGCTGCCCACTAGCCTTCGGCCGTCGTTCACCACCCAAGGATCGCCCGTGAAACACCGTCATCTCCTGCTGGCCTCGGCAATCGCCGTTGCCACGCTGGCCCTGGCTGCCTGCAAGAAGGAAGCTGCCCCAGGCACCGATACCGCCGGCAGCAGCGCCCCGGCCGGCGAAACCGCCGACCAGTTCGTGGCCCGCATCAATGCCGAGTTCAAGGCCGCCTACCCGGAGATGACCTCGGCGCAGTGGTTGTCCTCCACCTACATCAACAGTGATTCCGAGCGCATCGCGGCCAAGGCCAACGAGCGCTCGCTGACCCAGCTCAACAGCTGGATCGAACAGGCTGCGAAGTTCGACGGCCAGCCGATGAGCGAGGACAGCAAGCGCGCGATCCACCTGCTGAAGCTGATGTCCTCGATGCCGGCGCCGCGCGATCCGGCCAAGCTGGCCGAGCTGACCCAGATCGCCACCCGCATGGAAGGCAGCTACGGTGCGGGCAAGTACTGCACCGACGCCAACGATCCCAACTCCTGCCGCCAGCTGGGCGAGCTGGAGCAGGTGCTGGCGCGCAGCCGCGACTACGACAAGCAGCTCGACGCCTGGCAGGGCTGGCACAGCACCACCAAGGGCATGCGCGGCGACTACCAGAAGTTCGTCGGCCTGGTGAACGAAGGCGCCAAGGGCATGGGCTTCACCGATGCCGGCCAGATGTGGCGCAGTGGCTATGACATGCCGCCGGAGCAGATCGGCCCGGAAACCGATCGCCTGTGGGAACAGGTCAAGCCGATGTACGAGCAGCTGCACTGCTACGCACGCGGCAAGCTGGACAAGACCTATGGCAAGGACAAGGCCGAAGTGGGCAACGGCCTGATCGCCGCGCACCTGCTGGGCAACATGTGGCAGCAGGACTGGTCGAACCTGTGGGACCAGCTGGAACCGTACCCCGGCGCCGGCAGCCTGGACATCACCGCGGCACTGGAAAAGCAGTACCAGACCAACCTGAGCGCGGCGCTGGCCAAGGCCGGCAAGGACGCCAACGTCGCCGCACAGTACAAGGCGCAGCGCGAGGCCGAACTGCGTACCGCCAGGCAGATGACCGAACGCGCGCAGGACTTCTACGTGTCGCTGGGCATGCCGTCGCTGCCGCAGTCGTACTGGGAGCGCACCCAGTTCATCAAGCCCGATGACCGCGACGTGGTCTGCCACGCCAGCGCCTGGGACATGAACATGGAAGGCGACGTGCGCACCAAGATGTGCATCAAGCCGAACGAAGAGAACTTCACCACCATCTACCACGAGCTGGGCCACATCTATTACGACCTGGCCTACAACCCGCTGCCGCCGCTGTTCCAGGGCGGTGCCAACGATGGTTTCCACGAAGCGATCGGCGATACCATCGTGCTGGCGATGACGCCCAAGTACCTCAGCTCGATCGGCCTGGTCGATGCGCCGACCGAAAGCCGCGAAGCGGTCATCAACAACCAGATGCGCATGGCGCTGTCGGGCGTGTCGTTCCTGCCGTTCGGGCTGATGATCGACCGCTGGCGCTGGGGCGTGTTCGATGGCTCGATCACCGCCGACAACTACAACAAGGCGTGGTGGGACCTGAAGGCCAAATACCAGGGCGTGGCGCCGGCCACCACCCGTGGCGAAGAATTCTTCGACCCGGGCGCGAAGTACCACGTGCCGGGCAACACCCCCTACACCCGCTACTTCCTGGCGCGCATCCTGCAGTTCCAGTTCTACAAGGGCCTGTGCGATGCGGCCGGCTACAAGGGCCCGCTGCATGAGTGCACCTTCTACGGCAACAAGGAAGCCGGCCAGAAGTACTGGGCGATGCTGAGCAAGGGTGCCAGCCAGCCGTGGCAGGCCACGCTGAAGGAGCTGACAGGCACCGACAAGCTCGATGCCGGCCCGATGATCGAGTACTTCACCCCGGTCAACGAGTGGCTCAAGCAGCAGAACGAAGGCCAGATGTGCGGCTGGCAGGCCAACGCGGCCCCGGCGGCAAAATGAGAAAAGGGGCGGGTCCGCGAGGATCCGCCCCTTCCTGGTCGTGCCGGCCGCTGGCCGGCAATTGCACGGTGGAAATCCGTCTGGCAGCCGGCCAGCGGCCGGCTCTACCGGAACAGCGATCAAGCAAAGGCCGGATGTGCGGCTGGCAGGCCAACGCGGCCCCGGCGGCAAAACGAGAAAAGGGGCGGATCCGCGAGGATCCGCCCCTTTCTGGTAGTGCCGGCCGCTGGCCGGCAATTACGCGATGAAGATCCCGCGGGCAGCCGGCCAGCGGACGGCTCTACCGGAACAGCGATCAAGCAAAGGGAAGGTGTGCGGCTGGCAGGCCAACGCGGCCCCGGCAGCGAAATGAGAAAAGGGGCGGGTCTGCGAGGATCCACCCCTTCCTGGTCGTGCCGGCCGCTGGCCGGCAACTGCACGGTGGAAATCCGTCTGGCAGCCGGCCAGCGGCCGGCTCTACCGGAACAGCGATCAAGCAAAGGCCAGATGTGCGGCTGGCAGGCCAACGCGGCCCCGGCGGCGAAATGAGAAAAGGAGCGGGTCCGCGAGGATCCGCCCCTTCCTGGTCGTGCCGGCCGCTGGCCGGCAACTGCGCGGTGGAAATCCGTCTGGCAGCCGGCCAGCGGCCGGCTCTACCGGAACAGCGATCAAGCAAAGGCCAGATGTGCGGCTGGCAGGCCAACGCGGCCCCGGCGGCGAAATGAGAAAAGGGGCGGATCCGCGAGGATCCGCCCCTTTCTGGTCGTGCCGGCCGCTAGCCGGCAACTGCACGGTGGAAATCCGTCTGGCAGCCGGCCAGCGGCCGGCGCTATCCCAACCGCGATCAGCTGTCCTTCTTCGCGGCCATCGCCGCAGCCAGCTCCGCCTTGAACTCCTCGAACGTCTGGCCCTTCTCCTTCGCTTCGGCCTGCGCGGCATCACGCAGCGCGTCGGAGTACATCAGGCGCACCGGCGTGCCATTGCGTTCGTGCAGCTCACCGGCCTGCATGATCAGCGCCAGGACCTGCGCGGCGGAGTCACTGTGGCCGGCGATACGGCCATCCATGCCCAGCACCCATTCGCCGTCGCGGCGCACGACACCGGCCAGCAGGGTGCGCTGCGCGTCGCGCAGTTCGGCATGCGGCTCCACCGGCGACGCCTGGGCGGCGGCCTTGTTGGCGGCCTGCTTTTCCTGGCGACGGCGCTGGTCGCGGCGGATCTTGGAGGTGGTGGACATCGTGCGGTACCGCGGCGAGGGGGGCGCAAGGATAACGCACCCCGCCGGCCAGGCCGCTTCACGCGGCCCCGGTTCGACACGGTCAATCCAGCACCCTGCCCTGCCGCCAGTAGCCCATGAAGGTGATCGCGCGGCGATCCAGCCCGCACGCGCGCAGCAGGTGGCGCCGGATCGCCATCACCGCCCCCGCCTCGCCCGCTACCCAGGCATACAGCGGACCGGCCAGGTGGGAATCGGCCTGTTCCCAGAGGATCTGCGTATCGACGTCGATCTCCTCCAGCGCCTCCCCCGCTACCCCGCCGGGAGCGGCGGCCAGGCGCGCCTGGACCGCCTGCAGCAGCGGCTGTCCGTAGCTGGCCCGCCCGCGCGGCAGCCAGACCAGCTCAGCCGTGGCCGGTGCCTTCAGGCGCACCGCGTCGCCGGCCTGGGCCACTTCCAGCAGCGCCAGCGTGCGCGGCGGATCCACCCTGGCCGCCAGTTCCTCGAGGATGCCGGCCACCGCCGGTAGCGCGGTTTCATCGGCCACCAGCAGCACCTGGCCGACGCCAACCGGCGGTTTCCATTCCCAGCCCTCGCTGCTGTCGGCGCAGTCGGCGTCCGGGGCCAGCAGCAGCACCCGGTCGCCCGGGCGTGCGTGGATCGCCCAGCGCGACGCTGGCCCGGTCTCGCCGTGGAGGACGAAATCGACGTCGACCTCGCCCTGCTCGGCGCGCAACTGGCGCAGTGTGTAGGTGCGCATCGGTGGGCGCTGATCATCCGGCAGCGCCCGGTAGCGCCGGTACCAGTCGGCACCGCTGGGGACCTGCGGCACCCGCTGGCCAGGCAAGGGGAAGAACACCTTGATGCGCTGGTCCGGGCCTTCGGTCTTCATCCGCGCCACATCGGCACCGGTGAACACCATGCGATCCAGGGAAGGGGAAAGAACGCGGCGCTCCTTCAGCGCCACCTCGAACAGGCGGTAGGTCTGCTGCGCAGCCATCGGGAAACCTCATGCAACGGCATCGGATCGGCTGGCTGTGGTGCATCCGCGCACCGGCTGGCTGGAGTGTCCAGCCTAGTCCGGTGATTTTCCGTCGCAAGCGTTGCGGGCGCCACCGCCCGCCCTACCCCTGCGTGCTGCTCAATGGCCCGTGCAGGCCGCCTGCGCCGCGCGTTCGCGCTGGTGTTCCCAGTACCAGAACACGAAGCCGGCGCCGAAGAACCCGGCCTGGCCCAACGCCAGGTGCAGCGGGCTGGCACTCAGCAGCGGCGACACCACGCCGGCCACCACGGTGCTGATCATCAGCTGCACGAACGCCTGCAGCGACGAGGCCAGGCCGCGCTGGTGCGGGTACATGTCCAGCACCGCCAGCGCCAGGATCGGGAAGATCAGCGCCATGCCCATGCCACCGAGGAAGATCGGCAGCACTGCCCACGGCAGCACGAACTGCGGCGACAGCGCCACGTAGCCGACGTTCAGCAGCACCGACAGCGCGCACAGGCCGAAGCCGATGGACACCTGCCGTGTGGGCGTGGTGTGCCCGGCCATGCGCCCGGAAAGGAACGAGCCGGTGGTCATGCCGCCGATGGTGGGAATGAACAGCCAGGCGAAGCCGCCCTCGCCCAGGTGCAGGTGCTGCATCACGAACACCGGCGCCGAGGAGATGTAGAGGAAGATGCCGCCGAAGCCGATGCTGCCAGCCAGCGCCAGGCGCAGGAAGCGTGGGTTGAAGCCGATGCGCACGTAGTCGCGCAGCAGCACGCGCGGCGACAGCGGCACACGTGCTGCAAGCGGATGGGTCTCCGGCAGGTAGCGTGCGGTGGCGACCAGCAGGACCAGCGAGAACACCACCAGGAACCAGAAAATCAGCGGCCAGCCCGCGCCACTGAGCAGGATCCAGCCGCCGATGATCGGCGCGATCGCCGGTGCGATGCCGAACAGCATCGATACCTGGCTCATCAACCGCTGCGCATCGTGGCCATGGTAGAGATCGCGGATTACCGCGCGGCCGACGATCATGCCGACGCCCGCAGACAGGCCCTGCAGCGCGCGGAACGCCAGCAGCGTGGTCAGGTCGGTGGACAGCGCGCAGCCCACCGAGGCGCCGGCGAAGACCACCAGGCCACCGAGGATCACCCGCTTGCGGCCCCACGCATCGGACAGCGGGCCGTGCGCCAGGCTCATCAGGCCGTAGAACAGCAGGTAGACGCTGATGGTCTGCTGCACCGCCACCTCGTCCACCGCCAGGCGCTGCGCCAGCTGCGGGAAGGCCGGGAAGATGGTGTCGATCGAGAACGGGCCGAACATGGCCAGGCCGGCAAGCAGCAGGGCCATGCGGCGGGTGGAGGGAGCAGCAGCGGCGGTCATGATGAAGGCGTCCGGCAGGACCATGCGTGGCACGCACGGCGGGCGCCGGTCCCCCTTCTGCAGGGACGGCGCCAGATGAATTCGGGTATCCGGCCATGATAGGTGGGGATCGCGCCCGATGCCATGCAGCGGTGCACAAAACGCATGGCCGGGCCATCGGCCATTCAGGCGCGGCGGCCGGCCCCGGAGGCGGCCGGCGGGCCCGCAACGGGCTATAATCGGCGGGCAACACGGTGGGAGAAGCGGAACACCGCTGCCGAAGGCGCAACGCCCGTAATCGCTCAGGCCCGATACCACCCGTAACAGAACTCTGGAGAGACCGGTTCGATCCGGCGCCGAAGGGGCACGAAGCCGCGGTTTTCCGCGCTTCCAAACTCTCAGGCAAAAGGACAGAGGGGCGCCCCGCAGACCGCCGACCGGCGGCTTGTGCCCGTGCGTGTGCCCTTTCCTGACGGATCCTTCGCCATGTCCCAGAACACCCCTTCCCTGCGTGAGCTCGAGCACCACAATGCGTTCGTCGAGCGCCACATCGGCCCCAACGATGCCGAGATCGCGCAGATGCTCGACGTCGTCGGCCACGCGTCGCTGGATGCGATGACCGATGCCATCGTGCCGGCCAAGATCAAGTCGCCGGCACCGCTGGCACTGCCCGAATCGATGACCGAAGTGCAGGCACTGGCGAAGATCCGTGCGATCGCCGACAAGAACACCGTGCTGCGCAGCTTCATCGGCCAGGGCTACTACGGTACCCACACGCCGAACGTGATCCTGCGCAACATCCTGGAAAACCCGGCCTGGTACACCGCCTACACCCCGTACCAGGCGGAAATCTCGCAGGGCCGCATGGAAGCGCTGATCAACTTCCAGACCCTGTGCGCCGACCTCACCGGCATGGAAATCGCCAACGCGTCGCTGCTGGACGAAGCGACCGCAGCGGCCGAAGCGATGACCCTGGCCAAGCGTTCCGCCAAGTCGAAGTCGGACACCTTCTTCGTGCACGATGCCGTGCACCCGCAGACACTGGAACTGCTGCGCACCCGCGCCGAGCCCATGGGCATCGTGCTGCGCGTCGGCACCCCGGCCGAGGCACTGGAAGCAGAAGCCTTCGGCCTGCTGCTGCAGTACCCGGACACCTTCGGCCAGATCGGCGATTACAAGGCCCTGGTCGAGGCCGTGCACGCACGCGGCGGCCTGGTGGCCGTGGCCACCGACCTGCTGGCGCTGACCCTGCTGGCCGCACCGGGCGAATGGGGCGCGGACATCGTGGTCGGCAACAGCCAGCGTTTCGGCGTGCCGTTCGGCTTCGGCGGCCCGCACGCCGCGTTCATGGCCTGCCGTGACGCCTACAAGCGCTCGATGCCGGGCCGCCTGATCGGTGTCTCCATCGATGCCCAGGGCAACCCGGCCTATCGCCTGACCCTGCAGACCCGCGAGCAGCACATCCGCCGCGAGAAGGCCACCTCCAACATCTGTACCGCACAGGTCCTGCTGGCGGTGATGGCCTCGATGTATGCCGTCTACCACGGCCCGGAAGGCCTGACCCGCATCGCCCGCCGCACCCACCGCCTGGCCTCGATCCTGGCCGCGGCGCTGCGCAAGGCCGGCGTGCAGGTCGGTGGCGACTTCTTCGATACCCTGCACATCAGCGGCGTGCATGCCGATGAGATCCACGCCAAGGCTCGCGCCGCCGGTTACAACCTGCGCGCGATCGACAGCGACTCGGTCGGCATCAGCCTGGACGAGACCGCCACCCGCGCCGACGTGGTCGCGCTGGCCGCCGTGTTCGGCGCGCAGGCCGACATCGATGCGCTGGATGCCAGCACCGCCGACGCACTGCCGGCCGGCCTGCTGCGCCAGTCCGCGTTCCTGACCCATCCGGTGTTCAACACCCACCACAGCGAGCACGAACTGCTGCGCTACCTGCGTTCGCTGGCCGACAAGGACCTGGCGATGGACCGCACGATGATCCCGCTGGGCTCGTGCACGATGAAGCTCAACGCCACCGCCGAGATGATCCCGGTGACCTGGCCGGAGTTCTCGCAGATCCATCCGCTGGTGCCGGCCGACCAGGCGCTGGGCTACAAGGAACTGATCGACTCGCTGGAAGCGATGCTGGTCGAATGCACCGGCTACGATGCGGTCAGCCTGCAGCCGAACTCGGGTGCACAGGGTGAGTACGCCGGCCTGTTGGCGATCCGCGCCTACCACCGCTCGCGCGGCGAAGGCCATCGCGACATCTGCCTGATCCCGGACTCGGCGCACGGTACCAACCCCGCCTCGGCGCAGATGTGCGGCATGAAGGTCGTGGTGACCAAGACCGATGCCAACGGCAACGTCGATGTCGAAGACATCCGCCTCAACGCCGAGAAGTACAGCGACCGCCTGGCGGCGATCATGATGACCTACCCGTCCACGCACGGCGTGTTCGAGGAAGAGGTGGTCGAGATCTGCGAGATCATCCACAAGCACGGCGGCCAGGTGTACACCGACGGCGCCAACATGAACGCGCTGGTCGGCGTGGCCAAGCCGGGCAAGTGGGGTTCGGACGTATCGCACCTGAACCTGCACAAGACGTTCTGCATCCCGCACGGCGGTGGCGGCCCGGGCGTCGGCCCGTGCGCGGTCAAGGAGCACCTGGCGCCGTTCCTGCCGGGCAAGCTGGGTGACAACGGTCCGGTCGGCATGGTCAGCGCGGCCAGCTTCGGCAGCGCCTCGATCCTGCCGATCAGCTGGATGTACATCGCGATGATGGGCCGCGAAGGCCTGCGCAAGGCTACCCAGGTCGCGCAGCTCAATGCCAACTACATCGCCAAGCGCCTGGCGCCGCACTTCAAGACGCTGTACACCGGCCGCAACGGCCTGGTGGCGCATGAGTGCATCCTCGACGTGCGCCCGCTGGAGAAGACCAGCGGCATCGGCGCCGAGGACGTGGCCAAGCGCCTGATCGACTTCGGCTTCCACGCCCCCACCCTGAGCTTCCCGGTGGCGGGCACGCTGATGGTCGAACCGACCGAGAGCGAGTCGCTGCACGAACTGGATCGTTTCGTCGACGCGATGATCCAGATCCGCGAGGAAATCACCGCGATCGAAGACGGCCGCCTGGACCGCGAGGACAATCCGCTGAAGAACGCGCCGCACACTGCCACCGCGGTGACCGCCAGCGAGTGGACCCACGCCTATCCGCGCGAGCTGGCCGCCTTCCCGCTGGCCAGCCTGAAGCAGAGCAAGTACTGGCCGCCGGTGGCGCGCGTGGACAACGTGTACGGCGACAAGAACGTGATGTGCGCCTGCATCCCGGTCGATGCCTACAAGGATGATGAAGTCGAGGCGTGATTCCCCGCTGCATCGGATGACAAAACGGCCCGCGAAAGCGGGCCGTTTTTCATAAGGGCGCGTGGACCAAGGTCCACACCCACAATAATCACGGGTCCGGCATCTGCCCCAGGCTCAACTGCCACGATACGCCGAAGCGGTCCTGCACCCAGCCGTAGCGGTTGCTGAAATCGTACTCGCCCACCGGCATCAGCCAGTGCCCGCCCTCGCCCAGCACGCGTGCCGCGCGCTCGAACTGTTCAGCACCGGAACACTCGACGAACAGCGAGATCGACGGCGAGAAGGTGAAATCGTGCACGTCCAGGCTGTCGAAGCACAGGTAGTGGGTGCCGCCGAGCAGGAAGATGGCCTGGCGGACCTGGCCGGACACGCCAGCGCCGGCACCGTCAGGATGGCGCTGCAGGGCCAGCAGGCGGAAATCGGCAAAGGCTTCGGCGTACAGGGCCAGCGCGGCCTCGGCCTGGCCGGTGAACATCAGGAAGGGACGGCTGCGCAGCATGCGGTACTCCTGGTCGACAGGCCGTTGACGGCCTACATGATCAGGATGGCACGGCGGATGTGCAGCCCCCGTGGTAGTGCCGGCCGCCGGCCGGCCCCCCCCATCAAGCCTCGCGCATGCGCCGGGCGATGGCGCTGCCGGCGGCGATGGTGGCCGTCAGCGCCACCATCGACAGGAACTGCAGGCGCGTGTGCGATTCACTCAGCAGCAGGCCGAAGATCAGCGCCAGAATCGCCAGTGCACAGCAGGTCAGCCACGGGAAGCCGGCCATGCGGAACGGCAGCCGGGTGCCACGCCGATCCGCGCGGCGGCGCAGCACCAGCTGCGACACCAGCGACAGCGTCCACACCAGCAGGCAGGTGGAACCGACGATGTTCAGCAGCACCGGCAGCACCCGGTCGGGGAACAGCAGTTCCATCACCGTGGCGGCGAAACCGAACAGCACGCTGGCCAGCACGGCAATCACCGGCACCTGGCGCGGATCGGTCCAGCCCAGCACGGCCGGGGCTTCGCGGCGCTGCGCCAGCGAGTACATCATGCGCGAGGCGCCGTAGAGGTTGGCATTGAGCGCCGACAGCAGCGCGATCACCGCGATCAGGGTGATGGCGGTGCCCGCGCCCGGAATACGGGCAATGTCCAGCACGGCGGCGAAGGGCGACTTCAGCGCCTCGCTGGTCCACGGGACCACCGCGATGATCACGCTCAGCGAGCCGATGTAGAACACCAGGATGCGCCAGGCCACGGTGCGGATGGCCCGGGCGATGCTGCGCTCCGGGTCTTCGGTCTCGGCTGCGGCAACGGCCACGATCTCGGTGCCGCCGAAGGCGAACACCACCACCAGCAGCGCCGCGCCGATCCCGGCCAGGCCCTTCGGTGCAAAACCACCGTGTTCGGTGAAGTTGCTCAGGCCCGGGGAGGTCACCTGCGGCAGCCATCCCATCAGCAACGCCACGCCAATGGCGATGAACGCCAGGATCGCCGCGACCTTGAGGATGGCAAACCAGAATTCGAACTCGCCGAAGTTCTTCACCCCCAGCAGGTTGATCGCGGTGAAGAACAGCATGAAGGCCAACGCCGCCATCGGCACCGGTACGGCCGGCCAGACCGTCGCCAGCAGCCCGGCCGCGCCCACCGCTTCGGCGGCGATCACGATCACCAGCTGCACCCACCACAGCCAGCCGACCGTGGCGCCCGCGGTGGCGCCCATGGCATCGGCGGCATAGACCGAGAACGCGCCACTGGTCGGCTTGGCCGCCGCCATCTCGCCCAGCGCGTTCATGACGATGATCACCAGCGCGCCGGCCACCAGATAGGACACCAGCACCGCCGGCCCGGCGGCCTGCACTCCCACGCCCGAGCCGAGGAACAGGCCGGCGCCGATGGCGCTGCCCAGGCCCATCATGATCAGCTGGCGGGGCTTGAGCGAATGTCCGAGGCGGGACGGCGAAGCGGTCGGAATCGAGTTGGGCATCGGCGGGGCTGGCGGCGGGCTACAGGGGCGACACCTTACCCTGTCCCGTGCCTGCCCGGATAGGCACAGCGCAGCAGCCGGCTCAGGCCAGCGCCGGCTCGCCGATACCACCGCCGATACGGGCGCGATAGGCACGCGGCGAGAAACCGGTTTCAGCCTTGAACTTGCGGGTGAACGCGCTCTGGTCGCTGAAACCGCAGGCCTGGCCGATGCAGGCAATGCTGTCGTCGCCATGCAGCAGGTGCATGGCCATCTGGATCCGCAGCCGGGTCAGCACCTGCTGCGGGGTCATCTGGAACACCTTGCGGAAGCTGCGTTCCAGCTTGGACAGCGAGAAGCCGGTGATGTCCAGCAGGGTCTGCATGCGCACGTTCTCGGCGTAGTGCGCGTTGAGGTGGGCCAGCGCCAGCCGCAGCTGTTCGTACTGGGTGCCCAGGCTGTCCTTCTGGCCCAGGTCGCGGGAAATGCCGATCAGGCCCGCGATGGCGCCATCAACCACCAGCGGACGCTTGCAGGTCAGGCACCAGCCCGGTTCGCGGTTGGCGAACAGGTGCAGCTCCATCAGGTTCTCGATCACCTCGCCGGACAGGACGCGGGCGTCCTGGTCGACGTAGTCGGCGCTGAGGCCGGTCGGGTAGATCTCGGCTGCGGTACGCCCGATCACGTCCTTGCGCGCGCGCAGGCCCAGCCGCCGCAGCATGGTCTGGTTGACGTGGGTGTAACGCCCCTGGCGGTCCTTGATGAAGAACAGCACGTCCGGGATGGCGTCGAACAGGGCTTCGATGTCGGCGGGCTCGACTCGCATGCGGCAAGCATACCCGAGCCTGCTTTTGCCCGTACGTTCACCTTTGCCGGACCGTGGTTTAACGGGACCGGTCCCAGTGTGGTGGCTCCCCTTGACGATCCGGAGCCACCGTCCATGGCCGCCAGCAAGCCCACCGGCAAGCGCGCAACTGCCCACCCCGAAGACCTGCATCGCGGCCAAGGCGGCGAGCTGCACCTCCAGGCCGGCGGCAGCCACCCGGCAATGACCACCGACCAGGGCATTCCGGTGGCAGACAACCAGAACTCGCTGCGGCAGGGGCCGAGGGGTCCTACGCTGCTGGAGGACTTCATCCTCCGCGAGAAGATCACCCACTTCGATCACGAACGCATTCCCGAGCGTATCGTGCATGCCCGCGGCAGCGCCGCGCACGGCTACTTCGAGTTGACCCGTTCGCTGTCGCGCCATACCCGCGCGCGCATCCTCACCGAGGTGGGAGTGAAGACGCCGGTGTTCACCCGCTTCTCGACCGTGGCCGGTGGCGCAGGCTCGGTGGATACCCCACGCGACGTGCGCGGCTTTGCGGTCAAGTTCTATACCAAGGAGGGCAACTGGGATCTGGTCGGCAACAACATCCCGGTGTTCTTCATCCAGGACGCGATGAAGTTCCCGGACCTGGTGCACGCAGTGAAGATGGAGCCGGACCGCGCCTTCCCGCAGGCCGCTTCGGCCCATGACACCTTCTGGGACTTCATTTCGCTGATGCCCGAATCGATGCACATGATCATGTGGGCGATGAGCGACCGCGCCATCCCGCGTTCGCTGCGGATGATCGAAGGCTTCGGTGTGCACAGCTTCCGCCTGCTGAACGAGGCCGGCGAGTCGACGTTCGTCAAGTTCCACTGGCGGCCCAAGCTGGGCATCCAGTCCACGGTCTGGGACGAAGCGTTGAAACTGCAATCGGCCGACAATGACTTCCATCGCCGCGACCTGTTCGAGGCCATCCAGCGCGGCGACTTTCCCGAATGGGAGCTGGCGGTGCAGCTATTCACCGAAGAAGAAGCCGACGCCTTCCCGTTCGATCACCTGGATCCGACCAAGATCATTCCCGAATCGCTGGTGCCGTTGCAGGTGATCGGGCGCATGGTGCTGGACCGCTGGCCGGACAACTTCTTCGCCGAGACCGAGCAGGTGGCGTTCTGCCCGGCCAACGTGCCGCCCGGCATCGACTTCAGCAACGACCCACTGCTGCAGGGCCGCCTGTTTTCTTACCTGGACACCCAGCTGCTGCGCCTGGGCGGCCCGAACTTCCACCAGATCCCGGTGAACGCGCCGAAGTGCCCGTTTGCCAATCATCAGCGCGATGGCCACATGCAGATGCAGGTGCCCAAGGGCCGGGTGGCCTACGACCCCAGCTCGCTGCAGGACGACACCCCGCGCGAGACGCCCACCGGCTTCCGCAGCCACGCCAGCGCCGACGATGGCCGTAAGGGCCGCACCCGCGCAGAGAGTTTCGCCGACCACTACAGCCAGGCCCGCATGTTCTTCCGCAGCCTGGAAAAGCCGGAGCAGGCGCACCTGGCATCGGCGCTGGTCTTCGAGTTGTCCAAGGTGGAAACGCTGAAGGTGCGGGTGCGCACGGTCAGCCACCTGCGCAACATCGATGACACGCTGGCGCAGCGCGTGGCCAATGGCCTGGCCCTGCCTGCACTGCCCGACCCCGCGCCCACCGCTACCCCGGTGCGGGACATGCCGCCGGCCCCGGAAGTGCGCGTGATCGGTCGCAACAAACCCACCCTGCAGGGTCGCTGCATCGGCATCCTGTTCGACGAAGGCTCCGACGCGCGCGTGATTGCCAGCCTGAGCAAGGCGGCCCGGAAGGCAGGTGCAGACGTGAAGCTGGTTGCACCAAAAGTGGGAGGCGCCACGCTCAGTGACGGCAGCGTACAGGCCGCTGATGGGCAACTGGCCGGCACGCCATCGGCCGTGTTCGATGCGGTGGCCGTGGTGCTGAGCGTAGAGGCATCAAAGGCGTTGTCGAAAGAGAGCGCCGCCCTGGAGTTCGTCAGCCAGGCGTGGGCACACCTGAAGGCCATCGCCAGCGACGCGGGCGGCCAGGCGCTGCTGAAGGCGGCGAGGGTCGGCAACGACCCCGGCATCGTCGAAGCAGAAGACGCCAAGGCATTCCTGGCGGCGGCCGCCACCCGCCAGTGGGCGCGTGAGCCCAAGCTGCGCCTGCTGGCCTGACCACAACGACAGGAGAATCGTCATGCCCCGTGGTGACAAATCCGCATACACCGAAAAGCAGAAGCGCCAGGCCGAGCACATCGAGGAAAGCGAACGTGATCGCGGCGCGAGTGAAGGCACCGCCGAGCGCATTGCCTGGGCCACCGTGAACAAGCAGGACGGCGGCGGCAAGCGCGCCGGCAGTGCCCGCAAGGGCGCGAAGAAGGCGACCAGCAAGAAGGCTGCCAAGAAGGCGCCTGCCAGGAAGTCGGCCACAAAGAAGGCCGCAACCAAGGCGACGGCGGCGAAGAAGGCGCCTGCGAAGAAGGCACCTGCGAAGAAGGCACCTGCGAAGAAGGCGGTGGCGAAGAAGGCACCGGCTCGCAAGACCGCGACAAAGAAGGCCGCAAAGAAGACGGCGAACAAGGCTGCGGCCAAGAAGGCGGGTACGGCCGCCTCGCGGAGCGCCGCCGCGAAGAAGGCAGCCGAGACGCGGGCCGCGAAGAAGACCGTGCGCAAGGCGGCGGCGAAGAAGGCTGCGCGTACGCGTGCGCGCGGCTGAAGCGTCGGTCAGGAGGGGAGCGTCCTCATCCATGCAGCAACTTCGGCTGCGGCTGCGTGAGCACGGGCCTGCAGCAGCAGATGGGGCCCTTCCAGCGATACGTGCCGGGCGTCGGGCAACAAGAGCTGCAGCTCGGCCACGCTGGGCGGCCACAACAGGTGGTCCTGTCGTGCATGCAGGCATAGCGTCGGCAGCGTGAGCTTCGGCAACTGCGCGCGGACATCGATCTGCAGTGTCGCCGCAGCGCGCTGCCGCAGCATCGCGGCCGGCGCCGCAGCGATCGCATGTCGCAGCTCGCGAAGGTTCATGCGTGTCCGCCAATGCCCCAGCAGAAGCCGGGCCAGCAACGCCAGCGGCGGCCGTGGCCATGCGGGGGCAAGCAAGCGTGCGCTCGCCGCTGGCAGCGGCACCGGTCGCCGCGCGAAAGTCGTACTCAGTATCAATCCGCGCAATCCCGGCGGTGAAGCCGCCGCCAGTTCGATGGCCAGTGGCCCGGCAAACGATTCAGCCAGCAGCACAAAGGGAGCGATGGGAAGCTGCGGACGCAGGATCGACGCCAACGTAACGTAGTCCTGTGGCCCCTGCATAGGTAGCGGCAGCACCTGCACGGTAACTCCCTGGCCCTGCATCGCCTCCACGAAGCATGTCGACAGCAGGCCGCTGCCATCCAGCCCCGGCAGCATCACGATCGGGAGCATCACGGCGCTCATCACATTGCTCACCTTCCAGGCCCCTTCGCACGATTCCCTGCCCCGCAGCTTCGCTTATCGGCTCGACCCAGGGAAGTGCACGCCGCTGATCGCGGCGCTACCCTGATGGCCCCTGACGGAACAGAGAAGGTGGCATGCGCAAGCCCCGCTGGCTCAGCTTGACCGGCATCGCCCTATGCGCGCTCTATCTCGCGCTGACCGCCTGGCTGGTGTTCGATGCCCGGTCCAACAGCGACCCCAAGAGCGCCTACATCCTCATGCAGCTGCCGGTGATGCTGCAGACCGCAGCACTCAACGCCATCGGCGTAGGAAGCTGGCTTTCCGGAATGACCTGGATGACCGTCTACCTCCTGGTGATTCCCCCCACGCTTGCCGTGCTTTACGTGCTTGGGGCCATGCTCGGCAGCGTCCTGGAGCAATGAGGGCGATCCTCCCTGCTGCCTGAGCGGGCGATGGCAATACGGCCGCTCAAGGCGGCCGTATTCCTGTCACTGCACTGGCAGCCCGCTCAGGCTGCGCGACGGGGCACAGCAGAGACCACCGCGCCTTCCACCTTGAATACCGCCACCGACGTGGTCAGCGCATGCGCCTGTTCTTCCAGCGCGCGGCTCGCGGCAGTGGCTTCTTCCACCAGGGCCGCGTTCTGCTGGGTCACCTGGTCCATCTGCACCACCACCTGGTTGACCTGCTCGATGCCGGCGGCCTGCTCCTTGCTGGCCGCTGCGATGTCGCTCATCAGCTGGGTGGTACGCGAACTGGCCTGGGCCACGCGCGCGATTGCAGCTTCGGATTCAACGGTCACCGCCAGGCCACTCTTCACCTTGGCAGCAGCGTCTTCGATCAGCTCCTTGATTTCCTTGGCGGCGACACCGGCACGCTGCGCGAGCGTACGCACCTCGCTGGCGACCACCGCAAAGCCACGCCCCTGCTCGCCCGCGCGCGCGGCTTCCACTGCAGCGTTCAGTGCGAGGATGTTGGTCTGGAACGCGATGCCGTCGATCACCGTCGAGATTTCCGAAATGCGTGCCGAAGACTGATCGATCTCGCCCATCACCGAGGCCATCTGTGCCATTGCCTGCTCGGTCTCGCGCACGGCGGCACCGGCGGCATGCGCTTCACTGTCGGCCTGCCGCGCCAGTTCGGCGTTCTGGCGTACGGTCGAGGTCAGTTCCTCCATCGACGCGGCGGCCTCCTCCAGGTTGGCCGCCTGCTGTTCGGTGCGGCGCGAGAGGTCGTTGTTGCCGGCCGCCAGTTCCTGCGCGGCATTGTTGATGCTGTCGGCGGCGGCCTGGATGCCCTGCACGATGCCGGTCAGCTGCGCGGTGGTGGTATTGGCGTCGTCACGCATGCGGGCGAACACGCCGTCGTACTCGCCATCCATGCGCGCGGTCAGGTCGCCGTGCGAAATCGCGCGCAGCACGTCGGAGACATCGGCGATGCTGGCCTGCGAACTGGCCATCATACCGTTGAGGTGCTCGACCATTGCCTTGAACTGGAACTGGAACGCAGCCGCATCACCACGCATGCTGAAGTCACCGGCGCGAGCGGCGCGGGCCAGTTCATCAATCTGCGCGTTGATCGCCATCAAGCTCTGCTTCACTGCAGCCAGCGTACGGGTCAGCGTGGCCTTCTCGCCCGGGTAATCAGGCAGATCACGGCTGAGGTCACCGATGGCGTAGCGCTGCATCACCTCGGCCATCAGCAGTTCCACCTCAACGTGCGATTCGACCAGGCTGTTGGTCGCCTGCACCATGCGGCCGAAATCGCCGGGGAAGGCGCTGGCGTCCATGCGATAGCGGATCGCACCGGCCTCGTGCTGCTCGGCCATCTGCAGCTGCGCGCCGATCGCCGCCTGCACGCTCTGGCGGACGCTGGCCATGGCCTCGCCCAGCTGGGTCAGTTCGTCGCGGCCACCGAGGCGGAACTCCTGGTCCAGCTGCCCCTTTGACAGCCGCTCGGCCAGGTTCACCGCGCGCGCCAGCGGGCCGGTCAGGCTGCGGCCGATCATCACCGAGGCAGCGATGCCCGCCAGCAGCGCGACGCCGCCCAGCACCAGCAGCTGCAACAGGCTGCGCTCGCCCAGGCGGATCGCTTCGGCAGCAGCCTTGCGGCTTTCCTTTTCCTCGAAGTCCACGCCGTCCGACAGCGCCTTGTTCCAACCGTTGGCCGCGTCCTGCACCGGGCCCAGGGTCAGCGCCACGGCACCCGGATAGTCGCCCTGCTCCATCAACTCGCTGGTCTGCTTGTTGAGCGGGCGCGCGATGGCTCGCTTGGCGGCGATGGTTTCCGCAATGGCTTTGCCTTCGGCATCACCCGGAAGCGCCTGGTAGGCGGACCAGCTGGCCTCGTAGCGCTTGACCAGATCGGCAATGCGCTTCTCGTCGCTGCTGCGGTCGTCACCTTGGCGGATCAGCATCTCGCGGCGCACCACCATCATCTGATTGTTGGCATCGAGCATCTGCGACAGCAGGCGCACCTTGGCCACGCTGATATCGACCACCTGCTGCATCGCGCGCTTCTGCACGACGCTGGCGGTGGCCCCGGTAGCGACCACGGCGGCAACCAGCAGCAGCAACAGGCCAAAGCCCAGCCCAAGACGCCAGGCAACCCTGACATTCCTCAAGTAGTTCATCGGTACATCCAAAACGGGGGGATGCGCCCTTATCGGCGTGGCCCGAAGCGCCTTGATGGGAGCTGCCACGCTCGTCCGGGTGCGGTTCAGAGAGGTGATGGCGTCGATTCCTGGCGCTAGCGACCCTAAAGTTTCCTTCCATGCTGCCAAGGGTGCCCGCCTACATCGTGGCCCCTTAGAATCGAATCGATCCTTGAAGATGAATGGATACATCTGATGAGCCACGATTTTCCCCACCAGTTGATTATTTTCGGCCCACCGGGAACCAGCAAGAGTTACAAGGCCCGGCATGAGAAGACGCCGATGCTCGGCATTCGCCCGGACGAGGTCATCCCTGTGACGTTCCACGCCGAGTTTGGTTACGGCGATTTCGTCTCCCGCCTGTTGCCACTGTCCGAGGGCAACAAGGTCCATTACCAAGTGCATGCCGGCCCCTTCATCCGCGCGTTGGCACTTGCCCTACACCGTTCAGAGCATGGCACGGCCGATTCGCCGCCTCGCAACGTTGTCCTGCTCATTGACGAAATCAACCGTGGCAACTGCGCGGAAATCTTCGGCGACATCTTCCAGCTGCTGGACCGTGACGATGACGGGCAATCCAGCTATTCCGTCTGTGCCTCGAAACTGACGGTGCAGGCGCTGATCAACGAGATCCGCGAACTTGAAGCTCGCGATGACAGAGACTCCTCCACGCTGATCGGTCGTATCGAAGATGAGCGCATGCTGAGACTTCCGGCGAATCTCTACCTGATCGGGACCATGAACACTGGCGACGAATCGATCTTCTTCATGGACTCTGCATTCAAGCGCCGCTGGAATTTCCAGTTCAGTCCAGCCGAGTTCAATGCAGTTCCCGCTGCGCAGGCCAATGCAACGATCGAAGGCCACCCATCGGTTACCTGGAAGATGCTGGTGGATGCTCTCAATGCGATGATCGTCGAGAAATGCACCTCTCCGAATCTCGACGACAAACTGATCGGCCCCTGGTTCATCAAGGCGCGGGCCATCGCTGCAACAACACCACCCGCGACGCTGGAACAGACGCACGCTGCATCGATTGCCGAACTGCGCAAGCTTGCCCCAGGGGCTGCGGAGTACATGCAGGGCGCGGACTACAGCCAGAGGTTCGACGATGCATTCTGCAAGCTCCGGAAATCCTGCAATGCCGAGACCTTGAAGGCAATCGACACACTCTCGGGCTTTGACGAGTCCGCCAAGCGCAAATTGAAGACTATTGCCTTTGCCATCAGCGGCTCATCCCCCTACTACAAGTCAAAGATAAACTTCCAGAAGACCAAGGACGGGATGCTCATTGAGGATTTCGTCGAAGCGCTTGCCGTGACACAGGAAGTCCATCCCATTGCCCACCATATCGCCGCCAGTGATATCGAGGGAAAGCTATTCCTCTACCTGTGGGACAACGTCTTCGAAAGGGACAAGTCCCCACTTGCAGAATGGCTGCGTATTCCCCCGGAATCACTGAGGACCTTCGGACAGTTTTCCGCCCGACGCGATGACTTCATCCGCAGCTTCACTGTTTCGGAAGATCTGCATGCAGCTGCATGACGTCAGCGTCGTCGCGGCTGGGTCCAGCGCTGTGGGCCTGTTCGTGGAAGATGGGCGCACCGAGCTTCGCGTGCCGCATGGCATGCCGACCTCCACCGCGCCCCGCGACGCATTCCGTCTGCTCTACCTGGCTTTCGCCGCTTTCAGGAATGTCCAATCAGATCTCGGACATGCACCGCAGCAGGACGGCGTTGAGGCAGACACGCATGGACGTGGACTTGCAGCGGCCCCCGCTTCGTTCGTCGACGCCATTGCCATCGACTCGCTGTTCAACCATTCCAATCCACTTCGACTGCTTTCACTTCGCTCACAGATGGCGCGGCGGCAGGATGGCAATCTGAAGTACGCTGACCGCCAGCTTCACCATGCATTGTTCAACGACGACGACGCCCCCTTCTTTCCGAAGCTTCCCACCCGGCGAAGCGTATGCGAACGCGGGACCGCCGACATCGTCGGCCTGTATTTTTTTCTCGCTGACGACTTCTATCGCAACCTGCTGCAGATCGATCCCGGCATCATCTGGGGACGCTTCACCATGGATGCCGTACAGCGCGCAACGGACTTCCGCCATCGCCATCTGCGCGAGGGTGACTCGCTGCATGAAGGTGATGCCTGGGCACAGGAGCTGCTGCTGCGGCGACTCCAGCAACTCCTGAGAACGTGCTACCGGCAGGCAACGCTGCGCAGCGCGGAGTTTCTTTCGCTGCATGCAGCACTGGAACGCTACCTTCATCCCGCGCTCGCAGGTAGTGTGCAGCAGGGCCAGGTCTGGGGCATGCGGGATTTCTGGCCTGTCTGGGAATCCATGTGCCTGCATGATGCCCTGCAACAGGCGAGCGACACGCACGGCACATCCGTCCTCACCTGTGACAGTACTTATCTCCCATCCCACCCCATCGCCATCGAGCAACGGGACACCTGGGGACAGCGACAGCATTCAATGTTCGCCCATAACGGACTCTGTCGCCGTCCCGACCTGTTGCTGCAACGCGGCTCCGCGTACACCGTGGTCGATTTCAAGTACTACCCCATCGCACCCGACTGGCATCAGCGAAGCCGTCGCGACGAAGACGAGAAGGCGCCCTCCTTGAAGGAGAAAGCGCAGAAGGATCTGGACAACATTGAGTTGTATGGACTTCTGCTGCACCGTCACCTTGCTGAGGTGGAGCAGGCATCGGCAACGATCACCCTGGAGTTCTGGCTCCCCGGAGGCGAAGCGCAGCGGATTCACATCCGCAGCTCGCCTGCCTGGAACCCACCACTAGAGGTAGTGACTCTTCCTCTGCCGGACATGATCAGGCGCTACGGAGAGCGACATGCCTTCAGCATGCGCGGCAACCACGCGCATGCAGTTGCCAAAGCTGCGTGAAGACAGACTGCTCAGGTGTGGGTCAGGCTTTTCACGCGGGCTGCTCGTGCTCCGCTGGCATGGTGGACGGGCATCCCCTTGGAGCCGCCCATGCTTTCAGCCCGCGTCGCTTTGCTGTCCCTCACCTTGCTGGCACCTTCTGTCTTTGCGCAGGCTGCGCCTCTTGGCCTTCCCGCCCCGATCGCTGAAAAGGCCGGGCCGGACACCGCAGCACGCTCCGCCCTGCACGCCCAGGTGCTGCTGGATCGCGCGAATTTCTCGCCCGGCCAGATCGACGGCGAAGTGGGCAGCAACCAGCGGCGCGCGGTGTCGGGTTTCCAGGCGGCGCACGGCCTGACCGTCACCGGTGAACTGGACGACGCGACCTGGAAGGCCCTGCAGGCTGATACGGTCACCCCCCTGGCCAGCTACACGCTGACCAGCGAGGATGTCGCCGGGCCGTTCCAAGCGGTGCCGAAGGGCCCCGCCGCACAGGCCAAACTGAAATCGCTGGGCTTCAACAACGTCGAAGAGTCGCTGGGCGAACGCTTCCACGCATCCCCTGAGCTGTTGAAGCTGCTCAATCCGGGCGTGGATCTGAGCAAGGCCGGCAACCGCATCCAGGTGCCCAACATCGCACCATCGGCACTGCCGAAGGCAGCCAAGGTGGTCGTCGACAAATCCGACTCGACCCTGCAACTGCTGGATGTCCAGGGCAAGGTGATCGCGCAGGTGCCTGTCTCATCCGGCAGCCAGCATGATCCGCTGCCGATCGGCGAATGGAAGATCCTGGGCGTTTACCGCGACCCGCCATTCCACTACAACCCCAAGCTGTTCTGGGATGCGCGCAAGGGCGAAAAGAAGGCGACGCTGCCGCCGGGTCCGAACAATCCGGTCGGCCGGGTCTGGATCGACCTGTCCAAGCCACACTACGGCCTGCATGGCACGCCCGAGCCCGGGCATGTCGGCAAGACCGAGTCACATGGCTGCGTGCGCATGACCAACTGGGATGCACTGCGCGTGGCCGACGCAGTAGACACCTCGGTACCCGTGCTGATGCAGGAGTGAGCCGATGCGCCTTTCTCAGCTGATCGTGCTGGGCGTGCTGCTGGGACTGGGGGCCGGCTGGTGGCTGCACCGCGATGCAGGCGAGCCGGTAGCCGCCTCGCTGCCGGAAGCACAACCGGCAGCCGCTGTGGCGCCGGCGAAGGAATCCGTCGCGCCGCTCGCCACGGCCCCTGTCCCCGCCCCAACCGCACCGTCAGCCGCGCGGGCTGCGGATGCGCCGTCCGGCCTGCTGCTGCCGGTGCAGGGCGTCGCGGCCTCGCAGCTGCGCGACACCTTCACCGATGCGCGCAGCGAAGGCCGTGTGCACGATGCCATCGACATCCTGGCCGATGCCGGTACGCCGGTACTCGCGGTGGCCGATGGCACGGTGGAAAAACTGTTCGACAGCAAACGCGGCGGCTTGACGATCTACCAGTTCGAGCCCAGCGGACGCTGGTGCTACTACTACGCGCATCTGCAGCGCTATGCCGACGGCCTGGCGGAAAAGCAGGTGATCAAACGCGGGGAGGTGATCGGCTACGTCGGCAGCACCGGCAACGCCAGTGCCGAGGCCCCGCACCTGCACTTCGAGGTGCATGTGCTGGGGCCGGAAAAACAGTGGTGGAAGGGAGAGTCGATCAATCCCTATCCGCTGCTGAAATCGGCGGCACTGATGCCCGGCGCTGCCAGCGCCGCAACGCCAAAGTAATGACAGCCAACGCAGCCCCAGGAATCAGCAGCAACAGCGACGCCCTCTTCCAGAGGAAGAACGGCCACAGCCAGAGGTAATCGAGGTCGGTCAGCTTCAGCAGATCCAGCGGAGGCTGCAGCTCGATGTCTGCCGGTTGCCCCGCCAGCGCCGGGTCCACCTCCAGCACCGTTACCCGCAACCATGAGCGGTCGCGTTGCAATGCGTCGCCGCGGCCGTGAAGTCTCCATGATCGGTGGGCGTATCGATGCGCAGCAGCACCCCGGGGTCCGCCCCTGTAGCGCACGTTGACATCCTGGTCATCGCATCGCCTTCCCGCTGGCCCCTGCCCCCCAATAACGGAAAAGCCCCGCTTTCGCGGGGCTTTTTGCGGTCACCTATGCCGGAAAGCGCCCGGCGCTACCTCAGGCGAACGGATCCTGCAGCACCATGGTGTGGTCGCGGTCCGGGCCGGTGGAGACGATGCTGATCGGGCAGCCGGCCAGCTCTTCCAGCGAACGCAGGTAGGCGCGTGCGGCCGGCGGCAGGTCGTCCCACTGGGTGATGCCGTGGGTGTTCTCGCTCCAGCCCGGGAACTCCAGGTACACCGGGGTGCATTCTTCCCAGCCCTGCGCGTCCAGCGGCGCGTACTCGGTGCGCTTGCCGTTGTATTCGTAGGCGATGCAGACCTTCAGCTTTTCCATGCCGTCCAGCACGTCCAGCTTGGTGATGCACAGGCCGCTGATGCCGTTGATGGCCACCGCACGCTTCAGCGCGACGATATCCATCCAGCCGCAACGACGCGGACGGCCGGTCGACGCACCGTACTCGGCGCCGCGGTCACGGATGCCCTGGCCGATTTCGTCGTCCAGCTCGGTCGGGAACGGGCCGCCGCCGACGCGGGTGGCGTAGGCCTTGGCGATGCCCAGCACGTAGTCGATCGAATCGGCACCGACGCCGGAACCGGCCAGTGCACCACCGACGGTGGTGTTGGAGCTGGTGACGTACGGGTAGGTGCCGTGGTCGATATCCAGCAGCGCACCCTGCGCACCTTCGAACAGCACGCGCTTACCCTGCTTGCGCAGGTCGTGCAGGATGCCGGCCACGTCGGACTTCATCGGCTGCACGTATTCGCCGAAGGCCAGTGCTTCGTCGAAGGTCTTCTGGAAATCGACCGCATCGGTATTCAGATACTTGGTCAGCACGAAGTTGTGGTAATCCAGCGCGGTGCGCAGCAGTTCTTCCAGCTGCTTGGGGTAATGCAGGTCGGCGATGCGGATGCCGCGACGCGCCACCTTGTCTTCGTAGGCCGGGCCGATGCCGCGCCCGGTGGTGCCGATCGCCTTGCCACCGGCGGCGCGCTCGCGCGCCTGGTCCAGGGCGATGTGGTACGGCATGATCAGCGGCGCGGCCGGGGAGATCTTCAGGCGCGAACGCACTTCCACGCCGGAGGCTTCCAGCTCGGCGATTTCCTTCTGCAGCGCAGCCGGCGAGATCACCACGCCGTTGCCGATCAGGCACAGCGCGTCGTCACGCAGGATGCCCGACGGGATCAGGTGCAGGACGGTCTTCTTGCCGTTGATGACCAGGGTGTGGCCGGCGTTGTGGCCGCCCTGGAAGCGCACGACGGCGCCGATTTCCTCAGTGAGCAGATCGACGATCTTGCCCTTGCCTTCATCGCCCCACTGGGCACCCAACACTACGACAGACTGACCCATGACGGGCTCCTCGATTTGTTGCGGCCATCGGGGCCGCGGACGGGTAAACCGTGGCGGGGCTGGCCAGCACCTGGAGGGCGGCTCCAAACGGGGAGCGGCCGGCGATGGAAGGCCCAGACACGGAAAAAGCCGAACGGGGAGGCCCGTCCGGCTTTTGTGCATTATCCGGGTTTCCGGGGTCCGCTGCCACCTTTCCGACGGACGGCTTCACCGGCCGGTCAGCCGCCCCGCCCGGTCGTGCCGGCCGCCGGCCGGCAATCCCGGGATGCCGGCCAGCGGCCGGCACTACCCTGCTAGTGGCGCGCCCACCACAGCAGGCTCAGGCCGGCCAGCAGCACCAGGCCCCCGAAGCTGCGCAGGGCCGGGCTGGGCAGGTCCAGCAGGCGTTCGGCCATGCGCTTCCAGGCAAACGGCGCAACGAACAGGAACAGGCCTTCCAGCACCGCCACCAGGCAGACGGCGGCGAACAGATCTTTCATGGGGGAACTCCGGAAAAAGCACGGGGCCCGGCAGTTGGCCGGGCCCCGTGGGGTAATGCCCTGCGACCTCAGCGGTCGTTCTTCAGGTACTGCAGGAACGGGTCGTTCTTGTCGAGCACGATCACGCCGTTGCCGTCGGTCATGGAGCCGCGGTACGCCTCCAGGCTGCGGTAGAACGCGTAGAACGACGGATCAGCCGAACCGGCCTTGCCGTAGATGCGGGTGGCTTCCGCGTCACCTTCACCGCGCAGGCGCTGTGCATCGCGCTCGGCCTCGGCGATCAGCACGGTGCTGTCACGGTCGGCCTGGGCGCGGATGGTCAGCGACTGCTCCTCGCCTTCCGCGCGCAGCTTGGCCGCTTCCTGCTTGCGCTGGGCACGCATGCGCTCGTACACATCGTTGATGACCTGGCTGTCGGTCGGCAGGTCCACCTGCTTGATGCGCAAGTCGATCATCTGCATGCCCAGGCCCGCCACGGCCTCGTTGATCCCCTTCAACTGCTCGGCGATCAGCTCGCTGCGGTCGCCGGACACCAGCTGCTGCAGGGTGCGCGAGTTGATCTGGTTGCGCAGCGAATCGGTGATGATCGGCGCCAGGCGGGCGTTGGCCACGCGCGGGTCGCCGCCGGTGGCGCGGAAGTAGTCACCTACGTTGGAGATGTAGCCGATGGCGAAGAAGTCGACGCTGACGTCCTTCTGCTCGGCGGTGAAGTAGCGTGCCGGCGCGGTGTCGAGCACCTGGAAGCGGCGGTCGAAGACCTTCACCGTTTCCACCACCGGCACCTTGAAGTGCAGGCCCGGCTTGATGTCCGAACGCACCACCTTGCCCAGGTTCAGCACCATGGCGGTCTGGTCCTCGCGGACCACGTACACCGAGCCGAGCAGGCCCAGCACCACCGCCACGATCACGGCGATCCAGATTGGACTCTTCATCGGCTGCCCTCCTCACGGCCGCTCGGTCGCCCGGTCGGGCGGCCCACCGGCCGGCCCGGATCACGGGAAGCTTCCGCCGCTGCACCCGGCAGCGACGGCATGACCACGTCCGGGTTGGCCACGGCGGCCGGAGCCGACGTGCTCGGACGGGTATCGCCGGTCATCGGCACGTAGATCAGCTGGCGCCCATCACCACCGATCACCTTGCGGTTCTCGCTCAGCACCTGCTGCACGGTCTCCAGCCACAGACGCTTGCGGGTCACTTCCGGCGCGTCCTTGTACTGGGCCTGCAACAGGCTGAAGCGCTGTGCATCACCTTCGGCCTTGGAGACCACGGCCTGCTTGTAGCCTTCGGCGGTGGTACGGGCGCGCGAGGCCTGGCCACGGGCCTCCGGCACGACCTTGGCGGCGTACGCCTGGGCTTCGTTGATCAGGCGCTCCTTGACCTGCTGGGCACCGTTGACCTCGTCGAAGGCCGGCTTCACTTCTTCCGGCGGACGGGCGTCCTGCAGGGTCAGGCCGGTCACGGTCAGGCCGGTCTTGAATGCCTTCAGCAGCGCCTGCAGGCGCTCCTCGGCGGCCACGGCCAGCGGGCCACGGTTGTTCAGGACGGCATTGAGGTCGGCGCGGCCGACTTCCTCGCGTACCGCGCTCTGCGCCGACTGCTCCAGTACCTGGTTGGCATCGACGGTGCCGAACAGGTACTGCTGCGGATCGTCGATGCGGTACTGGACGTTCAGCGACACGTTGACGATGTTCTCGTCGCGGGTCAGCACCGGCACCTGGATCGAGAACGTCTTGATCTCGGTGGCGTTGACCTTGGTGACCGATTCGATCGGCCACGGCAGCTTGAAGTTCGGGCCGGGCTGCAGGATGCGCGAGAACTGGCCGAAGCGCAGCACCACGCCGCGCTGCTGTTCGCCGATCAGCTGGAAGCTGGAGAACAGCACCAGCAGCACCACGGCGGCCACCACCCAACGCACGATGCCGCCGTCGAACAGGTCCTTCAGCGGCCCGGGCAGTCCGCCCCAGCCACCACCATTGCCACCGCCGCGCGACCCGAACGGCCCGCGTCGATTGTCCTCGGGGCCTTGTCCGCCCTTGTTGCCGCCGGGTGTATTCCAGGCCATGCACGCTCCATCAAGATGTGGGCTGCGGCGCGGGCCCTTCCCGCGGCGCCAGCCGTGAAACCATCACCGATCATACAAGATGGGGCGGATCGGCAGGATCGAAAGGGGGCCGACGGGGTAAGGTGGCGTTTTCCTCGAAGTCAGGCAACGCCGATGGCCCCCACCACCCCGTTCACCGCCTTCCGCATCGAAAACGACGACGCCGGCTACCGCAGCGGCCTGGCCCAGCTCGGGATCGACGACCTCAATCCCGGGCAGGTGCTGATCCGCGCCCAGTGGTCTTCGGTCAACTACAAGGATGCCCTGGCCGGCACCGGCAAAGGGAAGATCCTGCGCCGCTTCCCGCTGGTGGGGGGTATCGATGTGGCCGGCACGGTGGTTGCCAGCACCGATCCGGACTGGCGTGAAGGCGATGCCGTGCTGGCCACCGGCTGCGGCCTCAGCGAGACCCGCGACGGCGGCTACAGCCAGTATGTGCGGCTGGAGTCGCGTGCAGTGATCGCGCAGCCGGCCGGGCTGAGCGCGCGCGAGGCGATGGTACTGGGCACCGCTGGATTCACTGCGGCGCTGGCCCTGCTGCGCATGCAGGACAACCGGCAGACCCCGGCGCTTGGTCCGCTGGCGGTCACCGGCGCCAGCGGCGGTGTCGGTGCGCTGGCCCTGTCGATCTTCAGCCGTGCCGGTTACACGGTGCATGCGGTCAGCGGCAAACCGGACCAGGCCGACTTCCTGCGCAGCATCGGCGCCACCGAGGTACTGCCGCGCGAAACGCTGGCCGATACCGCTGCGCTGCAATCGGCGCGCTTCGGCGGGGGCCTGGACAATGCGGGCGGTGCGATGCTGGCCGGCCTGCTGGCGCAGACGGTGCCCTATGGCAGCGTGGTCAGTGCGGGCCTGGCGGCCAGCCCGGCGCTGGACATGACGGTGATGCCGTTCATCCTGCGCGGCGTATCGCTGCTGGGCGTGTCCTCGGCCAATGCACCGCGCAACCTGCGCGAGGACGTGTGGGCACGGCTGGGAGACGAGTGGAAACCGCAGCACCTGGACCGCATCTGCACCGCCGAGGTGGGCCTGGATGGCCTGCCGGCGGTGTTCGAGCGGATGCTGTCCGGTGGCTCGCTGGGGCGCACCGTGGTGCGGATCGACTGAACGTCGCAGGCAGGCGACGGACGGCAATCGCGCCCCTCCCGCCGGTAAGGTGCCCGCACTACACTGCGGGCATTACATGGGGAACAACATGGCACGCATTCTGATCGTCGACGACTCACCGTCGCAGCTGTTGGGGATACAGCGCATCGTCGAGAAGCTCGGGCACCAGATCCTGACCGCCACCGATGGCGCCGCAGGGGTCGAAACCGCCAAGGCCGAACTGCCCGACCTGGTCCTGATGGACGTGGTGATGCCCAACCTCAATGGTTTCCAGGCCACCCGCACCCTCGCCCGCGACGAGGCGACCCGGCATATCCCGGTGATCCTGGTGACCACCAAGGACCAGGACACCGATCGCATGTGGGGCATGCGCCAGGGCGCCAAGGCCTACATCACCAAGCCGTTCTCGGAAGACGAGCTGTCCGAGGTGCTGGAGCGCGTGTTCGCCGGGCAGGGCTGAACGCGCGGTGGTGCCGGCCGCTGGCCGGCAACCACGCATCACCGTCCAGGGCAATGAAGTTGCCGGCCAGCGGCCGGCACTACCTTCAAATGGCCTCGCCGAAGGCCTTGGCCAGATTGCGGTAGGCCTTCTTCTGCGCCTCGTCGGTCGCGGCCGGCGCCACGATCTCGATTTCGACGATCTGGTCGCCCTCCGGGTTGCCCGGCAGGCCACGCCCGCGCAGGCGCAGCTTGCGGCCGGCATCCGAATCGGCCGGGATCTTCAGTTCCACCGCGCCGCCCAGGGTCGGCACGCTGATGCTGGTGCCCAGCGCGGCCTGCCACGGCGTGAGCGGCAGCGTATAGAGGATGTTGCGGCCATCGACTTCGAACTGCGGGTGCGCGGCGTACTCCACCTCCAGCAGAAGGTTGCCGCCATGGTTGCCCTGCCCGGCCAGGCGGATCACCTGGCCCGGGCGGATGCCCTTGGGCACGCGCACGTCCAGCTGCTTGCCGTTGACGGTGATGCGCAGGCTGTCGCCGCTGTAGGCCGCTTCCAGCGGCACCGACAGCTTTGCGCGGGTGTCGCGGTTGGGCGCGTGGCCCTGGCTGCTGAAGCCCGGGCCCGGGCCGGCACCGCCGCGCTGGCGCGCGAACAGGCTTTCGAAGAAGTCGCTGAAGCCGCCGTTGGCGCCACCGCCACCGAACACTTCCTCGAAATTGAAGCCTCCGGCACCGCCGTAGTTCGGCGGCACGTTGAACTCCTCGCCCGGGCGATAGCCCTGTGCGCGCAGCTGGTCGTAGGCCGCGCGCTTTTCCGGATCGCGCAGTGCCTCGTAGGCCTCGTTGACCGCCTTGAACTTGTCCTCGGCCCCGGCCTCCTTGCTGACGTCCGGGTGGTACTTGCGTGCCAGCCGGCGGTAGGCGGTCTTGATCTCCGCCTCGCCCGCGCTCGGTTCCACCCCCAGGGTGGCGTAGTAATCCTTGAATTCCATCCAGCTACCTCGATTCGGTTCGGCCGCGCCGGTGGCGCCGCCCCGGGTTCATTCTACGCGCCGGCGATGCTACGCCGCCCCTCGTGCGGCCCCGGTGAGGCCGACTGATCCTGCGCAATGCCGCTGCCCTGCCGATGCACCACGCTAGGGCTGGAAGCCCCCGCCACGAGGCCTGAAGATGGGGCCTGCACACCGGGTTTCCAATGTCTTGACGCCCCTGTCCCATCCGGCCCACTAGCCTGCCCCCAGCAAGGAGTTCACCATGACCATCCATGTCGGCGACCGCATTCCGGAAGTGACCCTCAAGCGCATCCGCGAGGGCATCGAAACGCTTGATACGCATTCGCTGTTCGACGCCCGCAAGGTCGTGCTGTTTGCGGTGCCCGGCGCGTTCACGCCCACCTGCTCGGCCCGCCACCTGCCCGGCTACGTCGAAAAATTCGAGGCCTTCCGCCAGCGCGGCATCGATGTCTACTGCATGGCGGTCAACGACCCGTTCGTGATGAAAGCCTGGGCAGCCGACCAGAAGGTGCCCGACGGCCTGCTGATGCTGTCCGACGGCAATGCCGAGCTGACCCGCGCATTGGGCCTGGAGCTCGATGCCAGCGCCTCGGGCATGGGCATCCGCTCGCGGCGCTTCGCGCTGTACGTGGTCGATGGCGTGGTGCGCGCCGCCTGGATCGAACAGCCCGGCCAGTTCGAGGTGTCGTCCGCCGAATACGTACTTGAACACCTGCCCACCTGACCCCCCATTGCAAAAGGAAACGGCCAGCCATGTCCAGCAAGCCAGCCAAAGCCAGCAAGCCCGCCGCCGGGATTCCCGGCATCAGTGACCGCCAGACCCTGCGCGAGCGTGCCCGGCACAACATCGAAGACGGCGCGATCACCGACAGCTACAGCGCCGACCGCAAGGTCGTGATCAAGCTGCTCAACGATGCCCTCGCCACCGAGTACGTGTGCGTGCTGCGCTACTACCGGCACTATTTCATGGCCAAGGGCATGCTGGCCGACGCGGTCAAGGCCGAGTTCCTGGAGCATGCGCAGCAGGAGCAGGCGCACGCCGGCAAGCTGGCCGAGCGCATCGTGCAGCTTGGCGGCGAGCCGGACTTCAACCCGGACACGCTGACCGCGCGCTCGCACGCCGAGTACAAGGAAGGCAGCGACCTGCGCGACATGGTGCGCGAGAACCTGGTCGCCGAGCGGATCGCCATCGACAGCTACCGCGAGATGATCAACTTCATCGGCGACCGCGATACCACCACCAAGCGCATCCTTGAAGAGATCCTGGCGCAGGAGGAAGAACACGCCGACGAGTTCGCCGACCTGCTGGAAGGGTGGATCGGGGAATAGCGGCGCGGCGCTCCCTGTAGAGCCGAGCCCATGCCCGGCTGCACAACGGCGTGGCCGGCCCCGACCAGGGCCGGCACCTACCGGAGGACGTTGAACCTGACCTGCGTCCACGCGCCGTCGGCCGCCAGCGCGGTCAGGGTATGTGCGCCCGGCTCGGCGAACTCGCGCTGCATCAACTGCGCGCCGTGGGTCTGCGCGATCCAGCGGCCATCCAGCAACCAGTCCACGGCCTGCTCGCTGCCCAGCGCGCGCAGCTGCAGGCACACCCCGTGTTCGGCATTCGGCGCGCGCGCCAGCGTCGCGCCGTCATTGAGCCCGTCCACGTGCAGCGCCACGCTGGCCTCGCGGCCGTCGTCGCGGCAGTCCGGTGACAGCGCCGGCAGCTGTGACGCCTCGCGCGTGGCCCTGGACAACCACGGCGAGAGCAGTGCCGGCCAGCGTGCAATCTCGCGCGCCACTTCCTCATGCGGAAGACGGCAGTCAGCGGACACGCGCAGGCCGGTCCGCGCATCGGCCAGGTAGCGCTGCCGGCCCGGTTGCCACCGCCGCGCCTCGCGCTCGGGGAAGGTCGGCGGTGCTGCGCCTTCCAACAGATAGGCCGACATCCGCCGCTGGCAGAGTGCCGCCGGCAGGCCCTCGGCACGTTCGCCGGTGGGCCAGCAGACATCCTCCTGGCTGACGCTGGCCGGCATCGGCGCGGCCGCCGAGTCACCCCGCTGGCGCGGCAGGCTGTCCACCACTTCGAACATCAGCGGTAGCGCGGTGACCGCACCGTACTGGCCCGGCAAGGGTGTGCCGTCCGGCCGGCCCACCCACACGCCCACGGTGTAGTGGCGGGTGCTGCCGATCGCCCACGCATCGCGATAGCCATAGCTGGTACCGGTCTTCCAGGCCACGCGTGGGCGGCCTCCAACATCGAACGTCCCCGCGCTGTATCCCGGGCGCGGGTTCGATTCCAGCATCTCGCGCACGATCCAGCTGGCACCCGGCGAGGCCAGGCGCCGCTCGATCATCGGCTCGTCGTCGGTGTAACGCACGCGGCCGGCAATGCCGTTGCGGTTGAGCGCGGCGAACGCGCCGACCAGGTCTTCCAGGCGTGCGCCGGTTCCGCCCAGGATCAGCGACAGATTGGGCGTACTGCCGGGCGGGAAGCGCAGCTGGATGCCCGCGTGCGACAGGCGTGCGGCGAAGCGCGCGGCGCCGACCCGCTGCAGCAGGTCCACCGAGGGCACGTTCAGTGACAACCGCAACGCGCTGGACGCGCCGATCGGCCCATTGAAGGCCATGTCGAAGTTGCCGGGGCGATAGCTGCCGAAACTCTGCGGCGCGTCGACCAGCAGGCTTTCCGAATGGATCAGGCCATCGTCCAGCGCCATGGCATACAGGAACGGCTTGAGCGTCGAGCCCGGCGACCGCCAGGCCTGCACCATGTCCACGTGGCCCAGCCGCTGGCGGTCACCGAACGCCAGCGTGCCGACATAGGCACGCGCCTGCAGGGTCTGGTTGTCGACCACCAGCAGGGCCGCCGAGGTACGCTCGGGCAGCGTCGAGAAATAGCTGGCCACGCGCTCTTCCAGCGTGCGCTGCAACCCGACGTCGATGCTGCTCTGGATGCGTGCCCGGCCTGGATGGGCCGAGTGCAGGCGCTGTGCCAGCAACGCGGCATGCAGCGGCGGCCGCAGCGAGCGTGCGACCACGTTCTCGATGCGCGCATCTTCCACGTCTTCCGCCGTCCACGCGCCCAGTTCGGCCATGCGGGACAGCACCTTGTCGCGCGCCTTCTGCGCTGCTTCCGGGTGGCGGTCCGGGCGCAGCCGGCTCGGCGCCTGCGGCAGCACTGCCAGCAACGCGGCCTCGGCATGTGACAGCTGCGCCGCCGGCTTGCCCAGATAGGCCCAGCTGGCGGCCTCCACACCCTCGATGGTGCCGCCGTAGGGCGCGCGCTCCAGATACAGGGCCAGGATCTGCGGCTTGCTCAGGTGCACTTCCAGCTGCACCGCGCGCAGCATCTGCTTGAGCTTGCCCCACGGCGTGCGTGAGTGCGGGTCGAGGATGCGTGCCACCTGCATGGTCAGGGTCGAGCCACCGGAAACGATGCGGCCCCCACGCAGCAGCTGGCCGCCGGCACGCACGATCGCCACCGGGTTGATGCCCGGATGGCGCCAGAACCAGCGGTCTTCGTAGGTCAGCAACGCCTGCAGGTACAGCGGCGAAACGCTGTCGATCGAGGCCGGATAGCGCCACACGCCCTCGGCATCGGCGAACGCACGCAGTGGCGTGCCGTCGGCAGCCACCACCAGGGTGCTGGTATCGCGTTGTTTCGGCAGCGGCGGTGGGAAGGCGAAATCCAGCACCAGCAGCAGCGCCAGCGTGGCGGCCGTGCCCCAGCGCAGCCATGGCCACAGCGGCCGCAACCGGCAGCGCAGCGCCGCCAGCCGGGTCGTCATCGTGTTCTTCATTGCAGGTTGCCAGCAGGACGGGCCGCGCCGTCGCGGCCCGTCCGCGCGGTCACGGCTGTACCACCGTGATCGTAGTCGGGTTGCTGCGGCCCACCCCACGCAGCTGCGGCCGGTACATGTCCTCCACCAGCGGCGGCGGCACCGAGTAGGTTCCCGGCGTCACCGCGCGTACCAGGTAGAACACGTTGGCCTTGCTGCCACGCGAGAGCTTCAGCGCGGCCACATAGCGGTCATCGCGGAACTCCTCGTGCTTGGTGTCGGCGGCCTCACCACGGTCGCTGATGGTGATGCCATCGACCACCACGTCGGCCCACTGCTTGGCGTCGCCCAGGTTGAAGTTCTCGATTTCCAGGCCCGCCGGCAGCAGGTCGGTCAGCAGCGCATCGGGCATCGTGGTGTCGGCAGTCACCGTGACGCGCACGATCAGCGCTTCGCCTTCCTTCAGCGGCCGCGGCGACCACGGCTTGCCATCGATGCCGTAGTAGCTGCGCTCGACGCCAAGCACGCTGTTGTCCGGCGCCGGTGCACTGCGCGGAATGCCGGCCACATCGATGCTGGCGAACATCGGCGGCTGGCCCTGCGGGGTGAAGCGCACGCCGCTGGCCAGTTCGCTGGCGCTGAAGTTGCGGCCGAACAGCTTGCGCTCGCCGATGGCTTCGGTGTTGCCACCGATCACCAGCTCACCGGCCACCAGCGCCTTCTGGTTGGCGGCGAGCGCCTTGCCGAGACGCGCAATCGCCACCTGTTCCTGCGTGCTCAGCCACATCCAGCCGGCGTTGCGGCGCGCATCCAGGCCACGGCCGAGATCGACCGCACGCGCGTCCCAGGCCGGCTTGGCCAGCTTGTTCTCGTGGGTCAGCGCAATCATCAGCGCGTCATCACGGATCGCACTGCCGTAGTCGCCGAAGTACGACGGACGCTCGCTGCTGGACTTGGCGAAGGCCGCCGCCAGCGCGGCCTGGCCACGCTTGGCGTCACCCTGCAACGACAGCGCCACGCCCAGGTGGACCAGCGACAGGCCGCCGACCGCCTTGCTGCGCTCGTTGTCGTACAGCGTGCGCAGGGTACCCAGCGGCGCACGGTTGACCCGGGCCAGCACGTAGCCCGAATACGCCTGGTTGGCGAACTTCAGCTTCTCTCGGTCGTCCTGGCCATAGAACTGGTTGCCACCGGACAGCAGATCCTCGCTAAGCCGGTTGAGCGCCTTCTGCAGCACGTTGTCGGGCACCGCGAAACCGGCATCCTTGGCGTCGAGCAGGAACTCGGTGATGTACGGGGTCAGCCACGGGTTCACGTAGCCGTCGTCACCCCACATCGAGAAGTTGCCATTGGCCACCTGCATCGACGCCAGGCGACCGAACGCACCCTCCATGCGCTCGCGGCGGGTCTTGGCATCCAGCCCGTCGGCGCCGAGCATCGACGAGGTGGCCTGGTCCAGGATCAGCGCGGCATAGCCCTTGCTGGTGGTCTGCTCGGCACAGCCATACGGATAGTTCAGCGCGCCCTGCAGCGCACTGGCGAACGGGATCGGTGGCAGCGGGCTGACCAGCAGGCGCGCATTCACCGATTCGGCCATCAGGCCATCGGTCAGGCTGTTGTCGAGGCTGACCGCGGCCAGCGGATCCAGCGTACGCACCTGCGAACGCAGCACCTGCGGCCAGGCCGCACGCACCGGCAGGTCGTAGCGGCGATCGGCCTTGAAGCCGTTGCCGTCCACCCGCACCCGCACCTTGGCCACGCTGTGGCCCTCGCGTGCCGACAGCGGGAAGCTCAGCGTGGTCTTGGCATCGGCATTCAACTGCACGCTGCGGCTGCCCTCGCCCAGGTTCAGCGGACCTTCGGCATCCACCTTCACGTTGAACTGGCCCGGCTTGCCGGTGAAGTTCTGCACATCCAGGGTCACGGTGCTGCGGTCACCCGGGGCGAGCACCCGCGGCATGCTGGCCTCGGCCAGGATCGGCGCGCGCACCACGGTCTCCACGTCGCGCTTGCCGTACTGGTCATCGCTGTAGACCAGTGCCGACACGCGCAGGGTGCCGTTGAAGTCCGGCACCTTCAGGCGGATGCGGGCATTGCCCTTGGCATCCAGCTGCACCGGGCCGGAGAACAGGTCCACGGTCTGTACGCGCGCGGTCGGGCGCTTGGCCTGCGGCAGCGCCTGCAAGGCCATGTCGCCGCCGAACTTGAGCTTGCCACTGCCGCCGTCGAAGCTCTCGATCACCCGGCTGTAGATGTCATAGGCGTCGATGCCGAGACGGCGCTGGGCAAAGAAGTGCGCGCCGGCATCGGGCACCGGGAAGCGGGTGATGTTGAGGATGCCCACGTCCACCGCCGAGACGGTGACGTGCGCCATCTTGCCGGCCAGCTGCGGCGCGCTGACCGTCACCGGCAGGTCCTGCTCCGGGCGCATCTGCTTGGGCGCGACCAGGCCGACGGCCACGGTGCGGCCCTTGCGGTCCATCGGCACGTGCACCACGCCCACGGCACGGGCCGGGGTGATCTTGCTCGGCGCACTGCCGCCACGGAACACCAGCGCGGTGATGTAGACGTCGTGCCGCTCCCAGTCGGCGGTGACCGGGATCTTGAAGGTCGAACCCGGCTTGGCGTCGATGTCCTGCACGTACAGCATGCGGTCGGTCTCGACCATCAGGATGCCCTTGCCGGCGTGCGGCGGGGTCACCGTCACTTCCAGGGTGTCCCCGGCCTTGTAGCCGGTCTTGTCCAGGCCCAGCTTGATCTTGTCCGGGCGCGCGTCCAGGCCACGGTTGTCATCGCCCCAGCTCCAGCCGGCGCGGAACGGGTAGCGACTGGTCAGGCCGGTGGACGGATCGAACACGTCCACCCGGTACTCGCCCCACTCCACCGGGAAATCGAAGGCGACCGCACTGCTTCCAGCATCGACGGTGCGCGTTTCCTTGTTCTCGAAACGGCGGGTGAAATCGTAATCCCAGCGGTTGTCGTTGAAGGTCCAGTGGTAGTCGCGCAGTTCCCGCACCAGGGTGATCTTCAGGCCCTTGGCTGGCTGCGATGTGCCGGCGGCATCCACGCGCATCAGTTCGAAGCGTGCGTTGCCGTTGGAATCAGCACCATCGTCGGGGTTGAACAGCGGCCGCACGCCGACCAGCGCGTTGGCCGGCCACATCACCCGCTTCAGGGTACGGGTGACCGTGCGCCCGCCGGTTTCATACAGGCTGCCGGACAGCACCACGGCGATCGGTGCCTTGGCCTTGGCCGCCTCTTCCGGCAGCGCCACATCCTCACGCAGCTGGCCGTTGGCCGGCAGCGTGGTATCGATCACGTCCTTGGCCTCGCGCGGCAGCTGCAGGGTCGGGTCACCGAAGAAATAGCCCGGCAGGCCCTCCACCGGCTGCTGTTCGGCGGCCACCGCCATGCGCGCGGTAAAGCGGTTGCCGTCGGCCGGCGCCCCGTACAGATAGGCGCCGTTGGCCTGCAGGCGCAGGTCCTCGCCCGGCTTCAGCGTCTTCTGCGCGCTGTCCAGGTCCAGCTTCATGCGCTCGGGCAGGAACTCCTCGATGCGCAGGGTCATGCCCTGGATCGCTTCCTTGCTGGCCGGGTCGGTGCGGAACTCGACCTGCCAGCGCCCGGTCGGCGCCTCGGCCGGGATGACCTGCTCGAAACTGATGTAGCCCTGCTCGCCCGGCTGCAGGCGGGTCTCGCGGAAGGTCTTGCCGTCGGGCTGCTTCAGGCGCAGGAACACCGGCTGCGCCTTGACCGGCTTGCCGTCGTTGTCGCGCAGCAGCGCGGACAGGCGCACAGTCTCGCCCGGGCGGTACAGGTCGCGGCCGGACCAGGCGTAGACGTCGAACCAGGCGTTGTCACGACCGGCCACGGCGAATTCGCTCAGGTCCAGCGCCGGCTGGTTGAACGGCAGGAAGCTGGTGTCCTTGCCGCTGCTGGCGACCAGCACGTGGGTGGCATCCAGGGTGTAGTTCAGCAGCGCATTGCCATTGCCGTCGGTGCTGCCCTTCAGCACCACCTCGCCCTTGGCGTCGAGCACGCGCAGGTCGATGCCCTTCAGCGGCGCGCCGTCCTTCAGGCCGGCGGTGTGCACGAACAGCTTGTCCTTGTAGGCACGGGTATGCAGGCCGATGTCGCTGACCGAGAAGAACGCGGTATCGAACTCGCCTTCGTAGTCACCGGTGCGCTTGAGCAGGGCGAAGTACAGGCCCGGCTCCTGCAGTTCCTTGATGTCCTGGGTCGGCAGGTAGGTCAGCACCCGCTCGTTCTTCTTGCCGCCCAGGATGAAGCGGTTGACGTAGACCGGCTCGGCCAGCTTGTTGATCGGGCTGCGCTCGTAGTCGCTGCTCAGCTCCCAGCTGCCGCGGCGACCGCCGCGCTGGTACTGGCTGAAGAAGGTCGGCAGGTCCTTCTCGCGCACGCGCAGGAACTCGACGTCGACCTCCGGCACGTTCACCGAAACCACCGGCAGGCCACGGCTGTCCTTGGCCGGCAGTACGCTGCCCTGCGAGGCGAAGCCGACCACCGGCTTCAGCTCGCCGCTGAACACCTTCTGCTTCAGTTCCTTGCCCAGCCGGCTGCCGTCGGCGGCCAGCAGGTCCGGCGACACCACCAGGCTGAACTCCTTGCCGGCCTCGACGAACGGGTAGCGCAAGGTCAGGCCGTCATCGGACAGGGTCCAGCTGCTGTCGTCGGTGCCGACCTTCTCCTCGAAGCGCACCAGCGTGTCGAAATCCTGGGTGCCGACCAGGGGGCGCGAGAACTCCAGCGCCAGCGACAGGCCGTCATTCTTCTGGTCCGGGTAGGCGCGCAGCAGGGTGAACTCCTTCACCTGCTCGGCCTTGGTGGTGATGGCCTCGCCACTGGCCTTGGGCAGCTGCCCGCTGTCATTGCGACAGCCGGCCAGGCCCAGCAACAGGCCTCCTGCCAGTACGGCCGCCGCCCATCCCCACCGCTTCCGCCGTGCCGGACCGCTCATGTCGTCACTCCTTGATCGAGGCGGCCATTATAGGCAGGCCACGTCAAGGTGTTGACGCGAATTCGGCAATCGCCCCAGTGCGGGCAGTGCCGGCGCTGGCCGGCATGGCAGGTTGGATGGAATTGCCGGCCAGCGGCCGGCACTACCGATCGCCCTACCCCGGCAGGTACAGGTCCACGTAGTCGGGCACCGGCATTGCCGCCAGGGCCACCGGGTCCAGCGATGCGGACAGGATGCGCTGTTGCTGGGCGGTCGGGAAGCGATGGGCCAGGTGGCGGCGGAACTTGTCCATCAGCAGCGGGATTCCCTCCTGGCGGCGACGCGCGTGGCCGAGCGGGTATTCCACCAGCACCTCCGGCAATGCGGTGCCATCGATGAAGCGCACTGTCAGGCCGTTGGCGATGCTGCGCTTGCCCGGGTCCAGGTAATCGGCGCTGAGCTGCGGGTCCTCATGGCAGGCCATCTTCGCGCGCAGCGCGTCGATGCGCGGGTCGGCCGCGACGTCATCCTCGTAGTCCTCGGCCACAAGCCGCCCGTGCAGCAGTGCGATGGCGACCATGTACTGCACGCAGTGGTCGCGGTCGGCCGGATTATGCAGCGGTCCCTGCTTGTCGATGATGCGGATGCAGGCTTCCTGGGTCCGGATGGCGATATGCGCGATGTCCTCGACCCGTCGCCCCATCGCGCGCAGCTGCTGGTGCAGCGTGATCGCCGCCTCCACCGCCGTCTGGCCGTGGAACTCGGCCGGGAAGCTGATCTTGAACAGCACGTTCTCCATCACATAGCTGCCCAGCGGTCGCCCCAGCGTCAGGGCCCTGCCGTGCATCGATACCGCTTCAAAGCCCCAGGTCGGCGCACTCAGCACGCTGGGGTAACCCATCTCGCCGCTGGCCGCCATCAGCGCCAGGCGCACGCCACGGCTGGTCGCATCGCCGGCCGCCCAGCTCTTGCGCGAGCCGGTGTTGGGCGCATGCCGGTAGGTGCGCAGCGCCTGGCCATCCACCCAGGCCAGCGACAGTGCATTGAGCATGTGTTCGCGGTCGAGCCCAAGCAACTGCGCGACCACCGCGGTGGTGGCGACCTTGACCAGCACCACATGGTCCAGCCCGACGCGGTTGAAGGAGTTCTGCAGGGCCAGCACGCCCTGGATCTCGTGCGCCTTGATCATCGCCAACAGTACGTCGTGCACCGTGGGCACCGGGCGGCGCAGGGCCTGCGCGTTGCGCCCCAGCCAGTCGCAGACGGCGAGGATGCCGCCCAGGTTGTCCGAGGGGTGACCCCATTCCGCGGCCAGCCAGGTGTCGTTGAAATCCAGCCAGCGCACCATCGCGCCAAGGTTGAAAGCCGCCTGCACGGGGTCCAGCACGTAATGCGTACCCGGCACGCGCGCACCGTTGACCACGCTGATGCCCGGCACCAGGGGGCCGAGCAGCTTGCTGCAGGCCGGGAAGGACAGTGCTTCCAGGCCGCAGCCGAGCGTGTCGAGCAGGCAGTGGTGCGCGGTCTGGAACGCCAGCGGCGAGTCGATGCGCGCGTCGCGTACGTAATCGACGATGTCGACCAGCAGCGCATCCCACGCTGCACGCTCGTTGGATCGGGTGTGGCTGTCGGACATCGTGGCCCTCCTCGTGGGAGTGCACGGTTGCCCGTGCACCATGCCAACCCCGGTTGGCGGTTACCCGAGCATCACTCGGCCGGCACCCGCACCTTGCCCTCCATCAGCACGCGGGCGCTGCGGCTCATGATGGCCTTGGTCACTGTCCACTGGCCGTCAACTAGACCGGCCTCCGCACCCACGCGCAACGTGCCGGAGGGATGGCCGAAGGTCACCGCTTCGCGCTCGCCACCACCGGCCGCGCGATTGACCAGCGTGCCCGGGATCGCCGCTGCGGTCCCGATTGCAACCGCGGCAGTGCCCATCATCGCGTGGTGCAGCTTGCCCATCGACAGCGCCCGCGCGTGCAGGTCGATGGCCGAGGCCGGGATGGCCTTGCCACTGGACGACACGTAGTCCTGTGCCGGCGCCACGAAGGCCACCTTCGGCGTGTGCTGGCGGGTCGCGGCGTCTTCCAGTTTCGGGATCAGGCCCATGCGCAGCGCGCCGTAAGCACGAATGGCCTCGAATTTCTGCAGCGCCGCCTTGTCTTCGTTGATGGCAGGCTGCAGCTCGGTGCCGGTGTAGCCCAGGTCGGCAGCATTGAGGAAGATGGTCGGGATGCCGGCGGTGATCATGGTCACCTCGAAACGACCCACGCCCGGCACGTCCAGGGTGTCGACCAGGTTGCCGGTCGGGAACATGGCACCCGCATCGCCGTCATCGGACGGATCGATGAATTCCAGCTGGATCTCAGCGGCCGGGAAGGTCACGCCATCCAGCTCGAAATCGCCGATCTCCTGTACTTCGCCGTCGCGCATCGGCACGTGGGCGATGATGGTCTTGCCGATGTTGGCCTGCCAGATGCGCACGGTGCACAGGCCATCACGCGGCACGCGGGCCGGATCGATCAGCCCGTTGGCGATCGCGAACGGCCCCACTGCCGTGCTGAGGTTGCCGCAGTTGCCGCTCCAGTCGACGAAGGCGGTGTCGATCGAGACCTGGCCGTACAGGTAGTCGACGTCGTGGTCGGGCACCGAAGCGGCGGAGATGATCACGCACTTGCTGGTGCTGGACGTTGCACCGCCCATGCCGTCGGTCTGCTTGCCATACGGATCGGGCGAGCCGATCACGCGCATCAGCAGCGCATCGCGTGCGGCGCCCGGCACCTGCGCGGCCTCGGGCAGGTCCTGCAGGCGGAAGAACACGCCCTTGCTGGTGCCACCGCGCATGTAGGTGGCGGGGATACGGAGTTGCGGGAGGAAGGTCATCGTCGAATCCACGCGTTTGAATTTCAGGAAATGTCTTGCGTCAGCGCGTCAAGACCACGATCAACGCACCACACACGCATGATGTCCACACGGTCCGGTCGATCGAGGTAATAAACGAGGTAGCGTTCGAAGCCCGGAACCAGCATGAAGCGCAACGGCACCGGCAGCTGTGCTGCGAGGTCGGCGTGCCGGGTGGAACCCGAGCCAGGAAACACCGCGATGCGTTGAAGCGTGGCTTCCAACTCGGCGAGAAAGCGCCGACCCAGTACCAGCCCACCCTGCCGTGCGAACCACAGCGCGGCATCGGCTGCGTCGGCTTCGGCCTTGGGCCGCCATTCAATCGCCTTCACGCTCCATCCTTTCGGTCAGTTCGCGACGCATGCGCTCGAATGTGTCGGCCGTCACCGGGACGCCAGGCCCAGAAGCCAGCCCCTCGGCTATCAACTGCTTGAGCAGCTCTTCCGCCTTGCTGCGCTGGCGCTGGCGGATCAGGTCACGCACGTAGTCCGACGTACTGGAGTAGCCGCCTTCACGCACTTCCTCGTCCACGAACTGCTTGAGCGGGTCGGTCAGCGAAATGTTCATGGTGGCCATGAGACTCTCCATTGGCAGTTTTTGCCAAGCCAGTGTGCGCCCTGCCCGGGTGTCGGACAAGCCCGCCCCCGGCCTCCGGGGGCAGGCATTCAGGCCGGTATCACGCCACCCTGGCGCCTTCCAGGAAGTCCTGGGCGAAGCGCTGCAGCACGCCACCGGCTTCGTAGATCGCCACTTCCTCGTCGCTGTCCAGGCGGCAGGTGACCGGCACGATCACGTCCTGGCCGTCTCGGCGGTGGATGACCAGGGTCAGGTCGGCGCGCGGGGTGCGCTCGCCGATCACGTCGAAGGTCTCGGTACCGTCGATGCCCAGGGTCAGGCGGGTGGTGCCCGGCTTGAACTCCAGCGGCAGCACGCCCATGCCGATCAGGTTGGTGCGGTGGATGCGTTCGAAGCCTTCGGCCACGATCGCTTCCACACCGGCCAGGCGCACGCCCTTGGCAGCCCAGTCACGCGAGCTGCCCTGGCCGTAGTCGGCACCGGCGATGATGATCAGCGGCTGCTTGCGGTCCATGTAGGTCTCGATCGCTTCCCACATGCGCATCACCTTGCCTTCCGGCTCCACCCGCGCCAGCGAGCCCTGCTTCACGCTGCCGTCGTCGTTGCGCACCATCTCGTTGAACAGCTTGGGGTTGGCGAAGGTGGCGCGCTGCGCGGTCAGGTGGTCGCCACGGTGGGTCGCGTAGGAATTGAAGTCCTCTTCCGGCAGGCCCATTTTCGCCAGGTATTCACCGGCCGCACTGGATGCCAGGATCGCGTTGGACGGCGACAGGTGGTCGGTGGTGATGTTGTCCGGCAGCACTGCCAGCGCGCGCATGCCCGACAGCGTGCGCTCCCCGGCCAGCGCGCCTTCCCAGTAGGGCGGGCGGCGGATATAGGTGCTCTGCGGGCGCCAGTCGTACAGCGGGCTGACCGCCGCACCGTGCTCCACGCGCACGTTGAACATCGGGTTGTACACCTTGCGGAACTGCTCCGGCTTCACCGCGGTCTTCACCACTGCGTCGATCTCGGCGTCGCTCGGCCAGATGTCCTTCAGGCGCACCTCATTGCCGTCGGCGTCCACGCCCAGCACGTCCTTCTCGATGTCGAAACGCACGGTGCCGGCGATGGCATAGGCGATCACCAGCGGCGGCGACGCCAGGAAGGCCTGCTTCGCATACGGGTGGATGCGGCCGTCGAAATTACGGTTGCCCGACAGCACGGCCGTGGAATACAGGTCACGGTCGATGATCTCCTGCTGGATCGCCGGATCCAGCGCGCCACTCATGCCGTTGCAGGTGGTGCAGGCGAACGCCACGATGCCGAAGCCGAGCTTCTCCAGGTCGGGCAACAGGCCGGCTTCTTCCAGGTACAGCTGCACCGCCTTCGAGCCCGGCGCCAGGGACGACTTCACCCACGGCTTGCGCAGCAGGCCACGTTCATTGGCCTTGCGCGCCAGCAGGCCGGCGGCGATCACGTTGCGCGGGTTGGAAGTGTTGGTGCAGCTGGTGATGGCGGCGATGATCACCGCGCCATCCGGCATCAGGCCCTGGGCCTGCTCGGCCTTGCCCGCTGCCAGCTTGGCTTCGTCGGCGATGCCGCGCTCGGCCAGCTCGGCGGTGGCCACGCGCTTGTGCGGATTCGAGGGGCCGGCCATGTTGCGCACCACGCTGGACAGGTCGAAGCGCAGCACGCGCTCGTACTGCGCGGTGGCCAGCGCGTCGGCCCACAGGCCGGTGGTGCGCGCGTAATTCTCGACCAGCGCCACCTGCGACTCCTCGCGGCCGGTCAAGCGCAGGTAATCGAGGGTCTGCCCATCGATATAGAACATCGCGGCGGTGGCGCCGTATTCGGGGCACATGTTGGAGATGGTGGCGCGGTCACCGATGGTCAGTGCCGACGCTCCCTCGCCGAAGAACTCAAGATACGCACCGACCACGCGTTGCTTGCGCAGGAATTCGGTCAGCGCCAGCACCACGTCGGTGGCGGTGATGCCCGGCTGCGGCCTGCCCGTCAGCTCGACGCCGACGATATCCGGCAGGCGCATCCACGACGCGCGGCCGAGCATCACGTTCTCCGCTTCCAGGCCGCCAACACCGATCGCGATCACGCCCAGCGCGTCCACGTGCGGGGTGTGGCTGTCGGTGCCCACGCAGGTATCCGGGAAGGCCACGCCGTCCTGCACGTAGATCACCGGCGACATCTTCTCCAGGTTGATCTGGTGCATGATGCCGTTGCCCGGCGGAATCACGTCCACGTTCTGGAACGCCTGCTTGGTCCAGTCGATGAAGTGGAAACGGTCTTCGTTGCGGCGATCCTCGATGGCGCGGTTCTTCTCGAACGCCTGCGGATCGTAGCCACCGCACTCCACCGCCAGCGAGTGATCGACGATCAACTGCACCGGCACCACCGGATTGACCTTGGCCGGGTCGCCGCCCTTGTCGGCGATCGCATCACGCAGGCCGGCCAGGTCCACCAGCGCGGTCTGGCCGAGGATGTCGTGGCACACCACGCGTGCGGGGAACCACGGGAAGTCGAGGTCGCGACGGCGCTCGATCAGCTGCTTCAGCGAATCGCCAAGCGTGGCCGGATCGCAGCGGCGCACCAGGTTCTCGGCCAGCACGCGCGAGGTGTACGGCAGGGTGGCGTAGGCGCCGGGCTGGATCGCATCGACCGCGGCGCGCGCGTCGAAATAATCCAGCGCGCTGCCGGGGAGGTTCTTGCGGTAATCGGTATTCATGGGCTGGCGGAGTACTTGGGGCGGGCCGGGTGCCGGCGGAGCGGCGGCGAGAGCATCCGGCCGGCACGCGGCCGGCCGGATGGGGACAGCAGGAGGATCAGACGCGCTTGTCGATGGCGACGAAGTCGCGGTCTTCCGGGCCGATGTAGTTGGCGCTCGGGCGGATGATCTTGCCGTCGATGCGCTGCTCGATGATGTGCGCGCTCCAGCCGGCGGTGCGCGCGATCACGAACAGCGGGGTGAACATCGCGGTCGGCACGCCCATCATGTGGTAGCTGACCGCACTGAACCAGTCCAGGTTCGGGAACATCTTCTTGATGTCCCACATCACCGATTCCAGGCGCTCGGCGATGTCGTACATCTTCATGCTCGACTGTTCTTCGGACAGCTCGCGGGCCACGTCCTTGATCACCTTGTTGCGCGGATCGGAGACGGTATAGACCGGGTGGCCGAAACCGATCACCACTTCCTTGCGCTCGACGCGCGCCTTGATGTCTTCCTCGGCCTCATCCGGGTTGTCGTAGCGCTTCTGCACTTCGAACGCCACTTCGTTGGCGCCGCCATGCTTCGGGCCACGCAGCGCCCCGATGCCACCGCAGATCGCGCTGTACATGTCGCTGCCGGTACCGGCGATGACACGGCAGGTGAACGTCGAGGCGTTGAACTCGTGCTCGGCGTACAGGATCAGCGAGGTGTGCATCGCCTTCACCCACGAATCCTGCGGCTTTTCGCCATGCAGCAGGTGCAGGAAGTGGCCGCCGATCGAATCATCGTCGGTTTCCACGTCGATGGCGCGGCCGTTGTGGCTCCAGTGGTACCAGTACAGCAGCATCGAACCGAGGCAGGCCATCAGCTTGTCGGCGATGTCACGCGCGCCCGGGTGGTTGTGGTCGTCCTTCTCCGGTGCCACGCAGCCGAGCACGGACACGCCGGTGCGCATCACGTCCATCGGATGCGCCGACGGCGGCAGCTCTTCCAGCGCGGCCTTCACCGCGGCGGGGATGCCACGCAGCGACTTCAGCTTGGCCTTGTACGAAACCAGCTCGGCGCGGGTCGGCAGCTTGCCGTGCACCAGCAGGTAGGCGATTTCCTCGAACTCGCTGGTGTTGGCCAGGTCCAGAATGTCATAGCCGCGGTAGTGCAGGTCGTTGCCGCTGCGGCCCACGCTGCACAGCGCGGTGTTGCCGGCCGCGGTGCCGGACAGGGCGACGGACTTCTTCGGCTTGAAGGTCGGGGTTGCGGTCGTATCGTTCATGTTTCCCTCCGAAACTTGATGGTGCAGGGTACTGCTTATTTCTTGGCGGCGAACAGCGCATCGAGCTGCTGCTCGAAGGCGTGGTAGCCGATGCGGTCGTACAGCTCTTCGCGGGTCTGCATGGTCTCCACCACGTTGCGCTGGTGGCCATCGCGGCGCACTGCCTGGTAGACGTTCTCGGCCGCCTTGTTGGCCGCGCGGAACGCCGACAGCGGGAACAGCTGGATGGCGACGCCGGCCGAGGCCAGTTCATCGCGGCTGAACAGCGGGGTGGCACCGAATTCGGTGATGTTGGCCAGCACCGGCACCTTCACCGCGTCCACGAAGCGGCGGTAGGTGTCCAGATCGTAGGCGGCCTCGGCGAAGATGCCGTCGGCACCGGCCTCGACGCAGGCGATGGCGCGCTCGATCGCCTTGTCCACGCCGTCCACCTGGATGGCATCGGTACGCGCGATCAGGAAGAAGTCCGGATCGGTCTTGGCATCGGCAGCGGCCTTCACACGGTCGACCATTTCACCCTGCGAGACGATCTCCTTGCCCGGACGGTGACCGCAACGCTTGGCACCGACCTGGTCCTCGATGTGGCAGGCGGCCGCACCGGCCTTGATCAGCGACTTCACGGTGCGCGCGATGTTGAACGCGCTCGGGCCAAAGCCGGTATCGATGTCGACCATCAACGGCAGGTCGCAGACATCGGTGATGCGGCGCACGTCCACCAGCACGTCTTCCAGCGTATTGATGCCCAGGTCCGGCAGGCCCAGCGAGCCTGCCGCAACCCCGCCACCGGACAGGTAGATGGCGCGGAATCCGGCGCGCTTGGCCAGCAGGGCATGGTTGGCGTTGATGGCGCCGATCACCTGCAGCGGCGATTCGGCAGCCAGCGCCTCACGGAAGCGGGCACCGGCAGAGAAAGGGGCGGAAGCGGTCATGCGGCAATCCAGGTTGAAGTCCGGAAACGAGGGCGCAAGCACCGTGCCAAGCTGCAAGCTCTTGATTTCACGGGCGTGACGGGTCGACCAAAGTGAAACATATGAAACATTGAAACGGATGTATCATGAAACATTCCGACCGATGGCTGCCGCCATGCACCTGCCCCGCTCGCCCCTGCGCCACGCCGATGCCGACCCCGGCCGCCCGGTCATCTGGACCGTCAGCGTTTCGCGCCTGACCGGCCTGCTCGGCGACGTCATTCCCGAGTTCGACCGTCGCGCGCGCATCGAGCAGATCAACCTCGGCTTCGAGGAAGCGGTGGCCGTGATCGGCCAACGCCTGCGCCGGGAACACTGCGACGTGGTCATCGCCGGCGGCTCCAATGCGGCGTGGCTGCGTGGCCGGCTGGAGCTGCCGCTGGTGCCGATCCAGGCCAACGGCTTCGACCTGATGGAAGCGCTGGCGCGCGCGCGGCGGATCGCCAGCCGCATCGGCCTGGTCACCCACGCCAGCGACGTACCGGTGTTCAGCAACTTCCAGCAGAGTTTTGGCCTGGAGATCGAGCACCGTCGCTTCGTCACCCGCGAGGACGCACGCGATTGCATTGCCGACCTGCGTGCCAACGGCATCGAAGTGATCGTCGGCACCGGCATGGCCATCGACCATGCCGAGCAGGCCGGCCTGCCCGGCGTGCTGCTGTACTCGGCCGATTCGGTACGGCAGGCGTTCGAACACGCCCTCGAACTGACCCAGGCCCTGGCCCGCTCCACGGGCAGCCGGCCGCCCCTGCGCCGGCGCCCGGCAGTGCGCAGCGACGCGCATGAACTGCTCGGCGACAGCGACGCGATGGCGCAGGTGCGTGCGCAGATCGCGCTCTATGCGCCGCACGACAGCACCGTGCTGGTCAGCGGCGAAACCGGCACCGGCAAGGAACTGGTGGCGCGCCAGCTGCATGCGGCCAGTGGCCGTCGTGGACGCTTCGTGGCGCTGAACTGCGGCGCGATCAGTGAGTCGCTGCTGGAAGCCGAACTGTTTGGCTACAGTGATGGCGCCTTCACCGGCGCGCGCCGCGGCGGCCGCGTCGGCCTGGTCGAAGCGGCCGACGGCGGCACCCTGTTCCTGGATGAAATCGGCGAGCTGCCGCTACCGCTGCAGACCCGCCTGCTGCGGGTGCTGGAGGAACGGGAGGTGCTGCGCGTCGGCGCCACCGAACCGACCCCGGTCGACCTGCGCGTGGTGGCCGCCACTCTGCAGTCACTGGAGCAGCGCGCGGCGACCGGCAGCTTCCGTCGCGACCTGTACTACCGGCTGGCCGCGCTGCGCATCACCCTGCCCGCGCTCCGCGCGCGACGTGGTGACATCCCGTTGCTGGCACAGCACTTCTTCCGCCAGCTGCGTGGCATCGACGCGCCGTTGGATGAGGAGGCACTGGCGGTACTGAGCGCGGCCGAGTGGCCGGGAAACGTGCGCGAACTGCGCAATCTGGTCGATCGGCTGCGCATCCACTGGCAGCCCGGTGAAGGGCTGATCGATGCGGCGCGGCTGCTGCAGCTGGCACCCGAGCTGGTGCATGAAGGTGTCGCGGCGTTGCCGGTGGAAAGCAACGGCAAGCGGCCACCGCGTGCGCAGCTGGAAGCACAGCTGCGGGAACACCGGCATGATCGCGAGGGCATGGCGCAGGCGCTGGGGGTGTCCCGTACCACGCTGTGGCGCTGGTTGCGCGCTGAAGGCCTGTAAAGCCGAGCCCATGCTCGGCTGATGTTCGCGCGAAAGCAGCCGGGCATGGCTTGGCGCTACAACCGCCGCCTGTCAGCGAGCAGCAGCTCGATGTCCTCCACCTGCACCACCGGTACCTGCCACGGATGATGCGGCACGATGCCCTGCTCGAAGATGCGCTGCAGCCGCTGCGGATCGCGCGGCAGGCAGAACTCCAGGCGCACGCTGTCGACCACTTCGGTGCGACCCGCTTCACCCTGCACGGGCGACGCTCCCATGCGTGGGCGGAACTGCTCGAATCCGGGCGCCGACCACCACATGCCATGCTCGTAGTCGCCGGCCGCGAGCGCATCCACCGCGAGGATGCCCTGCTTCACTGCGTCCAGCGCGGCCGATGGAACAAGCACCACCACGCGGTACAGCGCCACGCGATTCACGCCGATGGCTCCAGCGGCATGCGGAAATAGACCACCCGTTCGGTTTCTTCGAAGCCGCAGGCCCGATGCGCGGCGTGAGCCTGCACGTCCTCCACGCGACTGTCCGAAGCCAGTTCGCGGCAGCCCGCATCGCGCGTCCACGCCCGCACCGCCGCCAGCAGGGCGCGTCCCACGCCGCGGCCTTGCCACTGCGGCTGCACGTACCAGCCCTCCAGGAAGCCCACCGGCGAGGAATCGGTGCCGTCCACGTAGTCATGGCGCAGGCGCACTTCGGCGAAGCCGATCGCCTGTCCACCCGCTGCACACGCCAGGAAAACCGCACCTGCGTCCTCGGCCAGCGCCGCCACCAGCGTCTCCAGCGGATCATCGGCATCGGGCCACAGGCCCAGACGCAGCTGCGCCCACGCGACCGCATCGGCCGCCGTGGCCGGGCGGATCGTGGCCGCGCTGCCGGTCACGGGTACAGCAGGCGCTTGCTCCAGCGCCCTTCCGCACCGGCTTCATAGCACCAGCGCTCGTGCAGGCGGAACTGCGCGCCGTACCAGAACTCGATGCGGTCGGGCACCACGCGCAGGCCGCTCCAGCCTTCCGGGCGCGGCACGTCCTTGCCTTCGAAGCGCGCTTCGACCTCGGCCACGCGCGCGTCGAACTCCTCGCGGGTTGCCAGCGTCTTCGACTGCTGCGAGGCCCAGGCGCCGATCTGGCTCATGCGCGGGCGGCTGGCGAAATAGGCGTCGGCCTCGGCGTCGGCGACCTGCTCGACACGACCCTCGATGCGCACCTGGATGCCGGCCTCGCGCAAGCTGCGCCACAGGAACAGCAGCGCGGCCTGCGGATTGGACCGCAGCTCACGGCCCTTGTGGCTGCCCAGGTGCGTGTAGAAGACGAAGCCGCGCTCGTCGAAGGCCTTCAGCAGCACGGTGCGCGCAGACGGGCGTCCCTGCGCATCTGCAGTCGCCACGGTCATCGCGTTGGGCTCGACCTCGCGGCTCTGTTTGGCCTCCTCGAACAGGCGGGCAAACGTGGACAGGGCTTCGGCGTACAGGTCGCTCATGATGGCGTTGTTCTCACACGGTTTGGGCTATTGTGGCTGCATGGCCGCTGCTGCGTATATGCCCCAGGTGAAAGGATTCCCCGAAACATTGGCCGAACAGGCGCTGGACGATGCACTGTCCAGCGGTGCAGCGGTTCCAGTATTGGCGATCAGCGGCCTGCAGGGGAGCGGCAAATCGACGCTGGCCGCACAGGTGGTCGCACGCGCCCGGGCCCGCGGCCTGTGCGCGGCCAGCCTGTCGATCGACGATGTCTACCTGACCCGTGCGCAGCGCCAGCGCCTGGCGCGCCAGGTGCATCCGCTGCTGATGACCCGCGGCCCACCCGGTACCCATGACCTGACGCTGGCGCACAGCGTGCTGGACGCCGTAGCAGCGCGCCGCCCCCTGGCGATGCCGCGCTTTGACAAGCTGGCCGATGAACGCTTGGCCGAGGCGCAATGGCCGCACTTGGACACGCCACTGGACCTGCTGGTGTTCGAGGGATGGTTCCTCGGTACGCCCGCGCAGGATGACGCAGCGCTGGATGCCCCGTTGAACGCGCTGGAACGCGAAGCCGACAGCGACGGCCGCTGGCGCCACTGGTGCAACCAGGCGCTGGCCCGCGACTACCCCGCGCTGTGGCAGCGCTGCGACCGCCTGTGGTTCCTGCAACCGCCGGATTTCGCGGTGGTACCGCGCTGGCGCTGGCAGCAGGAGCAGAACCTGCAGGCCGCGCAGCCGGGCCGGCACGGCATGAGCCGGCCGCAGCTGGAGCGTTTCGTGCAGTACTACGAGCGGGTCAGCCGGCAGGCACTGCGCACGCTTCCCACGCTCGCCGACCACGTCGTGGTCCTGGACGGCCAGCGGCAGGTGCAGGCCGTGCGCTGAGCGCGGCTATTCCACCAGGAAGGTCACCCGCAGGTTGACCCGCCATTCGGTGATCTCGCCGCTGCCGTTGGTGACCACCTTGGTCTCGTTCACCCAGGCGCCCTGGATGCCCTTGACCGTCTCGGAAACCTTCTTCAGTCCGCTGCGCACCGCATCCTCCACGCTCTTCGGCGAGGAGGCGGTGATCTCGATGACCTTGGCGACCGTCATGACCTGTGCTCCGGTTGGCGCGGGAACCCCCGCAGGAATGCCCACCCTGACGTGAAGAACGTAAAGGCCAGGGCACGGAGGTGTTAGCATCAGAGGGCATGAATCCTGCTCCGAACCTGATCCTGATCGGCCCGATGGGCGCCGGCAAAACCTGCATCGGCCGCCGCCTGGCCGAGCGCTTCACGCTGGACTTCGTCGATGTCGACCAGGCCATCGTCGAGGCTGCCGGCGCCGGCATCCCGACCATTTTCGAGCATGCCGGCGAAGCCGGTTTCCGCCACCATGAACGCCAGGCCCTGGCCCGCGTGCTGGAAGGCCGCGGCCAGCTGGTCTCCACCGGCGGTGGCGCGGTGCTGGATCCGGGCAACCGTGCACTGATCGCCCAGCGTGGCTTCGTGGTCTACCTGCGGGTCAGCGTGGCCGCGCAGCTGGAACGCCTGGCCCGCGACAAGGGCCGGCCGCTGCTGCAGCGCCCGGACCGCGAGCAGGTGCTGCACGATCTGGCCGCGCACCGCGACCCGCTGTACCGCGAACTGGCCGACCTCACCCTCGATACCGACCCGTACACCGCTGCCGACGCGACCGCCCAGCTGGTGGTCAAGCTGGCCACGCAATGGCAGCGCCAGGACCTGAACGCATGACTTCTCCCGCCCTGCTGCAGGTCGCCGTTGGCGGCGACCGGCCCTACTCCATCACCATCGGCGCAGGCGCGCTGGCCGACGGCGCCGCGCTGGCCGCGCATGTGCGCGGCCGCCATGTGCTGCTGCTCAGCGACAGCGAAGTGGCCCCGCGTTATCTGGCGCCGGTGAAGCAGGCGCTGCTGGCCGCGCGCCCCGACCTGATCGTCGGCGAGCATGTCCTCGCTGCGGGCGAAGCGTCCAAGACGCTGGCCGAATTCGGCCGCGCGATCGAAGCGCTGGCTGCGCTCGGCGCCACCCGCGATGCCTGCGTGTTCGCGCTCGGCGGCGGCGTGGTCGGTGATCTCGCCGGGTTTGCCGCGGCCTGCTGGATGCGCGGCGTCGACTGCGTGCAGCTGCCCACCACCCTGCTGGCGATGGTCGATTCGTCAGTCGGTGGCAAGACTGCGGTCGACATTCCGGCCGGCAAGAACCTGGTCGGTGCGTTCCATCCGCCGCGCGCGGTCATCGCCGATACCCGCGTGCTGGCCACCCTGCCGCCGCGCGAGCTGCGTGCGGGCCTGGCCGAAGTGGTCAAGTACGGCGCGCTGGGTGATGCCGTGTTCTTCGAATGGCTGCAGCAGCATGCCGATGCGCTGCTGGCCGGCGAGGATGCCACGCTGGCCGAAGCCATCGCGCGCAGCTGCCGGCACAAGGCCGCCATCGTCGAGCGCGATCCGTTCGAGAAAGGCGAACGTGCCCTGCTCAACCTCGGCCACACCTTCGGCCATGCCATCGAAACCGAGCAGGGCTATTCCGCGCCCGGCCGCGATGCGCTGAACCATGGCGAGGCGGTGGCGGTGGGCATGGTGCTGGCGGCGAAGCTGTCCACCGAGCTGGGGCTGGCCGACGATGCCGACCGCGTGCGCCTGCAGGCGTTGCTGGAACGCCTGGGCCTGCCCGTGGCGATCCCGGCCGGGCTCGACCCGCAGGCCCTGCTCGGCCGCATGCGCCTGGACAAGAAGAACGTGGCCGGCCGCCTGCGCCTGGTGCTGTGGCGCGGCATGGGGCGTGCCGAAGTGGTGCCGGACGTGGATGAGGCGGCGGTGCTGAAGGTGCTGTCGGCCCGGTAGAGCCGGGACGCGCGAGGGGATTGCCGGCCAGCGGCCGGCACGACCGGGACGCGCGGGAGGATTGCCAGCCAGCGGCCGGCACGACCGGAAGGCGCGGCAGCATTGCCGGCCAGCGGCCGGCACGACCGCGTTGCGGCCGGGGTCACCCTGGCCCCGCTACAATCGGCCCATGCACGTCTACCTGCAACGTCCCGACGCCGGTGCGCAGGCACCGCGCTTCCTGCGCCTGAGCCTGCAGCCGGACCTGTTCGGCGGCTGGGAGCTGCTGCGCGAGAGCGGCCGCGTCGGCAGCCGCTCGCAGTTGCGGCGCGAGCTGTTCCTGCACGCTGACGAAGCCCGCCACGCCTTCGAGAAGGCCCGCGATGCCGAACTGCATCGCGGTTTCCAGATTCTCTCGCACGGCGACTGACGCCGCTGCCAACTTTCGCCCAAGGAATGCCCATCGTGACCAGCCCTCTCCGCAACGATCGCCTGCTGCGCGCCCTGCGCCGCGAACCGGTGGACTGCACCCCTGTCTGGCTGATGCGCCAGGCTGGCCGCTACCTGCCGGAGTACCGCGCGACCCGGGCCAAGGCCGGCAGCTTCCTGGCCATGGCCAAGACTCCGGAGATTGCCTGCGAAGTCACCCTGCAGCCGCTGCGCCGCTTCCCGCTGGATGCGGCCATCCTGTTCTCGGACATCCTCACCATTCCCGATGCGATGGGCCTGGAGCTGTACTTCGTCGAAGGCGAAGGCCCGAAGTTCCGGCACCCGGTGCGTGACGAAGCCGCCATCGCCCGGCTGGCGGTGCCGGACATGGAACAGGACCTGGGCTACGTGATGGATGCGGTGCGCCTGATCCGCCGCGAACTGGACGGCCAGGTGCCGCTGATCGGCTTCTCCGGCAGCCCGTGGACACTGGCCTGCTACATGGTGGAAGGCGGTGGCAGCAAGGACTTTGCGCGCATCAAGGCCATGGCACTGAACCACCCGCAGGCCCTGCACCGCCTGCTGGAGGTCACCACCAACGCCGTGATCGCCTACCTCGGCGCGCAGCGCGCGGCCGGTGCACAGGCGCTGCAGGTGTTCGACACCTGGGGTGGCGTGCTGTCGCCGTCGATGTACCGCGAGTTCTCGCTGCGCTACCTGCAGCGCATCGCCGAGGGGCTGGAGCGCGGCGAAGGCAGCGAGCGCACGCCGCTGATCCTGTTCGGCAAAGGCACCGGCCTGCACCTGGAAGCGCTGTCGCACACCGGTGCCGATGCGCTGGGCCTGGACTGGACGCTGGACCTGGACGAGGCACTGCGCCGCACCGGTGGCCGCGTCGCCCTGCAGGGCAACCTCGACCCGACCACGCTGTACGCCTCGCCGGATGCGATCGCCGCGGCCGCCGCACGCGTGCTCGACACCTATGCCGCCGGCAACGGCGGCTCGCGCGAGGGCCATGTGTTCAACCTTGGCCACGGCATGTCGCCGGACATGGACCCGGCACACGTACAGGTGCTGGTCGACGCGGTGCACGCGCACAGCCAGCGCTGAGCATTCCGCAGGCCATCACGGCGCGACTTTGATCGCGCCGTGACCCGCGTTGCGCGATCATGGCGGCCCCCACGCTGCACCGGCCGCACGCCATGCCCACATCGTCATCGACCTACAACCGCCACCGCCCCCTGCTGTGGCTGGTGTCCCTGGCGATCTTCATGCAGATGCTGGACTCGACCATCGTCAACACGGCGCTGCCGGCGATGGCGGCCAGCCTGGGCGAGAGCCCGCTGCAGATGCAGTCGGTGGTGTTCAGCTACGCGCTGGCGGTGGCCACCTTCATTCCCGCCTCCGGCTGGATCGCCGACCGCTACGGCACCCGCCGCACGTTTCTGGTGGCGATCATCCTGTTCACCCTCGGCTCGCTTGCGTGCGCGCTGGCCCAGCACCTGCACCAGCTGGTCGGGGCGCGCGTGCTGCAGGGCATCGGCGGCGCGATGCTGCTTCCCGTGGGCCGCCTGGCAGTGATGCGTTCGGTGCCACGCGAGGATTTCCTGCGCGCGATGAGCTTCATCGCCATCCCCGCGCTGGTTGGCCCGCTGATCGGCCCCACGCTGGGCGGCTGGCTGGTCGAGATCGCCTCATGGCACTGGGTGTTCCTGATCAACCTGCCGATCGGCGTGATCGGTTTCATCGCTGCGATGAAGATCATGCCCGACCACTACGCCAGCCATCGCACCCGCTTCGACCTGCGTGGCTACATCATGCTGGCCTTCGCGATGGTGGTGCTGTCGCTGGCGCTGGACGGCATCTCCGGCCTGGGTACGCCACATGCGCTGGTGATGCTGATGACCGTGGCCGGCCTGGCTGCGCTGGTGGGTTACTGGCTGCACGCCGCCAACTCCACCGCGCCGCTGTTTTCGCTGGCCCTGTTCCGTGTGCCCAGCTACCGCATCGGCATCCTGGGCAACCTGTTCTCGCGCATCGGCAGCAGTGCCATGCCGATGCTGATCCCGTTGCTGCTGCAGGTCGGCCTCGGCCTGGGCCCGATGAACGCCGGCCTGATGATGGTGCCGGTGGCGGCGGCCGGCATGGTGTCGAAGAAGCTGGCGGTGAAGCTGGTCGAGCGCTATGGCTACCGCCGCGTGCTGATGGTCAACACCGTGCTGGTGGGCCTGGCGATGGCCAGCTTCATCCTGATGACACCGGGCCAGCACCTGGCCTGGCGCCTGCTGCAACTGGCCTTCTTCGGTGCGGTCAATTCGCTGCAGTTCACCGTGATGAACACCGTGACCCTGCGCGATCTGGACCGCGAATTCGCCAGCTCCGGCAACAGCCTGCTGTCGATGGTGATGATGCTGGCCGCCGGTTTCGGTGCCGCAGCCGCCGGCAGCCTGCTGGCCGCGTTCGGCAATCACCTGGACAGCAACAGCGCCACCGCAGCACTGCACGCGACATTCCTGTGCGTCGGCGCGATCACCCTGACCTCGACGATGATCTTCTGGCAGCTGCCCGACACCAAGCCCGAACCGCGGCAGGTCGAGCACGTCGCGGAGTGAAGGGGTTCGGCAGGGCCTGCGGCCCTGCACCCGCGGTAGTGCCGGCCGCTGGCCGGCAACAACAACAGCGAGCATTCCGTGGGTTGGCGGGGCGGTGTGGGCTTGCAGCACACGCCGTAAACCCCGCTCCGCGGTCCGGCCCAGCCGCTGGCGGCTGGGCGTTCGGGTGCTCGCGAAGCAGTGCTTCGCAAGCAAAGCGCCCTCACCCCTGGGGGCTCGATGGCGCCATCCATGGCGCCAACGGTCCTGCAAGCCCACACCGCCCCGCCTCTGACAGGTTCACGCGGCTGTGGGTAACGGCGACTGTTGGAACGCGCGGTTGTTGGTAGGTGTCGACCTTGGTCGACACATCTGTCAGATCTCGAATTCCAGATTGGGGTCAGAGCCCGTTGCGCAGCAACGGGATCCGACCCCGTGCTCCGACATATCGCGGAAAACTGTCGAAGGCGGGGTGGGTCCGGTTGCGGGAGTGTCCGCGGCATGGATGCCGCGGCCAAGCCCCCATGGATGGGTTTACGGCGTCTCCCGCAACCGGATCCACCCCGCCATCCCACAGGAAGCCAGCTTTTGCTTCTGCT